>JBBRMK010000040.1:0-39609 GCA_038230875.1 Pseudanabaenales cyanobacterium
ATCCAATAAACAATTTAATTTATGAGTCTTACAGCAGGGCAGTTAGTCGGTGGGCATTATGAAGTTACTGCACGTTTAGGTGGGGGTGGATTTGGTGAAACCTATCTTTCAAAAGACTTGCATTTACCTGATCGCCCACTGCGGGTAATCAAAAGATTATGTCCACGCATTCAAGAAGCAAGTGTTTTGCAACTATCGCGACGACTTTTTGAAACAGAAGCTCAAGTTCTGTATCGATTAGGAACTCATCCTCAAATCCCGCAACTATTTGCCCACTTTGAAGAGCTATCAGAATTTTATCTAGTTCAAGAATATATTGATGGCAAAGACCTGAGTTATGAACTCATACGCGGCAAGATTTGGGAACAGTTTACAGTTGTGGATTTATTACAAAATCTGTTAACAGTGCTTAGCTTTGTGCATCAACATAATGTGATTCATCGCGATATTAAGCCCGAAAATATTATTCGGCGGCGCGATGGACAGCTCTTTTTAATTGATTTTGGCATTGTTAAGCAAATCGCTACACCTACGATGCTGTTAAGTGGACAATCGGTCGAACAATCGGGCTACACAGCGGGTTACACAGAGGGTTACACAGTAGGAATTGGTACACCTGGATATATGCCCAGTGAGCAAGCCCACGGCGAACCAAAGTTTGCTAGTGACCTATATGCGATCGGTATAATTGGCATCCAAGCTTTGACAGGGATTCCGCCTAGTCATTTAGAAAAAGATGACAATCTAGAAATTCTATGGCGACAATCTGCGCCAAAAGTATATCCTGAATTTGCAGACATTCTTTCACAGATGGTGCGGTTTGATTTTCGGCAGCGTTATCCAAATGCTAATGTGGCTTATGAGTCTCTAATAGAATTTCGCGATCGCTATCCGATCTCCAATCTAAATCACAGCTTACCAACGATACGGGTTAATTCTATCAGCAATCTACTGAGTGATGATGTCCGCGATCACCAGTCTGACCAGAAACAGAAATCCCCTAAATCCAAGATTTGGCAATATATCCAGCTTTGGCATTTAGGCTTAGGTACAATTATTTTAGCTGCGATCGCGATCACTACATTTATCTTAACAACTCAAGTTCCATCTAAGTCTACAAGTGCCAATGGCTCCAATGAAGTCAAAGAAGCCTCGACGCCAATAGAATCTATTAACAACTCTATTATCATATCAAGTTCTAATCCGTCGTTATTAAAAGAGTTCTCAATCACAGGTGCAATTTATAGTGTTGCTATTAGTCCCGACGGTAAAATTATTGCTGGCGGCAGCTCTGAAAAAAATATTGAATTATGGAATTTGCAAACAAGTAAAAAACTACTGACTTTAAAAGGAAATACAGGTCGAGTTTATGATATTGACTTTAGCCCTGATGGTAATCGTTTAGTCAGTGCTAGTGATGATCGCAAAATTATCATTTGGGATGTTAAAACGGGTAAAATCTCAAATAATCTTGAAGGTCATCAAGAACGGGTATACACTGCCATTTTCAGTCCCAATGGCAAAGCGATCGCTAGCTCTAGTGCTGATCGCACCATTCGCATATGGAATGCGGAAACTGGCAAACTGATCAATACTTTCCAAGAAAAATCTTGGGTATACGATGTCTCATTCACGCCCGATGGCAAAGTCTTGACTAGTGGTAGTAAAGATGGAGCAATTCGATTATGGAATGTCGAAACAGGAAAAGTTATTAAGACACTAGTGGAAAATGGTAGCGCTGTCCGCTCAATTGTTTACAGCAACGATGGCAAAATCATTGCCAGTGCAATGGAAGATAATACTGTGCGTCTATGGGATGCAACTACAGGTCAGCTAAAAGAAGTGCTCACAGGACATACAGGCGAAGTGCATACCTTAGCATTTAATAATAGCGATCGCTTACTTGCGAGTGGCAGCGCCGATAAGACAATTCGAATTTGGAATTTAAAGGATAAGCGATCGCCTCAAGTTTTGTCAGATCACGAACGCGGTGTGTCATCGGTAAAATTTAGCGCCGATCAAAAGTTTTTAATAAGTGGCAGTCTAGACGGTAAAATCAAAATCTGGAAATTATCAAACTAAGGGTAGTATTGTAAATCCGTAGAAGTGGAAAATATCTGATTGAATTTTATCGTGTCGTCTAAATTCTTTTCCACAAATCTACAGCACTACCACTTTAGATAATTGTTCACTTTAGATAATTGTTCTACTGGCAAATTGCGCGATCGCTAAATCATAAATCTCTTGCAGTCTTTGAGCATGAATCTCAAGAGTAAATTCTGAGTGAAACAACGCATTGCCCGCTATACCAATCTCGCGAGCTTTGTCAAAATTATTAGCCAAGTCCATAATTGCTGTTGCCAATTGTTCAGCATTATTCAGCTCAACCAAAATTCCTGTTTTGCCATCTTGAATATGTTCAGGAATACCGCCAACGGCACTAGCAATTACTGGACGGAATCTCACGTATGCCTCCAAAGTCACTAGTCCCGCAGGCTCTGGCCATACGCTTGGGAAAACCACTGCAAAACTTTTTCGATACAGGGCTTCTAATTTCTCTTTCTCACACCAACCATGCCAAGTAATGCGATCGCTAAGATGTAAATCCTCTGCTAGCTGCTGCACTTGAGACATTGCCCAACCTTCGCCGGCAATATCAAGATGAATATCTGAATCTAATAGAGGCATCGTTCGCAGTAGCCAATCTAGTCCCTTATCTGGAACAATTCTGCCAGCAAAAAGAATATGTTTTTGAGCATGTACGTCTTTTTCTAAAGGTACATGGTGAGATGTAGTTGGAGCTATGCCACACCGTAAAGTTATCACCTGTGATGCAGGTAACCCATTTGCAATTAACTGTGATCGCACATAATCACTATTAGCGATCGTCAAAATACCAAGTTCTTTGAGGGCATTAAGTTCAGTGTTTGCCCGTTCTAAGTTTTTAAGAATCTGAGCAGGGCGACGACTACCGCAACCATCGACGATATGCCCCCAAGTACATCCCCAACTATTCAATAAGCGCTCACAAGTAGATTTACTGCCTGACAAATATTTAGTACCACTCGCACAGTAAACATCGTGATTGTGAGCTGTAAAGACGACAGGACAGGAATTACTTACCTGAGCTATGGCGCTAGTCTCATGAACATGCAGCAATTTAAACTCACTTTGGTCATAATCTCTGGGATTAGCAATAATCTCTGAGCCAAATGTATCTGGCATTACTACATACAAACCATTAACATAGGTTTTGATCCCACCACCAGCGATCGCGCTACTCGCAGAACAGTGATAAATTCTATTTTGTAAGATCATTCAATCCTCTAATTTTAAAAAGCCTAGGATATTAGTGGTAACAATCATGTAATTTGCATTACTATAAGCAATCAAATCCCAAATAATTTTTAAATACAGCCTATTGAGGCTTTAAAAGGTACAGAGAAATTTTTGAAAGTGCCGCTTTGCGGCACTTTCAAAAATTTCTCTGGGTTTCATGGCAGCGCAAAGCGCTGTAATGTAGTACGAACAAAACGATATAAAATTGAATACTAGCTTTGCCAAAATCTCCATCTAAAAATTTAAAGCAACTTCAGTATGAATGACAAAAGCAAGTTAAAAGTTTATTTCTACTGTTTCCCACCGACTCTCAATGGATACGGGGATTATGCTTCAGCTTATCATTACTATCAACATGGCACTGTATGCCTAGCGGAAGGATTTAAAGCATTAGGTATTGAATTTTACTCAAATGTAAACTTTTGGTTGCCAGGACCTGAAGAACCGTTTCTATTTCGTTACGATGCCAACGTTACACCAGATGATTGCGATCTAGTAATCGTTAATGATGCTTGGTGGAAAAGCCAGAATCAATTCAACAAATCACTATTCGATGTTAAGCACTTACTTCGCAAAGAACGAACTCACCAAACAGTTTTAATTGACTTGTCTGACGACGGTCCACAAACCAACTTCCTCGATCCTGAGTTAGCAAAATTCGATCATTACTTTAAATCTCATCTAACTAAATCAACACCAAAATTTGCGAACACTCATGCATTTCCTTTTGGATTATCTGAAAGAATTATTAAAGAGTTAGCCAACATTCCACATTTTAGCCAACGCAATCATAATGTTCTGGTAAATTCGCGAATATTCCTTAACGGCGATCATTCCTTAAGAAACTACGGTAAAAAATATTTTTTACCGAAACTAGACTCTGTTATCCCTATAGAATCAAAGTCTATTATGGATGCCCGCGAGCGCGGAGAATATCACAAGCTCCAATGGGCACAAGCCAGTGGCAGACATAATCCTGGGTATTATGAGCTTTTGCTTTCCACTAGTGCCTGTAGCAGTTTTGGTGGTTATTTTATTTCTCCATTCCCTCATCATAGTTGGACAATTTTAGGTAGAGCTTGTCGTAAAGCAATTACCAAGTTTGGATGGAAAACCCAACGATTAGTGCAATGGGATAGTTGGCGTTTTTGGGAAGCAATGACTGCTGGATGCGTAACAATTCATCTAGATTTTGAAAAATATGGCTTTATTTTGCCAGTCATGCCTACAAACTGGGAGCATTATATCGGCATCGATCTTGACAATATAGATGATTCAATCGAGCGCATTGTTCAAAATTTACATCGTTTTCCTGAGATCTCATCCGCAGGAAGGGAATGGGCGCTCAAATACTACTCGCCTATTGCAGTTGCAAGGCGCTTTTTGTCAACAGTAGGTATTTAGATTAATACAGCCTATTGAGGAAATGTGGCACTGGTTCCTCTAAGTGGGATTACACAATCCTTTCTTAGCAAGGATTTTGGTATTTTGGCTAAAAACTCCATTCATGGATGCCTCAAACAAAAATCGAGGTGTTCAGCCACTTGAACCTTAAAATCCCAATATTTTAGCTTCAGAGCAAATCCTTGTAGCCTTTGCAGGGAAAGCTTTGTTACATCCCATATAGCGGAACCAGTACCAGATTGCCCAGTTTAGTCTAAAAAAATATCAATTGCTGTGAGTAAGATTGCTGGCAATCGGCATTCTCCAGCCAGAGCCGAAGGCGCGATCAGTGATTTTGAGTCCAGGGGCAGCTTGGCGTCGTTTAAATTCGGCAATTTTGACTAAGCGTACTACTCGCTCTACGATCGCTTGCTCGTGTCCTGTGGCAATAATTTCGGAAGCCGAAAAATGTTGATCAATTAGTTTTTGTAAAATATCGTCAAGAATATCGTAGGGAGGGAGGGAATCTTGATCGAGTTGATCGGGCTTGAGTTCTGCACTAGGTGGTTTAGTAATAATATTAACGGGAATGACTTCCGCAATACCTTGTTTAATAGATAGATAGGAATTTGTGCGATTTAACCATTCACAAATAGAAAAGACGCGTGTTTTTGGCACATCGGCGATCGCGGCAAGTCCTCCATTCATATCGCCGTAAAGAGTGCAATAGCCCACGGAAACTTCTGATTTATTACCTGTTGAAAGTAGTAAATGTCCAAATTTATTGGAGATTGCCATGAGCAAACTGCCACGAATCCGCGACTGCAGATTCTCTTCAGTCACGTCACTAGTTTGACCAGTAAATAGCGCTTCTAGACTATGCTCAAAAGCTGCCATCATTGGCTGAATGGGAATTGTTTGCGTAGAAATTCCTAAGTTATTGGCTAAGGCGATCGCATCGGTAAGTGAATGCTCAGAACTATAGGGCGAAGGCATCAGTACACCTAGCACGTTCTCTTTGCCGATCGCTTCAGTTGCGATCGCCGCTACTAGAGCCGAATCAATCCCCCCACTCAAACCAATCACTACTTGATGAAATCGACATTTCTGTACATAATCACGTACGCCGAGAACTAAAGCTGCGAAGATCTCCGCATCATCACTTTCATATATTGAGGCATATATTAATGAAGTAGAATTACTTCCCACTTCATCAATATTTATAATTAGCAAATCCTCTTCAAAACTTTTACCACGCGCAATCATTTCACCCTTGCGATTAAAGGCGATACTGCATCCATCAAAAATCAGATCATCATTTGCACCTACCTGATTGACATAAATCAAGGGCAAATTGTGCACAATCGCGCTATGTCTCAACATCGTCTCGCGCAACTTTTGTTTACCCACTGCATAAGGTGAAGCTGATAAATTGAGTAGCAAATCCACTTCCTTTTGCGCTAATTCTGCGACAGGATCATCGGCATATCGGCGTTTGCCCCAGAACTTCTCGTTATTCCAAATGTCTTCGCAAATAGTTACGCCCACCCGCAACGATGATCCCCCCTTCAGATTTAACGTAAAAACTTGGTTACCATTACCGACTTCAAAATAGCGATCTTCATCAAATACGTCATAGGTTGGCAGCAACCGCTTATGAAAAATCTGGCGAACTTCGCCGCCTTGTAATAACGCTGCACTATTAAATAGAGGTTTGCCTCCAGCCTGACTAGCATTGGGATTTGCCGAAACTGTGCCAACTAGTACAGCGATATCGGGCGGAAGTCTACGCGCAAGATCGGCGATCGCTATTTGCATATCACGGATAAATTGATGATTCATCAATAGATCGCGGGGAGGATAACCACAAATTGATAGCTCTGATGTCAGTACAAGTTGGACATCCTGCTCGGCAATCTTTTGGACGGCAAGCAAAATACGATTACAATTGCCGACCAAATCTCCGATCACTGGATTAAGTTGCGCGATCGCAAAATTTGCCCTACCTAAGCTCATTTTAATTTATCTCTTTAGTGATCAACCCAAAGATAACTAGTTAAGCTGGGCTTTGCCAAACCAAACATCTTTGGTTTTTGAAGTATCTTTTAGCTTTTAGCGCAAGAAACAAGCATGTAGCCACATTACTAGCAAAATAATTGCCATTTGAATGGGGCTAGGGAAAAATCCGTCACTTGCCAAACGGGATATCACTAAAATTTGACTAGTCAAAGCAGCTAGCAATACACCGAATGTAATTCCTGATAGAGAGATTAGCAAAGCTCGTCCAAAGCGATTTTCTTTACGAGTTAGCAAATAAACACTGGCAATCAACCCAAATGAAAGCCAAGTTGTAGTTGCGACTGGCACAAAAAAGCTAACTACACCAAGCCCCGAAAAAATTCCGAGTGAAATATAAATGTCTTTTTGGCTAGGATTGTCTAACAGTCTGGACAACCAAGATGGAGTGCGGCGTTGCGTATTATTTTGTAGCGTAGCAGGCGGAACCGCAGCTAGACGCTCAGGATAACGAATACGATCAGGTACAGCAATCTTGCCTTCTTTACGGGCGCGTAAACGATCCATGAGGATGGCATCGTAAGCAACCTCGATAATTTCTTGTTGAGACTCATCCCCCTCGTATTCGCGCAATAGGCGATCACGTGCATCACGCACTTGCTCAAAGGAGGCTTCATCGCTGACTCCTAGCTTTTCGTAGGGAGTTGGTTCGCTCATTTTTCCAACTATATATGTTTTTAGAGTTCGGTATATATTTGCTGAAAAAGTGGCTAGGCGACTAATCAGAAAATAATTGCATTTTAATGTCTAGACTATAGTATAGCGCCTGTTCTACAAATATTAAACTCAAAAAAACTGATACGAAGCATCAGTTTTTTAGGTTAATGGCGATCGCTATATTTTTGCAAGAGCCATGTCCCAACTTCTGATTGAGATTTTTCGCGGCTGAGGGTTAGTACTTCTTCGAGATCAGCGATCGCTAATTCTCCTAATAATTTAGATACAGAGATCTGCCGACTACCGCCATCAGTCATCATTTCAAAGGCAATAATCTTCATCTCTTGGACATTGACCACCCAATATTCACTAACTCCCAATTTTTCATAAAGCAAGCGCTTTTTACCTAACTCATCGTTAAGAGTAGAGCTAGATATTTCAACCACCAAATTCGGGACAGTTGATTCGTCTAGGCTGACAATAGAACTGCTGCGAGGGGCAAGGGCAGCAGCTTCACCGATATAGTAAGAGATATCTGGCTGACAGCCTTGAACTCCTGCTTTAACGTAACTAGCGTTGATCAAACCTGCAAGAGGAATATTTTTTAATGTGCAGTAGAGAGTGATCGCAAAATAAATAATGCCATTGTTTAGAGCATGTTCAGAGCCAACAGGCATAGTTTCGATCCTCATTTGCTTGATTCGATTTTTGTCGTAATAGCAACGAGCATCTTCATATAGAGGATTATCTAAAACCTGCATAAATTTCTCCCATGTGGCGCTGATCCATTGATCGGTAACGAGTTCGCTAGTAGGAGGCTGGGATAGGAGATCTACTGAACTTGTTTGTTTTTTTACAGCAGGAAGGGCGATCGCTGACATCTTGATATTCTCCCAAAGACAATACTTTAAACCTATGCTATCAAACTCAAATAAAAAATCTACTTTATATTTTTTGATCTCATTCGCATGAACTGTCATTATGAATTGATAGTTTTTCTTTAAAATTCTTTTATATGGATCAGCCCTAATGAATTTAGACTTAATTGTTTCTAATGTTCTTAACCCGCCGATTCTGTTCTTTTTTCTGGGCATGATTGCGGTACTAGTCAAATCGGATTTAGAAATTCCGCCACCAATTCCAAAATTATTCTCGCTGTATTTGCTATTGGCGATCGGGTTTAAGGGAGGTGTGGAACTATCTAAAAGTGGAATTAGTCAAGAGGTGATTTTGACTATGCTAGCGGCGATCCTGATGGCTTGCATAGTTCCTGTATATTCATTTTTTATTCTCAAGACTAAGCTCGACCCTTACAATGCAGCAGCGATCGCTGCTACTTACGGCTCAATTAGTGCAGTTACGTTTATTACTGCTAGCTCATTTTTAAGCCAGCTAGGTATCAGTTTTGACGGTTATATGGTAGCTGCTCTAGCGTTGATGGAGTCTCCTGCGATTATTGTTGGACTTATCCTCGTTAACCTGTTTACTGCGTCAGAAAAGGCAGAAAAAGGTGAAACTAGCGAATTTTCATGGTCAGAAGTATTACGCGAAGCTTTTCTCAATAGTTCTGTCTACCTACTGGTTGGCAGTCTAATCATTGGTTGCTTAACTGGTGAGAGAGGTTGGCACGTTTTATCACCTTTTACTCAAGACATGTTTTACGGTGTGTTGACTTTCTTTTTGATGGATATGGGATTAGTCGCCGCTAAAAGAATTAAAGATTTGCAAAAAACAGGGCTTTTCTTGATCATTTTTGCGATCTTAATGCCAATCTTGAATTCAGGTGTTGGCATTGCGATCGCTAAATTAATTTCGATGTCACAAGGAGATGCACTTTTATTTGCAGTGTTATGTGCCAGTGCTTCGTATATCGCTGTCCCTGCTGCCATGCGTCTGACAGTTCCAGAGGCTAATCCTAGCTTATATGTTTCCACAGCTCTCGCGGTCACATTTCCCTTCAATATTATTGTCGGGATTCCTTTATATATGTATGTGATTAATTTATTTTGGTTATAGATGTTAAGGCAGTCGTAGCAAAGGGCAGTTTGGATTAACTCAGAATATTTATTAGTAGAGATAAATTATGCAAGAAGTGAAAAGAATTGAAATTGTATCTGATTCTGTGGAGTCACACAAAATCATTAAAGTTCTAGAGAAAGTTGGCGTGTTGAACTATACCGTGATTCGTAATGTCATAGGCAAAGGGGTCAGTGGTACTAATTCGGGTGATTTGGACATGAGTATGTTAGAAAATGACTATGTGATTGCCTTCTTCTTAGCTGATAAAACTAAACTATTGGTCGAAAAGCTCAAACCAGTAACTAAGAAATTTGGCGGAGTTTGTTATATCTCCGATGCGATGGCAATTAGTTCTATCGTTGTTAGCTAGCCCTAACGCGAAAAGCGTCGCTTGATTTGATTAGTTAGGGCGCTGATCTCAGGGATTTTCATTTGCACAGCGATCGCTCCAAAAATGATTAAGCCAACTGCACTAGCGATCGCTAAGCTACCTAGCTTCACCCCAAATTTTGTTACAGCACTCAAACTTGCAAAGTTTTGGCTGAGAAAGTTATATACACCCCAACTTGCACCACCTGAGAGCATACTTGCGATCGCTAAACCAAATATGGTTATGCTCCAACTTACTAAGGGCAATCCATTGAGTCGGCGATCAAGAAAATACAACATAGCAATCATCGAAATCACGTTCACTGAAACTGTGGCAAGTACAATTCCTGGGGCGCCAAATTTTTGAACTAAGAAATAATCAAATAGTCCATTCAAGAAAATATTAACAATGCTTATTTTAAAAGGGGTTTCGGCATCACCGAGGGCATAAAACACCCGTACCAAAATATCACGTCCCAAATATACAAACATTCCCACCGAATAAGCCATCAACACCCATGCAGTCAACTGCGAATCATCAGACGTGAACGCATATCGCTCGTATACGACCTGAGAAATCGGTAGGGCAAGAGCCAGCATCAACGCACTTAAAGGCAACATGGTCAAAGCAGTCAACATCAAGCCTTGACGAATGCGTTGTTTAAGTTCATTCCAGTTTTCAGGATCAGTCAGTTTAGACAGCACAGGAAACAAAGGAACAAGAATTACATTTGATAAAATCCCTAAAGGTGTTTGCACTAAAAGCCCCGCATAGCCCATAGCTGATACTGCCGCCGCTGCATTGGGAATAAATGAAGCAAAAAACAAATCTGTCCACACATTAATTTGCAGCATTCCTGATGAAAAAGTGGCAGGAACCATTATTTTCATTACTTCTTTGACTTCAGGACGTTGAAAATCAAACCTCAACTTAAATCCACCCATCCCAGATTTAATTTGCACTGGTAGTTGCACTAGCCACTGTAATAAAGCACCTGCAAGAGTTGACCAAGCAAGCACAGCGCCGCCTAACATTGCATTTTCAGGCAACAAAATTTTGGAACCCATAGTCCAAAAGAGACCACCGATACCAATCAGCACACTCAAGCTCGAAAATATCGGACTGACAGATGGTAACCAGTAAGCATCGGCAGCATTTAGCGCGCCGAAGCCGATGCCGACCAATCCAGCTAGTACTGCCATCGGAGCCATAATTTGAAACTGCTGAATGGCGATATCTTTGGTAACTTTAAGATTTTGAATAACACTAGGATCAATACCTTTAGCAAGCAAATCTGCCTCTGGCACGAATAGTCCTGGGGCAACTAGATGCATCAATGGGTCGGCAAAAATCACCAAAGCAATGGTCACCACCAATAAAATTCCTGTAACGAGAGTGGTGATGCTATCGATGATTAGTGAGACTTCCTTGCGATCTCGTTTTGCTAAAACACTAACGATCGCGCTATGAAAAGGCCCATTAATCCCGCCCAGTAAAATCAATAAAAACCCTGGGATCACATAAGCAAAGTTGTACGCACCATAAGCCGTACCATTACCAAAAGCCGCCGCGATCGCTACTTGACGTAGTAATCCAAATATTTTACTCAGCAATGTGGCAACTGCCACAATCGTTGCGATGTTTAAAAGCGATCGCTTAGTGGAAGTTGATTTTTGAGTTTCTGTGACGGTAACTTCTTCTTCGTTGCCAGACAAAATTCGTGTTGCCTCTTACAATTTAGACTCTGAAAATGTAACACCAAAGTATGACCTATAAAAAGTTCGCATTGCGAACCTTATAGTAAATTGCGAACAAACGAACCACAATATTTTTGTAAAAGCCCCGCACTTGTCGCTTCTTGGGGAGGCTTTTACAAAAATCTGGGTTTGATTTCATCGCAAAGCGCTGTAATCTGCATAAAGACGAAAAAACCCCGATCGTAGACATAAAGAGCTAGCGATCGGAGCTTTCAAAGAATATTTAAGAAAAGAAGCGATTAGTAGAGAGCTTCTTCTTGGTGGGTCAAGATTTCGCAATCAGACTGAGCATAGGTTACGCAAAGAAGAGCGTATCCAGCTTCAATTTGTTCGTCATCTAAGAAAGACTGATCGCCTTGATCAATTTCACCCTTAAGAATTTTGCCTGCACAAGAAGAGCAAGCACCAGCGCGACAGGAGTAAGGAAGATCGATGCCTTGAGCTTCAGCAACGTCAAGGATGTACTCATCAGAAGGAACTTCGATAGTTTTATCTAATCCTTCAGCTTCGTTGATTAGTCTTACTTTGAAAGTAGCCATGTAATAAACCTCTTAAAGATTGCAGTCAGAATGATAATTTCAGTCTTGAAATTGCGCAGGTGTAAAGGCGCTAATCCAAGCTGTGTTTATCTTAATCACCCTTTACGGGTATTAAAGGCATCATATCGCTCTTAGTATCCATGCGAACAACTAGCCTTTTATTTCTATCATTGGTTATAGGAGATAGTTATCGATCGCTTCCAAGGTTTTCTAAATAGCTCAAGTCCAATCTGCGAAAAGACTCCAGCTATTTAAACAAGTCAATAAAATGATGAGTTTTCACTTGCATTTTAATTTTTTCAATAAGTTTTTCTAATCATATCTACAGACATAATCACAGAATAGGTTTTGATATGAAAATTCAATCAATGAGTGCAGCTTAAAAGATGCTCTTTGCCTAAAAAACTAGAGAGCAAGCTTGACCTTTTTGTTTCGATCAACCTCTGATAAAGCTAAAATCTGCTAATTGGCGACTGTAGTTACGGATGATCCCGAGCAGGTTGAGGCGATTTTGGCGAACTTGTGGATCTTCTGCCATAACTAAAACATCATCAAAAAATTTGGCTAAAACAGGCGCGATCGCTTTAATCCCTTCCATTAGTTGCTCGTCACTAGGTTGACTCGGCAACGCTGCGATCGCTTGATATAACTCTTGCTCCGCAGGTTCGACCAGTAAGGTAGGATTAATAATCGCTTTTACGTCCAATGCCATAACGTCCAAATCACCTTGGACGGCGAGGCGAGAAGCTCTAACAATTGGTTCATAGATCGATTCTAGCGTGGCACTTTCGCGAGCCTTTTGCAGGAAATGAGCGCGGGCTTTAATGCGGGTGAGATTGCTCAAGCCTTGCAAAGTATAGGCAAGATCTTCACTACCTGAGACTGCATTAACCAGATCGTACTCAATGCCTTGATCAGCCAAAATCGTATCGCATCGTTGTTTAAACCATTTGTAGAGATTCTCAAGCACAGTTTGAGAGGGGCTAGCTAATAAATTGTTTTCCACGTAGATAGCGATCGCATCTTGTAATAGCTTTGGCAAATCAAGAGCAAAGTCATTTTCCCAAACAATTTGGACAACGCCCGTAGCCGCACGGCGCAAAGCAAAGGGATCGGAAGAACCTGTGGGAATAATGCCTAAACCAAAAATGCCAACAAGCGTATCAATGCGATCGGCGATCGCCACAATTTTTCCTGTTAAAGAAGTCGGCAATACATCATTCGCACCCTTCGGTTGATAATGCTCGCGAATGCCCATTGCTACTGCAACAGGTTCGCCGCTAGAGAGTGCGTAGTAATAGCCCATTTGTCCTTGCAGATCAGGAAATTCCTTCACCATCTGCGTGACTAGATCAGCTTTAGCCAGTTGGGCAGTGCGATCAACGATTTCCTTATCAGCTTCTGTTGTTTCTAGATTGGCAATAGATGCAATTACCACTTTAGCGATCGCTCTAATCCGTTCCACTTTCTCAGCAACTGAGCCAAGTTGTGCCTGAAAAGTTACTTTTTCTAAAAGTGGTAAGAAAGTTTCTAAATGCACAGCGCGATCGCTATCGTAAAAGAACTTACCATCAGAGAGACGCGCCCGAATTACCCGCCCATTGCCCGCCGCAATCAAACGCGACTTGTCTGGATCACCATTGGAAATGGTAATAAAACGAGGTAGGAGCTGATCAGGATTTTTGACAGAATAAACTGGAAAATAGCGCTGATGACTGACCATTTCCGTCTTAATTACAGGCTGTGGAAGTTCCAAAAACTCACGCTCAAATTCACCAATGACCGCAGTTGGGAACTCTACTAAATAAGTAACTTCTTCTAATAAATCTTGAGGAATTTCAGCTTGCCCTCCAAACAATTCGACAATGCTATTGATTTGCGTAAAAATATGTCTCTGACGTTCTCTGCCATCAACTACTACAAATGCTTCACGCAAAGTTGCCACATAATCCTTTGCCGTATCAATAATCACGGAGCGCGGATGTAAAACTCGATGCCCTCGGCTAATCCGATCAGACTGCACATTTTCTAAAGAGATCGGTAAAATTTTTGAATTAAATAATGACACTAACCAACGAATCGGACGCGGGAACTTCAAATCGCCATTTCCCCAACGCATCAACCGCTTACCTTCAAGCCCTGTTATCCAATTTATCGCCAATTCCTGCAAAATCTCGGTTGTTTCACGACCGATGACTTGCTGATTCGCAAATACAAACGCACCTTTGTCAGTCTCTTTAACAAAAATATCTTTAAGGTCAATCCCCTTAGATTTGGCAAAACCGATCAAAGCCTTTGTTGGTTCGCCTTGCACATCGCCATTTACAAAAGCTGAATTAATCGCAGGACCTTTAATTTCCAGACTACGATCGCTTTGTTCAAGTGGTAAGCCTTCAATTAGAACTGCTAAACGGCGGGGCGTACCATATACATTGATCTTGCTCGTAGTTAGTTGATGTTCATCTAAATTTTTAGGGATGCGCTCTTGCCATTGGCGCAAAGCATCGACTATAAAACTAGCGGGTAGCTCTTCAGTGCCAACTTCTAACAGATAACTTGCCATAACTACGAGTTGAGGGACTGTTTCAGTTTACCGCTTTGGTGTGTAAAATCCCAAGGTGCTGTTGTCCGTGTTATTTAGTAAGGATTTTAGCTATTCGGGTTTTAATTTAAATCGCTGTGCTACTTAGCATAAAATAGCTATAGATTGACTTTTTTTATTGAAGTAGGAATTTTTTAAGAGGCAAAACATGGGGCAAACACTCGAAGCTGTAGCGATTAATTATCAATCAGAAACCTATCGCGATGCCTACAGTCGGATTAATGCGATCGTCATTGAGGGCGAAGCTGAGGCGTACAGCAACTATCTCCAACTAGGGGAACTACTGCCCGATTTTAAAGAAGATTTTATCAAACTCGCGAAAATGGAAGATCGCCATAAAAAAGGTTTTACAGCCTGTGGCAAAAATCTTAACGTGACACCTGACATGGACTTTGCACATGTATTCTTCGCTGAACTGCATGGCAATTTTCAAAAAGCTTTTGCGGTGGGGGATATTGTTACCTGTCTGTTGATCCAATCACTGATCATCGAGTGCTTTGCGATCGCTGCTTATAACATTTATATTCCCGTCGCCGATCCTTTTGCCCGCAAAATCACTGAGGGCGTGGTCAAAGAGGAGTATATGCATCTCAACTTTGGCGAAGACTGGTTGCAGGAACATTTTGAAGACTCTAAAGTCAGCCTAGAACAAGCCAATCGACAAAACTTGCCGATCGTTTGGAAAATGCTCAACCAAGTTGAAGCTGATGCCAAAGTTCTAGGAATGGAAAAAGAAGCTTTGGTTGAAGACTTCATGATCCAATATGGCGAAAGCCTAGACAAAATCGGCTTCAACACCCGCGACATCATGAAAATGTCAGCAATGGGTTTAGTAGCTGCTTAGCGCCAATTAGCTGTTAGCTGTTAGCGTTTAGCTAATCGCCAACAGCTAATCATCTTTTTTCAAAAAAAAGAAATAATTATTTCTAAAAATTCTAAATAAAATAGCTAACAGCTAACAGCTAATAGCTAATAGCTAATAAAAAACTGGTAACCGCAATCGATGTTTGGTCTTATTGGGCATTTAACAAGTCTTGAACACGCTCAGTCTGTGGCAAGGGAATTAGGCTATCCCGAATACGCCGATCAAGGTTTGGAATTTTGGTGTAGCGCCCCGCCCCAAATTGTCGATCACATTAAAGTTACGAGTGCAACAGGTCAGCAAATCGAAGGTTTGTATGTAGAATCCTGTTTCTTGCCTGAAATGCTGGCAGGGAGCAAAATTAAAACCGCCATTCGCAAGATTCTCAACGCGATGGCTCATGCTCAAAAGCATGATATTGACATCACTGCTTTGGGTGGATTTTCTTCAATTATTTTTGAGAATTTTAACCTCAATCAGATGTCGAGTGTGCGGAACATTCAACTAGACTTTAATCGTTTTACTACAGGCAATACCCATACCGCCTACATCATTTGTCGTCAGATCGAAGAAGCAAGTCGCAAATTTGGGATTGATTTAGCCAGAGCTACAGTGACGGTCTGCGGTGCAACTGGTGACATCGGCAGCGCAGTTTGTCGATGGCTAGATGTTCGTACCAATATCAAAGATTTATTGCTAGTTGCCCGCAATCAAGAGCGCTTGCAAGAGTTACAAACTCAACTCGGTCGTGGCACCGTTATGGCGATTGAAGATGCTCTTCCTAAGTCCGACATTATTGTCTGGGTAGCAAGTATGGCTAAAGGTATGGCGATCGATGCTTCTACTCTGAAGCGTCCTTGCATTCTGATTGATGGTGGCTACCCTAAAAATATGTCTACTCTTGTTAAAGAAGAAGGTATTCATGTAATTGATGGCGGTATTGTCGAGCATAGCCTCGATATCGATTGGAAAATCATGAAAATCGTGAATATGACCGCACCAGCTCGTCAGCTTTTTGCCTGTTTTGCTGAAGCAATGCTCTTAGAGTTTGAAGGTTGGCATACTAACTTCTCATGGGGACGCAATCAAATCAGCATTGAGAGTATGGAAAAAATCGGTGCAGTTTCGATTAAACATGGATTTAGACCACTTATCAATTAAACATATCAATTAAATATATCAATTAGAAAGTGAAGAGGCACTAAGCGCCTCTCTATTTTTTAATTGATGATATATTTCTGCCATTCGTCATGGTTTCCCGATCGCAGATATTTTGTCACCTCAAAATGTAATCCACTATGAGGACGACGCGCTGGCTTTCGCATTGGCATTGAAGCTTCTTTGGGTGTACGATTGCCTTTCTTGACATTGCAGCGTACGCAAGCAGTAATAATATTGTCCCAACTATCACCACCACCACGCGATCGCGGTAGTACGTGATCAAGTGTGAGGTCATCACCTGTGTGCCCACAATATTGACAAGTGTGAGAATCGCGATGCAAGATATTGCGACGAGTAAGGGGGATTTCTTTGTAAGGAATACTGATATATTGCAGCATTCTAATGACGGTAGGTAATGGCATCCCTGGATAAATCATCTTGCCATTATGCTCTACTTGCTCAGCTTTTCCTTTTATGAGCAAAACGATAGCCCGCTGCCAATTTGTGATGTTCAGCGGCTCATAGGATGCATTTAGTACTAGGACTTTTGCCATTACCATCCAGTAGACTTAAATGAAATGCTAGCACAGGTAAACGAAATCAGCCATAAAAAAATTTAGGGTACTGGTTAGCTAAATCGTGATCGACGTATTTGCGTATTTTTTATCGGTATGAAATGGACATTTCAGAACCTATCCCACATTAGCTGACCAGTGCCCAAAATTGCACTGTTTGCGATCGCGTTTGATTTTATAGCAGCAATGCATTGAAGATGTAACCGATGCTGATAATACCAATCGTCATCAGACCGACAAATACAACTAACAGTTGAGGGCGCAGTACTTTTTTGAGAATTACGATTTCAGGAAGGGATAGGGCGGTGACTGCCATCGTGAAAGCCAATACTGTACCCATTGGCATACCCTTATTGACTAATGCTTCGGTAATCGGCATTACACCTGCAATATTGGCATAGAGGGGAACGCCCATAACGACAGCGAGTGGAACTGCTAATGGATTATTTACACCTGCATATTTGACAATAAAATCGGTCGGCACGTAACCATGTATTCCTGCGCCGATCGCAATGCCAAGGACAACATATAACCAAACTGATCGCACAATTTCGCTAGATTGATATCTGCCCTGCTCAAATCTTTGATGCCAAGTCAGCGCAATGGGTTCCGGACTATCTTCATCACCATGAGCTATACCTTGACGCGATCTTTGTAGTTCCCACACAAAGGGTTCTACCCATTTTTCAAGTTTGAGTAGTCCGATGATGTATCCAGATGCGATCGCTAAGCCCACGCCAAAACCGATATAAATTAGTGTCACTTTTATTCCAAATAGTCCCCATAGCAAGATTACCGCAACTTCGTTGACCATTGGCGCTGCCATCAGATAGGAGAAAGTCACACCTAAAGGAACACCTGCTTCTAAAAATCCAATAAATAATGGAACTGCCGAGCAAGAACAGAATGGAGTGACAATTCCCACCATCGCCGCCAAGATATTACCTAAAAATGTCCGCTTTCCTGCTAATAGAGAACGAACTCGCTCAGGCTCTAAAAAGCTCTGAAACGTGCCAACGACAAAGCTAATCACGATTAGCAATGTCAAAACTTTCGGCACATCATAAAGGAAGAAATGCAGACTAGATCCTAAATGTGAGGCGATTTCTAAACCCAATAGCTTCGTTACAATCTGAGTTGCGAACCAATCAAAGGGATAAAAAGGATCAAACATAGATTTATCCCTTTAACGTTGCAATAGGGATTGAATTTGTTCGGGACTGATTACTTGCCCTTTGCTGACAACTTTTCCATTGATGGTCATTGCTGGTGTGGACATCACCCCAAGCATAGCAATTTCCACAGGATCGGTAATATGCGAAACATCCGCAGTGAGATTGAGGTTTGTCACCGCTTGTTTGGCATTTGCTTCTAGCTGTTGGCACTTTTTACAGCCAGTACCCAAAATTTCAATTTTGACCGTATCCATGATGCGCTCCTTAATCTATAGCTCATCGACTTTGAATAATCTTGTCGATAAACCTTATATATTGATACGTATCGATATATAGATTATAGAAGCAACAGCTAGGCAAACCCGATTTCGTTATGATTTCTACATATGCCTTTGTAGCTTTTTGTCGTCGATCAGATTTGTAGGCGATCGCCAACTTATAGATAAAATCGCATAGACTAGACCAAAATAAACTTGAGTTTAAAATTAGCTCTATGTCAAGAATTAGAGTGCCAAAACCTTTCTCTGAGTTAGTGAAGGAGGTAGAATACGAAAAAGTTGTAATGTTGCTCGGTAGATATCACGAAACAGATCGCAAAGGTCGATATTTACATTGGGATGAGTTTAAATGGCGAGTAGAAAGAGGCGATGACGAAATAGCTGCATGGGTAGCGACTAAAATCACTAGAAAAGCAAGAGCAAAACATCTACAGCTACAAGCTGAAAAAGAATCCTGTTTTTTTTACAGCATCCCTGACTCACTCCATGCAAGGCTATCCTCCATTGACAAAATGATGGGCAGAGGTCAAGAGCTACGAGATGGGAGTAACTTCAGTTCTTCGAGTGACAAGCAGCATTATTTTGTGAAAAGCTTAATGCTAGAAGAAGCAATCACTTCATCTCAATTAGAAGGGGCTTCAACTACTCGCGAAGTTGCACAGGAGATGCTAAAAAAAAGTCTTGCGCCCAAGGATAAATCTCAACAGATGATTTTCAATAACTATCAGTTAATGAAAAAAGCGATTGAGAGAAGAAATGAAGAACTATCAATAGAATTTATATTGGAGTTGCATAGGATCGCAACCTATAAAGCAATTGATAACGAAGCAGTATCAGGACAGTTAAGGCAGGATAATAATATTATTGTGACTGATTCCTATGGTGAGAACGTATTTTATCCACCTGAATGGCAGACGATTCAATCTAGGCTAAATCATCTATGTGACTTTGCGAATCAAGACCATAGTCAAGGTTCAGATTTTATCCATCCAATCATTAAAGCGATTATTCTCCATTTTATGATCGCTTATATTCATCCTTTTAGTGATGGTAATGGTAGAACAGCAAGAGCAATTTTTTATTGGAGTATTCTTCGGTCTGATGATTATTGGTTGTTTGAATATGTGTCAATTAGTAAATTTATCAAAGAAAAACGTGGAGCCTATGATAAGGCTTTTATCTATACAGAAACCGATGATTTTGACCTTACATATTTTATCTATAACCAAGTTGAAACTATTGAAAAATCTGTTAAATCCTTGTACGAGTATATAGATAGAAGAAAGGATGAATTTATAAAATTCATGGATTGGGTTAATCGAAGCCCATTAGCCAAAACTTTAAATAGAGGTCATCTAGAAATCTTGAAAGAAGCTTTGAAATCTCCTGGACAAGAATTTATGGCAAAACAGGTTGCGATTGATTTGGGAGTTACTGAGAAAACTGCTAGAAATTATCTTGCAGCCTTGGTGGATAAAGATTTATTAGTTCTCGCTCAATCTAAACGCGGCAAAGCACGTATTTATATTGCTCCAGCTAACTTAAAAGCAAGATTGGAACTGTAATAGAGACGATCGCCTATTCCCCATCAGATTTCCATGCGATCGCATTATTGGTCTGAGAATCGGGCAATTTGCGCGTAATTAGGGCGGCGGCTAAAACTAGGGCTGTCGATACCCACAAACAGCCTACTAAGCCAAAGAATTCGTACACTAGTCCCGATAGCACTGTACCAACTAAACGTCCACCCGAATTTGCCATGTAGTAAAAACCCACATTCAGCGCGACTTTATCATCGTCAGTGAAGGCGAGAACTAAGTAAGAATGCACGGATGAGTTAAAGGCAAAGACGATTCCGAAGATTAGTAAGCCACCGATAATTGCCCAGTTTGCGGGTATACCAGCTTGTAGAGAAATTGCGATCGCCGCGGGAACTATGACTAGTAGAGATGTCCAAAATTGCACTGTTTGCGATCGCGGCGGCTGACCAGAACCAAAGCGTTGAATCAATGTCGGTGCTAGGGATTGGATAACGCCGTAACCAATTACCCAACAAGCCAAAAATCCGCCGACTTGAGAGAAAGACCAACCTAAAACACTTCGCAAAAATACAGGCAGTCCCACCACAAACCAAACATCTCTGGAACCAAATAAGAAGAATCTGGCGGCTGATAGAAGATTGATTTCAGGGCTTTTAGAAAAGAGTTGTTTGAATTTAACTTTTGCCTTGATTTTTCCCATCCCTTTGGGGAGAAATAAGCCTGTGAACAAGAGTAAAAACAGACCTCCCGCCATAATCCATAGCGAATTCACAAAGCCAAAAAATCCCAATAAAGCACTACCGACAAAAAAGCCGACTCCCTTGAGTGCATTCTTAGAACCTGTGAGAATAGCAACCCATTTGAATAGTGCCGATTGAGCATCTTGAGGCACTACTAATCGAATCGCGCTCTTTGTACTCATTTTGGTCAAGTCTTTAGCGATTCCTGAAAAAGCTTGAGCAAGCATCACATAAAGAACGGCTAGCCATTGCGCCCATTCAGGATTGAGAAATGATAACAGGACTAAAGAGAAAATCTGTAAGCCAATTCCTGTATAAAGTGTAACCTTGAGTCCTAGTTGTGAGCCAATCCATCCGCCTAAAAAATTAGTGACAACACCAAAGACTTCGTAGAAGAGAAATAGTGAAGCAATTTGAATTGGAGTATAGCCGATATTGTTGAAATAGAGTAATACCAATAGTCGCAAAGCGCCATCGGTAATTGTGAATCCCCAATAGGTGAAGGTGACAAGAGCATAGTTCTTAAAATTGGCTTTGGATGCTGTGGAAGAGTTCATGGTGAAGTACTCACATTTTTAAAGAGCGATCGCGACTTTTCTTGCCAATTCCACCATGCGATTGGCATAGCCCCATTCGTTGTCATACCAAGCGAGAATCTTGACCTGAGTTTCATCAACCACCATTGTGGAAAGCGCATCAATAATCGACGATCGCGGATCGTCTTTGTAATCAATTGAAACGAGGGGACGTTCTTCGTAGCCTAAAATTCCTTTCAGTTCGCCATCGGCGGCGGCTTTCAATAAGCTATTTACTTCTTCAATAGTTGTAGGACGCTCCACTTCAAACACGCAATCAGTTAATGAAGCATTCAGCAAAGGTACGCGTACGGCTAAACCATTTAACTTGCCTTTGAGTTCAGGATAGATTAAAGCGATCGCCGTCGCTGAACCTGTTGTGGTAGGAATTAGCGACAAACTAGAGGCTCTAGCTCGTCGCAGATCCTTGTGGGGAGCATCGACAAGGGTTTGGGTATTGGTATTGTCATGAATTGTGGTAATTACGCCATGCTTGATTCCTAACCCTTCGTGAATCACTTTGACGATGGGCGCGAGACAGTTAGTTGTACAAGAAGCGGCGGTGATTAGATGGTGTTGATCTGGATTGTAGAGATGATCGTTAATTCCCATGACAATATTTAGCGCTTCTTCTTTAACTGGAGCCGCCACAATTACCTTTTTTACACCCTTTTGGAAATAAGGATTTAGGGTTTCAGGAGTGCGGAATTTGCCAGAACATTCCAACACAATCTCAATGCCTAGTTCTTGCCAATTTACATCTTCAGGTTGGGAACACTCGCTAAAACTGAGCTTCTTGTCATCGATTTGGACACGATCGGCGATCGCTTGAACCTCTAGCTGCCACTGTCCATGTACCGAGTCAAACTTGAGCAAGTGAGCAGCAGCTTCCACCCCCCCTTTGACTTCGTTTATATGCACAAAATCTAATTCTGGAAATTCCCAAGCAGCGCGGAGAGCTAATCTGCCAATTCTGCCAAAACCATTAATGCCAACTCGCACAGTCATAATTTACCTATAATTGTAATATAGATGATAATCAATATTTATATTTATCGATATTTTGACTGCTTGATTGTGATATGTCAAGATTAAAGCTATGAAACTTTCTCAAACCATGCCCATTGCTCCGCCGAATCATTCGGCGATCTCAACTGCCTGTTGTCCCCCTTTGCTAGCGGGACGCTTGCAGCTAGAGGATGCAACTCGCTTAGCTATTATCTTTCGAGTACTGGGTGAACCTGCAAGATTACAGATCTTGAGCTTAATTGCCGCCCAGCCTAGTCAAGAAGTGTGCGCTTGTGAATTAGTGGAAACTTTAGGATTAGCTCAACCAACTGTCAGTCATCATCTTAAAGTTTTGTATGAAGCAGGGTTACTTACAAAAGAGCGGCGTGGCACTTGGATTTACTATCACATCTTGACGGACAAGTTAGCAATGTTACGGGAGGCGCTTTCATGAATAATCTTCTCGACATAGTGAAAGCTGATTACGCAAAATTTCCTGAAGCACAAACCTATAGCATCTACAGCGAAGATGTGTATTTTAAAGATCCTGTTTATAACTTTCGAGGAATTAAGCAATATCAAAGAATGATTGGCTTCATTACCTTTTGGTTTAAAAATCTCAAACTCGATCTCCATGAAATCTCGCGTGGCGATAATCTAATTAAAACTCGGTGGACGATGAGTTGGGATGCGCCCTTACCTTGGAAGCCGAGAATTAGTGTTACAGGCTGGAGCGATCTAACTGTTGATGATTTTTCTGATAATTCGGGCGATCGCGAATTAATTATTTCGCACATCGACTATTGGGACTGCACCAAATTTGATGTGATCAAACAACATTTCCGAAAGTAGAAAAGAACATAAACCATCCTCTCTATTTTAAAGATTTTGATCGCGATAAATTTTGTACACTGAGACCATCTATAAGTGATCAAGATCTATAAAATAGCGAGAAATTAATGTTTGCTGAAACGAGAGAATTTTCGGCTACGCAATTTGTTAAAACTAGATGTTCAACTGATGGAACACCAACATTTTTAGTTTGGAGCGGCTATCTCTACTCATTTATGCCCGATGAGCCAAAGCGCAAACTATTCAAAATCGTCGGTATGAATGTAGGGCGATGCATTGATCGAGGTGATGGAGTATGGGATTTCACTTCACGCGAGATTAATTTATATCTTGATCCTGAAACTGGCGAAATTCAACGCCATTGGCAAAACCCTTGGACTGGGGAAATGTTGCCCGTAGTTCATGTCGCCAACAGCCCAATTCAAGGCACATTTCGCCGTAATATTCCTGCCGAAGTCGATGGCGATACGACAACTTTTATTTTCGATCTATTTGCTCAATATCCTAATCCTCTCGCTGACGATCCCAAATTTGCCGAATACTGCGATCGCCCTATCTATAATGCTGTCGAATTATTTAAACTAGCAGTTCCCACTGTCGATCTTGAAGATCCTAAAACTACAACTGTCTCTAAATTAGTATTGGCTTGGAATCGCGTGGGACCATGGCTACCTTGGATGAAAATGGGACAGAGTGAGGGAAATTTGATTTATAGTGCCAGTGGGAAGAAGGTCAAAGATTTTAATGAGCTACCTCCAATTCTCAAAAAAGAAATCAAAACTCGTGTACCCATATTTAAAGATGCACCAGCACAAAAAATTGAAGGTGAAGAAATGACATCTTGGCAATATTTCAAAAAGCACTTTGATGCTTATCTGCAAGGTGTAACTTTTCCGATTCCCACAGTTTAAATCTGACAAAGGTTTCGCTTACTCTCTTCCCAGTGAAAAATTAGACGTTGCGGCGCTTTGCGCCGCAACGCTAATCCTTGGTTTTGTGTGTCTATTTCTATAGTGGGAAGGGAGTAGAGAAGCCTTTATCTAGTTCATTAAGGATTTGCAATGGAAAGAATTTCCTCAAAACTAGGAGCAATTATGTCTGAAGTTTGCTCGCTTAGCCATAGCCAATATTCATAATTACCAGTGCGCCCTTGAATTGGCGAAGGTGTTAAGCCTTGAAATTGCCAACCGAGACTTTGAGCCGATTCTAAAACTTGCGCGATCGCTTCCGCTCTAATTTTTGGCTCCCGTACGATCCCATTTTTACCAACTTGTCCTTTGCCTGCTTCAAATTGAGGCTTGACTAGCAGTAAAGTTTCACGAGGCGATCGCAATAAATCCCGTAATGCGGGCAAAATTTTAGTTAGCGAAATAAACGACAAATCTAAAACTGCAAAATCGGGAACGATATCGTCATGCGCATACAAATCATCGGGCGTAAGATGACGCAAGTTAGTACGCTCTCGCAAAACCACTCGCTCATCGCTGCGAATCTCCCACGCAACCTGTCCATAACCGACATCAATTCCATATACCTTGACTGCCCCCTGCTTGAGCATACAGTCCGTAAATCCCCCTGTCGAGATGCCACCATCAAAACAAGTGCGATCGCGTAAATCTACTGCAAATTTTGCGATCGCCCCTGCTAGCTTTTCACCACCACGCGATACAAAAGGCGATCGCTGCTTCACCAAAATCGCCGCATCATCTTTAACTTCTGTGCCAACCTTATCAATCACCTGTTGATTGACTTGTACCCAACCAGCCCGAATGAACTTTTGAGCCTGCTCTCTCGAAGGTGCAAGCTCTAAATCAACTAATAAAACATCTAAACGCTTTTTCAAACTTTATCCAAACCTTTTCGTAACGATCATTTAGCCAAGGGTTCTAAGCAACCTAAATTTATTGTAAGTATTAAGCAATTGCAATTTTTTAGGCAAAAAATAAGAGCTGCACTTAGCACAGCTCTCATTTTCTAAAAAGGGATAAAACAGAGCAGCTTAAACGGTAACTTCTTCTGCTACAATTTCTTCGGATGTAACTTCTTCTTCTGTTTCATCAACAGATTCTTCAACTACAACTTCTTCAGGAATCTCTGCTTCTTCCATCGCATCAGGAACTTCGTACTCTTCATCTTCTTCAGCAGATGCTTCCACGGCAATTTCCATTGCCGCAGGAGGAGCATTTAGCTGCTCACGATATTTAGCAGCCATCTCTTCAGCCTTGTCATAAACAAGTTGTGGATCTTTCACCATGTCGCCTGGTTCAGCTTCAAGCTGCTTGGTAGACAGGGAAATTCTGCCACGTTCAGCATCGAGATCGATGATCATCACCTTCACTTCGTCATTTACATTGAAGACATTGTGAGGTGTTTCGATATGCTCGTGAGAGATTTCGGAGATGTGGAGCAACCCACTCACGCCGCCGATGTCGATAAATGCACCGTATGGTTTGATACCACGAACCACACCGATCACGACTTCGCCAACTTCGAGCTTGTTCATCTTACGCTCGACGAGAGCACGACGATGGCTGAGGACGAGACGGTTACGGTCTTCATCCACTTCCAAGAACTTGAGTGGCAACTCTTCGCCAACCAATTCTTCTTTAGGTTTGCGAGTACTGATGTGTGAACCAGGAATAAATCCGCGTAAGCCTTCAATTCTGACCAGTGCGCCACCACGGTTAGTAGCAAAAATAAGCGATCGCACAGTTGCGTCTTCTGCTTGCAACTGACGCACGCGCTCCCACGCTCTCATGTACTCGATGCGACGAATCGAAAGAGTTAGTTGTCCATCTTCGTTTTCATCAGCGAGAATGAAAAACTCACGGGTTTCATTGTTCTGTAAAACTTCTTCAGGCTGATCAACTCGGTTGATCGACATTTCCTGAATCGGGATGTAAGCTGCTGTTTTTGCGCCAATGTCAATAAGTGCGCCCCTAGGCTCAATGCTGAATACTGTACCTGCAACAATGTCGCCAGGGCTAAAGTGATAATCGTACTTATCTAAGAGTTTCGCAAAATCTTCATGTGTGAAGCCGACATTGGTAGTAGTAGCAGTTTTTGCCCGATTGATCATAACTAAATTTTTCCTTGTTCCTGTTTTGGATTTATCTGGATTTCCTCCCAGAAATGTAAGAGCAGTAGCTATTTACAGCTTAGTGCGGTTTACATCCTACGCCTATTTGTATCGTTAATATTTTTAGTAAAACCTATAGGCATAGGTTTGTAATTATAGCGTAGTTAAGCTTCATCGCAAAAGTGTTAGGAAATATTTTTTTTGATAACCTTGTAGGCGATCGCTTTTAGTTAAGCCTACTCACAAAGTTTGGCACAGAGGTTTTTAAAACATTGAGTAAGTCTGGAACCGACATGGATGGCTTTTTTAAATCACTTGCCTGAGTCTGGAGAACTTGCCTAATCTCTTGAGGGAATAAATCATGTAGATACGTCAAAAATTGATCGGAGCTTTGGGCTTCAACTTGATATTGGCTCAGAACTACTGCGGGAAAGTGCTTCAGATTTTCAGTGACAATTACATGAGCTTTGGAAATCAAAGCCGCCGCTAAAACATGGCGATCTCCTTCATGGTTATCCATACAAGGGATTAAGCGATCGGTCACATTGACCATCGCATCGGGGAAAGCCATATTAATTTGCATTTCTAGCCGATTTACTTGCTGGATCTGCATTTTCTGGTTTGCTACTAAATTTCGGAGCGCCCCGTCTAAGATTTCTTGTGACCAATGCACACGATATAACCCAGCCTCAGCAGCACGAAGTAAAGTATCTCTCAGATACATTGGATAAAGCACACAGGAGTCAAGCACAACGGGAAATCGAGACGATTGCAAACTCATTACGCTGGTGAAATAGCCTCAGTTAAGCGGTCATCCTCTGGGGTATAAAATCCCAACTCTTGGCTAAATTCAGTTAGTTCACTCAAAGCTTGATGACGCTGAGCATCTCTCTGTTTTTTGTACTGCATTAAATCTTGAAACTGGATACGGCGATGCGTACCCACCTTGATATAGGGGATACCGCCTTGATCTAACAATTTATATAAATAAGGACGTGAAACATTGAGCAAGTCAGAGGCTTGAATCGTACTCAAATGCAAGTTATAAGGAACCAAGGATATAACTTGTCCCGATGCCATCATGTGAATAACTTGCCGAAGGGCTTGATATATGGAGTCTGGCAACATGATTTCTTCACCGTCCAGACCGACAAGCTTGGGATATGCTTTTTCTAGCATTGCCTCTAGGCGTTGTATTGGTAGGGTGTCTGGCTCAGGCGCAAAGACAGAATCTGGTAGGTCGTTCAACATATACATATTAAAAATTGCTGATGTTCAGATGGGCTGATTTTTGAATCAAGTGTAATAAGTGTAAATATACTATATGCCAATTAAGCGATCGCCTCAATCTCGATTCAGATCAGAATCGAAATATGTACGAATTTCATTTAAGCGATCGCATTATTTTGTAAAGTTTTGAGATCATGATCGTCCATTAATCCAACTAATGAAAAAGCTTCTCAAGTTTCAGAGACTGTTTGAAAAGTTCCTAAAACTTGAGAAGCTTTGTATAGCAATGAATTGGAAGATTTTACCTATTTTGGCTACAATCATGACAGGTAGATATCCTAGAAAACTTTTCAAACAGCTTCTTAACGTATTAAGAGTGTTGAAAAAATAAAATCTTTAGCCTCTTGCATAGTGATCTCGAATTTGTCCCATTATAAAATGGTTGTTCAAAAAGTCTGTTTTAACCCATGGTTCTGGACTATCAAACCCAGTTACTATATTTTCCCGAACGGTGTAGTTGCCGTTCAATAAATTAACATGAAAATATGCTGCTATATCTCGTTCGCGCTCTAAATGCTCGTTATAGTTTTGCTTTAAGATTTTGTTTGCAATGTAAGCTGTTTTACTAGCAAATTTCTGAGCTTCATCAAAGTTGCACACAGCAATTAATAGTTTATACATCTTACGAGACGTATCAAACATAGTTGCTATTTGTTCAAATTTAAAATTCTCACCATACCCTGCTAGCTCAAAAAATTTATACCCATTCTCAATAGCAATATTAAAACTAAATCCTGTAGCACACTCAAGCATATTAAAGTAAAAAACTGGATTGTTACTATATTTATCAGAAATTTTTTGAAGGCATTTAAAAGCATTTTCAAAATATTCGGAAGCAGCTTCAGGATTTCCGAATGTTTATGTTTCCCTTATATATACTTCGATTCCCTTCTGATAAGATTCAACATAACCTACTTTAACAACATCTTCTCTGAATTTTGATGTGTCCCAATTTACCTTACCTGATAGAATGGAAGAGGGATTTACACTATCTAATCGAGATGCTGAAGAGAATGTAGTATTTAGTTTAGAAGAATCAATCAGCTTTTTCGATGTATCAAATGATGATGCTACGGTTGTATTTTTGTTTGCACTTATAGCAATTAGTAAGCAAGTAATCCCAACCAAACAAAAAATTATTAAGAAGATAGCCATAAATAAGTTTTGTAATATTTTCCCTATGCAATTTAAGATACAATAACGCGAATTTTATAAAAAATACTAAATTTATGGTAACTACAGGCGCAATCGTACAACTAAATGATGAAATGTTAGGTGATCTGTTTCTAGTGATTAGTTGTCACGATGATGAATGTGAAGTTGAGGTTTTAGATGTAGAAGTGGTGCGTGTAAAGGAAAAGGACTTTCAAATGCGGCTTGATGTAGACCTTATAAGGACTGGAAATATTACAAAAAAAAGCGCTTCTTCTCTTCAGGTTGTTACAGTTTTTGGTACTGATCGATCTGAGAAAATCCCTGAGTACAAGACAAAAAATTAATCAATTTGAAAAAGATTTCGGGTAGTAATTTAAGGCGAGACAGTTTGCCCCGTAAAGATTTTAGCTCTAAGTCCATCGGGTAACTGTGGGGATTTGTTCTTTAATGGCGATCGCTGTTTGATTGATTTTGAGGGGAGATCACTATTCATGAATTAATGAGATTTTAAAGTAAGTCAATACGAAACCAAATCTGTACTAAACCAAGTAAGAGATCGCCCGATTAACATCATATTTTCTGTAACTTCACCATAAAAAAGCCATCCATATCATGCTCATGGGGCAAGACTTTAATCCAGCCTCGATCGCTTACAAAATGAGCCGCAGGATTACTGGCATCAGGCGGGACAATTTTCCAATCAGAATGATTTTCTAAAAATTGCGTAATCACTTCTTCGTTTTCAGCAGGATGCAATGTACAAGTGCTGTAAACGATTACACCTTCAGGTTTCACCCATTCAGTAGCACGATCAAGAATTTCGACTTGGGTTTTTGCTAATTTATAAGGTTCTTCAGGTGTTTGTCGCCAACGCGCATCAGCATGGCGGTGCAATGTACCAAGTCCAGAGCAAGGTACATCTAGCAACACGCGATCGCATTTCCCCGCTAATACTTTATCTGCATCAAATTCGCGACAATCGATTTCAAGGGTCTGTACATTGGTGATCCCCAATCGTGCGGTATTTTGTTCAACTTTTTTAAGTCGATTAGCAAGGCGATCTAGGGCATAAACTTTGCCTGTGTTGTTCATGCGATCGCTAATATGTGTCGTTTTACCACCAGGAGCAGCACAGGCATCAATAACAATCTCATTGGGCTGGGGATCAAGTAAGTAGGTGACTAACTGAGCGCTAGCATCCTGCACTGACCACCAACCTTCTTTAAATTTCGGCAATTTGCTGACATCGCCCGCCCCTTGCGCTACTCGAATACCTTCAGGTAAATGAGGAATCGGCTCAGCATCAATTTCTGCTTCGGCAAAAGCGGCTAATACCTGATCGCGAGTTGTATGTAAAAGATTTACCCGTAAATCGAGATGCGGTGTTTGATTAAACCAATTACAAATATTGGCGATCGCTTCTTGCCCAAATTCTTTTTGCCATAGCTCAATTAACCATTCAGGAAAGCTATAAAAACTAGCAGAATCGGTAATATTAGCAAGAATATTTTCCTTCTCTTTGGCTCTGAGTATGGATCGCATTACCCCATTAGTAAAACCAGATAAGCCTTTTAAATTGTTTTCTTTAACCAATTCCACGGTGGTGTGAACGATTGCCGATGGCTTGATACGATCAAGAAAAAGTAGTTGATAGACACCAATCTGTAAGATTATTAATAAGTCTGGTGGTAATTTTGCGATCGGTTTTTGTAAAAAGTTCTGCAAAACCGCTTCCAAGGTTTTTTGGCGGCGTGTGCATCCATAAACTAATTCAGTGATCAGACGGCGATCGCTTTCTGGGAGAATTGTGTCATCTTGTCGTGCTCGTGAAAGTGTACAGTCTAACGCCACATCAGCATAAGCGTTGCGTCGTTGGATTAGGCGAAGAGCTTCTAAAGCAATCTGTCGAGAGTTCTTACTCGTCATCGGCAATTTAAAGGGCAAGTAAATAATATAAGGAAATCTAAAAGATTAAGTCGCAAAATTTCAAAATTAGCAAAATACAATGAACGTACTATAGACAAACACGACCATTATTTGGTATCTAAGAGCGTAGATTCGGATAGTTTTTAACTATTAACTACAAGGCTGCAAAAAAGTTTGTGATCTCAAAGGAAATTGGTGGTTATTGTGGGTGTGAGGAGTGGTCATGGTTGATACTGGTGTAAGAGTTAGGAAAGCAAAATTTCCGACAGGGAGTAGCCTAGCACTTGGGTTAGCAATCAGTTTAATAAGTTTAATTGTTGGTGTCGATATTTTCTTAAATCCGAATGTAAGTTCGACTCTTTTGCTTCCATTTACTTTTGGGAGTGCTAGCGTTGCTTTACTAGGAACTTTTGCCGTACCAATGCTTAGTCGTTTAAAAGCAGGACAGATCATCCGTGAAGATGGGCCGCAAGCTCACCTTAAAAAGCAAGGTACGCCGACGATGGGGGGGATATTTATTATACCTGTGGGAATTATGCTCGCTTTGGTATGGTCGGGCTTTAATGACAAAGTAGTGGCAAGTAGCCTGCTAACTCTCTCATTTGCTTTTATCGGTTGGTTAGACGACTGGAAAATTTTGCGGCGTCACTCTAACAAAGGATTGTCTCCTCGTTCAAAACTTTTACTCCAAACATTTTTCGCTGCTTGTTTTTGCGGATGGCTCGCTTTAACTCAAAACTGGCAAGCAATCTCTACGATTAATCTGCCTCTAAATTTCGTGATCCCGCTGGGATTATTGTTTTTTCCACTCGCATTATTTGTATTCCTTGGCAGTAGCAACGCTACCAACCTTACTGATGGCTTGGATGGTTTAGCCGGTGGAACTGGGGCGATCGCTTTATTTGGGATGGGTTTATTACTATTTCCTCAAAATAAAGAATTATCGATTTTCTGCATGTGTCTCAGTGGTAGCTATTTAGGCTTTCTTTGGCATAATCGTTACCCTGCACGTGTATTCATGGGTGATACGGGATCGCTTGCTTTAGGAGGGGCTTTAGCATCTACGGCGATTCTGGGGAACTTGCTCTGGGCTTTTGCAATTATTGGCGCCATCTTTATCTGGGAATCGATCTCGGTGATCGTACAGGTAACTTATTACAAGTCAACTAAAGATGAAACTGGTATAGGTAAGCGCCTGTTCAAGATGGCTCCGTTTCACCATCATTTAGAGTTAAGCGGTTGGCATGAGTTACATGTGGTGAGGGCTTTTTACCTAACTGGGGGATTTTTAGTAGCGCTCACACTTTTAATCAGCAAACTTACATAAGTTAAAACTATACTGCGTCCATGTTGAAAACCGAAGTTTTCAACATGGACGCAGAAGAAAACCGAAGTGGGGCTTCGCCCTGCGACCCTCTAAAATAACTATGGGTTTCATCCTAGACCCGATACACAATTAAATTCACCTTAAGAAGCCATCCAATCGGGCGGCTTTTTTAATCACATTCTTTTTTTAATCACATTCTAAAGATGCTCTAGTATCTACACCTGTTTTCGAGTTGGTACCTTTAGCTTTAGTACATAACCATTTGCGCTGTCCACCATCCATGATCGCGTCGGTGAAATCTGCGCCGTCAATATTTACAAAATCAAACGTGCTGCGTAAAAGGATCGTCTCGACTAGTAAAGCATCGCGTAGATCGGCTTTAGCAAAATCAGCTTGATCAAGCAATCCCCCCGAAAAGTCTGCTCCTTTAAGATTTGCATTTCGCAAAATTGAGGCGCTAAATACAGCTCCGCGTACATCCGCATTTTCAAAGTTTGCCTCCTCCATATTGGCATTGGCAAACCCTGAGCCAAAAAGTGACTGTCCTGAAAAGTCTCGCCCTTTTAATTGACCATGGCTAAATGATAGTGATGACGCTTGGGCATTGAGAGGCGAAGCGAGCAACAAGGCGATCGCCATTACTGTAAATGCCACTACTGCAAATACTGTAAATATTGATGAACGCAGAAACGACATAAATTTTGTACAAAGATAATTTGTTAATCTTAGCTTTGGTGATCGCTAAGAGAATTAATCAAGAGAACTAATTAAAAAGCCGAGGCGATCGCCTCGGCTTTTTAAGGAATGTGTTGAGAAAAATTTCACAGAAAAATCTTACTTAAAGAAAAATCTGAGAAAGAGTTTATTCTTCAATAGGATTCTCAATGTAGTTGTTAAGTAAACCCATTGTCGCGATCGGTAAGATCAACCCAATGAGAGGTACAAGAATATAAGGTAAATATGCAGCCGCGTAGTATCCAGTCATGATTATAGTTTTCCTTATAGTTAAGAGATAAATTGATGCTTTGCATTGAGTTCGGCAATACAGAGCCTAGTTTTAATTCCAGAGTAGACCAGCGATTTTTTGCATTGGCGCTACAGAATTGAGGAAATAGGCAAATGCAGCACCACCAGCACCACCAATTAAGAAACTGCCAGCAAATTCGCTCCAACCAGAAGAAGTTTCTAGCTCAACAGGAACTTCAAGCGGAGTACTAGTGACAATTTTGGTGCTAACGGTTTCACCATAGAGCGATAAGCCAAGTGTTAACAAAACAATTGAACAGACCGTTGCCAACAAGCCAGCAAGACTAGCAATTTCAGTATTTCTCAGGGGACCAAGCAATGCAAAAGGTCCGTATATAAAATAGCCATGAGCCATACCGATTTCTAAACCACGACGGCCAGGAGACAAGCCTTTGCGGTAAGCGGGTAAATTACCGATAAATGCTTTAACAATCGGAGAAGCGCTGATTGGTGTAGATAAATGCCCAATCTGGGGATCGTTTTGGAAAGGCTTTACAAAATCTGTCATATTTCTTAAATAAGTAAAGATTGCAAGAAGAATTTTGTCTTTATTTTAGAGAGTAAGCGCTGATGTCACCGCATAAAAGATAGTTATCTTTAGAAAACTTCACAGATTGTCAAGAGATCTGGGCGGACGGACACAAATCGGCAAGCTGGCAGCGATCGCAAGCAGGTTTACGCGCATTACACACAGCCCGACCGTGATAGATAAGCCGAATTGACCAGTTTTCCCAGTCGCGTTGGGGCAAAAGTCCCATTAAATCGCGCTCAACCTTGAGCGGCTCTTCATATTTAGTCAGTCCAAGTCTTTTAGTCAACCTTTTTACATGAGTGTCTACGGTCACTCCTGCATTAATGCCATAAGCATGAGCAAGAACCACATTGGCGGTTTTTCTCGCTACGCCAGGTAACTTGAGTAGATGTTCCATCACATTTGGCACTTTGCCCCCAAAGTCACGCATGATCATTTCGCACGCGCCTCTAATGTTTTTGGATTTATTGCGAAAAAATCCTGTTGAGTGGACTAATTCCATTAGTTCATCAAGATCAGCATTGCTTAAAGCGATCGCATCGGGATATCGCGCAAATAGTTTGGGGGTGACCATATTCACCCGCTCATCGGTGCATTGGGCCGAGAGAATCACCGCAACCAAAAGCTGCACAGGTGTCTCGTAATCAAGGGAACAAACTGCGTCTGGATAGAGCCGTTTGATCCTGATCAGGATCTCATTAGCTCGAATTTTTTTAGATGAACGTTTGGTAATAATTCCCATGAGTAGCGCAATACAATATTCAAAGCTATTCTAATGCTTGTAATACCCCAAGCCCGATCGCAAGATGGACAAGAAAAAAGTATTGTTGCTGTCTGCTAATCCGACGAATACCGATCGCTTGCGGGTCGAGGCAGAGTTTCGGGAAATTGAAGAATGCCTTCAAAAGTCAAGTTTGCGCGATCAATTTGCGATCGTGGCTAAAGGCTCAGTGCGGATTGATGACTTGCAGCCGATCTTGATACAGGAAGTGCCGCGTGTGGTGCATTTCTCAGGACATGGGGCGGGGGCTAATGGCTTAGTCTTGGAAAATGATGCGGGGGAGTGGCAACTGGTTGGCAATGAACCATTAGCGGAATTATTTCGGATTTTGCAAAATGGCATTGACTGCGTGGTGCTGAATGCTTGTTTCTCGCAGGTGCAAGCAGAGGCGATCGCAAAATATGTGCCATATGTATTGGGGATGAATATTGCGATCGGTGATCTGGCGGCGATCGAGTTTGCTAAGGGATTTTATGGGGCATTGTTTGAGGGCAAGTCGGTTAAAGAGTCCTTTGATTTGGGTAAAAATCAGATTGCGCTCAAAAATATTCCTGAGGCGCAAACGCCTGTGCTGTTGGAAAGATGCGATCACTTAGCGACTCAAACTTTACTAACAAATATCACGCTCGAAGAACCCGAAGGCACAGTGAGAATTGGCTCCGAATTTTATGTCAGCCGATCACCTCAGCAGGAGCAATCCTATCAAGCGATCGCCAGACCCCATGCTTTACTGCGATTAAAGTCACCAGATCGCATGGGTAAATCTTCGCTATTAGTCCGAGTCTTGGAAGAGGCGCGGCGCTTGGGCAATCGCACGACATGGATTGATTTGCAAAAATGTGATCGCAAGTTTTTTGAGAATATGGATCGCTTTTTGCAATGGTTCTGTGCCGTGATTGGGCGAGACTTGGGCGTAAAGGCAAAGCCGAGCGATGATTGGGATGAAATATATGGTGCAAATAGCAACTGCGAAGAATTTTTTGCTGAGTATTTGCTGGTTGACGATCGCCCATTGGTAATTGCGATCGAAAATCTAGATCGTATTTTTTTACATGAAGCGATCGAGGTTGATTTTTGCGGCTTATTGCGTGGTTGGCATGAGCAAGGCAAGCATGACCAGACATGGGGCAAATTGCGGCTAGTACTTGCCTATTCGATGGAATCTTTTTCCACAAAAGATATTAACCAGTCTCCTTTTAATGTGGGTACGCCAATCGACTTAGATGAATTCACTCCCATGCAAGTTCAGCAGCTTGCCGCAATGCATGGACTCTCAGAGTCACAAATAGAACCTATATTTGATTTGATGGGTGGGCATCCCTATCTCATGCGGATTGCTCTCTACAATTTGGCTAGTGGTACAAATTCTATTCAGCAAATTATCCAAAATGCTGCAACGGAAGTAGGGCTATTTGGTAAGCATCTCACCACTCGTTTAGCACAAGTCGAAAAAGACGAACATCTCAATGAAGTTTTGCGATCGCTGGTTGATTCACCACAACCTCTGCGCTTCGATCTTGCCACTACGGCAAAATTGGACAGTATGGGTTTAGTATTACGCACAGATCACGGTGTGAAAATTCGTAATCAATTATATCGCCGCTATTTTCGCGATCGGTTAAATAATTAACTGATGTTACGTGGAAGCTTATAAAAACCTCACCCCTAGCCCCTCTCCTTGCAAAGGAGAGGGGAACAAGAAAAAGCTCTGGCTCCTCTTCTCCTTGCAAGGAGAAGGGTTTGGGGGATGAGGTGCATTTTCTTTCCACGTAACATCAGTAATTAAGAGATAAAATCAGACCTAAGATAGGAGTCCCCAAAATGTCCAAAACATTGCAAGCAACGGAAATCGATCTAGCTAAGTTGGAAGAACTTTTCAGACTCGAACAATCACGCGATCGCGAGTTCTTTGGAGAATGGCGGGACAACTTATCCCAATTGAATGAAAATGAAAAATTAACCCTAGACGATCTGAAAGCTGATTACCTACATCTAGCCAAGCATTCTCTATTGGAGCCAATTGTGAAAATGGTGGTACTGTCACCAATTCTCAAGTTGGCAGGTTTTTATCGCTCTCCGTTTTATCTCAAGGCTGAGCAATCAGTAACGATTCTTTCGCAAGAAGAAAATATTACAATTCAAGGGCGAATTGATGTTCTGGTATTTAAGCCCCCGTTTTGGGTAGTGGTAATCGAGGCAAAGAGAGCGGCTTATTCGGTTGAGGTGGGTATTCCACAAGCATTGACCTATATGATGGCAAATCCTCATCTAGAGCGCCCTGTATTCGGACTAGTTACCAATGGCAGCGAGTTTATCTTTCTAAAACTTCAGCAACAGGATAATCTAAGCTATGCCGAATCGGATTTGTTCTCAATTAAGCGCGGTAACGATCTATACACGGTGGTTAGTATCTTAAAACATCTGGCTCAATTAGCGATTTGATAATAAGGGAGAAGAAAAATGATTCAGATTAAAGTTGAAGCTCAACTTCCTTTTGAGCAACTCATCCAAACCTTAGAGCAGTTAGACCCAAGCGAGCTAGAACAGCTAGTTAATCAAGCAATGCGCGTTCAAACTAGACGCAAAATTCTGAACTTGCCGATAGATCAATCTCTGCTCTTCCAGAAAATCAGTCAATGTATTCCTCTTCAATTGCAAGAGCGTTATGACTTTCTCATTAGCAAACGGCAGGATAACACGCTTACAGATGAAGAATATCATGAATTACTGGGTTTAGGCGATCGCATTGAAGAGATCGAAGCAAAACGGCTCGAAAATTTAGTGGAACTAGCAAAACTTCGTCACATATCCCTAACTTCGCTGATCCAAGAATTTCAACTTCAGCCTAAAGCTCTATGACAGCCAAACCTGTTAGCAGCCAATTAAGGCGAATCATCACCGAAAGAGCTAGAGGATGTTGTGAATATTGCCAAAGTCAAAAAATTTTTGCTACACAAAGTCTTTCAATCGAACACATTATCCCAACCAGTAAAAATGGTACGACGACAGACGATAATCTTGCTCTTGCTTGTCAAGGATGCAACAACTTCAAATACACTAAAATTCAAGATGTCGATCCTATAACTCTTGAAGTTACGAATCTCTACCATCCCCGACAACAAAAATGGGAAAATCACTTTACTTGGGATGAGGACTATAGCAAAATAATCGGCTTAACCTCAACGGGTAGAGCAACTGTTGAAGCTCTTAGGAAGTTTCCAAGAAAGAAAATACCCTGCAAACTTGTAGGTCGGACTTACCCCCTTTAGTTCCCCCTTGGAAAGGGGGAAGATCGGAAATCTTGTTCCCTCCCCTTTGCAAGGGGAGGGCTAGGGTGGGGTAAATTCTTTGCTAGAAATCACCTTAAGCTCAATCGTGAGGGACTGGTCAATCTTCGCTTTATCCTCCATGCCACAGGAAATCACCCGCCACTTTAACTAACGTTATGAATTTTGTATATCGAGGCGAAAAGTCGGACATAATTAATTCAGTGATTTTCGTATGTGGATGAATACACAATGGTAATTGCAGTCCCAATTTTAAGCGCAATTTTAAACACAACTACAGCGCCAGTGATCGAATATCCCTCTAGCGATGGTGAACCAGTGGCGGAAACCTACGACCATTTTTATGCGATCGCTGTATTACTAGAAATGTTGCGGCAATATTTGACGGGACGACAGGCGACGGTGTTAGGCAATCAGTTTCTTTATTATTCGCAAGGGATGCCGAGAATGCGGGTGGCTCCTGATGTGATGGTGATTTTTGATGTGGCGGCTGGTGGTCGGGACAATTACAAAATTTGGGAAGAGGGACAAGTGCCTGTGGTGGTTTTTGAAATGACCTCCAAGAGTACGCAGTTTGTTGATACTGGCTTTAAGCGCGATCTTTATGCCCAGATGGGAGTGAAGGAATATTGGCTGTTCGATCCTAAAGATGAGTGGTTAGATGGACAGTTGCAGGGCTATCGTCTCAATAGTTATGAGAAGGGTGATGAATATGTGCCGATCGCAGATGGAGTTAGCCAAGAGTTAGGCTTGCGACTGTCGGTAGAAAACAAAAAAATTGCGCTGCATCGCCTTGATAATGGCGAAAAGTTGCCTTTTCCTGAAGAGCTTGCTGAGCAGGTGACGCGAGAACGTCAGGCGAAACAAGAGGCTGAAGCAGCAAAACTAGAGGCTGAAACTTTGTTGCAGCGCTATCGCGATCGCTATGGAGATCTTGAATAATGACTAATTTTAATTATCAAGTTGGTGGTAGCCTCCCTGCGGATGCGCCGAGCTATGTAGAGCGACAATGCGATCGCGAATATTACAATTTGCTCAAAGAGTCGAAATATTGCTACGTGTTTAACTGTCGGCAGATGGGGAAATCGAGTTTGCGGGTGCGGGTGACGCACAAGTTGCAAGCTGAGGGGATTGTCTGCGCGACGATCGATCCGCAAAAAATTGGGGTGGAGGTGACTTGCGAGCAGTGGTACGCCAGTGCGATCAGGAGTTTGGTGGGGGATTTGAATTTGAAGGGCAAATTTGATCTGCGGAGTTGGATTAAAGAACGGGAGATGCTGTCGCCTGTGCAGCGTTTTGCGGAGTTTATTGAGGTGGTATTGCGGGAAGTTGATACGCAGATTGTGATTTTTGTGGAAGAGATCGATCGCCTGTTGAGTCTCAAGTTTGGCATGGATGATTTCTTTGGTTTAGTGCGATCGCTATTTGAGGATCGTCCGACTAAGCCCGAATATAATCGCCTTACTTTTTCGTTTTTGGGTGTGGCGACACCGACGGATTTGATCCAGAGTCATAATACTTCGGCGTTTAATATTGGCTATGCGGTGGAGATGTCGGGGTTTACTTTTGAGGAGGCTTTGCCTTTGATGCAGGGTTTGGCGCGTAAGGTGACGAATCCGCGAGATTATTTGGCGGCGGCGGTATGTTGGACGGGGGGACAGCCTTTTTTGATTCAGCGTTTGTTGGGGATAATTGAG
>JBBRMK010000041.1:0-38592 GCA_038230875.1 Pseudanabaenales cyanobacterium
ACTTGCCCTGCAATAAATTGCGGGCTAAAAGCTTAAACCTGTTGAAACAGGTTGATTTGAGGCTTTTTTTAGTCAGTTTTAACTGACTTGAGCTTTGAGCCAAGAACTTTAGTTCTTGGTTGATTTGCGTAAGTCCTATTAAATTGATTCCAAGATTTTGTTTAACTTTTTTAAATCAAAATCGCTGTATGACATTATGAATCCTCTAATTCATAAAAAGTTTATTCCTCAAACTGCCATCGGTCTTGAGATGCGGCTTCGTCAAAGAAGCGTTTGGGTCGTAAGGTTAAAGTGATTTTGCCTAATAGTTTTACATCTGGCTTAGACTCAAACCATGCAAACTTGAGATTGCTGTCTTCATCTGCGATCGCAAAATAACTATTTTCATCCCAATCACGTTGAGAACGATCAACTAATACCAAGATATCTTCAGGGCGATCGTTAATTGAACTAAGAACTTCAGCTTCAGCGATCGCGGCTCTCAATGTATCTGTATTACAGAGAACTACTACGCCATCTTGGGCGGCATGGACGACAAACCAGCCAGGCAGAGTTGCCCATGCACACTCTCCAGAAAAGCGTACAATCCCAAATGGAGCTAATTCATCAACCATGGGAACAGTCTTAAATGCATCAATGGATATCGGCAAACTCCCAACTACAGGTAAGATGCGAGGAATACTATCTTCAGCATCGTAACGGAAGTTGGGCAGGTTAGGCGCTTTCTTCTTTGCAGGTGCTGACATATCGGTGAGCAGGCGCTCGATCGACGCCCTAGCGCGATCGCTATGAGCAAAACGCAATCCGCGCGCGATTAATCTCGTCCGTTCTTGGGGATCTAACTTGCCTTGTGATGCTTTGAGAACTTGTAACACCACTGCATCTCCTGGATGGCGAGTAAACCCTTCAGGTAAGTTCGCCACATTAGAGGCTTCCTTAATTGCTTTTACGACATCTTTAGCTTCCAAGACATCAAGATTCTTTTCGAGAGCGAAAGTCGCCATCGCCACTCTTTCTGATTGATTAAGTACGCGCAGCTCATTGAGAATGTCGCTTCCCTTCTGCTCAAAATGCGCGAGTACAATATCTGCCGCATTGCCTGCCTTTAGACTAGCGTATACCTGTGAAGCAACGACAATCTGATTTTGTTGAATTGGCTCAAATCCTGTATTTTCAAAAATAGCGAGAGAATTCTCTCCCATTTTTTGTAACATTTGACAGGCAATTCCCCACTGCACCCATGTTCCTTCTTTATGGCGTAAGAGTCTCAAAAGTCCTTCAGAGTCAAGGGGAAGTTTTTCTACTGGGATTGGCATAATTGTTGTAATTGGGTTTTTAGCCCCTCTTCTCTATGAAGAGGGGTTGGAGTGAGGACGATTCTAGACAGCGACTTTCTGATGTTCGCGCATTGAGTTTATAAATCGCTCAAACAGATAATCAGCATCATGTGGTCCTGGACTAGCTTCAGGATGATACTGCACTGAAAAAATTGGTAAAGTTTTATGTTCTAACCCTGCGACAGTGCGATCGTTGAGATTGATATGGGTCAAATTTGCAACAGACTGATCAAACGATTCACCTGTAAGCGCAAAACCGTGATTTTGACTAGTGATTTCAACGCGGCGATCGGCATTTTTGGCTTGGTTTTGAGTAGGTTGATTGAGTCCACGATGTCCAAACTTCAGTTTGAAAGTGTCACCACCCATCGATAAGCCCAAAATTTGATGCCCTAAACAAATCCCAAACATGGGCTTATTGCCATCTAATAGAGCTTTGGCAGTTTCAATGCCTTGGATAACCGCTGCGGGATCACCAGGTCCATTAGATAGAAAAATGCCATCAGGGTTGTAAGCGAGTATTTTTTCGGCTGGGGTATCGGCGGGAACAACAATCACGCGACAACCGTAACTGGCTAAGCGACGCAGGATATTACGCTTTACACCAAAATCGATCGCTACAACTGTTAGCGCTTCACCTGTTAACTTTGATGGCTCGATAAATTCCCATTCAGGTAAAGTTTTCTCCGTCCATTCATAAATGCTCTTGGTGGAAGCTTCTTGAGCTAGGTTTTGACCTTGCATCGAAGGAGCGGATTTCACCTTGGCAAGTAATACGTCAGGATCGAGAATTTCCGTAGAGATGCCACCATTCATTGCCCCAAGCGATCGCAGCTTACGAGTAAGCGCGCGGGTGTCAATTCCTGCAATGCCAACCACATTATGAGCCTTGAGATAGTCGGGTAAAGACTGACGCGATCGCCAATTGCTAGGAACGGCGGTAATGTTTCGAGCAATCACACCGCGCACTTGTGGGCGATCGGACTCGTCATCTTCGGGGGTTACGCCTGTATTGCCGAGTTCAGGACAAGTAAAAGTTACAATTTGACCTCGGTAGCTGGGATCGGTCATAACCTCTTGGTAGCCAGTCATACCTGTATTAAATACCACTTCACCGATCGCGGTTCCTGATGCGCCAAACGCATAGCCACGGTAACAAGTACCATCCGCCAAGACCAAAATCGCTGCTTGCTTTATTGCCATATCTTCTAAATACTTGTTTACTGTCCACTGTTCAGATACTTATTGTGGACACTACCGAACATTCTAAACGTTATCTATGTCACAAGACTGAATCTTAATTGATTTGCTGCTGAATATTTGTGTGATTTTCCTAGACTGACAACATGAATATCTGGCAGGGAAAACGATCGTACGAATAAGCAATGATTATATAAGTGTGCAACAGGCGATCGCCTATATTCTGCTAGTTCGTCAAAAATATCAGCCAAGTTTATTTCTTAGTGAATGATGAATTTAGGGGTGATCGCCACATTTCTCAATCTCTAACAAAAAATTTAACGAAATAAACATTGTCATAAAGCAAGTTGAATTTGATGCCATTTTTTAAAAGCTAACATCTTCATAAAGATCTATAAACTTGCCCTCAAAATTGATGCTCGATAATCGAAAGTTGTCTTGATCGGGGGAGTATGTTTGTAAAAACCAGCGCTCTCCTTCTTTTCTAAAACATTCAATGCGTTGACGTTTAGCACTAATTAGGACATATTCTTCTAGGCTTTCGAGTTGTTGATAGTCAGTAAACTTATCACCTCGGTCAAAGGCTTCAGTGGAACTTGAGAGAACTTCAATGATTAGTTTCGGGAACCGTTTATGGTTTGTGGTTTCAGCATCTCTAGAATCACAAGTCACCATTACATCGGGATAATAAAACCGTTTTAATGAATCTATACGAGCTTTCATGTCGGACATATAGACTCGGCAACCCGATCCTCGTAAATGGTTGCGGATGATAAATGCCGTGTTTAACGCGATCGTGACGTGAGGATCGTTTGCTCCAGCCATTGCATAAACATATCCATCAATATATTCATGTTTAACATCGCTCTTTTCCTCCATTTCGAGATATTTCTCTGGAGTCATGTAGTTAGATTGTGTTACTGCAATCATGATTTACTTGCTGGATAAACTAGCTCTTATTTTACAACTTTAAAATTAGCGCGATCGCCACATCCCTCAATCTCTAACAAAATTTGCGATCGCCTATATTCTGCTAGTTCGTCAAAAATATCAGCCAAGTTTTATTTTTAACCTTCCCAAAATTTCTCGCCTTGATTAGTAATAAATCTTTGTAAAAATTCTGGTAATGAGTATGGCAAATAATACCAATCTTCTCGATGATCGATGGGAAGAGCAATGATAATTTGTCCAAAATCAGTAGAATTTGGGTTGCACCTCACAACCAGCAAATCGGAATCACCAAGAAACTCGCCAATAATTAGATCTTCAGATTCAAACTCATTAGAGTGTCGTCTCAAAGTTTGCTGTTTTTCTAAAATTTTTTGCGGAGACCAAATGATTAGTCCTGATTGTCCATAAGTATTGTCTTCAAATAGGCGCAATCCGTTACATTTTTGCCATAGTTCTTGAAGATCTTCTGGCAAAGAGATATTTAGTCTAGTCTCTAGGGTTTGTGATGATCTTTGAATAGGCGGTGCAATTTCTGAGTTAAGGGGCATGGCGATCGCAGTATCAGCTAGTTCAATAGTTCCTAGTTGCTCGATCTTGCTTAATATTGCGTCAATTTTAGACTTAGCTTGTGTCTGCATAATAAACTCCTACCAATTACGCCAAAATTCGTTAAATTCACTTTGATGCACTTCACGCAGTACTGGCACAAGATTATCAAAGTCGTTATTGCCGCCTAACTCTCTAGGGTGGATATGATGAATATCATAGCTTGCCCATCCGCCTTCGGGTACGGGATATTTTCGGTCTATCCACTCTGATATATATTGACCGCGTTCTTGTCTTCCCCAAGCGACTCTTTATTCTTTGGGTATTTTGGCTAGATTGCCTTGAGGGAAATGGATAGGTTTGCCATTGCGCGGATCAATGACAGATGGATAGGGTTGTCCTTGTGTGTTAACAGTCACTTCTACTTCGATCTGAAAGTCTCCTTAATAATCGCCTATATTCTGCTAGTTCGTGAAAAATATCTTGGCAATTTGATTTTTTAATTTGTAACTTAGAAACTATATAGAAGATAAATAGTCATAAAAAAACTTAGTATTAGCACCTAACTCAGAGTGAGTTTTATTCATGGGTAATACAGAAACTTTCACTCCATTTAAGTTTTGGTCTTCTAGTTTTGCTAACAAATTTTTTGCTGATCGCTCATAAGTATCTTTAGGAAAGTAAAGCCGAACTTCACCGCCATTTGGTAAAAGCTCGGAATAAGTCTGCACAACTTTTCGCAAATCACTGACACTATAAATGTTCTTGTAAGCTTTAGAATCACAGATTAATGAAGCATCTTCTATATAAAAATCAGGGCGATATTTGTCTAAGTGAGGCTTAATTGCAATTTTTTCCATGTCATGCCCTTCATCAAGTAAAGATTTGAGAACTTCTAGCTCTCCTTGATCGCCTAAAGCCGTAGTAATCCATACATTGCTAAGTTGTTGTTTGGCTTTTTTAAGATCTAAGTCTGCAATATCAACACCAATTGTTTTTAGTTCTGTAATGATATTTCTGATTAGCCAAGTATCAGAGGGGATTTCTGAAATATTCAAGGCAACATTTGGTGGTAATCCCATAGATATCGCAGATAAGAAAAGATTGTTGACTCCCAACATCGCTCTGATCATTTCAGAATGTTGTTGGCTTGCTTTTAAATGCTCGTTAGCTTCATCACATAATTCTAAAATCTCACACAATAAAGTTTTCGCTTCTTCAGTTTCATCATTGCTGTTTTCATCTTCATCTTCTTCGTCACAGCCGTCAAAATTGGTGTCGCTTAATATGTTTGACAGAGATTTTATTTGGTCTAATACTGACAAGGTGGAGTTAATTTCTGAAAGCAACGAGACTTGATTATCGTAAACAGTCATTAAACTTTGTCCTAGAAAATAATTGGATTAAGAGGCTTGTAACTGTTCGCTAGTTTCTTCGCTTAGTAATTTCTCAATGTATGTATCTAAATAAGTTAGTTTTACAACGCTTAATCGATGTAGTTTTTCTAATATTTCCATCTCTTTTTGCCATTGCTCAACAGAAATAATTTGAGATTCAGCGACTTCAACTGTCACATTCGGAACATCAAAACCTTCGAGACTATAGCCATCTTGTTGTAATTCGTTCATAGGGTAATGTTCGACAACAGTAGCAACTGAACCACGCTTCAAGTGGTAGGTTGGAATATCTTGTAATAAGACAACTTCAGAAAACAAAGGGAATTTGGGTTTCATATATTTATTCCTGCTTGCTAGAACGACTAGGAACTAAGGTGACAAACTTTGCTTGCTGATCTCTCAACATCCAAATGGTAATAATTTCAAGCTCTATGCCATTAACTCCTTTTAAAACTGTATCGATTCTATATTTACTTCCATAGGATGATTCTTCTACAAATTTTGCGGGTTTGGTTAAAACCTGCGATCGCAGATCTACTTCTAACTGTTGCCAATTTTCTAATGTATATCCTGCTTTCTCAAGAAATTGTGATTTATCGTCTTTAGGTAACAGCACTAGCAGATATTTTGTCAGTTTTTCTTCTGCGATCGCGGTATTGGCAGGAAGCAACATAATTTATCTGTGTCCCAATAATTTCAAAATCCCTTCTGCTGTATCCGCCGCTTCGTCTAACTGTTTTTTGGCAGAGGCGCAAATTTCATTGATCGCCTTTACCTTCGTTGATGCTTCACCAAAACCAACATCATCAATTGATTGAATTCTTGATTTTGCTTCTTCAACCAAATCGACAACTTTTTTCATGATTTCATTGAATTCTTCAACGCCATCATAAGCATTACTAAAACTAGACATAAATTTTTCTTAATAGATTTATATGATTCAAATTTTACCACACTTCATCAGGGACAAAAGGTGTAGCGATCTGAATTGGCAAACGATCTATCCCCCTAAATAAGGCTCTTCCTTTTGGAACTAATGGAAGTTCATAGGCTTCATCTGTGCCAATAATTCTTCGGCTATCAGAAGCAGATTCAATAGCAAGTAATACTCTTTCACCTATGTTGTTTAAGGTTTGAGAATCAATAACCTCTGACGTTGGGGTTTGGGTACTGTAAAGAAGATGAATGCCAGTCACGCGAGCCTGTGCTGCGATTGTGTTTAGATTAGCTTCAATGCTTTTTTTGTAATCACGATCTGCATTCTTGATATAAAATGCCTCGTCAATGATTAGTAAAACTCTATCTTGCTTAATACCTGTCTTTTCAAAAAGTTCTTTACGTCCTCTACATTTGTTGTCTATCATTTCTTGCCTTCTCTGCGAGTGTTTTTCTAGCATTGTTTTAAGGAGCTTGTCGCAGTCTTCAAAAGTAGTTACCATTTCTACGTTTTTACGTTTTTTGATGGTAAATTCATAGTGAAGCCCTGCCTGAAAATCAATCATGAATACTTCCCTTTCAGGATTTGCATGAAGAAACTGATAAACAACAGAAAGGATATAGTTTGTTTTACCTGTTCCATTCATCCCGCCGACAAGACGATGGGCAAGTTTGTCAAAGTCTGAGATACAAGGAGCATCGTTGCAATCGACTCCTGCAACATAGGTGTCTTCCGTAATATGATGTCCAAAACGACTGATTACATCTTTAATTGGGAGAATGTCTGGGAAATTATTAGGTGTAGAGTTAGCGATTTCTGCTATTGCCATGCCTTCGATATGTCTGTCGGGTATGATGACTCGCAAGAAACTGCTGACTTCATCTAGGGTGACGAGATGGCGCAGGAGCAAGAGGTCTTGCATGGTTACGGCGGATTGTTGAGGACGATTCCAGCCTTGGCTTGCCATTGGTGAAACTAAGCTGCTTGAATTTGCGGGATTGAGAAGTGACTGAGGGCTTTGTGGTGGTGGGGTGGGGTTAGAGTAGGATGTGGAGCCATCGCCAAACATGGGTTTGGAGCCAAATATTTTAGAGATACTTTGACTGCCAAATTGTTGTTGCCAAGTTTGTAGGGCTGGGGAATGTTGAGAACTTTGCGGTGAAATGCGGACATCGCGGGTGGCTTGCAAACTTTTTTGAAATTCGGGGCTGCCGCGTTTGATAGTTGGCAGATTGTGATAGAGGTTGGCATAGTCGCTATTTGTAGCGTTTTGTAGCCATGTGATTGCGAGGTTGGATAGGCTATGTTCTTGTTCGGCTAGGAGTTTGATGTTGTAGGTAAATAGGGGTTGATGACTGTAGTTGTTTTGGTGATTTTGAGCGCTTTTAATCACTGTTTCTAGGATGGCATCTTTGGCGGAATTACCTGATTTATACTGGGCTTTGAGCAGAGTTTCTATTGCCTCTAGAGCTTTTTGGCTTTCTGATGGATTGTTGTGGGGTTGCAGTGTGATTTCTAGTAAGAAGCGTTCGGAACGGATGCGACTTAGCTGTTCGCAGATTTTCACCATGTCATGATCTTGGTTTTCTGGAAATAGACGTGGTAGGTAATATCCTTTGGGGCTGATGGTTTCAGCTTTTGGGATTTCCACTAGGGCGTTAACCCAATCTAGTTTTTGGAGAGTTGGGAATTGATGGGTGTTTAGTTCTATCTCTTGAAATGGATAGATTTGATAAAAATCGCTCCATTCGATTGCTGATAGGAGACGGCGCTTTAGTTGTTCTTGTTCGGGTTGGAGTTTGAGTTCTGTATTGATTAGCAGGAAAATTTGGAGGCGTTGATCTGGTGTGGCGTTGGGATCGGAAATGTAACGGAGGGAGAGGGTAATTGGTTCTCGCAGGAATAATTGGAAAAATTGTTTTTGCAGATCAATGACTGACCGAGTTGGTGAGTTGCCATATCGGTCTTTGATGGATTTGGGGTTGGGTTGATGGGTGAGATGAAAGGCGATCGGGAAAGTCATTTTACACATTAATATTCATAATTAAATTGGTATATGTCACAAGGCTTCAGACGAGAGTTGTCTTCAAAGTTGAATCTAGATACATTTATTCTCTCGTATTTGACTTTCTATAGCACTTAGCTGTCTTCCTAATTCATTTTTTTGCCTTTCTAATTCAGTAATTCTTCGTTCTGCTTGGCTTTTAGATGAGACTATATTTTGATTTTCCTCTTTTTCAGATTTAGTGGAAAAGATCCTAACGACAGAATTAATTATAGATCCCCAATAAGCTATGTAGAATAGAGCAGAAGCAGCGCTTCCTCCAATAATTAGGCTTAAAATCAAAGTAGGTATTATTAAAACAAACGGCATTATAAAAAAACAGAACAAAGGTGAGTTTAGCTGTGGGATGAGTGGATTTTCCTTTCTATAAACTAAATCAGATGATTCACGAAGATCTCTAGAGTATGACTCTACTTGGTTTCTTTGACGTTCAATATCTTGTTCTAATTTCCGAATCTGATTTTGCGTAGAAGCCTTATCTTCTAAGATCTTCTTACACAATTTTTGCCTTTCTATTTCATCGTCATAAGCATCAAGTAATTCTTCGAGATCACATAAATAGTTCTCTATTCTATCTAAAAAAGATTTTTGTTGCTTATCTAAAAAGTCCTTTGTTGAATTGGATTTGTTGTCACAAGCACTAATAGCATCAACAAAAATATTTTCAACGGAATTCTTAAAAGATTCGGCTAGTTGCATGTAACTTTCGACGACTGCTGCATTAAGTTGAGAGTTGTTTAGAGAAATATCTGATTCTTCAGGTAAATCTAGTGTGAACAGCAAAGCTATCAAAATTTTAAGAGATTTAGAATCCAAACTGTTTTGATGTGTCTGCAACAAGAGAGCAACTTCTAGTCTTAATTTATCGCTATTGTGCTGTAAGTATGGAGAAAGCGTACTGACTTTTCGAGAAACATCTGTCAATATTTTATCAATAGCCTTGATAGCCTCAATCTGACAGTTTGTATTTGAATTTTCATTCAGTTCTATTCTTAAAGAACCCTTCACTGCCTCACACAAAACAGGTATAGATATATCTTTTAACGAAATAGCCCGATTCCAATCCGTATCAATAACCGCAACTTTAGCGCGATTATTTGGAGTTATGAGACTATTGGAAACATTATAATTATTCCCCTTGTCATTCAATTTTTCTGCAACCAAATTCCGTAGCTCAAGATCAGATTGATCGATAAAAGGAAGCAATAAATCCACTAACCTTTGACGAGTTTTGGTATCTACATAGCGTTTATCCTGACTATTACGATCAATCTGATTAAAAAGTTCACCCGCAAAATTAACTGCTGCTTGCACAACAGGTCTATTCCCACACTTGAGCGCTAGACGAATTCCCCGCACACCAGACTTCTGCAATACCTGAAGCGCAATATCCAGAGAATATCCAGCACCACAGCCAGCAAAAAGTTTCTCAGTATTGCCATAGATTCCAAACTTCACATCCTCTAAAACCTTAGAAGGATCTTTTTGTCTATTGCCATCAGCTAAACGCGACTCATACCTTGACCAAATCTCCGCCACAATCTCCGCAGGAGGTCTAGACAACAACTGTCGCCTTAAACCAAGCGGATAGTCAAGCTCCTGTAACGCATGAGCCGCCGCCCAACGCACCATCTCCGATCCACCAGACTCCGCATCATCACGAAGCCGCTTCAAAAGATGCACACTCGGATCGTCATCATTATATAGATCGAGATTAGCCGTTAACTCATACCGAATCTTTTCTAAGTGATGCCGATAATCAGGACGAGATTTTGCACCTTCAAAGTTTCGCCAATACTCGCAAAACCCAGCAAAGTCGCCGCCAAAATCGTTACATCCCGACTATTTAAAAACTCACCCAAACCAACCAACGCAGGCGCATGAGGATTTAAAGCCGTATGAATCAACAGATCGATCTTTTCACCCTCATCACGAGCATGATTCAAATTGTCATCAAGATTGCGCGGCGAAGTAACAGGAATAAAATGCGATAGCTCAGGCAACCATTGCCCACTCTTAATCAGCGCCAAATCACTTGAGGAAAACCCAGAACCGTTTGATGATGGAACAATATTAGACATCGCCGTAAACCCCAAACTAATTTTTGATTAAAAGTGCTGTTGTGGGATGCGATCGCAACTGCTCCCATTCCCGTATTCAAAATCCTAACATGGCATGAAATTTTGGCAAAGAATTAGAAGCATTATCTAGATCACAAAAAAGGGCTTGCATTGCAAGCCCTTTTTTGTAGTTAGCTGATTACTTCAGCAATTTCAATTACTTGACCATCAGGGTCTTTTACCAAAAAGTTTAGAGGCTTATCGCTACGGACTTTGTGCTTGATACCTTTGACTTGAATCTGCAACAAGAGTTGCTCAACACAGTCACGGTTAAAACAAATATGTCGTCCGCGATCGCTATCAGTCGCATTTGCTCCAGGAACAATATGCAGTTGCACATTTTTCTTTAGCTGATACCATGCGCCCTCCATATCTGCTGAATACTTCGACTTAGCTCGTCTTGCTTCGGCAGGTATATAAATAGGATCGGCAGGTGCGCCCATGCCATATTCATAGCCATAGTAATAATGTAGCGGCACATCAGCGATCGTTAGTTTTAACTCGCCTTCATAAAAATATCGCGCCTGATCGAGGTTTGAAACCATGATCGTATGTACTTTAGGTGCGCTGCTGAGGAACATCCACATAGCAACAGCGTATGCGCCAAGCAGCATAACCATGATGCCTTGAGTAGAAAACAGTGACTCCATCGGTAAAGCAACTACATATTAAAGAGACTAAGCTTTTTAGTTTAACGCAACTGTCATATCTTTAAGTCACAAACTACACGATCTGACTATTTACATTATTTATCGTAGGGAATGTCTGATGGTTTTTTGCCAACTGTGGCGGTAAAGCTAGGAAAGTTTAGCAAGTCCGCAGTGAATTTTTCATCTAAAGTCAGAGCATATTTGCGATCGGACAATAAAACTACTGAAATATGTTCTCGATCTTCATCATTAGAAGTTAATCGTCTTTTTACTTTATTTGTAAAATATTTTTGCTTAAATTCTTTGATTTGTTCGTTACTAATTCGATTTAATCTACCTTGCTGAGTTAGCAGATTAATAATTACGGCAATATTATTCCCTGATGCAGCATGTCCCATTGTTCTGTAATATTCAGCAATTAGTTTTTGCGAAATAACTAAATAAGCATTCTCGTCAGGTTTTTTGGAATCAGAATTAAATTCTATTAGCCATTTAATTAATTTTTTGTACTCAGGATCGAGAGGATTAGAGAAGTTTTTTGCTATATTATTATCGATAAATATATCTTTCTTAGTCATCAGGAATTCTTAGAGATTAAACTTATTACGCATTAAGAGCAATATCCATCGTGTCAATCATATATGTCTCAAAGAATCCCTTGGGAGCATTTAGTATTTGTCCTTGCTTAGTAAACTCAATTCGATGAGCTATACTGCCATTTTTGATCGAGTTTTCAAAATAATATATAGCAACATCTTCGGGCTGAATCTCTTCGTTTACGATAAGCAGTCTAATTCTATTTAGCAGATATTCGCTATGGGTTTCAACGATATAATTTTTATTTCTTTCTTTAACTTGCTTAACTAAATAATTTCCTAGATTAGCTTGTATAGAAGGATGTAAATGTATCTCTGGTTGAGACATAATTAATGTTGAATTATTCGACAATTGCAAATCAGCTACAATAATCGGTAAAAACTGACTAATCCCAAATCCTACATCAGCTAATGATTCCCATTTGCTTTGACCTTTTACTTTTATTTTTATCTCGAATCTACCTCCTGACAATCTATGAGGTTTCATATTATATAAAATTTTCAAATCTTTAAGAATAGAAATCAACTCATATAATTCTCCTGATTCTCTATCAGTCCAATCTAAAATTTGATCAATATACCCGCTTCCAAATTTATCAATTGCATCACTCTTTATCGATTGATAATAAGTCCGATCTGGATGCAGTCTAAATGAACTTATAAAATTAAAATTACTGGTAAACTCACTGTATATCAAATCAGAAATATCATCTCCAGAACAATATTTATCATATTCTAAATCATCTAATTGACTATATTCATCATCAAGAAAATCACTAGAAAAGAAGTTGTTTTTGCTTAGAGTATTAGTACTTTGAGTAAATATCTTCCCATCTTTTTGTTTGCCAATATAGTATCCATTTTCTTGTTGTTGAATTTCAATATGTCTAATTAAATCTATACTTTTTAAATAATTTAGTTTTGGTGATTTACTGATTGTATCAAAATCCCATAATGTGCCAAATCGATTAATTTCTTCATATAGAAAGAGATCCATTCCAATCCCTATTCTATTATTTAAGTTGTGATTAAATGAGACCTCCTGAAATCCTCCCATATTAACGTAAGATCCATTAAATGACAGATGAAATGGAAATGAATTGCCATGTCGATTAGTGCTTTGCAATGGAGCTAATATTCCATATATTAGGGAGCTTTTGCCACTACTATTTTCACCCGTAAGTAAGGTTATTTTTGAGAAGGAAACATCTACTTCTTTAAAGCACTTAAAGTTTTTTAGAGCTATTCTTTTAATAGGCATAAACATTTTCTCATTGATAAGATTTTGAAATAGCTGAAGATTTTTATGCGTTACGGCTACGCCTAACACATTCTACATTTGATTATATTTGCTTGATTATTAGGGATTATGAGAATAGGCGATCGCGCTAAATCCCTAATAATTACTACACACAAAACTGAATATATAGCGAAAACTTTAACACATTTTTTAAAAATCGCCATAGTCAACTTGCAAGCAAGTTAAGCCGAGATCGCGCCATACTCTGACCACTTGATCGCGATCGTCTAGTACAAAAGCAACATTGTACTTATCAAGAATAAACTCATCATAAATTTCCTTTTTGACGATACTATCTTTTCGCATATCGCCAGACTTTCTCATATGCAGAGCATCAAAAGAAATATTGTGCTTTTCCAGCCATGCTAAAGTTTGAGGCTTGAACTTATCCTCTCGGCCAGATACAAACACGATCGCTTTTCCTGATGTTTGCAAGATTGATCGCACTGGCTCATTAACTAAATCCTGCTCACATTTAGCAGCATCATAGGGACTGCGATCGCCGATTAAAGCGATCGTTCCATCAAGATCGCAAAGAACTGCATCTGGTAGATCTGGATTATGAACTGGTTTAGGTGTTCTTGGTGGCGCGATAAATTGGTTATACATATCACGGATTACTTTTTCGCCGACAGAGTTAAAACGCTTTAAGTCACGCTCAATGCAAGTCTCAAGAGCTACATCACGAAAATCGACTATTTCTAATACTGCTAAGCCCTTGATCAATTCTCTAATTCTGGCTTCATGCTTGGGTGCAAGATGAGTATTATCAACAATGACATGCTTTCCATTTTCAAGCGATTCTTTAATGATTGCATCTTGAATGTTTAAAACAAACTTCTCGTTACCTTTGGAGAAATAGGAGTTATCAAGCATCGCGCGAAGTTCATCTTTATTCACTCGCTTAATACTGTTAGGAGATTTGTCTACTTTATTCTTTGCCCATGTGGATTTGCCCGAAGCAGGTAATCCCATTGTGAAATAAACTGTCAACATTGTTTTGTACTCTCAAATTGATTTGCGATCGGCGGTAATTTGCGGTGTCTATTTTAGTGAGAGTGTTTAGTTCTCGTCATTATCTACAAAAGGTTTCTCATGAGCAGGTTTAATTGTTCGCCAAATGTAATCACTGTAATCTTTTCCGTCTAATAGAGAGAACAAAATACTGTGATTTTGACAAGTCAAGATATGTTTTGCCATTTCTTTGCGATCGCTACGATCTACGACCGCCACAATCCTCTCAAAATCCAACCTTGCCGCAGATTCAATTTGCTGATATTGGGCAACTAGAGAAGCTTTAGTTTCCTTTACCCAATTGTAGAACTCATCAGGAACGCGCTCTAAAATATCTTCAAAGTTCGTTTTGTCTCGCAGCATTTCCCAAATTACTTTGCTAGTAACTTGTGTAAGAACACGGTGCAGTTTCACATAATCAGCGAACTTAAATTTGAGTCGCAGTCCATTATCAAAGCGAATCACAAAGCCCTCTTGGTTCTGCTCGTTGAGAAGTGAGATCGCCTCTAAATCTTTTAATCCATCATATTTTTTAGCAATAGGAAATCCTAAATGCGTAAATAACTCAATCGGTTTTTCTAATCCTGATTCTGTTTCAATTACAGCCAATAATACTAGAGCTTCATATGCACCATAATTGACAACGATTCGATTGGAAGGATAGATAATCTCAAATAAGTAGGTTAGGGATTGATCTAATAGTGGAATTGATTTTGCGTAAAGTGCCTGCAATATCTGATTAGCTTTAACCGCCTGATCAGAATTAAAACTACCTCTAGTTGCCATATATGGCTGATTTTGATGCCAATATAGGATTCCTAAAGATCCATCTAGCTTCTCATAAACGTCAAAAGTTAGTGTGGGTAAAGCTTCTTGATGTTCTTGTAGATTAAAAAATTTGGGTAAAGGACGTGCTGCGATCGCGCCACCACTATCAAGAATTAAGCCTCGACATTGGATGGTTTCAGGTGTCCACATGCGATCGTACTGAGCTTTTGCAGTGTAGTTATAGATAAAGAGTTCACCACTAAAATGAGGTCGCTTGGTGATATATCCCTCTGCAATTAGTTGCTCGATTTTTTCCAAGTTAACAGTATGCACTTTATGTTCCTTTACTTCACTCAGCCGATCGCGATCGCTAGTATAAAACAAAACTTAGAAATTAGAATGAGTGCGATACGTGCCATATAATTAATGAAAATAAACTAAATTTAGAATTATGATTGTGGAAACAACATCGCAACCTTTGAGAGTCTTAATTGTTGAAGATGACCCACTCATCCAACTTGGGCTAGAGCAATCGCTTTCTAAACAGCCAAATATTACTGTAATTGGTATCGCAGAGGATGGTTATATCGGTGTAAAACTTGCACAGGAATTGGTTCCTGACATTATTGTTATGGATATTGGGTTGCCGAGACTAGATGGAATTTCAGCCACGCAGAAAATCAAAAGCTCTTTGCCTAATGTTCATGTCGTGATGCTCAGCTCACATACAGACGATACTGAAATTATCGCAGCGCTCTCAAGTGGAGCCGATGCTTATTGTGTTAAAGGTACAAGTACAGAAAGTCTTTTGGCAGCATTTGCCGCCGCTAAAGATGGCGCTACTTATCTTGATCCGCAAATTGCTCGAAAAGTAATGGATCATCTCAAACCGCAAGCAAAACCCGAAAATACGTCACATCTATCGCAACGGGAATTGGAAGTACTAAAATTAATTGTTGAGGGTAAAAGCAATCCTGAAATTGCCAAAGTACTTTATCTCAGTCCTAACACGATCAAAACCCATGTTCGCGGCATCATGAATAAGTTATCTGTTGATGATCGCGTACAAGCAGCAGTTGTGGCTTTGAGATCAGGCTTAGTTAGTTAAAACTTTGATTACATATTATCCTTGCTCACTAAATTTATAAAAGTAGTGCTAGTGTTTCGGGACATCTCTACTCTCTGGGTTTTATTGCTATAGGGCTATAAAATAAGCAATAATAGGCAATAAATTAAGCGATGAATATTGTGTCACATACCTTTCTAGTGCAACCTGGGAAATGGACTCTCGAGGGCAACTGGGTAGAACGAGACTCCATGCCAATTGGGTTTAAGGGGAGAACTTTAGTAGGCTGGTCAAGGGATAATTTTTGGTTCACGATGGTCACGAAATTGACCTTTCCAAATAGCGATCGCGAAGAGTTAACGATGGCTTACAAGGGGCGAATTGATTCTGACGAACGCCGCTTTACCTATGTGGTCGATGATAGCTTTCTTGGCAAAGTAGAAGGTGAAGGGATCATTGGTCCAGACTCAATTACACAACGTTATTGGGTAATGGGAGACAAAAAAGTGCGAACTGGTTTTCAGACACTTTATCGTCGGGATAGTAATATTTATTCTTTGGTTAGTGGCATTATTTCAGGTCAAAATTTAGAAAGCACAATGGAAGCTGTGCTAACTCGTCATACTGATTCTTAAATAAAAAAGGCGGACAGAGTCCACCTTTTTTATTAAAATAAAAGAAAATAGAGCTATTTTATATCTCTATTCAAGTTCTATCGTGAACTTACACTTTTAATATTTCCAGATAATATATCGATCGCTTTAGCAAATTGCGGATCAGAGATCGTACCAACTAAATCACGATTTTTATTAAGCTTTTCGAGATCTTCCTTAGTTAACTCCACTACGCGATCAGGCACAATACCCAAGTGATTGATATCGCGACCACTTGGGGTGTAGTACTTCGCGATTGTTACCGCCATACCTGAGCCATCACTCAAGGAATGAACTGACTGTACCAGTCCTTTACCAAAAGTCTTAGTTCCAACGATTGTAGCCCGCTTATTATCTTGCAATGCACCAGACAAAATTTCACTAGCACTTGCTGAGCCACCGTCCACCAAAACTACCAGAGGTTTATTGGTGAGAGATTGACGATTAGCGGTTAAACGTTCATTTTCGCCTTTACGATCAATCGTTGAAACAATGGTGGCGTTATCAAGCCACATTCTCGCAATTTCTGCACTGGAATATAGCAACCCACCAGGGTTAGAACGTAAATCCAATACAAAGCCAACTGCACCTTTGCTGACATGATCTTGAATGGCTTTACGCATATCACTTGCCGCATTAGCATTAAACTGACGCAGGCTGATATAGCCAACTTTTCCGATACTAGTATCGCGAAGCTCTGCTTTAACTGGATGGATCTCAATCTTGGCTCGCTCTAGCTCAAGTTCAAACTGGCGATCGCCACGCTTGATTCCCAGCTTAACTTTTGTCCCCTCTGGCCCCCGAATTAAGGCTACCGCTTGATTAATATCCATGCCCTCGGTGGACTTATTCGCGATCGAAGTAATAATATCTTTGGTCATCACGCCTGCACGAGATGCAGGTGAGTCTTCGATTGGAGCAACGACTGTTAATAGTTTTGTGGCATCATCCATGCCAAGCTGAATACCAACCCCTGTAAGTGCCCCAGAAGTATCAATTTGCATACTCTTAAATTGTTCAGGATCCATAAAGCGAGTGTATGGATCATCAAGCAACTTCAACATTTCTCGAACTGATCGATAAGCTTCAGCCTTGGATGCATAATCACGATTTTCGACATACTGTCGTCTAACTTGTCTCCAATCGACTTTATTAAAAGAGCCATCGACATATTCTCGATTAATAAGCTGCCAAGCTTCGTCAACGATCTCTTTGGGACTATCCCGAAATGCGGCGATGCTAGGATTTGCTAGCTGAAAACCAACAACTGCGACAGCCGCCGCCAATGCTGCTGTTGTACCAAGTACAAGTCCGCCTTTTGCCATGTCAACTTCCTGAGAGGTTATGTGTGTGAGAAATGCAATTTTTTTAAAAGTACACCAACTTTAGCACAGGAGTTTTTAAGCTTGTACTTAAATTGGCTAAGCACTAGCGAAGTACCCTTTCGGGCTAGGTATTAAAGCTTACAGCTTATGATTTCTGATTTTGAACTTTAAGTGCCGAATTTCACTAGCAATCAAACAATTTCATAAACCCCGTAATTGTAAATGTAGCTTCTAATACAAATCAATTCCCTATAAATTGGTGAAATCAAATTCAAATAATCTTCTATGGTAACCATACTGATAAACCTATGAATGGCGTAGATCAATATTTTATTTGAGATGCTCATAAACAGAGTTTATTAAGTTCATGTCGCCTTATTGTGATGACAAAAAATTTTGTGAAAGGATAGAAGAGTCTGTGATCAAAAAATTTCTATTGAGTGCGTTGCTAGTGGTGTGGTTGGTGAGTTTTCCTTTTACAGGTCAAACTTGGGCGCAAGCAACCACTTCTCCCTCTCCGACAGTTAGCTCCACAGCTACTGCTTCCCCTAGTGCTACGTCAAGCCCTTCAGCTACTGCGTCACCAAGTGCTGTACCAGCACCTACAACGGCTCCAGCAACTCCTGCTTCACCAATTAATTCTGGTGACACAGCATTTATGTTGATAGCTGCTGCGCTTGTATTGCTGATGACTCCTGGTCTAGCATTTTTCTACGGTGGCTTAGTGCGAACCCGTAACGTACTGAACACAATGATGATGAGCTTATTGCTCATGGCAGTTGTTGGCGTAACTTGGGTGCTTTGGGGCTACAGCTTAGCCTTTGATGTGTCCGCAAAGGCTGCTGATTTTACTTTTGGTCAAGGTATCCAAAAATTTATTGGAGGGCTTAACTGGGCTTTTCTCAATAATGTCAAGTTTGATGATGTCGATCCTGTGGGCTATGCAGGTACGATCCCTCATGCTGTGTACATGGTGTACCAAATGATGTTCGCGATCATTACACCAGCGTTGATTTCTGGGGCGATCGTTGAGCGCATGAGCTTCAAGGCTTATTTCTGGTTTATTCTGCTCTGGTCAACGTTAGTCTACTCTCCTCTCGCACACATGGTGTGGGGACGTGGATTCTTGGGTGAAATAGGAGCGTTAGACTTTGCTGGTGGCACGGTTGTGCACATTAGCTCTGGGGTTGCTGCAGTCGTTGCGGTTTTTGTAGTTGGATCTCGTAAAGACTTCGCGACTAGACCACATACTCCACACAACGTTCCTTATGTATTGTTGGGGATTGGATTGCTCTGGTTTGGTTGGTTTGGATTCAACGCAGGTAGTGCTCTTAGTGCCAGTCCTGTTGCAGCAGTTGCATTTGTGGCGACAACCGTATCAACTTCGGCTGCTGGTTTAACTTGGTTGGTAGTTGAGTGGGTACTACGCGGTAAGCCAACGGCGGTTGGTATTGCTAGCGGATTTTTAGCAGGACTAGTTGGCATCACACCTGCAGCAGGTTTTGTGACTCCAATTGGCGCGATTTTAATCGGCTCTATTACCTCGGTATGTTGCTTTATTGCAGTTAGCTTGCGTGCTAAGTTCAAGTTTGATGATTCTCTCGATACCTTTTCTATACATGGTGTTGGTGGAACTGTCGGCGCAATGTTGACAGGTGTATTTGCTACTAAAGTTGTAAATCAATTAAAAGATGCTAAAGGTGAAGTAATTAACCTTGGCTTGTTAGATGGCAATGCTGGTCAAATCTGGATTCAGTTCCAAGGCGTCATTGTTACCTATGTATTTGCTGGTGTAGCTACATTTATTATTCTGCAAGTTCTAAAAATATTTATGGACTTGAGAGTTGCTCCTTCGGTCGAAGAACAAGGAATCGACTTACCTGTTCATGGCGAAGAAGGTTATGGTAGTGACTTTGGTTCTGGTGTATTTGCCAGCCAAAGTTCTTCTGAAGGTTAACTAAATTAAAAAGAATACCTAAATTTAGTATCGAGATTCAGATGAAAGCGGCGCTCATAGACGCAAGACACAAGAAACCATAGAAAAGGATCACGCATAGCGTGATCCTTTTCTATGGTTTTCATAGAGTTTTTTCGTTGCTTACTTTTGGTCGGAAAGGCTGGTTATAGACCGAAATGTATATATTCATACAAAGTTTACATACTTGAATCTGTTGTCATTAAGTTAGTTAATCTTTGCATTTGCTTAATCTTTGCATTTGCATTAGGTGTATTAATTTAACGAGGAGAATTTTAAGGTGTTGGTTTACAAATCAAATCAAAAGAGGAAACTCAAGAGTTCAATAAATTGGACAGCTTGTCTTCCCCTAGCAGCGATTATCGGTGTTTTTTGGGTATATGCAGCCACTGCTCAAACTGCTACGCCTACCCCTGCGCCTACCCCTGCAGCCCTAACTCCAGAAAAAGTTCAGGAAAATGTTGCTGCGCTCAAAGTTGGGTTAGATACGCTTTGGGTTGTGATTGCAGCCTTTCTTGTATTTTTTATGAATGCTGGCTTCGCTTTGGTCGAGTCTGGCTTTTGTCGCCGTAAAAATGCGGTTAATATTCTTACTAAGAACCTGATCGTATTTGCGATCGCGACAATTGCTTATTGGGCAATTGGCTTTGCCTTTATGTATGGCGATAACGGTGGTAATGCATTTATTGGTTTTAAAGGATTTTTCCTGAATGGCGCAGACAATAGTCCTGCAACTCTTACTGACTATAAGGGTGACTTCCCTGGACTTAGTTGGACAGGCGTGCCTCTAGAGGCTAAGTTCTTATTCCAATTAGTATTTGCGGGAACCGCAGCAACGATCGTTTCAGGTGCAGTTGCTGAGCGCATCAAGTTTGTTTCTTTCTTGATCTTTAGCTTTTTACTAGTTGGGGTTGCCTATCCGATTACTGGACATTGGATCTGGGGTGGCGGCTGGTTGGCAAATTTAGTTAAAGACGCTCAGGGTGCTACTACTGGATCTTTCTTTGATTTTGCTGGTTCGACCGTAGTGCACTCAGTTGGTGGATGGGCAGCCCTCATTGGCGCAGCAGTGCTTGGAGCACGTTCTGGTCGATATGGCGAAGATGGCAAAAACCGCGCAATTCCTGGACACAATATGGGACTTGCGACTTTAGGATGCTTGATTCTTTGGTTAGGTTGGTTTGGCTTTAACCCTGGTTCGACTATGGCGGCTGATGGTCGTTTGATCTCTCACATCGCCTTGACAACTAACATGGGTGCATCCGCAGGTGGTATCGCTGCAACAATCGTAGCTTGGTTATACCTTGGTAAGCCTGACCTATCGATGATTGTTAACGGTATCTTGGCAGGATTAGTATCTGTTACTGCTTCTTGTGCTTGGATCACCTTGCCTAGCGCCTTAATCATCGGTGCAATTGGCGGCATAATTGTTGTGTTTGCCGTTGGCTTCTTCGATAAGTTAAAGATTGATGATCCTGTTGGTGCTACTTCAGTTCACCTAGTTTGCGGTATCTGGGGTACTTTAGCCGTGGGCTTGTTTGCGGTTGGACAAAAAGCAGACATTGGCGGCGGCTACATCTTGCAAGCTGGTGCTGGTCCTAAAGCTGGTCTATTCTTTGGCGGTGGCTTCGATCAACTTTTGTATCAATTGATTGGTGCTGCATCGGTTGGTGGCTTTACTGTAGCTATTAGCTTTATTGCTTGGTATGCGATTTCCTTAAGTACAGGTGGAATTCGTGTTGAGCTAGAAGAAGAGTTCAAGGGACTTGATATATCTGAACATGGCATGGAAGCCTATTCTGGCTTTGGTAAGGAAAGTGAATAATTTCTTCTAAAGTGAAAATAAAGGTGGCTCAATGAGCCACCTTTATTTTTTGGTTGGTTTTCTTTTTGTAAAGTTCATCCTAATTCCGATGGGGTTATCGGGGTATAATGGTGGGGCAAAGAAGTTGCAAGTATATAAATTTCGATAGTTGAATCATGACAAACACGTTGACAAGTCCTGGAAAAGTATCAAAGGTTGAAGTCCTTAAGCAAAAAAGTGATTTTTTGCGCGGTCCAATCAATACTGAGCTAATTGATGGCAACCCATTTTTTAGTCAGGATGGGATTCAGATCCTCAAGTTTCATGGTTCTTATCAACAAAAAGATCGTGATTTTGAAAAGGCGAAGATTAAGGGTGAAGAAGCTCAATACAGCATGATGCTGCGTACCCGTAGTCCTGGAGGGGTAATTCCTTGGCAGTTATATTTAGCCTTAGATAAACTATGCGATAAGTATGGCAATCACACTTTAAGGGCAACTACAAGGCAAGGTTTTCAGATTCATGCGATTCTTAAGGAAAATCTAAAGACAGTAATTGCGGATATTACTAGAAATATGGGATCGACTGTTGGTGCTTGCGGTGATATAAACCGTAATGTGATGGCTCCTTCAGCTCCTTTTAAAAATAAGCCTGAATATATTTATGCTCGGGAATACGCGATCAAAATTGCAGATTTCCTAGCTCCCCAAGCAGGGGCTTACTACGATATTTGGCTTGATGGTGAAGTCGCGGTTACATCTTCAGAAGCTCCAGAAGTAACTGAAGCACGCAATCGTCAAGGTGAGGGAACTGCGAAAACGAATATTAGTGATGTTGAGCCGATCTATGGGGCTCAGTATCTGCCGCGTAAATTTAAAATTGCGATCGCTGTCCCTGGTGATAACTCAGTTGATCTATACACAAACGATTTGTCGCTAGTGGTGATTACCAATGCCGAGCATGAGCTAGAAGGATTTAATGTCTATGTCGGTGGTGGTTTGGGACGCGCTCACAATAATGACGCGACAATTGTGAGACTTGCTGACAGTATTGGGTTTGTGCCTGTCGCCAAAATCTATGATCTGATTAAGGCAATTGTTGCTGTGCAACGCGACTTTGGCGATCGCTACAATCGTCGTCATTCTAGATTCAAATATGTAATGCAAGAATGGGGCGTAGAAAAGTTTAAACAAGTCCTACTTGACTATTATCCAACTCCGTTAGCGCCAGAGCGAGAATTACCACCTTTCAAATATCAGGATTATTTAGGTTGGCATGAGCAAGGCGATGGTAAATATTTTGTGGGGATCTCGATTGAAAATGGTCGGGTTAGCGATCGCGAAGATTTGCAACTAAAAACTGCTTTGCGTGAAATTAGCGAAAATTTTCATCATGATTTTGTATTAACTCCCAATCACAATTTACTAATTACAGAAATTGCCGCCGATGAAAAAGACGAGATCCAAAAAATTCTTGATCGCTGTCATGTGCTGGCTCCAGACAAAATTGATACGCTAGTGCGTTACTCGATGGCTTGTCCTGCTTTCCCGACTTGTGGACTAGCGATCGCCGAAGCAGAACGTGTCTTACCGAGCGTATTAGCAAGGATTCGCAAGTTATTAGTACGTTTGGGTTTAGAGAATGAAACTTTTGTCACACGGATGACAGGTTGCCCCAATGGTTGCGCTCGCCCTTATATGGCTGAGCTTGCGTTTGTTGGTAGTGGAGTGGATGAATATCAGGTTTGGCTAGGTGGCAATTTTGACTCGACGCGGTTGGCTCAGCCCTATGTGCAACGTTTGCATATTAGTAACCTTGAGAAAGGCTTAGAACCTTTATTTGTTTATTTTAAAAATGAACGTACAGAAGGTGAAGGTTTTGGTGATTTTTGCGATCGCAAAGGTAATGAAGACTTACTGAAGTTTACTGATGATTATGTTCCAGAAGCTATTGAAGCCGAACTTAAAGGCAAGCGTAGAGATATCCGTCATCGGGTTACACTTTCGGGGCGATCGTTTGAGCTGCTCAAAAAGGCTGTCGAAGAGCAAAATATTTCGATGAAAGATATTGTAGAAACAGCTCTGGAGAAATATTTGGGATAGTCCGTTAGAATTGCCAAAGCCTAGACCAGAAGCGGCGTACCCAGTTCCAAAATACCTGCAAGATGTTTTTGCGATTGGTGCGCTTGCGTTTTGGCTGTTCTGGCAGTTCAAAACGCTTGGGTTCTTTAGCAACACTCTCTAGCGGTGCAAAGGCTTTATCAGATCCCTGAATCTTATGATAAAGCCCTAATTCTTCATATATCTGTCTGGCAGCATTCATTGCCTCTATAGATTCTTTTCTACGCCCTAAATTTTTTAGGACACGCCCTAGATTGTTGAGAGAATTTGCTTCATAGTGGCGATTGCCAATTTTCCTGAAAATTTCGAGTGCCTGCTGATAAAACTGAATCACTTGCTGATATTGTCCTAGTGAATCGTAAGCCAAGCCTAGATTACTTAAACTAGATGCTTCAAGATTGGGATAGCCGATTTCTCTAGAAATTTCCAGAGACTGCTGATAAAACTGAACCGCTTTCTGGTACTTTCCTAGTGAATAATAGGTAGTCCCTATACTATTTAGAGAGGTCGCTTCACCATTGCGATTGCCAATTTTCCTGAAAATTTCGAGTGCCTGCTGATGAAACTGAATCGCTTGCTGATGGTAATTTAGGCCATTGTATGCAAGTCCTAGATTATCAAGAGAATTTGCTTCACTATTGCGATTACCGAGTTCTCTAGAAATTTCGAGTGCCTGCTGCTGAAACGGAATTGCTTGCTGGTATTGACCTAGTGCATTGTATGCAAGTCCTAGACCGTTAAGAGAACTTGCTTCACCATTGCGATTACCGAGTTCTTTAAAAATTTCCAGAGATTGATGATGTAACTGAATTGATTGCTGGTACTGTCCTAGAGATCCGTAAGTGAGACCTAAACCTATGAGAGAAGCTGCTTCACCATTACGATCACCGATCTTCTGTGATATTTCTAATGCTTGACATTGAAAATCAATGGCTCGATTAAATTCACTTAAACTATTGTAAGCGCCGCCTAATTCATTCAAGATATTAATTTGACTTGAAGCGTTGCGATTCGATTCTGGATCAGAACCAGAGGGATTAGCTTCCATTAAGAGACGATGCAACAGATCGATACGTTCTTTCTTTTCAGGCTTGAGATAACTTCCACTATTGCGCCCCGAATCAAATATTTTTGCTTCTGCAAAATCCTTAGTTTCTTGCGAAGTCTTAAACTTAAACACACCCGATCGCCATGCCCAAAAGTCAGCCGCAAACTGAGCAAAACGAGTAATTGCATAGTCTGGCAACACAAATACCACAGGATGCGGCACATTTTTGATATAGCCATCGCGCACAAAATTTAGATCCACCAAAAATTTGGGATAGTCACCCACCACAGCGATCGCATTTTCCAAACCCCGCAATACCAACACCAACTTCTTCCCCTCTTGACGTGTCAAAACCGCCAATCGCTCAACCAACTCATCTAACAAATACCGCAAATCAGGATCATTAAACTCCCAATCCATCAACTGCAACTCCGCCCACTCAGGATCATTGTTAATCTCCTGATCTAAAGCCGCCACCATCGCCACCCCATCTTGCCAAAAATTACACTCCGCAAGGGCGATTGTAAATCCATCCGCCAGATCTAACAAAGATAATAATCCCTGAATCGATTGATTATTGAGCAATGCAAAATCTGGCTTATCTTCGGTTTCATTCATAGCAATAATTAAGAATTGGTTGCCCGATAATTTTCCAATGCTCTAAGAAATAAACGACTTCTAATTACGACAGGATTTAGATAATTCCAACGATACAAACCGTTATATTCTAATACCGAGGTATTCGACAGCATGGCTTGTCCAATCTCGTCCCTTGGTGTATTTTTGCTTAGATAAACCTTTGCCAAAACTGGATAATGCTCATCAGGAATCAGTCGTTCAAAAGTAAATTGTTCTTGATTAATTCCATAGTTAATATGCTCATCATTAACCTTAGTAGCACGATTAGTTCTCGCATTCTGAATAGAACTGCGAACCATCTGCATCATCTGTCTAACATGACCCCCACTATATTTTGCTAACTCCACCAAACCCAATCTTGACTCAAAAATTGCCTCAACATCTATTCGCTTTTCAATCAAACTAATCATCGCATTTAAACCCTTGTCACTATAGGCAATTTCTCTGTCAGTAAGGCTTAGTGGATCATAATTATAAATATTGATCATCGGGATAATATTGTATTTTGCAAAAGCATTGTTGATATTTTTAGAAGAATAGACTACTGAAATTGGCACAGTATAAATAATCGTGCAATGTAAATCTTTGAGTTGGGCAGCATAATCAAAAAACAGATGATTTGCTACATTTACAGGTGTGCGATCTAAATTGTCAAAAACAATTAAAAATCCCTTGCACTTAGGAAATTTTTTCCGCCATTTCTTGAGTCCATCATCTAACAATAGATTAATGTCTGCTTTCAACCGTGAAACATCTTTGAGCAAAGTTTGGCGCACTGTCTTTTTGCCCTGATGCGATGCTTTAACCTGTCCTAATAACTTCACCAATAACTTTGCTAAAAATGGTGGCGCAATTGCGACAATTCCTTCCAATGGATTTTTTGTACTTAGAGTGATTTCCCCCGAGATCGCGATCGATTTATCGACAGATTCCACTGTTTCATTGAGGATTTCTTTAAACCATTGCTCAAAACTTGCCAACAACCCAGCATCAAACTTCAATCCATTACGCCGCAATTCAAATTCCACCCACTTGATAACGATTAAATAAACATCTGTATATTCAGCATCGTTAATGTCTGTTTCCAGCATCGCATCAACATAAATGACCTTATATTCATCAGCCCACTGGTTTTGAATTTGCCGTAATTCTGTACTTTTGCCACAGCCCCGATGCCCCGTAAATAAAATCGTGCTAAATTCCGATGCTTCTTGATCTTCTAAAACTAAACTAATCTCTCTAAGTGCGTTAGTCTTGCGTGTCTCCGATAAATCTACATAATAACGAGCTAATTGTTCATCTTGAAGCGGAACCACATCGCAAACCCGATAGGCATCTTTGAGATTAGTGGCTAATAAGTCAGATGATGTATTCATAGATTTATGGCGATCGCTACAGCTAATATTCTAAATATTCATTAGCAGATTTAATGTTGATTACGGTAACATCAATCCTGCCATATCCGCGATCGCGATCATACCAAAAACTTGATAAATCAGCATTCAGTGCCACTATTAGCCGCCGCAAAACGATATCTCGACATCGATCATGCAGCGTTTTATATGCCAGGTCACAAGCGCGGCAAAGGAATTGATCGCGAATTTACAGCACTTATGGGCGAGACAGTCTTTCGCTTAGATTTGCCAGAACTTCCCGAACTTGAAGACGCAGTTGCTGAAGCTGAAATATTAGCTGCCGAAGCATATAGAAGCGATCGCGCTTGGTTTTTGACCAATGGCTCTACCTGTGGCATACAGGCGATGCTATTGGCAACTTGCAAGGACGGCGACAAAGTTTTAATTGGGCGAAACTGCCATAAGGCGGCGATCGCGGGGCTTGTTTTGACAGGAGCCACGCCAATTTATTTGCCAACTGATTATTTACCAGAATTTGATTTGGACTTGGGCGTCAGTCCTGAAACTCTAGAGTTATTTCTGCAAAGGCATCCTGACGCTAAAGCGGTGATGTTGGTTAGTCCTAATTATTTTGGTGTCTGTGGTGAAATTGAGAAACTTGTCGCGATCGCTCATTCTTACAACATTCCCTTATTGGTCGATGCAGCTCACGGAGCGCACTTAGGATTCCATCCCGACTTGCCAATTTCAGCGCTACAGGCTGGAGCCGATCTGGTTGTGCAATCAACACATAAAGTCGCAGGTAGCCTCACCCAATCTTCGATCTTGCATTTACAAGGCGATCGCATTCACTCAAAACAAGTTGATCGCGCTTTACAAATATTGCGATCAAGTAGTCCTAATTTGTTACTGCTGATTTCGCTAGATGTAGCGCGGCGACAAATGGCGACAAATGGCAAAGAACTATTAACTGAGACTTTGAGACTAGCAAATGAAGCGCGATCACGATTAAGTCAACTTCCTAACTTGCGAACTATAAATCAAATAGAAGTGCCTACGCTTGATCTGACTCGACTAACGGTAATGGTTGATCGGATCGGAATTACAGGCTTTCAAGCGGATGGGTGGTTAAATTCCCAGCTTGATGTTGTTGCGGAAATGCCTACTCTCAGCCAATTAGTTTTTATCTTCAGCCTCGGCAATACCCAATCTGACATTGATCGTTTAGTTACAGCCTTTCAAAAACTTCCTTCTCAAATCCCCAACCAACAACTGCAATTTCATCCTCTTGCCATTCCTAAACAAATACTTACACCTCGCGAAGCCTATTTTGATAACAGCGATCGCATAGAAATTGATCAGGCGATCGGCAAAATTAGTGCCGAATCTCTTTGCCCTTACCCTCCTGGTATTGCTCTAATTTGTATTGGTGAAGAAATCACCTTAGAAGCTGTAGAAATGTTGCAATGTATCTTGCGATCTGGTGGCGTTATTAATGGAGCGAGTGATCATACTTTAGAAACAATGCTAGTTGTGACACAATGATCTGAAAATGAGCTGGAATTAATTAACAGAATTTTTATGTCAGACCTTGTACCGCCAAAAATCTTGCAAAATCGCCTTAGTTATCAAGGCAGCAAATTTTCTTTTCATGTTGATCGCATCGAGTTACCGAATAGTGTCATCGGTGAATATTCCTATATCAAACATCCAGGCGCGGGACTTGCTGTGCCTGTTACTGCCGATGGTAAATTTGTTTTAGTCAAGCAATATCGATTTGCGATTCAACGTTATCTACTAGAATTTCCTGCAGGAACTTTGGAAGTTGGTGAAGATCATGACGTGACGATTAAGCGCGAAATCGAAGAAGAAACTGGATATAGTGCTAGTGAATGGCAATATCTTGGAGGTTTCTATATTTGCCCTGGATATTCTGATGAAATTATTCATGCTTACCTCGCTCAAGGTTTAGAGAAATTAGAACATCCTCCTGCTCAAGATGAAGATGAAGAGATAGAAGTGGTAATCCTCAGTCGTGAAGAGATAGAAGCGCTGTTGCGATCGCAAAGTGCCGATACTAACCTTGATGCCAAATCAATAACTGCATTTCATCTAGCCTTACAAGCACTTTCGTAAATAACAAATCAACCGTAACTAGCTTTTTTATTATCAAAAGAATCGGCGCACTGCGCCGATTCTTTTGATATTTAATCTTTGAAAGTATTAGAAGCTAAATCGAGGGTTACTTGACGAAGTTGTAAATAATCCATCGGATCGACGGCAGTTCGACCATCGGGTTGAACTTCAAAATGTAAATGGGGACCAGTACTGCGTCCTGTTGATCCGACTTGCGCGATCGCTTGTCCCTTATTAACTGTCTGTCCCTTCGACACATACACCGAATTAGCGTGAGCATAGAGTGTGATGGAGCCATCATCATGACGCAATTCGACAATATTTCCATAGCCGTCATCTGTCCAACCCGCATCCGTAACTAGTCCGTCGGCTGCCGCGAAAATAGGTGTGCCTGTTGGAGCCGCGAAATCAACACCCTTATGCAACTTTCTTTCACCCGTAACAGGATGGATACGCCAGCCAAACCCAGAACTAATTACCCCTGTAACTGGCAAACTAAATTTAGAAATACTATTGAGGTCGATCGCCGCAATATTTTTGGGAAGCTGCATCGTCCATAGCCCTGGCTGTCTCGACTTGAGGCGTAAATCTTGGGGATTGAGCTTAACTTCTGGCGAAAACTCGACTACCATTCTCGTTGTATTGGCATCGACCTGTCCTACCCGCACCGCTTGCACACCACGTCCTACTCGTCGCCTGACGGTTGGTCCTTGGTAAACAATCCCAGGTAAATCGATCACAATCCTCGTGGGATTACTGATCACACTTCCTTTTGGCTCAATGTCATTTTTGACTGAGAACTCAATTTTGCTATCGGTCAAATCGTACACAAAAGTTTCCAGACGATTTGCATGAGCAATAGGAGAGGCGATCGCCAAACTACTAGTCAATCCCAAAAAGCTTACTAATAGCGAGCGAGAAATAAAATTTTGCATTGATAACATTTATTGAATACTGGGTGCTGTAGGACGGTGGAGAGCAAGCTACAAGCAATACAAAAACGCCCAAAAACCCATTCAATCAGACTTGTAGAAGCTAAGGATAATACTCTAAAAGTTTGTGTAACCAGAACGAATGAGATTCTACATCAATTTTGATCAAATCTGACAAGACGCGATTATTATCCAGTTAAAAAATTATGTTTACTTACAAATTCTTGTATAGAAATCCTCGCATTTATGCCACATCTATATAAGACATATATAAGACATACTCCCTTCCCACTATAGAAATAGACATACAAAACCAAGGATTAGCGTTGCGGCGCAAAGCGCCGCAACGTCTAATTTTTCACTGGGAAGGGAGTATATAAGACAAGAGGCTAAGTATATAGGCGGCAATTGCCCATTTATCGCCTATTTACTTTATGGATTTTAATGAAGTCAAAAGCAGTATATTTGTTTCAGGTTAGTTCTCAGGTTAGTTCTTAAACTTAGGCTTCTAAATTATGAGCTTTGCCTCAAAACTCAGGGCGGCGATCGCGACAAATCAGAGCATTTTGTGTTTGGGGTTAGACCCAAATCCTGAAGTGATGCCTGCTAAATACAAAGCCAAATATGACTTTGAGCTTAATGCTGAGACATATTGCGATCGCGATATTGAGTATTTGTGGGAATGGATGAATTTTATTATTCAGTCCACTGCTGATTTGGTCTGTGCTTATAAACCGACTTTAGGATTTTATACAGCGCTAGGGTCGGCGGGATTAGAGCTATTGACAAAGACCTTAGAAGCCATTCCTCCTGAGATTCCGATTATTCTTGATGCCAAGCACGCGGATCTTAATAGCAGCACAGCGATGGCAAAGACTGCCTTTGAGCAATGGGGTGTAGATGCGATTACCTTGAGTCCTTATTTAGGACAAGACTTGGCAGCCCGTTTTTTGATGTATCCCGACAAAGCAATTTTTGTCAGTTGCTATTCATCGAATACCACGGCTCACTCTTTTCAGTCATACCCTAATATCGAGCAGCCTTTATATTTAAACGTGGTGCAAAATTGCCAAGCTTGGGCGGGGCAGGAGCAGTTGATGTTAGAGGTTGGTGCGGCAATTCCCGATGCTCTGGCAAAAGTGCGATCGCTGGCTCCTGAGCGGTTTATCTTGGCTCGGAGTATTTGGGCAAATAGTCAAACTAGCAGTCAAGCTAATAGTCACGCTAATAGTCAGAAAATAGAAAATTTAGCCGCAATTCTCAATGCAGGACTAGATGCCAATGGTAGCGGTTTAATCTTGCCTGTCAATCAGGATGCTTTGGCGATCGGTGATCCAGCGCAGTTAGTAAGATCATTACGTGATGAAATCAATCAAGCGATCGCGCTCACCGCCAATCAACGCCCAGCTTGCGATCTCTGGATGCCCGATGTCTGTCTGCTTGACCACCAAGGACATCGCCATGCTAATTTGCCCCATGCCAATTTAATAATGCAATTATTTGACATAGGCTGCATTACCTTTGAAGAAACAGTGCAAGCCTCTGGTCAAGTTTTCCCCTATTACATCGATCTGCGACGAATTATCTCTAATCCTCAAGTATTTGATGCTGTGATTGGTACTTATGCCGAGATCTTGCGAAATCTTCAATTTGATCGGATTGCAGGTATTCCTTATGGCTCATTACCCACAGCTTCAGGTTTAGCGCTGCGGCTAAATTTCCCGCTAATTTTCCCGCGCAAGGAGGTTAAAGCTTATGGGGCAAGACGCTTGATCGAGGGCAATTATGAAGCTGGCGAAACCATTGTGGTTGTGGATGACATCTTGATTTCAGGTAAGAGTGCGATCGAGGGGGCACAAAAAATCGAAAGTTGCGGTTTAAAAGTACGCGATATTGTTGTATTCATCGATCATGAGGCAGGAGTATGCGATCGCGTCCAAGAAAGTGGATATTTACCCCATGCAGTGTTAAAAATATCAGAAATAAATGAGACACTATATCAATCAGGGCGTATAAGTGAGAAACAATTTCTCGCTTTATCACATTCTTGAATCCCGTGATTGTAAATTTGTCTACAACATATTTACGATTTCGATTTCATACTTACAGGTTATTGATTAGAGTTACGCATGTTCAAACGAATTACTTTATTACTTGTTTCTGCCGCAGTTGCTACGGTTGCGCCGATCGCCAATCCTATACTTGCTGCCCAATCATCCAAACCTGCTCCAGCTGAACTGTCAAATATCGTATTTGCATTGGATAAAGCTGCCAGTCAACAAGATATTGAATCGGTGATGAAGTATTACGCTCCGACTTTTAATCATTCGGATGGACTAAATCGTGATAGTTATAAGCAGTTACTCAGCGAACTCTGGCAACGTTACAAAAATATTAGCTATCGTACTGAAATCTCGAAATGGGAAAAGCAAGGCGATCTGATTACTGCGGAAACAGTGACGATGGTGCAGGGGCTGAAGGGCGCTGAGAACGATAACTTTAAGCTAGATGCAAGGTTGATCTCGACTCAGACTTATAAAACTGTGAATGGTCAGTTACAAGTTGTATCGCAAAAAGTTTTGGCGGAACAGTCTTTGCTCAGTAGTGGGGATACACCACCACCAGTCAAGCTCAAAGTACCTGAACTGATCGGTGTTGGTCGTCAATATGTGCTTGATGCGATTGTTACTGAGCCACTTGGGACAAGTCTAGTATTGGGTGCGGCGATTGAAGAGCCTGTCGAAGCCAAGAATTTTCTGAACCAAACTACGATCAATCTGCGTCCTCTAAGGGCTGGTGGATTGTTTAAGATTGGTCAAGCACCTTTTATATCAGGCGATCGCTGGATTTCAGTGGTTTTAGTACGTGAGTCTGGCATTACGATCACTAGTCAACGTTTGCGAGTCAGCAAAGATTTTACTGGCAATCAATATACGCCTTTACCTGAGCCAGATACAACACCGAGTCGCGTACCACCGCGCCCTAATAGTCAGCAAACGCTCTAAAGTAAAAAGACTATTTAGTTGGATACTTTTTAGCTTAGAAGTATTTTAGAGTCTGGACTTTGCTCTGTCTCTAGAATATTTCTGAGCAATGTAAAAAAGAAACGTGCGATCGCGTATTTCTTTTTTTAAAATGGTAAATATGCCACGATTTCAAAGCCGACTTTTTAATTGGATTGATCGTTCATTGCCTGCCAAACTAGGGCGCAGCGCAAGACAATTTCTTGATCAAAAAATTGAGCATCTCTCAGGAATAGGTGTACAAGAGTTGCCACGCTGGCTTGCTTATCAAGTTGCTAAGGGTGCGCTCTATCCTGTGTATCTGCTCGCATCGACGGCAAAACGCGTTTTTCCTCCTGCACTTGATCACAGTAAGGTCGAGACTATTGAGAAACTGCGATCGCAACCAGATTCGGGGGGGCTTTTACCAGAGTGCGATCAAGTTGCTGAAAGTCTTGAGCAGGGAATTGATCAGGAAATTGATCAGGGAATTAAGCAAGATCGATTAGCCAAATTCTTGAACTGGCTTGATCGCTCAAAACTTCAACTAGATCGCAATATTGCCGCGATGATTAAGTTGCCCTCAGAAAACCTTGCAGCATCTTCAGAATCTGAAACCAGACTGATCGCCAATCGTATTTTTGCCAAAATATGGCAGCAACAAGTGGAACAACAGAGTGCTAATCAAAATCCTCTAAAGGAAACTAATGGATTAGCGGAAAATGTTTCTCTAGCCGAAAATACCAGACTAAGGCTAGAGCAGTTACGAAGTTTGATTGAAGCCGCGATCGCTTATTTCTTTGGTAAAAAGCCGCTAGATGATGATCAGCGAAATATTAATAATAAACAAGAAAAGCATTCTGATTTTCGATCAGGAGAATCTGACGACAAAATTCAGACAAGCTCTAAAAGTTCTCTAAATCAAAATTCTAATTCTGAAGGTGCTAATCCTCTAAAATTTGATGATCAAGTAGAACGATTACAAAAGCTGATCGAAGATGCGATCGCTTATTTTTTTGGTAGACAGTTATCGCAACGTACATTTGACGAAACCTCAGATATTAAACCTAGTGAATCAGCTTGGTTAACAATGGAGGATGTATTTGGTGATGATAATGGTCCTTGGCCGCTCTCATTAGAATATGAGTCGCACGCTTTTCATAAATCGCCAGACAAGATCGCAATGCATTCATCGGGAGAGTTACAAAATTTTGAAACTACAACTTCACAAATATCTCAAGAGCGGCTCGATGGAAGTCTAGTTTTCGAAGAAGAATTGTTAATGTATCGACAGTCATCTGCTGAGACAGGAGATGAGCGCCCTCTGCGGGCCTGGATTGAGGCAAATGCGACGATTATGGGCTATGCCTATAATCCTGTGATGACAATAATTCTTTGGGTTGATACGATCATTGTCAAAATTGAAGATTTGATGATTACCTTTTGGAAAGGATTAATAAATTTCCCAAAGAGATTAATTTATTTCATTCGTCACGGCAATAGAGAGCAAAAATAGTAAGTACAATTCATGAACTGACCTCAATGTTTTACAGCAATTTGCTTTCAAACCTACCACAAACAATAATATAAAACCCTTTGCGGGACTTCGCCCTGCGACCCTTATCGTGGTGGATTTGATCAACAACTGCTGTAACAGTGATTTTCAAAACTCATTTTCAAAACTCATTTTCAAAATTAAGGATTAACTTCTTGTTCTATCCAATTCCCTTGATCGTCACGTAGATATAACCAACGATTTTGGGGCGCGCCGCGTAATTCGAGGCGATCAACTTCGGTGGGTTCGAGCAATAACAGACAAAAGGAAGGGATCGGCTGATCAGGATCAGGTGGAACCGATGCAGGAGAATCAACTTTTAGTTCTCGTGGATGTGCCCATGTAAATTGAACTCGTGCTGGTTCTGAGAGAGTTTGCCACGCTACTTTGCGGGCAGATTGTAGTTCTAAATCTGGGTGTTCATGATCAATAAATATCATCTTGCCAAGAATCCGAAACTGCGATCGCGTTTTCGTGAAATACCAATTTATTTCTGCCCAAGGATTAGCAGCAATTTGAGCAGATTTTTGGCTACGGATATCAGTAACGATTTTCAGACAATCTTTGAGGGGATTTTTAAAGCGATCGCTGTCCTCTAAAAAGCCGCGAAATACCACTGTGCGATTGCGTGGACGTTGATCTAACCCAATCGTTGCCAATTGCACAAACTTTGCTTCGGGTTGATTGCGATGTTGTTGTAAACTTCGAGCTAGATGCGATCGCCACATAAAATACCGCTTAAAATAGAGTCGTTCAAAGCACAACTCTATTTTAAAGGTGTTATGGCAAATTTGTGGATTGAGGGTAGTAGTCGCAGCGGCAAGTCTGAGCGATTAGTTCAGCAGTTTTGTGATTGGGCAGAAACTGATTTTGCTCAACAATCTAATCCACAAGCCGCTTCTCAAAAAGTTTTGGTTTTAGCAGTTGATTCGCAACAACGCCGCGATTTTAGCGATCGCCTGATACTAGTCACCCATGGACGCTATCCTGTTACTGCTGTTACGCCTTTGAGCTTTTTTCGTGACGAAGTTCGCTTATTTTGGACATTATTAGTTAAGAAATTAGATTTAAAAGCACAGTTCCCTTTGCTATTAAGAGTTGAGAACGAGCAGGAACTAGCTAATCAGCTATGGAAAGATCGGATCGAAACTGGAACTTTGCGAATGGAAGGAGTAAGTCGAGAGCGACTTGTAAGAAGATTGTTAGATTTATTTTTGTTGGCTGCATATGGTGGGCGAGATATCACTGAGATTTCCCCAATTTTAAATGCTGGAATCGAAACTTCAACCGAAATTGTCGATATTGGTTCAAGCCACACAGCCACAATTTCAGTTGAAGAACAATGGCAAGAAATTGGTGAAGCTTTACAAGCATGGAGAGAATATTGTTGGGAACGCGGTTTGCTTACCTATGGCGTTATTACCGATTTATTCGCGCATCATTTACTTCTAAATCCCCAATATCAGCGCAAACTCAAACAGCGATTCCAATATATTATCGTTGATCGCGCTGATGAAATGCCCGCGATCGCCTGTGATTTGTGCAAATTTTTGCTCAAAAATGGCGCTCAAGGAATGTTCACTTTCAATCCTGATGGATGGACAAGATTAGGATTAGGAGCCGATCCAGAATATTGGCAAGAACTTAAGTCTGAATGCGAAATCGAAAAGTTGTCCCAAGCAAATTACACATTAGGTTATGAAATTGCTGACTCGGTTCTAGAAATCGTCAGCGAACCAAGTTTACGATTTATCGAACCCTATCCAAATGTTCATTCGATTGAGTCAGTTTCTCGCGCCAAGTTATTCCGCAATGTCGCCGACACTATTGCCACAGCGATCGCTTCAGGTGAAGTTAAACCAAGCGAGATCGCTATTATTGCTCCTGGGTTAGATAATATTGCTAACTATGCGATCGCCGAGATTCTCCGCAAAAAAGATATTAATGTAACTCCACTCAATGATCAACGTCCTCTATCCTATTCTGCCCAGGTGCGATCGCTGCTCACGCTCATAACAATAGTCTATCCCCACCTTGGTAAATTAGTTAGCCGCGATCGGATTGCCGAGATGTTAGTGGTACTTACTAGTGCGATCGATCCAGTCCGTGCAGGAATGTTAGCTGATTACTGTTTTGCACCCGATTTGGAAAGTCCTCAACTGCTCGCGGCTGAAACCTATAACCAATGGAATCGTCTCGGTTATGAAGCTACTCAAGCTTACGAACAGTTACGGCAATGGGTAGAACAACAATCGCCTAAAGATACGCCACTATTACTTATTGATCGCGCTATTCAGGCTTTCTTCAAACCACGTAAACTGAGTTATGAACATACCGCTACATTGCAATCATTGATTGAAACTGCTCAATATTATTGGCAACTAGGATATCGCCTTGATCTCGAAGATCCAATCATTCTCGAAAATTTCATTCAATTAATTCGCCAAGGCACTGTAACTGCTAATCCCTATGCTCCCGAGGCTACTCAAGATGGTGTTGTGCTTGCCACTATCTTCCAATATCGGATGGCTAGACTTTCTCATCGTTGGCAATTTTGGCTCGATGCTAGTTCCGATCTTTGGTTACAAGGTGGAGCCGCCTCGCTCTTCGGTGCGCCACTGTTTCTGAAAGGTTGGAATAATGAACCATTGACAGTCGAACATCAAAATGAAGCTGATATGCAACGTCTACAGAAACTACTCAGAGATCTACTAGATCGAACAGGCGATCGCTTATTTCTATGTCATAGCGAACTCAGCACGAATGGACAAATTCAAAATGGAGTATTGATTCCATTTATTGAGGTCAGCAATACAAACTTATAACTGGTGTTACGTAAAAGTGACTAAAACCCTCACCCCTAGACCCTCTCCCGAGGGAGAGGGGAACAAGAAAAAACTCTTTCTCCCCTTCTCCTGCGGGAGAAGGGGCTGGGGGGTAAGGGCAGGTTCCACGTAACACAAACTTATAAGTATTGACGGTATCTCTCATTTCGATCTAAGCATTATTGCGATCGCGACCAGTTTTCAAGCTAGCGACAATTCTCCAACAGCTTCTAATCGGCTATATTTACCGACTGATAGAAAAGATTCTTCTAGAGTTTGAGCAACTGTTGGCGAGATCCAGCCTAATTGCTTTAACAAATGGATAGAAACTACATTTTTTGCACGTTTCGACCCATCCATTACTTTAATCGCTAATCCTAATCCTTCGCCAATACGTCCGATGCATTGCACTCCTTCTGCACCCGATTTACTAACAATTTCACCATTAGTTAAGCGCATTAGTTCTGTATCAAACTCTCCATTCCCAGAAACCATCTCAGGATTTCGCGTCATCGCGCGCGTAATCCGCTCTAGATGCAATTGGTCATGAGCCGAGAGCAGAGCATATAGATGCGCTAGTTGACCAATTTCTAATAGATAAGTTGGCACACCGCAATCATCATGGGCGCAGATAAACTCAGCGGCAGGCATGTGTAAGAGGTCTGCCATTGTGTTGAGGGCGAGTTGCTGTACAGGATGATTACGATCCATATAGGATGAAATCTGCCAGCCTTGTTGTTTACAGATCGCGATCATGCCTGCGTGCTTACCAGAACAATTGTGCTGAAGTGGACTTTTTTGGCAGTCAGGAATTGGGCATTGCAAAGCGCTAGGCTCGACATCACAACGCCAGAGGATGCCAAAAACTTGTCGGGCTTGGGCGATCGTGCCTTGATGCGAACCGCAAATACTTGCTAGATCCTTCTCTGAGAGGTTATATCGCTCTTGTACACCACATATCGAAACTGGCAACGCTTGAATTGGTTTGAGACAAGAACGAGCAAAGGTGGTTGTCTGAGGATCACCTGCGGCAGAGAGGACACGTCCTCGCGTATCGACTACCGCAGCTTGACAACAGTGGATCGATTCGACGATTCCCTCACGTAGCAGTTGCACGGTAATTTTATTAGCAGAAAAACGATTGCGCTTGCCAAGATTCATAAGTTACTGCTTTAGGTTCGCCCTCATAATCCTACGGTATCGTCTGTAAAGTTGACACATAAAACTTAAAGAATAAAGGAACGGGAATCCGCTATTGAGGTATCTAAATTTTATA
>JBBRMK010000042.1:0-38588 GCA_038230875.1 Pseudanabaenales cyanobacterium
ATTTACCTATCGGTTCGGGGATCACCGAAGCTGCCTGCAAGGTAATTATCAAGGCTCGTTTGGGTTGTTCTGGCATGAAGTGGAAAGATAAGGGCGCTTCTATCGTTTTGAGCTTAAGAACTTTGAGTTATACCAAAGGGCGTTGGACCCAATTCTGGTCTAAAATCAATCGCTATAGCTTCTCTTTCTAAGTTACATACATCAAATTCTGGTCACACCCGTTAGAAAATATTTTGACAAACAAGCCGCTCAAGAATTTCAAGGCATCCGAAAATCCCATCCTTGCCTCGGTACAATGGACTTAAAAATTGCCGTGATCGCGATCATAAATAACGCAAGAGTATTAACTCGTAATACTTCCGGCCTCGGGAAAATCCCCAACTTGCAAATAGAAGATTGGACATGGTGAGATTCGCGATAAGTTTTCGTCAAACAGCAACTTCATACGGAATCACAGTTAAACGGCGACCTCAATTATGTTAAACGAGTAAGAGAAGTCATCGAAGGAGAGAAATCATGACATATCCAATAGTAATTTATCCATGCGAAGAAGGTGGTTTTGTCGCTGAGATTCCAGCATTGAGAGGATGTCTAGCCCAAGGCGAAACATTAGAAAAAACCTTACAAGAATTAATGATTGTAAGAAGTTTGTGGTTAGAGACAGCACAGAGCTATGGACAAAAACTTCTAGACGTTGAAAATGCGATCACTCTTTAGTAAAAGCATTAAGGTAATATCTAACAATAAAAGTATCCGATTTATTAAAACCAAAATGTAGGTGTGCCGCGCTTCGCACGGCACACTCACGGTAAAATCTTTTCAAGAAATCGCCCAAGTGCGATCGCCTAGACATATCAGAAAAAATATCCTCCTCACGTTTAACGCGACACGTTATATAATATATGCGTAACACTACGACTCTTAGGAAGTGATCCGAAACTTTAAAGACAAAGAAGCCGAGAAAATCTTCGAGCGTCAGCGATCACGCAAATTGCCATCAGAGATTCAGCAAGTAGCATTGCGAAAACTGAGAATGCTTAATCATTCCACCAGCTAATCGACTAGAAGGTTTAAGTGGCGATCGGGAAGGTCAATATAGCATTCGGATTAACAACCAATGGCGTATTTGTTTTGAATGGCAAGATTGTGATGCTTTGAATGTAGAAATTGTTGATTATCATTGAGGAATCAAAATGAACGCAGATAAACTCAACCCAATTCACCCAGGCGAAATTCTATTAGAAGAATTCCTGAAACCGATGAACTTGAGTCAAAATCAACTAGCATTGGCACTCAGAGTTCCCGCTCGACGTATTAACGAAATCATTCACGGCAAGCGCCGCATTACCGCTGATACAGCTATACGCTTGGCATACTATTTTAGTATGTCGCCAAAATTTTGGCTCGGATTGCAGATGGATTACGATTTAGATCTAGCTGAAGATGAAGTTGGTGAGAAGCTAAAAATGGAAGTAGCCGTTTGTAGTTAGGAAATTATTGTCATGGAGAGAAATAGAAAATTACCCATTTAACATTGAGATTGTAGATTATCACTAGAGGAGAAAAAAACATGGCAAGACATTCTATTCCTGCTGGTGCAATATTAGCTAATGAACTTGAAGAACTCGGGATTAGTGCATCAGAATTGGCGCGATCTCTACACATTTCCACTAATCGTATTACCCAAATTTTAAACGGACAAAGAGGCATCACCGCGGATACTGCTTTACGATTGGGGCGATGGTTTGGCACTGGTGCAGAACTATGGATGAATCTACAAAAATCCTATGAACTGCGATTAGCCGAGCAGTTAGCAGGAGAAAAGATTGAGAAAACAATTGCACCTCGTTTAACTGCGAAAGAAATTCATCTGATAGAAGCTTGAGTAAATTGCAAAAACTTTTAGATGTTGGAAATGCGATCGCTAAAGTAAAAGCATTAAGTGCGATCTGAGATTAATCGGTTGAACAAGTTATAATTGCTTTCATAGCATGAGTGAGATTTAATCCTAATGTCAGTATCACTAGAAGAAAGAGTCGCAATCTTAGAAGCTGAAATCACCAAAATTAAAAGTAAAGTGGAAAGTTCTACTACCACAATAAAACCTTGGTGGGAGAAAATAACAGGAACATTTGCCGACAGTCCAGACTATGACAAAGCCATGCAACTAGGCAAAAAATACCGTAAATCTTAGCGTAAAGCTTTAACATAGTGGACTTAAAATGAAAAGCCAGTTATTACAATTAGCTTTCGAGATAGAACTTCAGGATGGAGAGAAAATTACGCTTCCTAGCTCCATAGTAGAAGGAATCGGCAAAGGCAAATGGCTCATTAACATTTAGCCAAAAGCGACGATAGGCGATCGCGCCCACAATGCCTTCTTAAAAAGCTATTCACCAGAAGATGAAGGATTGTATGACGACTATTAAGAGAAGAGAAATCTAGGTTGTACCAATTTCTTTTACAAATGGCACATCTTCCAAATAATCTGCGTGAAATATAGAACATTTATACTAAACCTCAATTCCAAATAATAAGATCGCTACTCCCTTCCCAGCGAAAGATTAGACGTTGCGCCGCTGAGCGCCGCAAGCTAATTCTTGGTTTTTAATGTCTATTTTTATACTAGGAAGGGAGTAGTTGATTTTTTATGAGAAAGTGATCGTGATGATTGGGATGTTAAGGACATGCTCATTGGCTGATTTTTTGTGAAGTGGCGCTCATAATGTGCTGGTTTTTGGGGAAGGGATCGCAGTTTTAAGGCGATGTGTCTTGAATAACTTTGTATATCATAAAAAATTTAGCATATACTAATTTTATTCGTATAATTTTCTTTTTATTATCCCTAAGTCACACTTGTGAATACCTTAAAAAAGTTAAACTATTCATTTTTAGGAAGTATATAAATGAGGCGATATAGGTTTATCGTGATTGTTGCGATCATTTCTGCTCTCTTTATTCCTTTAGGAATTATTTATTTTCAGCAATCAGCAACATTTACTGCCTTATGGGATAGCTTTCGTCCCAAAGGCGAGCAAATTATTAATATACAAGTATCTCCGCCCAAGGAGTCAGACAAACTGTTCACTGCATTTGCCTATATGCCTATCCTAGATTACAAGAAGGAAAATACAACCATTGAAGGCTTATGCTCCCGTCAATATGAAGTTGGTATTGGCTACAATGACATTCGGTACCTTTTTGACCAATATCAAGAAGCAGCATGTCAAAATAACGTCCAAACTATGCCTGAACCAATCATTCTTTCAACAAATACAGTCGAAGCTAAAGTGAAGGGAGACTATGAGCAAAAAACTTGTGATTCGTGGGATAGAGAAAATAAGCGATCAGGACAACGATTAAGCCATAAGATGATTTTGAAGAAATTAGTTCAAGATGGTCAATGGGGCGCGATCGCCGAAAATAGTCAACGAGTTCTAACTGGATATCTCCGAATTTACTGCTCCGAATCAACAATTAATCCTTAAAGATATCAACTTTTATAAATCGAGATAATAAAACCTTTACAAAGAGAATCGTTATGAAATGGATAAGATGTCTGATACTTTTTAACGTCAGTATCTTACTTATACAAGGATGTCAGTCTCCCAACCAAAAAGAGAAAGAGATTGAGCAAAAAATTGTAACAAAGATTCGCCAAGACACGCCTTATCTGGCTCATTTAGAAGCAATTTATAGTATTAACTATATAAATTATCAAGATAGGAAAATTTTAGGAAAGAAAATTCCTTATGTAAATGATGATGTCTATATTCGCAATGATGCTGCAAGTGTCTTTTATGGATATCCGTTAAAAGATGCTGATATTAGAGTTGTTAAAGAAAATGACCAGCGAATTCTTTATGTAAAACTACCTCAGCCAAAGCAAATTTCGATTGATCGAAAAGTTCTATCAATTGAAGTCAATGATCCCGAGTATATTCTGCGAGATGAGAAAGGGGAACGAACTGATGTTGATGCGTATATGGATTCCCGTGTTAAAGAAGTAATCAAGATGTATGAAAAAAGAACGATAGATACAACACGGCAAATGTCTCAACAATATTTTCAAGCGATGGCTGACCGTTTCGGCTTAAAATTGCAGTTAGAATTTGTCTCAGAAGTAGGAATCATCGAGCAACCAGATCAGAAAAAGACCCAGTAAAATGTAACAAAAAAAGAAACGTCCTTATAAGGACGTTTCTTTTTTATTTCTTGCCGCCGCCTTGATTTTTAAGGCGATAGGTAATGCGTCCTTTGGTGAGGTCATATGGTGTTAGCTCAACCTTAACGCGATCGCCTGGCAAAATTTTGATGTAGTTGCGACGGATCTTGCCCGAAATGTGAGCAAGTACATTAAAGCCATTATCGAGAGTAACTCGAAACATAGCATTAGGAAGAGACTCAGTTACAGTCCCTTCCATTTCAATAGAATCTTCTTTTGACAAACAAACTCTCCAAAATTTAGTATATTTTCTATGTATTTAGATACTTTCATAAAGATTCGCTTTACAAAAGTATCGGCGCAGCTATGCAAAGAATTTTTTGATCGTCTCTGTTACTTCTGGCATAGATAAAGTGCCATCAATTTGCGTAACATTCTTTCCATAAAATTCTAGCAGAGGTCTTGTTTTGGCATTGTACTCTTCCAGTCTGTTTTTGATAACCTCTTCAGTGTCATCAACACGCCCTTGATCAATTGCCCTTGCTTTTAAGCGATCAATCAAAAAATTATCTGGCACATCTAGATTGATCACTGAGTTATAAGGCTGATTGATCGCAACAAGCAAATCATCTAAGGCAACAGCTTGAGCAACAGTACGAGGGAAGCCATCAAGAATCCACCCTGCTTGAGTATCAGATTGTCTTAAACGTGTCTCAATTACTTCAATTACAACATCATCAGGAACAAGTCTGCCAGAGTCACTATAAGACTTAACTTTTAGCCCTAATTCAGTACCTTGTTTGATCTCAGCGCGAAAGATATCGCCAGGGGCAATTTTTGGCACTTGCCAAGAGTCAGCCAAAATTTCTCCTTGCGTGCCTTTACCCGCTCCAGGTGGCCCCATCAAAATCACTCTAGGCATTATTGTTTAACCATACCTTCATAGCGTTGAGATATGACATAGGTCTGTACTTGCTTGGAGGTTTCGATCGCTACACCGACCAAAATCAACAACGAAGTCGCACCAATGCCGCTAAAAGTCGATACTCCAGTTGCTTTTTCGAGCGCACTTGGGATAATGGCAATCCCGCACAAAAAGACGGAACCGAGCAAAGTTAAGCGGGTCAATACACCGCCTATATAATCTGAAGTCGCCTTACCAGGTCTTACCGTCGGAATACTGCTACCCATTTTTTTAAGATTTTGCGATAACTCGACAGGATTAAGCACTAAACTTGAGTAAAAGAAGCTGAAACCTAGAATAAGCAGCATATATACGGGAATATGACCAGCGCCACTAGGGGAAATCCAAGTAGCGATCGACACAAACACATCGTTATTAATACTTTGACTAAGATAGGCAGGCAAGATCATCACCGACGAAGCGAAAATGATTGGCATCACACCACCTTGGTTCAAGCGTAAAGGCAAATAAGAAGCTTGTTCGCGATAGAGCTTGCGACCAACTTGGCGACGTGCTGAGATAATTGGAATCCGCCGCGTTCCTTCTTGCACAAACACAATTCCTACAATCATGATTAAGAAAATCACGAGTAGCAAAATTACACCTCCAACTCGTGAACTATCTTTTTGAGCAAGAGAAATCGTATCGCCTAGAGACTTTGGTAAGTTCGCCACAATGCTAATAAATATAAGTAAAGACGCGCCATTACCAACGCCTTTCTCAGTAATTAGTTCGCCAGCCCACATTACAAACATTGAACCAGCCGCAAGGGCTACAGTTGTTTGAAAAATAAAGCTAGAGAGAATTACTCTACCATCGCCAATCGTGAGCCAGTTCGAGCTTGCATCAGACAATACTCCAGAGTTTTGCACCCAAATCCCTAGCCCCCAACTTTGAATGACTGCCCATACAAAGGCGACGTAGCGAGTGTATTGAGAAATTTTTCTTCTGCCAGCTTCACCTTCATTTTTTTGGAGATTTTCTAAGGTTGGCAATGCTGATGTCATCAATTGCATGATGATTGAAGCGTTGATAAATGGCAAAATGCCTAAGGCGAAAATGCCAAGTAGCGACAAACCACCGCCTGAGAAAATATCTAAGAAACTAACTACAGCATTGTTTTTGACAATCTCAGTAAATCGAAGGCGATCAACCCCTGGTAACGGCAAGTAAATACCAAGTCTAACTAAAATTAAAACGCCAACAGTAACTAACAAACGTCCACGCAAACCTGCGGCTTGAGCCATTTGCATGAAAGTTTCTTGTGCTGTCGGATTCTTTCCTTTACTAACAACCATAACTAAACTTACCTAACAGGCTAGTGTGATAAAAAATTTGATAATTACTGTTAATTAGCTTGATTTGCAGTTAACAAAAACTATGCCTAACTTTATTTTATTATTTTAAATATTGTAAAGCCATCTTGAGTATCAAAGGACTTTAGCCTTTTGTCCCAAAACAACAAAAGAGAATATGTGGTGAAGCGCTTAGCGTTTCACCACATATTCTCTTTTGCTTAGGCAGCAACTTCTACAGTACCGCCAGCTGCTTCGATTTTAGTCTTAGCAGATGCTGTAATCGAATGAGCGCGGATAGTCAACGCTACATTGATTTCGCCTCTTCCTAATACACGTAGTACACCATCATTTTGAGTAATGATTCCAGCGTCCATTAAAGACTCAAGCGTTACTTCTGTTCCACTAGGTAAATCACTTAATTGATCTAGATTAACAATTGTGAAATGCTTAGGATTAACAATTGTAAAGTGCTTAAGTTTTGGTACTCGTCTGTAAAGGGGGATTTGACCACCTTCAAAACCAGGTCTGGTGGGACGACCTGAACGAGATTTTTGACCACGCATACCAAATCCACCACTAGCACCTTGCCCTGCGGCAATACCACGCCCTAAACGACGCTTACGATGCTGAGAGCCTTCTTGAGGCTGAAGATCGTCAATTCTCATAGTTTTTCCTTTCCACTTTTGGCAATAACGGCGCGTAGCGCCGTTATTGCATTAATTAAATAACTGTTCAAGAGTGATGCCACGTGCTCTGGCAACTTCACCAAAAGTACGCAATGTTGAAAGTGCGTTAATTGCAGCACGAGCATTGTTAAGAGGACTACTAGAACCAAGTTGCTTTGCCAAAATGTTTTTGACTCCAGCAAGCTCAAGTACTGTTCGAACAGCTCCACCAGCAATTACCCCAGTACCTGGAGATGCAGGACGGATCATCACTTTAGCGCCGCCACCGATGCCATTAGTTGGATGAGGGATAGAATTACTCTTAGTCAAAGGCACATCGATCGCGTGCTTTCTCGCATCGGCGACACCTTTTTTCACAGCATTGATAACATCAGCAGCTTTGCCAACGCCAACACCAACTTGTCCTTTCTCATTACCGACGACCACGATCGCACGGAAGCTGAGTTTTTTACCACCTTTGACAACCTTAGTTACGCGGCGGATTTGGACAACCCGTTCTTGCCATTCAGATTCTTTTTCAGTACGAGCGCGATCATTTTTTTTGCCTTCGCGCTTGCCTTTACGTTTCTCATCGCGGTTGCTATCGCCACTGTCGCCGCTACCGCTGCCACTGTCGCGACCACCGCCTGGTCTTGATTCTCTATTTTTAGCCATATTTGTTTCTATCTACTGATTCACTGCTGGATGATTCACTGCTGCTAGAAATCGAGCCCTGCTTCGCGGGCAGCTTCAGCGAGAGCTTGGACTCTTCCATGATAGAGATTACCACCACGGTCGAATACAACTTTAGTAATTCCCTCGGCGATCGCTCTTTGAGCAATTAGAGCACCGACTTTCGCCGATGCTTCAGAATTAGCGGTGGAGCTACTGCTCTCACGGATATCTGCTTCGAGAGTAGACGCAGCTACAAGGGTATGCTGCGATACATCATCAATCACTTGCGCCACAATGTGATTGTTAGAACGGTAAATGGATAAACGAGGTCGATCAGGAGTGCCTGTGATTCCTTTACGAACTCGTTTATGTCGGCTTATGGTTGCTTGTCTACGATTGACAGTCATGTTGTTCGTAACCTATCGATTCTATATAAAATGAAGATTAAATAAAGAAGCCAGAAAATTTCTAATCTTACTTCTTACCTGTCTTACCAGCCTTACGTCTAACAAATTCACCGAGGTAACGAATACCTTTACCTTTGTAAACTTCTGGCGGGCGTACAGCGCGGATTTTGGCAGCTAAGTTACCGACAACTTCTTTGTCAATTCCATTAATCACAATAAATGTGCCTTGATTAACTTTTTTGCCACCCGCATCTTCGACTCCGAGTGAAACGCCTGCAGGAGGCACAATGTCTACGGTGTGACTATAGCCAACCGTGAGAACAATATTGCTGCCAGTCAGGTTGGCACGATAACCAACCCCTTGAATTTCTAGACGGCGCTCAAAGCCATTTGACACACCTTCGACCATGTTGGCAACAAGGGTGCGAAAAAGCCCGTGCTGCTGCCGTGCGGGGCGCGAATCGCTAGTGGGATTGACAACCAAGTTGCTTTCTTCTTGAAGGATTTTCACAGTGCCAGGAAGTAAACGCTTTAGTTCGCCCTTAGGTCCTTTTACTGTTACTTCTTGTCCTACAATGGAGACCGCAACCTTAGGAGGAAGGGGGATAGGACGTTTTCCGATACGAGACATATCTGTTTTCCGTTGCTTGTGATGTTGTTTGCTGAATTACCAGATATAGCAAAGGACTTCACCGCCGACTCCCTGTTTGCGGGCTTCGCGATCGGTCATGATGCCTTGTGATGTGGAAATAATGGCAATGCCAATTCCACCCAATACACGAGGTAATTCTTTGGAATTTGAGTAAACTCTTAAACCAGGTTTACTAACGCGCTTGAGGCGCTTAATAATTGACTGACGATTTTTGCCTTCGTATTTGAGTGCTACGACCAGTCGGCGGTCGATATTTTCGCCAGTCTCTTCAAAATCTGCGATAAAACCTTCTTGTTTCATCACTCGGGCAATGCTCAACGTCATCCTTGTTGCAGGAATTAAAGTTGTCTGGTGCTTGGCAAGTGTTGCATTGCGAATGCGGGTCAGCATGTCCGAGATGGTGTCGTTGGTAGCCATCCTTATCTCCTAAATTCGATCTACTTATGATTCTCTAAAGGGCATACCGACTGCTTTCAGGAGCGCACGTCCTTCTTCGTCCGTGTTGGCAGTGGTGATGATGGAAATATCAAGCCCCCGAATTTGCTCAATACTGTCGTAGCTGATTTCAGGGAAGATAAGTTGCTCGCGGACACCGAGGGTATAGTTCCCACGTCCATCAAAGCTCTTAGGGCTAACACCGCGAAAGTCACGGATGCGAGGCAATGAAAAGTTGATCAGACGATCCAAGAAATTATTCATCTTGTCGCGGCGAAGAGTGACCATCATGCCGACGGGCATTCCTTGACGCAATTTGAAACCAGCGATCGCCTTTTTAGCTCTAGTTACCACGGGCTTTTGACCAGCGATCGTAGCAATTTCGATTAAAGAAGCTTCTAGAGATTTAGCATTTTGAGCCGCTTCACCCAGACCGCGATTAATCACCACTTTCTCAAATGTAGGAACTTGATGAATATTGGTGTACTTAAACTGTTCCATTAATTTGGGGACAGCCTGATTTTTATAGACTTCGGTGAACCTTGTTAGCATTTTATCTTCCTGAATGAATTTTCCTGGGCTTGGTCAGGTATGTAAAACTATTTCTTCTCAGTTTGGACAGAATCAATGATTTCGCCCGTCTTTTTCAACATCCTTACTTTCTTGCCATCTTCCGTAAAGGTATAACAAGAACGACTAGCGATCTTTTCCTTTTCGGAGTACAACAAAACTTTGGAGCTGTGAATCGGAAACTCGCGGGTAATAATTTGTCCAGACTCGCCATCAGCCTGAGGCTTGATATGCTTAGTCTTCATATTCACACCTTCAACAATGATGGTGCTAGTTTTTGGAAAAACTTGGAGAACCTTAGCAACGGTTCCTTTAGAACTTCCTGACATTACCTGTACCACGTCATCTTTTTGGACATGAACCTTAAAAGTATTGCGGTTTCCGCGGTACTTAGGTTTTGGCTTAAACGGCATTACAGTACCTCTGGCGCTAGGGATATAATTTTGGTGAAGTTTTTATCCCGCAGTTCCCGTGCCACTGGACCAAATACGCGCGTCCCTTTAGGATTGCCGTCTTGGTTAATGATTACAGCAGCATTGTCGTCAAAACGAATTCTCATACCGCTTTCACGGTTGATAGAACTACGAGTGCGAACAATCACGGCGCGGACAACATCAGACTTTTTGACTGGCATATTTGGAGCAGCGTCTTTAACAGTGGCGATAATTACATCTCCAACTCCACCAAAGGCGCGATTACCACCAGCCAAAACGCGAATACATAGTAGCTTTTTGGCTCCACTGTTATCCGCTACATTTAAATAAGACTCTTGTTGAATCATGGCTTATGCTTCCGAGCTAGATGAGAGAACCTCTACAACTTCCCACCGCTTTGTGCGACTAAGAGGGCGGGTTTCCCGAATTTTGACGCGATCGCCTTCACGGATTTTGTCTTCTTCATCGTGGGCTTTAAACTTAGTCGTTTTGACCACGATTTTTCCATATTTTGGGTGAGAAGTACGGCTTTCGACCGCCACTACCACCGTTTTCTGCATTTTATCGCTGACGACAATGCCAACTTTCTCTTTAACTGCCATTGCTTTACCCTTAAGTTTTTTGGTTTTCCGCTCTTAAGCTCTAGACTGGCGTTCGCGTTCGACAGTCATCAGTTGAGACAAACGATGTTTAGCATGTTTAAACTGATGCGGTTGGACGGGTTGTCTAGTTGCTAACTTGAAACGAAGATCAAACAGCTCTTTCTTGACGGTCAAGATTTGAGCTTGCAAGTCATCATCAGATAACTCTCTAGTTTCTTGGACTTTAGGGAGTGCCATATTTTTACTCCTTCTCGCGAATAATAAAGCTAGTTTTGATTGGCATTTTCGATGCAGCAAGACGAATTGCTTCTCTTGCAGTTTCTTCAGTCACGCCAGCAACCTCAAACATGATGCGACCAGGCTTAACAACACATACCCAAAACTCAGGAGCACCTTTACCAGAACCCATACGGGTTTCAGCAGGACGCATGGTTACGGGTTTGTCTGGGAAAATGCGAATCCAAATCTTGCCACCGCGACGGATATAGCGGTTCATAGCACGTCTTGCAGCTTCAATTTGACGGGCGGTAATCCAAGAAGGCTCTAAAGCCTGCATGGCATAGTCACCAAAGTTGATATCGGCTCCTCTGGTAGCAGGTCCCGACATCCGACCGCGTTGCTGCTTACGAAATTTTGTACGTTTAGGACTTAACATGATTCAAAACTCTAGATGACAGAAATTTATCCTTCAGCGCTAGAACGATCCTCAAATTGAGGACGGCGTTGCTGCTTACGGCGAGGTTGGGCGGCAGGAGCAGGAGCTTCTTCACCTTGAATGATTTCACCTTTAAAAATCCAGACTTTGATGCCAATGACACCGTAAATTGTTCTGGAAGTTTTGTAGCTATAGTCGATGTCAGCTCGCAATGTATGTAAAGGAACACGACCTTCACGCACCCATTCAGTTCTAGCAATTTCAGCGCCGTTGAGACGACCACTGATTTGTACCTTGATACCTTCAATACCAGCACGCTGCGCTCTTTGGATTGCTTGGCGAACTACTCGGCGGAAAGAAACACGACGTTCAATTTGCTGAGCAATATATTCAGCGATTAGAGGTGCTTCGGCATCAACTTTAGTAACTTCGGTAACGTTAATCCGAACTTGACTAGTACCCGTTTTTTTGAGCGATCCATCTTGTTCGAGGTGCTTTACAAGTCCGAGGCGTAATTGCTCGATACCTGCTCCACCACGACCAACCACTACTCCAGGACGAGCGGTACGGATTTCGAGGTCAACTTGATCAGCTTTACGATCAATTAAGATTTCGGCAATACCTGCATTGCTTAAAGTCTTTTCAATAAACTTACGAATCTTGTGATCTTCTTCAGCCAAGATGCCGTAGCGATTTACATCAGCAAACCAACGTGAGAGGTGAGACTTGGTGATGCCGAGGCGTAACCCTGTTGGGTGAATCTTCTGACCCATACCTATTCTTCCTCCAATGGTTTGACGGTAATCGTAATGTGACAAGTAGGCTTAAGGATTTGATAAGCACGACCTTGAGCGCGAGGACGGAAGCGCTTAAGGCTAGGTCCCATGTCAGCAAAAGCCTGACTAACTACTAACGAGGCAGGATCGAGTCCTGCATTATGTTCGGCATTAGCAACTGCAGAACGCAATACTTTGGTAATCGGTTCGCAGGAGCGATAAGGCATAAATTCTAGAATCATCAATGCTTCACGGTAGCTACGACCACGGATTTGGTCTAAGACTCGACGCACCTTATGAGGTGACATCCGAATATATTTAGCTACAGCAAGGATTTCATTTTGGGCGAGAATCATTATTTTTTATCTACCTACCTATCTCTTAGCCTTTTTGTCGCTCTTGGCATGACCGCGGAAGGTGCGAGTAGGGGCAAACTCACCGAGTTTGTGTCCTACCATTTGCTCCGTGACATATACAGGAACGTGCTGCTTTCCGTTGTGACAAGCAATTGTATGCCCGATCATTTGCGGAAGAATGGTGGAAGCACGAGACCATGTTTTGATAACTTGCTTTTCGCCTTTAGCGTTAAGCTTTTCAATTTTGGTCATTAAGTGATCGGCAACGAATGGACCTTTTTTTAGCGATCGCGTCATAATCTGTACTCTCCGTACTTTTTAATTCTTAAGCTGCTCAGGATAATATGCTCAGGACATAAAGCCTTAAGCATTACGTCCGCCCTTACCGCGTTTCGAGGACTTGCGACGGCGACGCACAATTAAGGCATCACTAAGCTTTTTCTTCTTGCGAGTTTTGTAACCCAAAGTTGGCTTACCCCAAGGCGTAACCGGACCACTGCGTCCGATCGGAGCGCAACCTTCTCCACCACCATGAGGGTGATCGATCGGGTTCATCGCCATACCGCGAACTTTAGGACGGCGGTTCAACCAACGGCTACGACCTGCTTTACCCAAGCTGACGTTGCTGTGATCGAGGTTGCCAACTTGTCCAATCGTCGCAAAGCATTCTTTACGAATCATGCGAACTTCGCTAGAAGGAAGCTTAAGGGTGACAAAATCACCTTCTTTTGCGGCGATTTGAGCGCCAGCACCAGCTGATCTCACGATTTGACCGCCTTTACCAGGAGTCATCTCAACGTTATGCACAATCGTACCCAGAGGGATATTTGATAGAGGCATAGCGTTTCCGATCTCGAAGGGAATACCGCTTGTACCTGCTTGGATTTTGTTGCCAACAGATATGCCTTTCGGGCTTAGAATGTAGCGCTTTTCGCCATCTTCATATTGAAGAAGAGCAATCCGCGAAGTACGGTTGGGATCATATTCGATCGCAATTACTTCAGCGACAATGTCACGCTTATTACGTTTGAAATCGATAATCCGATATAGACGCTTGTGACCGCCGCCACGTCTACGACTAGTGATTACACCACGGTTATTACGTCCTCTTTTACGATGGACGTGAGTGGTTAAAGACTTTTCGGGCTCTGATTTTGTAATTTCCGCAAAGTCTGAGACAACGGTTTGTCTAGTACTTGCGGTATACGGTTTATATGCACGAACGCCCATAATTGTCTGATGTTGTTAAAGAATGGTTCTCTTGTTTTGCTCTTGTTTTATTTCTATCAAATTAAATATAGCTAAAGCTATCTTGAATTTGATTTTTATACATCTGGGAACAAATCGATTTTGCTGCCTTCAGCTAGGGTGACAATCGCTCTTTTGATTTGAGCGCGTTTGCCTGCGAACTTACCAACACGACGCGCCGCCGCAGGAGGATTATGTGTGTTCACCTTCTTAACTGTGACTGAGAAAAGACTCTCAATGGCAGCTCTGATTTCAGGCTTAGTAGCATCATGAACAACATCAAATGTGTATTTGTTGCTTTCTAGTTGTTGGGTTGCCTTTTCATTGAGCAGAGGGCGACGAATGATGTCGGGCAAACGACGGGGATCGAAACTAGTAGGGATCTTAGCCATGATTTTTTTCTTTTACTCAGATTCCGTTATTCTGCTTCTTTAACAGGTGCTACCAACTTTTCATCGCCACCATAGACTGCATGAATTTTGGCGATCGCTGAGCGGGTTGCCACAATCTTTTCAGAATTAATAATGTCGAAGATATTAAGTTGATCGGCTGCAATCAATTGCAACTTTTCAATGTTACGAGCCGACAAAACCACATTTTCATCTTTGCGATCGGTGATGATCAAGGTCTTGCGACCTACGGTCACACCCCAACGCTCAAGCGCTTGACACAACTCTTTAGTCTTGGGCTGAGTCAGATTTATCGCAAAATCTTCAACTATGATCAAATCAGCAGCACGGCTGCTGAATGCGGTGCGTAGAGCAAGACGACGCTCTTTGCGATTCATTTTGGTCTCATAGCTTCTAGGCTTAGGTCCAAAGATGACACCACCACCACGGGTAAGCGGCGATCTAGTAGAACCTTGACGAGCGCGACCTGTACCTTTTTGCTTGAAAGGCTTGCGACCACCACCACGAACCTCAGAACGGGTTTTTGTACAGGCTGTGCCTTGGCGGGCGTTGGCTAACTGTCTGATAAGGGCGCGATGAACTAAGCCTTTTGCACTTGCTTCTTTAGCAACGCGCAATTCAAGGCTTATTTCACCGACTTCATTCCCTGTCCAATCTATTACTGTAGGCATAACTTAAATTCTCTCGATCTCACGAACAAACTACTTCTTAGCCTTGCCGATAATTACGGTAGGAATGACGTTAAGCAATGCTCCAGGCTTACCAGGGACTGCTCCTTTGATTAGCAGCACGTTATTCACTGCATCGACTTTGACAACAATTAGTTTCTTCACGGTGATTTGCTTACCGCCAAGACGACCAGCCATTTTCTTGCCAGGGTAAACACGACCAGGGGTTGTGCCTGCACCAGTCGAACCAGGTTGTCTGTGGTTCTTAGAACCGTGAGACATTGGACCGCGAGCAAAGTGATGACGCTTTTGATAACCAGCAAAACCTTTACCAATGCTAGTACCAATCACATCAACGATATCGCCATCTTTGAACTGACTAACATCTAAAGTTTGTCCGATTGAGTATTCACTAACACTATCTAGACGATATTCGCGTAAATGCTTTACAGCCTCAGAACCTGACACTTTCAAATGTCCTAACTCTGGTTTGGAAAGTAACTTCTCACGGGTTTTACCGTAACCAATCTGAATGGCTTGATAGCCTTCCTTGGTTTCAGTTTTGACTTGTGTAATTGTGCAGGGACCTGCTTGAACAACGGTTACAGGAACAGCGTTGCCATCCGAATCGAATACTTGGGTCATCCCAAGTTTTGTGCCGAGAATTCCGACAGTCATTAAAATTAGCTCCGCTTGCTTGACTTGCAGACTTAACCTGAATTAGGTTTTCCACAGATTTTTGACAGGCTCAAAAGAGATCGGTTTCGATCTAAGTAAGAAGTATTTGCTTTGAAGACTGGTTAAGGGGCTTCGAGACGACTTACGAAAGATGTCTAGTCAAATTACTAGACGTGAGAAACACAATCTCTTGGGTTGGTTGTTATAGATTAAAAGTTTTTGAATATCTTTGTACTTCTATACCAATGCGTGACGCAGACTTGAGAAATTAAACTTTAGCTATCGCCTACTTATTTTCTTAGTTTCTGTTTTTAGTCACGATTAGCAATCATAATCCTATGTAGGATGTTTTGTCTATAGTTTTCGCAAAGAAGTTCAGTATACGCATCTCTACTATGCTTAGGACAAACCTAAACCTTAGACGTGTAAGGCACTCTTCAAGTAGCCTGGCGATAGCTATACAGCGCCTTGCGCTGATATAAAACACAGATAATTTTTTAAAAGCGTCGCTTCGCGGCACTTTTAAAAAATTATCTGTATCACTCAAACCACCAATAGGCTATATCAACAATTTTTATCAGTAGGTATAGAATGTTTAACATTTTTTACTTGTTGGATGTGATTCATTAATTTCCACACGATAATTCCGATCAGCCAAGAACAAATCGTTGCTAATAGAACAAATAGAATTCCACCAACTATTTCTAAGGGTGCGATCGCTCTTAATACCCATACATGAACTAGATATGTGATAAAACTCGCATTAGCGAAAGTCTTGAGCTGCGGTTGAATTGATTGCCATAACTTATGTGTAGAAGTTGAGAAAGATTTGGCTTGCCGACTTTGCCAAGAAATTGACCATAGTAGAAATGCTAAAGTTAACAAAACTACAGTTGGGCGCGTATAGTGCCCAACGGCTTCCGCAGAATTTTTGAGTATTGCCATCCAATAGAATTCACAAAGTTCGAGAATAGCGGCGATCGCAAATAGATATCCCCACACATGCGATCGCCATTTCGCTACAAATAAATTAGTCCACCCTCCATCTTTGACTAACCAAATTCCAATCTGAAAATAAGGCAACCAATAGATTACATGATTTCCATTAGGTAAAAAGCTGCTAATACCTGTAAACAATCCAAAGTTAGCAGATATCCATCGCAAGCTGAATAGAGTAAAAGTAATTAGAAGTAATGCGCTTAATCTTCTAATAGAAAAGTTAATGCGGCGCAATAATGGATAAATCACATAACATTGGAAGATAATCCACAAAAAGTAAAGATGATAATCGCCCATGCCTGTGGCGATCGCCTGCCAGATTTGTTGCTCACGCTCTAGCCAATCTGCTTCTAGAAATTGCGATCGCCCTACCATATTTAGTAAAGTAAATAAAATATAGGGTGGCACGATCCGCCAGAGACGACGTTGAAAAAATATTTTTACATCAAAGGGGCGTTTCTCTTCTGATTTGGCAAGGGCGAAACCTGACAAAATCACAAATATCGGTACTGTAAAGCGTCCGACTTGGTTAATGATTGTGTCGATAAAGATTTCAGGACTAAGGCTAACTGTGTCATTTACTCCAAACCACCAGTGATGAGAGGCATGGATGCTGATGACAATAGTTGTGGCGATCGCCCTTAGTAAATCGGAAAGTTCCCAAGTCATAAATAAAAACCAGATAAAAAGGGCGGCGCGAAGCGCCGACTCCATCGTTTGACAATTTGTTAATCAGTGGATTAAAGTCTATTGAGTTTTGGGATTTTTAAATCGCCATTTTCGATAGCGTTTAGAACCTCATTTATACCTTCTTTCCCATTTACTTGCACAGTTCGCAATATAAGCAAACTCTCTTCTAACAAGCTTTCGACATCAATGGATTGATAATCAGGAAGATATGTGGGTAATCGGCTCGTACCTTCACCTAATAGAATTGTGGCTCCATGCCAATTTAAACTTTTTAGGTGATATAGACCAACAGCAATTTGTAAAATCCCTTGATAAAAAGCCCGATCACTCTGCCAAGAATCATTCCAAATCGACTCTAAGGTGTCATGGCAAGCATAATAATCCCCGCTATTAAACTGCGCGATCGCCTCTTCAAACACAGGATCAAACACAGGATCAAGCATTGGCTAGTACATTAGCGATCGCTTGTTTTTGTTCGGCATCATATCCCCATTTTTCCAAGAAAGACAAATATTTTCCAGTGTTTGTATTTGCAGAATTTTGCATTTGCAAAGCAATTTCACGAACTTCTGCTAAATCAACTTTCTTGATTAGAAGTAAAGTTCGATTAGCTACGCGATCAGAACCTTGTACTTGCTCTGGGTTCCCGGCGCGTCGATGGATAATCGCCATTGCAGTTGACATCGCAAGATTTTTGACAAGAAGTTCGGCGATCGCACTGGGTTCGGATTGCAAGGCTTTGATAGTGCCAGAGCTAGGATTGTCTGCTAATTGCCATTCTCCTGTCAAAAAGCATACAAAAAATCCGCGCGCTCCATTTGGGGTTTTAACAAGTGTAGAAATTTCTGATTCTAGTTGTAATTCATCTAGGTCGCTGCGACTCAGCAAGTTTTCTGTATAAGAGATCGCCTCTTCAAAGGTCATATTTTTCATAATTTCTAGTCTAAATAGAGATATGCTTTGCTTTAAACTTCTCTAATTAATGTGATCTAAGCAATGATTAGGTAAAAAAGCTGTCCAACCATTATCTAATTTGACACGGCAGCTTACACTAATTACCTGCTCAACAATACCCTTGTGATTGGCATATTGTTGGCGATTAGCATTCACACAAACATGATCGCCAACTTTAAAAGTTTTATTTTTTGAACCCAGCTCTTGTTTATTTTCCGCAACCTTAGGAATTGCTGCTTTTTTGAGGGTTGGAGCAGAATGAAAGGTCAATGAAGCAGCGGGTTGTCCATTTATTTGATAATTGTACCCACGTCCTTGGATCAGTTGCAAACTACCGATTTGAATATTTGCTAGATATTGCACAAAAATATCAACAGATATTTCCATTGTTTCAGCTAAGTCTTCAAACATGACAGGATAGCTCCAATAGTTTTCGCCAACTTGTAAGTCGGCAATCTCCTGCCATGAGTCAAACAGCTTTTGTCCAAATTGGGATGCAGGATCATCAATGCGATCGCTATTAGACTTTGGCGGAGAACTACTAGAATCACCATTAGATGTCAGAGTTTCTAAAGTTTTTAGCAAGTTTTTAGCAACGCGATCGCTTGCCTCTGTCCTCGCTCGAAGATATTCAAGAATCTGCTCAAATAAAGATTCGCTAACATTAATAGCCATATCACTACTCGCTCTAATCGCCTCTGAGAACCTAAACTATGAACCTAATTATTTTTAGCTTACCGATTACAGGGAAATTCATATGTTAAGTTATGCCAAGCTAAGCGTGCCAATTTTTGGGTAATGGCTCATTACAAAGCTGATGAATTTTCGTAATCCTCTCAAACAGCCAAGGATAATCACGTCGGTAGGCGGGAATTAAACCTAATGGCGCTAGTAAGGCAGCAGCCGTTAAATCGGCAACACTAAAGCGATCATTTACTAAATAGCCATCTTGCCAAAATTCACTCAGCATTGCGATCGCATTAGCAATTCTCTGAGACGCGCTCTCGGCAGATTTAGCATTGATCCCATATTGCGATCGGACGATCAGAATCACAAGCTGACTTATCCATGAAGGATCGATTTGTTTGCCATCATTAGCTCGAAATTGATAGTAAACAAACCGCGTTGCCGTACCAATTGACTCATCAAAATGATCTTCTAAACGCAATGCTTCCTTTTGTTGCAAAGAATTTTCTAAATAAAGCGGTGGATCAGGTTTATAAGCTTCAAGAAATCGAATAATTTCGGTAGAGTCAGCCACGATCGCAGGACAGTTTTTTAGTTGTGGCAAAAGGACAGGCACAGTAGTCAAACCTGAAAGCGGCTTAATTCGGAGAATATGCAGCCCAGGCGTAAGGTTTTCGACATGATAGGAGATATGCTTATAGCCAAGAGCTAACCTAGCTTTACGGCAATAGTGAGAAGTACTAAATTGTAATAAAAGCATGGCTCTAGAGTTTGAAAATTTAGATTTAAGTAAGTTTAAGTAAGTTTGAGGCTGTGGGCGAAGCTCGTAGCCTTAAACTCGTAGCCTTGAACTAAGTGGGCATTAAATCAAAAAAAGTAGCAAGTCATATGATATAGTCTCGACTAAATTTTTCACAGTTTATGGTGCTGTCGCATATGCAAGCCAATGCAGTCTCTAAACCTACAAATTCTCAATCTGGTTATCAGGCCTCAGTACCTGTGACTGTGTACCGTGAACTAGCTGCCGAGTTGCAGTCTGCTCAAGCCAAGTTATCTTTTTTTCATTTACAAAATGAGCAGCTAACTAAGCAAAATCACATGCTGCTGCAAGAGTTTGAAGTAATCGCGCAATCTACAGATCGAGTTCAGGCAATTCTTACTCAGTCAAATTTACCTGATGCAAAGCTATCAGAAGTTTTAGCAGGTATGCGCGCCGCTTCCCAAATTAATCCTGCGCCATCTAGAAGTAATTCTCAGCCCCAAGGTCGTCCTCCCGCGTCAAAGCCTCGTCCTATTGACAAGCCAGCTACTCAAGCTAACCCTCGCAAGGCGGCTGTGCAGCAAACAACTAATGCTATCCAAGAAGCCATCTCTAGGGCAAGACAACTTGCCACTGACTCAGCGCCTCAACCCTTTAGCGAGCCAGTTAGTGGTGAGAATCTATACTACGACAGTTCATTTGCTAGTTTTGATACACCTACATCTATACCAACTCAAGCTCCAAAGGTACTACCCAAGTTAGAAATTCGAGAAGAAATTTCTTCTCGCCCTCTACGCACTGAGTCCATGGAAGAATCAAAAGAATCGGCGGGACTAAGCGGTTGGTTATTGGCAGTCACAATTGTTGCGATCGTGCTGACTTCGTTTGGTGCTGGTTATTTGCTGATGCGTCCATTTGTCAAATAAGTTAAAGCGCTTTGCGCTATGACTGAAACTAAAAGGAGAGGTGGCACGAAGCGTCATCTCTCCTTTTCTGGTTTAATGAAAGAGATATGTTTAAAAAGATACATGGATAGACGTAAGTTTCTAGTTGTAGGTGGTGCAGCGATCGCATCTATTGGGGGATGCCAATTGTCAAATCCTTTCGATCAACGCGAACGCTTACAGATTCAGGGTTTGTTGGGGGCGATACCCAGTAGAATTATTAACCAATTTGAAACAGCTTCTCAAAAGAAGACAGAATTTAAAGCAGAGAATTTGCCTTCTAAACTTTGGCAAGAACTGCAAAGCTATCCAACTAGTAACAAAGACAAAGTACCGCAACTGATCAGCATCGGTGATAGTTGGCTCGATCTCGCGATCGCTCAATCTTTAATTCAGCCGCTCACTCCCAAGCTGCTTGAAGCAATTCCGCAATGGCAGAAACTTGCGCCTATGTGGCAGCAAAGCGTGACACGCAACAATCAGGTATGGGGTATTCCCTATCGGTGGGGAGCTACAGCGATCGCTTATCGAGGCGACAAATTAAAATTTGAGATTAAACAATGGTCTGACCTATGGAGAGCGGAACTAAATCAAAAACTGACATTGCCAGATGATGCCCGTGAAGTCATCGGTTTAGTATTAAAAAAAATGGGGCAATCTTATCAACAAGAAAACTTAACAGAGCGTTCGGATATTGCCACACTTAGACAAGAACTCAAAAGTTTAAATTCTCAAGTTTTAACTTACACATCCGATAATTATTTACAGTCATTATTGGCGGACGATACTTTAGCAGCAGTCGGATGGACAAGCGATATGTACAAAGCCAAAAAGCTAAATCCTGATCTCAAAGTGGTTATTCCTCAAGATGGCACGGCTCTTTGGAGTGATGTATGGGTAATTCCTAAAGGTGAAGTAGCGATCGCGGCGGCTGAATGGATGAATTTTTGTCTCACGCCTGCGATCGCCGTTCAAATTACATCTTTGACTGAGGCAGTTAGCCCATCAAGCGCATTAGATCAAGTTCCCAATAGTGTTAAAGCCGATCCAATCAAGTTTTTCTCGCCAGAGGTTCTCGCCAAGAGCGAGTTGATAGCAGATTTGTCGCCATCTGCACTTTTACAATATAAAGATCTCTGGACAGAAATGCGATCGGGAAAACTTTAAAACTACAGCGCTTTGCGCTGTTATAAAACCCAGAGAATTTTTGAAAGTGCCGCTTGGCGGCACTTTCAAAAATTCTCTGTACCATTTAAAGCCTCAACAGGCTGTACTTAGCGATCTTTATTTTACTGATCTTTATTTCACTAGCGTAAATTGTTTTTTATGCTAAAAGTCGATTAGACAGTAACTTTTGCAACCAGTGAATCACCAAAGCATTCACAATCTCAGGGCGATCATCATGAGGACAATGCCCTGTATTTGGAATCGTAATTACTTGAATATCTTTAGTCTTACTCGCATCTTGAAAAACCTTCGCTCCCTTAATTGGCGTCCAAGGATCAGCATCTCCCCAAAGGACTAACAAAGGTTTCTCTACCTTCGCCAATAAATCTAAAGTCTTAGGACCAGGTGGAGCCGTCACAATTGAAGCAAAAACTTTTTGTGCGCCTTGATCACAGGATGGAAGATAGAGCATATCCACTAACTCATCATCGATCGCTTGAGGATTGCGATAAACCTGACGAAGCGAATTGCGAATATTCCGCTTTTGACGGACTTGATTAAACACAAATTTGCCTACTGTTTCAGAGCTAACTAACTTAGTAAAAGCACCGATGACCAACCGTATGGGCAAATTAAGTTCGTCGGGGCGATGATTTAAGCCATTGGCGGCATTAAGTAAGATACCAGCGATCGCTATTTCAGGATTATTAGTCACTACCATCAAAGCTAATAAAGCTCCGATGGAATTACCAATAAATATGGCTGGTTTCTGAACCAATTCTTGATGAAAATCTTTAAGCAGTTCTTCCCAAAGTTCTAGTGAATAATCTAAAGCAGGTTTAGCAGAACCGCCGAAGCCTAACAAGTCAATTGCAAATACTTGATATCCAGCCTCGGCAAATGCAGGGATATTCTTTTTCCAATGTCCGATTGATGCACCAAAGCCATGAATTAAAACGATCGGCGTGCCTTTACCAGTCACAGAATATTGAATTTTATGTCCTCGCCATGTCCATAGTTGACCTGACTTTTGTAAGGGAGATAGAAGTTGATCGCCAGTTGTGAACGTTTCTGTAGTTAGCACTTCGGTGACCCTCAAAGAAAATATATGATTTTAATTTATGATTCTTAATAATTTTATGATAGTGGATCGTAATCGTCATCATGCTTAGAGTAGGGTCTATTCTTTTTCATAAAAGACCAAAGCCGTTTGCCCATACTGACGGCGATCGCAACAGATCAGATCACCCATTAGATCAGGGAGAGGACGTAAGCGATCGCATTCTGCAATTACTAATGCATCATCTGTAAGCAAAGGTGATAGAGCCTTAAGCACAGGTTGATATAAATCGCTTTGATAAGGAGGATCAAAATAAACTAAATTGAAAAATTTTGGTTGTAATTTCGGCAAGGTCTTCACAGCATCGCCTTTAATGATTTGAAAACTTTGATCTGGCTTCGCAAATTTTTGCCAATTTTTATTCACGATCTGACAGGCGATCGCCGATAACTCGATCCCCACAACATTAGTAGCACCTCTCACTAGGGCTTCGGCTCCCATCGCACCCGACCCAGCACAAATATCTAACCAATTTGCATTTTTGATACGAGTTTGCAAAATATTAAAAACCGCCGCCCTGACCTTACTAGCAGTTGGACGAATTGATAGGTCAGTTGAGGTCTTTAGCAAACGAGCGCCGTTAATCCGAATAGACATTTAGATTAAATGACCAGAGAAAGACAATCCTTCGATTTGGTCAATAGGAACCATCCAAATTTTATTTTGATATGGTCGCCATACTGCACTCATCACATAGTGATTGCGAATAGAGATGATATGAACATGAGGAATGCCAGAAAATTTTGAGCAAGATCTTAAAAAATCTAAAGTCCTGATTAAGCGACTATGTAAAAATGTTGCCATTTCATCACTACAGTTTTGACGCAACATCGGCACAACTTGAGGATCGGTTTCACCCCTTAACTCGTAAATAATATGAGTTTTCCCCTTAAAATCAATTTTGCGCGATCGTAATTCCCACCCACATAGTACCCCGAAGCCAATAACAGCCATACCCAAATCGATATGAAAATCACGCATTTGGAATTTCGTGTTACTACTCATATCTGTATGAGTGTTATATCCAGTCCAACTGTGAAACTTCTCTAAATTATTGTCATTAATATCTACAGCTGAACGGTAAGGTGAAGTTACGATCCGACCAGCTTGTGTGTTATCCGAAGGCGACTCTGATGTCATACTTGTCTCATGAGTGACAGCATCTATAGGGGGACTAAGTATTCAAATTTAAGATATTTGACTTTGATTAAATGAAAGTAATTACTTAAAAAGTCTAAACAAACCAAACTAAAATAGCAGCCAATCTTAGTAGAAATACCTCTAAGCCCGATTAGTATTGCTATAAGCAGCTTAACATTTTTTCACTTAAATTCTTAGTTAAATTACTTATGAATATAATCTCAAAATTCAAATTTAAGGAGGTAAGCTTTGCACAATTCTCTCAAACTTTAGATTTTGAATAACCCAAATTATTAAATATGACCCCTAAAAGTTCGCTTAATTACCAACAGTTGCAACCAATAGTTTTACAGCGTGAGTTGCTTCAATATCAGCAGACTTTACTGACCAACATAGGGATTTTAGTCGGACTGACAGCGATTGGTACATTGGGCTATCGCCTGATCGAAGGGTGGAGTTGGTTTGATGCACTCTATATGACGATCATCACCCTTGCCACGATTGGTTATGGGGAAACTAATCCTTTGCATCTTGAGGGGCGTGTTTTTACACTTATGCTAATCGTAATGGGCGTTTTAAGCATTAGTTACATTGCGGCTCAGTTTACGGCGGCGATCGCCAATGGTCATATTTATAATATTTTTCAGGCGAGGCGACAACGAAAAGTCATGGAGTCATTAGATCAACACTATATAGTCTGCGGTTTTGGGCGAACGGGGCGACAAGTAACCGCCGAATTTGCCGCTGAGGGCGGTATTTCATTTTTGGTAATTGATAGCGATCCTGAAGCAATTGAACTAGCTGAGCTAGCTGGTTATCCAGCATTGCAAGGAGATGCAGCTCTTGACAACACTTTGTTTCTGGCAGGGATTGAACGTGCTGTTTGTATTGTCGCGGCTTTGCCGTCGGATGCCGAAAATCTTTACACAGTGCTATCGGCAAAGACCTTAAATCCTCAAATTAGGGCGATCGCTAGAGCAAGTACTGAAGAGTCAATGCAAAAGTTGCGCCGTGGTGGGGCAGATGAAGTTATTTCGCCATATATTACAGGTGGTAAGCGCATGGCAGCAGTGGCCCTGCGTCCCCAAGTAATGGATTTTGTCGATGGCATTATGGCTGGATCAGATCGATCCTTTTATATTGAAGAATATCGAATTGATGAACCGAATTATGTCGGAGTTTCATTAAAGCAAGCAAGTTTGCGATCGCAGACAGGGGCTTTAGTATTAGCAATAAGGCGGGCTGATGGTGAGTTAATTGCTGGACCAGATGGCAATACTAAAATTTTACAAGGTGATGTATTAATTTCGATGGGAACACCTGAACAATTGAGGGCGCTCAATCAGCTACTTAGTCCACTTCATAAAAAGCAAAATATTTTACGTTTACCGCGCATTAAATAATGCCAATATTTGCTAAGCGAAGGCGGAGCCAAAAAGCTTAATCAGTAGTTATGAAGTTTATTCCTCCGTCTCAAACTATTCAAACAGCGATCGCTAATATCATTAATTCAGCATTCGATATTTCTCTAGATCCTAGGAAGATATTGATTGATGTTTGCTATCCCAAATATGATGCTCATTACACATCAGCAATCTCACTAGCGATCGCTAATCGATTGGGTATAAGTGCGCTCAAGATTGCCGAAGAAATTGTAAAAGCTTGTTCACAAAATCTAGAAATATCTTTGCACTGGCAAGTTAGAGCGGTAGGTAAAGGGTGGTTAAATATTTTTTTAAGTGATCAATTTATATATGAGAATTTATTTTCTCTAAATGATTGGCAACCTAATCCAATCGATATTTCAATAAATCCTTCTATCAATTCCCCTGATCCAATCTGTCAATATGCCTATGCTCGTTGCTGCGCATTAATTAGATTAGCCCATCTTCTACCAACCGTAGATTTAGAGCTTAGCCGCACATCTAGAGCTTTAGATTTTATAGAACCTGCGGAAATTAGTTTGTTAATGCAACAGTTTGAAATCGTATCACTTTTAGAAAATTCAAAAAGTTTAGAAAAAGTAAATTTAAATAGATATAAATTATCGCGATCGCTTGCAGAAATCTTTTTACAATTTTATGATCGCTGTCGAATTTTTGGGGTAAGTCATGAAATAGCTTGTAGACGATTGTTACTAATTAGAATTACTCAAAAGTTGCTAACAGCAATTGCCCCACCTGAAATTAATTACGCAATCTACTTATAGCAATATATTTATAGTTGCAATTAATAGCGCTATGCGCCATCTTTCATTTGAATAGAAACATAGCATCACCAAAAGAATAAAAGCGATATTCTTTAGCGATCGCTTCTTGATATATTGACATTAAAAACTCGCGTCCATCTTTGCCTAAAAATGATGACACCATCATCAGTAAAGTTGACTTGGGTAAATGAAAATTGGTAATCATCCCGTCAAGCACTTTCCATTCATAACCCGGATAAATCATCAAATTAGTTTTACCCTTAAAAGCTTGAAAATTTGAACTTTCTAGCGATCTCGCAGCCGTACTACCAACCCCAATTACACGACCACCTCGTGCTTTTGTGGCTTTGATTTTGGCGATCGTTTCCTCAGGAACTTCATACCACTCATTGTGCATCACATGCTCAGTAATGTTTTCAGTCTCTACTGGGCGAAATGTGCCAATACCCACATGCAAGGTGACAAAAGCTTTATCAATACCCTTATCAAGTAGTCGCTGAAATAGCTGATCAGTAAAATGTAAACCCGCAGTGGGGGCAGCAATTGATCCTGATACCTCCGCGTAAATAGTTTGATAGCGTGAAGGATCGGTATGAGAATCAGTTATATAGGGAGGCAATGGCAGTTTACCTTGCTGATCAATAATTTTGTCAAGGTTGGCTTCAGCAGGAATATGAAACTGTAGTTCACGGGCTCTTGTCGTTGGCTCAATTCCTTCTACTGTCGCTGTAACATCATCGACAAATATGATCGTGCTACCTATTGGTAGCCGTTTACCAGGTTTGACTAATGCTAACCAGCGATCGTGTCCAATCGGCTCCATCAACAAAATCTCAACAGGAACACCCGATGGCTTGTGTCCGTACATACGAGCAGGAATAACTTTGGTGTTATTGAAAACTATTAAATCTCCATCCTGCAAAAAATCTGGCAGATCATAAAAGTGGTGATGCTGTATATTTCGGTCTGAATCAATCACCAATAGCCGCGATGTATCCCTTGGGGTAACTGGATCCTGAGCTATGCGATCGCTTGGCAATTTATAGTCATAGGCGCTCAATGCATGATCAAGTACAAGTTCGGTCGCAGGCGATGAAGTCATAGAAGAGTTGGATTTTGGGGCATTAGTACTACTTAAAATTTCTCTTAGAAATTTGCAGCACCAACTTAAGTGTTTGATAAAAGGTGACTAATTTACAAAAAATATAAGAAATGTTATATACCAATTGCGTAAACAGTGGTATACAGATGGCAGAAGCAACATATTCTTTAACATATGTCGCGATCGCCCTTCAGATTTTGAATATTTAACGAGGAGTTTATGCAGTATTTAATGACCGATCTTCACCAACGTTTTATTGGTGCATTGCACTACAACAAACCTCTTGCTGTCGGTGATGTATTTCGCGCTGATAATACTAAAACTTATACAGTTGTTAGCATCAATGACACTCGCAACAAGAGTAAGGATGTCAAATCTGTTACTGTGATTCCTGTGCGCGAAACCGTAGCCGCCCATTAATTGGCTTTCGTTAATTTAAATTAAATCCTTCACAAAAGTTAGGAATGTTAGTTAAAAGTATTGATGTACCTCGTCCATGTTGAAAACCGAAGTTTTCGATATGGACAGAAAGAAAAAACCGAAGCGGGGCTTCGCCCTGCGACCCTCCATAAGAACTACGGGTTTCATCCTAGACGTGGTATATTACCAATAATTTCATATAAACGAGTATTTCTTTATTCTCTACAGATATCCTAATCGTCAGCGATGTTAAGACATGAAGCTAAAAAATATTAAAGAGGGCGCTTTGCACTCCCTTTAATATTTTAAACAAGACTAGCTATATTAAGATTACGCCGTGACGCAAATTACTCAACGAAGCTGCATCTATAGAATTACCTCTTAGATCTAAGCGGACAAGACTTGTGAGGTAAGCGATTTCTTGAGGCAAGGTAGTTAGCTGATTGTAAGACAAATCTAGTTCCGTAATATTTGTAAGGTAGCCAATTTCGGGCGGAAGATAACTTAGTTGATTATTGCCAAGATATAGATCGGTCAAACGAGTGAGATTGCCAATTTCTTCAGGTAGACTCGTGAAATGATTTTTGCGTAAGTCTAATTCAGTTAAATTTGTGAGGCGTGCAATTTCTAAAGGTAAGCACTCAAGATTGTTTTCACATAGATCGAGCCATGTTAAAAATTTTAGAAATCCAATTTCAGATGGTAATTTTTTTAAATGATTATTGCTAATATCAAGTCTTGCGAGGCTGGATAAGTTTTTAATTTCTGAAGGCAACTCCTCGATTTGATTTTCCGCTAAATTTAGCACTGTTAGGTTATTCAGATACATGACGGCTTCTGGAATTGTAGGAAATTGATTGCACTCTAGATGTAGCCAAGTTAAGCTCCGTAAGTTAGCGATCGCATCAGGAAGTGTAGTCAATTGATTTTCACTGAGATAAAGCCAAACTAAATTTACCAATTTGCCAATCTCTTCAGGAACTGCTTTCATTTGCAGTTCACTAAGATAAAGAGAGTTTGCTTCAGAATCGCGCGCGTTCTCGATTGCTTTAAAGATTGCTTGGTCGTTCATTGGTCAGTCCAGTTTGTATTTATGACACTCAAAGTACAAATTGATAATTATCGATTTACATACTTTTGCAAGGGGGATTTAAGCCATCCTGCGATTTTGTTTTTACATGGATTTATGGGCGATTGCACTGAGTTTGAAGAAGCAATTGCCGATGCATCTAAACAATTTTATTGTGTGGCGATCAACTTGCCAGCTCATGGTGAAACTGATGTTACTGAGCAAACCACCGATCAAGTTGCTGATCAAGATGACTACTACACAATACAGTCAACCGCTAATCTTGTCATCAGATTTTTAGGCTTTCTTCGTATCGAGCAATGTTTCTTGGTGGGCTATTCAATGGGGGGACGATTAGCTTTATATTTAGCAATTTATTTCCCTCACTATTTCCGTAAGGTTGTTTTAGAATCAGCGTCTGCGGGGTTACTAACAACTGCTGAAAAAAGCGATCGCTTAGCTAAAGATCAAAAACTTGCTACCGAGTTAGAAAATTTAGAACATGGTGATTTTCGATTATTTTTAGAAAATTGGTATCAGCAATCAATCTTTGCATCCTTGCGATCGCATCCAAATTTTCCACAGATGTTAGAGAAAAGACTAAACAATTCTCCTGCCCAACTAGCCAAATCATTACGCAATCTCAGCCTAGGAAGACAGCCATCATTATGGGAAAGTCTACCTGAGAATGAGGTTCCGTTACTCTTACTGGTCGGTGAGTTAGATCTCAAGTTTGTCCAAATAAATCAACAGATGCAACAGTTATGCAAGTTATCACAGCTGGACATCGTTCCTAATTGTGGTCACAATATTCATTTCGAGAATCCAAATCTATTCATTGAGAGGATGCAATCTTTTTTCAAAATGGATACAGAAGAAACCCGAAGCGGGGCTTTGCCCTGCAACCCTCTAAAATAACTATGGGCTTCATCCTAGACGCGGCATATAATTTTAGAAGAAACTAGCTTCCTGAAGAAGCGATAGTTTTTAGGTCTGGACGGTTAGCAGGAGCAAAAAGGAGTGATTCAAAAGACGAATCGCGATTGCCTAGACTCTCGTAAAAGAAGAATGAGAATCCATCAAAAGTTAACTCGCGAGCTGTTTTGACTTGTCCTTTAATTTGACGAATATCAACGTTTTGGATTCTTAAACCTGTCAAAATTCCGACTGCTACAGGAATCTTTTGCCGAATTTCTTGCCATTCGGGGCGTTCTAGTTCACTTTTAAAGTTATTAATATCATCTCGATATACTTGAACGATTAACTCATCCACAAATCCTAGATATACCCAGCTATACCAATCTTGTAAATACTTAGTATAAGAAAACTCTCTAGGGTTAGGAGAGACAGAGATTAAGCAATTAGGTTTAATAGCCCTAACTGCTTTAGATATTTTTCTCATTAAATCTGTTAAATTTTTAGCACGCCATTTCACCCATTCAGGATCATTAAAATCATAAGGTGGTAGTCTCCCAAAATGATCTTTTTGATATAAAGCGATCGTGTAATAGTCATAGCCAAGTTCTGCTGGCATTCCAAAATGATCGTCTAATTGAATACCATCTACATTATATTTAGTGACAACTTCGACAATTAAATCAGTTAGAAACTTTTGGACTTCAGGATGTGCAGGATTTAACCAAACCAGTCGGTGTTCATCTGCTTCTCCATGGAAAAACACTTTAGAGCCATCTCTACGATTGGTTACCCAGTCAGGATGTTTACGCATTAATTCAGAAGCTTCATCTGTCATCAAGCCATACTCAAACCAAGGAATTACCGCTAGCTTCTGCTCATGACCGAATTCGATAACTTCCGCGAGCATGTCCCTATTCTTCAGTTCCGATGTAGGATCGATCGCTGCGCCAAAATAACTTTCGGCGACTTTGCTAGGATACAGTGTGTACCCGCCATTCCAAACTGTTGGATAAAGTGTATTAAATTTTAATCGTTTTAATCTCTTGATTGCTTGCTGAAGACGCTGTGTCGAAAATAAAACATCACTATCAACATTAGTTAACCAAATACCACGCAACTCGTTGTTATTGGTAGGTCGAATTGGAATACTTGTAGGACTGTTTGATCTAATCGTTGATTGCTCAACTGCGTTAGTAGAGTTAGTGGAAATGTCGCTGGCAGGAGTTTGAGCTATAGCCCAATAAGGAAAATTTAGCATCAGCGCGATCGCTAATCCTAAGAATATTAAAAGCAGAAAGCGAAGTTGCACTAGCCAAAATCCAGAATTAATTTTCCCCATGACAAACGAGCTAGGTAAGCTCTAACTCCTCACATTTAGGCTTCAATTTTTTCGCCACCTTATTGTATAACAATCCTAAAAACTATAAAGAAAAAATGGAGATTTCCCACCTGTTCATTCTAGGATTTTTTTACATACTTTTTAGCTGCGGGCCTAGAAAATTACGATTCATTTCTAAAATAGGACATAACAGATCGGCAATATTTTTAGGTAAAAGCTCTTTTACAACATCTTGCATGACTAGATAAGTGATGTTACAGGCTTCTTGAGCGCCAAAAGCCTGCATGATTGTTTGAAACCAATACAAAAACTGTTGCCGCAAAAGCTCTGGATCGTCTAACAACACTGTCATTGCTGAATAACGTAATACTCTCAATGTATCTTGTTTCCATTTATTTTTCATGTCTTCACCTCTGGGTGAAAGCACTTGAGGATGAGATGCTTGAAGCTTTATAAAAACATTTTCGACAATCTCTTTTTCCATAGCTTTGATGCGGTGATAAGCAACAACTCGTGAATCAAAAGAGGTGATATAAGCATCCATAAACTGCAATTCATCATCGCTAGCATAGCGACTATCTGCGTTTGTTCCTAGGTGTTGCAGCTTGCTTAACATAGTTAAACGGCACTCGATTTAGTATTAGTCATGTATAGGGATATCGCGCAAAGCACATCATATCTATATATGATCTTATATGGCTTTGAGCCTAAAAATATCCGCTACTCTAAGCATAATCTCTTGATGATCACCAATTTTTTGTTACGATTCTGTCAAACTTGTTAAACAACTATGCGATCGCTCGCCGCTATATCCTGTCATGTTATCTGACAATGAGCATATTGAAGGGCTGTTCCCAGAAGCAGCTCCCAACTGGGACTTAAATCGGCTTTATGCTGATTTACAAACTTTTAGTGGTAAGGAAATTAAGCCTTTTGAAAAGGCTTGTTTGCGTGGACTACTATGTCGCTATCGGCCAGGACAGCTTGCGTTTAAGCTAACTTGGACCTCTGGGGCTTTGCGGGTTGAGTTAAATAAGGGGCTATATCGATCGCTAGAAGCGATCTCCGAGCAACCAATTAATACTTTAAGGTGGGAAAAGGTTCCTGAATGGCTAGAGGCTAAAGGCTATAAAATGCAACGCCAAAGCCTTAACAATGTCGTTTCTCAAGACAATTCAAAGGCAAACTTGGCAGACTGGGGCGAGGCTCCAAATATTCAGACTTTTTATGGACGGACTGAAGACCTCGCTAAGTTAGAGCAATGCATTGTCCGCGATCGCTGTCATCTTTTGGCAATCTGTGGCATGGGCGGCATTGGCAAGACGGCGCTAGCGGTTAAATTAGTTGAAAGTATTCAATCGCAGTTTGATTGCTTTATTTGGCGATCGCTACGGGGTGCACAACCAACCGCGCAACTAATTGCTGACCTTTTGCAATTTCTAAATAATTCGCCATCTCAACAAACAGGTTGCAGTATTTCCGATTTGTTAGAAATTTTACGTCAAAAGCGTTGTCTAATCGTGCTAGATGACTTTGAGGCAACACTTCAAGATGGAGAATTAGTAGGAGCGTATCGCCAAGGTTGCGAGGCGCATTCAGAATTATTACAGCGTGTGGGTTCTGAACGCCATCAAAGTTCTTTGATTTTGATTGGGCGCGAACAACCCAAAGAGATCTCAATGAATCAAGGTGAAGATCAACTAATTCGATACTATAAAGTCAATGGATTGCCACGACAAGGAGCTTTTGAACTCCTGAGAGCGAGAGGTTTTACAGGCTCCGAAAATGGTCTAGAAGCATTAATCCAGCAATATCGAGGTAATCCTTCTGCTTTACGGATTGTCGCTGGCACAATTCAGGAATTATTTAATGGGAATGTTTCGGAATTTCTTAAACAGACCGCCCTTGCTCTCGGGGATGTCTTAAGAACTCTTCTCTATCAACAGTTTGAGCGTCTCTCTAAGCTGGAAAAAGATGTGCTTTATTGGCTAGCGATCAAGCATCGTCCTGTCTCGCTCTTAACTTTGCGAACAGAGATGAATTTGCAAGCCTCTGGTTCAGAACTAATCAATGCTCTCGAGTCATTGCGCTGGCGATCGCTAATCGAAAAAGTCACCGAACAAGAAGAGGTAATGTTTCTACTCGAACCTGTAGTGCTGAAATATGTCAATCGTCAATTTGTCGATGAAGTAAGCAAAGAGATTTCAGCGATCGCCATGCATCAAAATCTCAAATCGATAAATTTATTACAGAGTCATGTGCTAGTCGAAGATCGCGCTCCTGATTCGATTCGCGCTATGCAGATTCGCTTAGTTCTCAAACCAATTAAAGATAAGTTAGCTAAAGCGATCGCTCAAAACAATATCGAAATTGAATCTCTAAGAGAACTTCTCGCCAGTAATCACCAAAATCAACCGACCGAGGTGGCAAACTATACAGAAGCTAATTTAGCCTTGATTGGTTTATGGTGGTAAACCGATCATAATTACGTTATTGCATCATTGTCAAAATACCTTGCTGACCTAGCAGCATTTCGCGCAATAGGCTAAAAATCCCTACGCCAATCACAGGCGAAATATCAATGCCACCGATCGGTGGGATCAATTTACGCAACACAAACAACAGAGGCTCAGTTGGGAAAGTAATCAGGCTATAAGGAAATTGCTTGAGGGGAATCTGGGGATACCATGTCATCACGATCCGAAATATATACATCAGGATAAATAGTCCCAGAACAATATTGAGTGCAAGTGTGCTAATTGCGATCGCGTCCACAACAGTAACCATTCATAAACTTATCGTGATCGATCCTAACAGTTTTGCTGATTTTTGACGGCAATCATTACAAAAGCCAAATTTGAGCCAAATTGCCAAACACTTTAGCTGCAAAATTTAGCTGCAAAGGACTGTAAGTTTGAATAAATTTCCTAAGTACAGGACAAAAAATCAAGATAGAATAGTAAAGCTGTCTAAAATTCTTGCCCAGTATAGATTATAGATGTTTTAGCCAAAAATCTTGCTAGGAAAGTATTTCAAGTTTTATGTACTGTATTTATTAGATAAATGACACACCATAATACCCGATCGCTATTTAGGTGATTAGCCCGAAACTTTCTGTATAACTACCAAAAAATGGTGTGTTAGGTATAAAGTTTCCATATAACATGACATATAAGATGATTAGGTAGAAACTTTCTGTATAACTATCTTATATTTGGCAGTTACACCGAAACTTTCCGTATAATACATAGTTAGGCTGCTTGAGTTTTCGTTGTTGGCAATGGTTTCGAGCTTGTAATTTGTTGCTTTAGATCGCTGTACTGAAATATTGACAAGATAGTTGATTGGGGTGATTTGGAAAGAGACTAAAATTAAGCCAATCTCTAATTGATGAAGCTATGGCAACAAAATTAATTCTTTACATCGCAACTAGCCTTGACGGGTATATTGCAAAATTAGACGGAGATATCGATTGGCTACCATCTCCTGAAGAAGGTGGAGAAAGTGGTAGTTATACTCGATTTTACGACTCGATTGATGCGCTAATCATGGGTTCAACAACCTACCAACAAGTGTTGGGATTTGGAGATTGGGTGTATCCTGAAAAACCGTCTTATGTTTTGACAACTCGCAACTTATCAACAGTCCGCAGTGATATATTATTCGTCAAGGGTGGTGTCGAAGAAGTGATAGAAGAGGTCAATCAAAAGGAATATCAACGAGTTTGGTTAGTTGGCGGGGGACAGGTTGCATCATCGTTCATACAACGTGGTTTAGTAGATGAGTATATAATCACTATCATTCCAATTATTTTGGGGTCAGGCATTTCGCTTTATCAATCTTTGCCTGAACTGAAACTTACCTTGGTTGAATCGAAATCGAGTTCATCGGGAATGGTAGAGCTTCACTATAAAAATACAAAGTGCCAAGAAGTCAATTGAGCAGCAGTTACAGCCTAACAATGCTGTTGCAGCGGACTGCCAAAAGCCACTGGTGGAAATATCAAGGGTTCTTACAGCCGCTGAACAGCAACGTTGGACTGACAAAGTTTATTGTTTAAATCATTGCTACAAAAAATAGAGCCTACTATGAAGTGAATGTTTTACAACCAGTTCACTGGGTCTTAGATCTATCGTAGCTTGTGTCAACAGGGCAGATTTGGAATTGTGAGGTAGTAACCTAACCTTTAACGCATTCATTGAAGAACGCAAATACTGTCATACATCACAGCGAGGCTTAGTAATGTCAGAATCATTCCCAGCGATCGACCACAAATACCTTGTGGATTTTGTGGCATTTCGGGTCGAATTATTCTTCGAATCCGAATCTACTCTCACATATACTGGCATTAAGAAAGATGGGAGCAGAGGCGATTCAGAGACAGTTAAAATTACAATCGAGTCGATAAGGGATTTGCTCTTCCTTGTTACTTGGCAGGAAGCCGATAAGACTACAGTAGTTCACTTAGAAGACTATAAAAAGAACGTTATAACAACAAATATTACTGAGCCAAACAATACTTTTTCAACGTTTCATGGAAAGATGAAGCGAATTTCTTAGATGCAACCTAGGGATCAAGTGAAGACTTTGAAGCTCAAGCCATTCTTACATGCTAACTTACAGGGAAAAAATCACAGGAGACAAATCTAATTATGAAGATAAATAATGGGCTTAGAGTTAGAAAATCGATTCAGGAGTTGCAAGATAATTATGCCAAGGGCAACAAGAAGCCGTTGGAAGATCTGATGCGCGCCTGGAAGGGCATCAAAGACCTTCCTCCCGAAAATCCACGGTCGTTCTTCATGCTAGGCGGCTATCACGGTGAGCCTTTCAGGGGAGCAGGATGGGGAAACTCTTCTTATTGGGGAGGATATTGTAACCACGGCAATATCCTCTTCCCCACTTGGCATCGCGTTTATCTCCTGAAAGTGGAAGAGGCTCTACAGAGCATTCCTGACTGTAAAGACGTGATGTTGCCCTATTGGGACGAGACCAGTGAGGACTCCCTGCAAAACGGAGTTCCGTGGGCTTTGACCCAAGAAAAATTCGAACTTGATGGAGTAACAATCGACAATCCCCTACGATCCTTCAAGTTCAACAAGAAAATCACAGACCATCTTAGTCCGATCCCGGATGCCGACTATAGCAAGCCTAATGGATATGAAACGGTACGCTATCCATTGTCGGGACTGGTCGGAAAAGCAGACAAGGCCGCCACAGAGCAGCACAATGCAAAATACCCCAACTACGATGAGAACGTGAAGTTCCTTAATCAAAATGTGGTGAATTGGCTGACCTCGCAAATCGAAGTGGGAGGAAAAATCATCCCAACCAACGTAAAAAGTAAATACATAGCATGTTTGGACGCTCCAAACTATACCGTCTTTTCTAATAATACATCCTCCACGCAATGGAATGATGATCTTGATAGTGGCACTGTGAGATCGCTAGAGTCGCCACACGATAGCATTCACCTGGCCGTAGGTGGCTTTGACCTGCCGAACATTTTTGACAGATCCCCGATCGACGGAGCAAACGGCGACATGGGCGAAAACGATACGGCAGGACTAGATCCCATCTTCCACTTTCATCACTGCTTTGTAGACCGCGTATTCTGGTTGTGGCAGAAGAAGCACGGGTTTACAGAGCATCTGGAGGTCATAGCGGAATATCCTGGAACCAACTCGGTGGACAACCAGGGTCCCACACCCGGCACGTTGCCTAACTCATGGTTGACATTGGAGTCGCCACTTAACCCGTTTAAGAAAAAGAAAGGCGGAAAGGAGAAAGCCTACACGTCTCTTGACTGCATCAATATTGAAAAGCAGCTCGGCTACACCTACAGTCACGGCTCACTGGAAGAACAGCCTGAGCATGTGGCTTTGCAACAGGGTGAGAGTAACAAGGTGATTCGCGTCTCCGGAATCAATCGTGCACCTATTAGGGGTTCGTTCTTGGTTTCAGCATTTGCCAATATCGGAGGGAAAAAATACCATTTGGGAACTGAGGCTGTATTGAGCCGCTGGAACGTCCAGTATTGTGTCAACTGCCAGACACACTTGGAAGTGAAGGCTTTTATTGGTCTCCACGGTTTTCGGGAAGAATTGATCGAGGATACAGAATACGAGATAGAGATACACACCCGCGATGGACTGCTCACCCAGTCTCAGCCCCAGGCTTTAGCTACCATTGAGAAGAGGCTCTTCCACTTCGAGGTGCGGTAATATCCGCATTTGTTCAGGTTTCTAGTTTTTGTTCAGTCCATTTTTCTGGAGTTTCTGACAGTCTAACAAATCGGTTGGAGCGGACTAGTGAGGTCGATCGTTGTTGTCGCAAGGTTGATCGGTAGCTGCTCAACCGAACCGTTATACGGCAAGAATTAAGCAGGTAAACAAAAGATGAATTTGGAACGTCTCTATTGGACGAAAAGTGTAACCCCTGCCGATGGATATGCTTACTGCGAGTTTGAAGTCTCAAAACTATTTAAACTTGCTTGGAAAGATGATGAAGACAACGCCAATAGACCCGAAAGGAATGACTTAATTTTGCTTAGGCAACATGGGTATGTTACCCATCTAGTCAAGGTTCTAAATCGTCATGCTGAGTTTGAAGATTGGCAGGGCGAATACAATATCTACCGAATTGTTGAAGTATTGTGGACAATTGATTGCAGAAACCCGCCTATAAATGCAAAGGCAGATGCGTTATTTGATTATTCGGCAGTCCTTAGTTACCAAGGTGGTAATGCAATGAAACTCCAAGACTTGCCCACATTTAATGCAGCTTGGGATTCACGAGATGGACTTTCTGCTTTCCAGAGCCATGTCCAATCAAAACTTTTAACCATTTAATCGCTATGATGAATATGTAGAGATTGTACGCCTTAACATGAAATATCCTCTCCATACCCAATCTAAACCTGTTTCAGGCATTTCCGCTAAAAAACTGTTAGAAGCGATCGATTCTGGTGGATCAGTTGTTAATGATCGGGTGCTTGCGCTTGCAAAGCGTATTGCTGCACGTCGTCGTAAAGCTCAGAAACATGGCTAGTTCTGGCAAGTTCGATGGAGTCGATTTCTCCCAAATCAATATTGAGATTCTAACCCCTGAACTTCGACAACTCGGTCAGGGGTTTCGCTGTATCAGAGGAGAATTTGTCACCTATTGGAAACAGGGTCGAATTCAACGAGAAGCCGATGCTTACCTTTGCCAATGCTGGCTCGTCAGAGTTGAAGATGCTCTAGCTGGCTACATTACACTTCTAGCAGATAAGTTAGAGGTTGAGGATGCGCTATTAATTCAAGAAGGTGTAAAATATCGTTCTTTCCCAGCCGTCAAGATTGGACTACTTGCTGTAGATCGCCGCACAAAAGGGCTTGGAGCAAGGTTGATGGAATGGGCGATCGATTATG
>JBBRMK010000043.1:0-38437 GCA_038230875.1 Pseudanabaenales cyanobacterium
ATCTATCAAACTGAGCCTTATATTCTCAATAATATGCCGTTATTGAGAATATATTTCTGAAGTCAAAATGCTTGCAAGGCAGTTATAGTATGCTTTTACATCCGTTTAACCCAACTTCACTTTAAGCTGAGTAGTTACAAAATTAGTAGATGATCATCATTTAGTTTTTGCCAGCGCTGACCTTGAAGATTCCAATTTAAAAAACGGCTATCAGGTATAGGCGCATCATTGATGGTGGAATTTGCTAACCCTGTTCCTAATTTAAACTGTGATTGAAAAAACCAAGCGCCCTGTTCATCACGCTTGAGGTAGTCCTGACCAAATGTAAATACGCTAGTGCGAGTGATGCCGTTAACATCTGCACCAAATCCAAAAGGAGTGGCGAGGTTATTAAACAAAAATGTCTGTCCATCTTTGGCTGTAAATCCGAAGGAGAGTGCAAATTCTTCAACAAATGAGCGGATAAATGGTTGACGGTACTGAACTTCGTAGAGTTGTGATTTGGCGGCAATGCCAAAACGATCAAATGGAGCTTCGGTAATTGTGCTACGAGTAAGGGCTGTCCGCAGATTGATGGAGCCATTCATCGGGTTTATGGGTGTCGAGTAGCTAAAGTCATAGACGTTGGAGCCGACTGTGAATGATCGTGAGTATTTGAAGCTAAGCCGATCGCCCATTCCTGTGAGGTTTTGGTAGCTAGCATTAACGCCTATTTGTTCACTACCGATGCTGGGTGGGGAATAGTTATTGATAAAAGTATTGATGCTTAGAGAATTTGCTTCTCTGATCCGAAAAAGAATATTAGAACTTTCGTCTCGATCAATGAGTGCATTGTCACATTTCGGTTCTTTGTTAGTTTTAGTTCTCGTAATTTTTGAAGGATTCCGCTAAGTAGGTGCGTAAGAAGCCCAAAAAGCTGTAGCACGCGCGCAGCTTGCGCTACAGCTTTTTGGGCTTTGTAAATGATAAAATCCAGCTATGAGCTTTGACAACACCTGCAAATTTCTCGCCGAAACTTTCCCCAGCGACTTCGCCAGTTGGCTATTGGGCAAACCGATCGCCCTCACCAAACTTGAACCATCAGAACTCCTGCTCGAACCAATCCGCGCTGACTCAGTCATATTTCTAGAATCTTCTGAACTAATACTCCACATCGAATTCCAAACCGAGCCGAACAAAAACATTCCCTTCCGCATGGCGGATTATCGCCTACGTCTATATCGCAAATTCCCAGAGAAGCAAATCCATCAAGTCGTCATCTACCTCACTCCAAGCCGCTCAACCCTAGTAAATGAAACCACATTTACCATAAGAGAACTAACTCACCACTTCCACGTCATCCGTCTCTGGGAACAACCCACCAAAATATTTCAGCAATATCAAGGTTTATTAGCCTTCGCAGCACTGTCTCAAACAACAGATCCTGAAGAAACACTCAGACAAGTTGCTAAGCAAATTGATAATATTGCTGATAAACAAGTACAAAGTAATGTCGCCGCATCAACCTCTATAATATCGGGTATAGCCCTAAACAGAGAAATCATCCAAAGATTACTAAGGAGCGAAATCATGAAAGAATCAGTAATTTATCAAGACATATTACTCGAAGGCAAAGCTGAAGGCAAAGCTGAAGGCAAAGCTGAAGGCAAAGCTGAAGGCAAAGCTGAAGGCAAAGCTGAAGGCAAAGCTGAAGGTATAGCTGAGGGTATAGCGAAAGGAAAAGCTGAGGGTTTAACGAAAGGTTTAACAAAAGGGTTAACGAAAGGAAAGGTTGAGGAAAGAAACCAAATTGCTTTAAAAATGTTGAGTTCCAACATGCCTGTTGACTTGATCGCTCAATTCACAGGACTAACCTTAAAACAAATCGAAAAACTGCAAAAGCTTGCCTTGAGATTGCCCAGAGCGAAAAAGACTAACAAAACAACGCGATCGCCTAAAATATAATTTACCCAAAGTTTTTGGTAGCATTGCGATCGCTATCTTAAAAAGCAAAGCCTAAAATCCCCGACTTTTTCTAAACAAGCAAAGATAATTAGCAAATTCATAAAAAAATCAGAAATCTGTTCGTTTGCAGATTTTCTTTGATGACATAACCCACAGAAGAGGCTGCAACTATTGCAGCCTCTTCTTTTTTGATTAATTCGCAGAACAAGTAACAAAAGAATTTCCAGTTTTTAGTTAATCACTGCATAAGTGCAATGAACTCCACAGAAGAAATAAGTGTAGGCAAACGAAGCAAATCCACTCAACAACAAATATTTAAGTTCAGTGCATAGTTTCCAAAACCTTACAGAAAGAATATATAGATTCTGAAATATGAACTTCGTAATTGCCACAATCATTAACTACCTAATTGAGGAGGTTATAAATGTACGAGAAAAAATCGCCAAGCATCAGTTTTTTGCCTTTACTGTTATTTGGGCTTCTTAGTTTTTCTCTAAATACATCCAAAGCTTACGCTGGTGGTGGAGATGAGCCTGTATTTACTGACTCTAATGGAACTTCCTTAAATTCCAACCTTCAGCCAGAAAATGTTCAGCCTACTAAATCTCAACCTCCTAACAATCTCGATCTCACAGATTGGTCTAAATGGCAAAACCCCATTCAATTAGGTCGGTCTGTTTGCCGACAGAACACAGGAAATATTGTCTGTGTATCTTCTCTCCAAGCGCAAAAGCTTAGATGGAATTATTAATTTCTGTCTAAAAGATGTTTTGCACTCAACTATTTTACTTTACCTTCAAAAGCTCAATCGCTGGCTACATCAACCACAGGGAATGATCATTTTCACGGGACCAACAGGTTCAGGCAAAACTAGTACTCTCTATACCAGCTTACAGGCGATCGCATCTGAAAATGTAAATGTCACTACCGTAGAAGATCCTGTTGAGTATGTTTTGTCGAATATCACCAAACTCAAGTCAATGAAGCCGCAGGCATGACTTTTGCTGCAGGACTGCGATCAATTTTGCGCCAAGATCCCGACATTATCATGGTGGGCGAAGTGCGTGATAGTGAAACTGCCGAGACTGCAATTCGGGCAGCATTAACAGGACATTTAGTACTGACAACGATGCACACTAATGACGCACCTAGTGCGATCCCGCGACTTAAAGATCTTGGTTCGAGTTTAGTTAGTGATGCATTGCTAGGCGTTGTTGCTCAAAGGCTTGTTCGCCGTATTTGTCCTCACTGTGCCGAAGCTTACGTACCTAGTGATTTAGAACTAAAGGCGATCGGTTTAGATCATTCCACTACCGACTTTAAAAATTGTCGCAAAGGTCGAGGTTGTTCGCAATGTCTCAATACGGGTTATCTAGGGCGGGAAGCCGTGATTGAGTTGTTAGAAGTTGACGACACTATGCGTCAACTTATTTATGAGGGAACATCGACACAACTTGAGCGCTATTTACAAAGTATAGATTTTCAGTCTTTTCGAGTTGCCGCACTTGAAAAGATAATGAAGGGAATCACAACTATTGAAGAAATCATTCGCGTAATTCCTCGTTCAGCTCTTTTACCGCACTAATTTAAAGCGCATAAAAGTGAAATTTAATAAGCGCTGTCAGCCACACAAATACCTTGGCATTTAATACCGTTACTTGCGGTACGCAAACAGTGAGGGCATAATATCGGTTCGTCTTTAGGCTTACTAGGAGGCTGATTATCAGTGGTGAGTTGAATGGTCATAATTTTAAAAATTGAGATAGATCTAGAGAACCTTTGTTACTACAGCAAATCCCGAACAAACCCACCACTAGATTTTTGTAAAAGCACCGCAAAGCGGTGCTTTTACAAAAATCTGGGTTTGGTTTGTTCTCAATCTGCTGTAAGATCATTCTATTCGATAGCCAAGATCAGATAGTTGAAAACGTGACGATCGCCATTTGGGTTGAACTTTGACAAACATTTCTAAATGTACAGAACCCATAATCATTTTTTGCATCTGTAACCTTGCTTGTGTACCAATTTCCTTAAGCATTTGCCCTTTCTTCCCAATTAAGATTCCCTTTTGCGAATCACGTTCCACATGAATTGTCGCCATTACCCTAGTGATTTTGGGCTGTTCGTCTACTTGATCGATACTAATCGCAACAGAATGCGGAATCTCTTCACGAGTAAGTAAGAGAATCTGTTCGCGAATTAGCTCTCCCATAATGAAGCGTTCGGGCTGATCGGTGACCAGATCAGGAGGATAGTAGTAGGGACCAAGTGGTAAGCGATCGCACATCATTTCTTGCAAGGCTGGCAATCCTTCACCTGTAATTGATGAGAACTTGGCAACTTGCCAACCATGCTCTGCGGCAAAGCTTTCATAATCAGTGAAAGTATCACCCGTTTCATCGCTGAGAATATCGATTTTATTAAGCCCTAAAATCGTCGGAACTTTGCTCTGTAAAATACTTTCGGCGACAAAGCGATCGCCATTGCCCATGCGATCGCTACCATCGACGATCAAAATTGTCACATCGACTGAAGAAATGGCGCTGATCGCATTTCTGACAATCGTTTGTCCCAGTAAATGATGCGGTTTATGAATGCCGGGAGTGTCAACTAAAACAATTTGCGCTGCGGGCAATGTCAAAATTCCCCGTAAACGATTGCGCGTAGTTTGGGCAGTGGGCGAAGTAATTGCGATCTTTTGACCAATAAGCGCATTGAGCAAAGTGGACTTACCAACATTTGGTCGTCCTACTAGAGCCACAAAGCCCGATTTAAACCCTTCGCCCGATTCTGGAATCATGATTGCCTGCGATCGCTGTATTGAGATAGGAAACAATTATACCCTGCAATAAATTGAGAAACTCAAAGCTTAAGCCAAAGGTATGGGATTCATCCATAATATGATCGAAATACTTGCACTCAATAAATCAGGAAGCCTCTCCCGCACCGAGGAAGCCGAACTTGTGGATGAATAGTGGCTTTTAATATTGAGCAGTAATACTGGAGTAAATCATATCGCCAAAAAATCTTGAAGATACCTACGCCATTTTCACCAAGTTGTGATAACGTATTTGCACTTTCGTGATGTCAAAAATTGACATTCTAGAGAAAGAAAAAATAGCTACGCTAGTTTTTGCTTGGTATGTCCCCTGATCGCTACTTCGTATATTGAATATGTACATTAAAAATGTAGAACTCACCAGATTTAAGTCCTTTGGCTCAACCGTATCGATCCCATTACTGACAGGGTTTACGGTTGTTTCAGGACCGAATGGTTCGGGTAAGTCGAATATTCTTGATGCGCTACTATTTGCGCTAGGACTAGCAGGCTCAAAGGGGATGCGCGCTGATCGCTTGCCAGATCTAGTTAACCAAGCTCATAGCAAAAAGGGGCGGATGGTCGAAGCGATCGTGACTGTGACTTTTGCGTTAGAAGAATCGGAGATGGCGGCGCTGCAAACTGAAGGCATTGAAATTCCCACCGCAGAAGGGCAGACTATTGGCGAATGGACAGTGATGCGGAAGTTGCGAGTGACGAGTCAGGGGACTTATACCTCCACATATTATATAAATGGAACGCCTTGTAACTTGAGCGAACTGCATGAACAATTAGCCAAGTTCCGTATTTATCCTGAAGGCTATAATGTTGTCCTCCAAGGGGACGTTACGGGTATTATTTCGATGAATTCGCGGGAAAGACGCGAAATCATTGATGAATTGGCAGGTGTAGGCGAGTTTGACCGCAAGATTTCTACAGCCAAAGATAAGTTGGATGATGTCAAAGCTCAAGAAGAGCGATTTAGGATTGTTGAACAGGAACTGGTTGCTAATAAAGAGAAGCTGAAGAGCGATCGCGTTAAGGCGGAAAAATATAAGGCGCTGCGATTAGAATACGAGAAGATGGAAGCATCGGAGTCTGTGCTTAAACAGCGTGAAATCCTCTACCAACAATCAGTGCGTAATGTTGAATTACTAAATAATAAGGAGCAATGTCAAAACCTAGAAAAATCTCTGACTGAACTCTCACAAGTAATCGAGACAAGCTCGGTGCAGCTTAACGAGCTTAGCGATCGCGTTCATACTTTGGGTGAAGAAGAATATCTCTCAGTTTCTAGTAATTTGTCTGGACAACAGGCGGAACTGCGCGGCTTGCAACGTCAACAACAGTCACTGACTAGCTCTTATCAAAATAATCAAAATCATATAGTCAGTACTCAAGAAGAAATTGATCGGCTCTTGCGAGAATCAGAAGAATTAGAATTGCAAAAGCGATTTAAAGAAGAATCTGTAACTACTACCGAAAAGGCTCGCGATCAACAGTCATCGATTGTTTCGCAATATCGTAAAGAAGTCCAAGCGATCGCCTCGGCTTCATCGGATTGGGTACGTCAACAAACACAATTACGTCAAGATGTTGATAGCACTCAAGCCACACTTGATCCTCAAAAGCAAGAGCAAACCAGAATTAGAGAAGTCCTCAATCAGCGATCGCTGCAATTAGAAGCACAAGAGCGCGAACTTCAAGAAATCGTTGCAGGGGAAGGGCGTTATGCAGTTGATTTACTTTCCGAGCAAAATCTTGATGAGGCTTTGCGCGGACAAGAAGCAGATGTAAATACAACCCAAACTCTAGTGCAAACCTTAGCCAAAAATCTTAGTGAAGCACAATTAGAAATTCAACTACAAAATGAAACCATTGATCGCCTTACCCAAGAACAGAGAGTAAAAACACGCCAGCTCGACAAATTAGAGGCTCAAGTCCAAGCCAGCCGAGAAGTACAAGGAACCAGAGCATCTCAAGTTGTCATCGAAGCGGATATGTCAGGTGTTTATGGACTGGTTGCTCAATTAGGATTAGTCGAGCCACGTTATCAATTAGCCCTAGAAATCTGTGCAGGAGGTCGTTTAGGAAATCTTGTCGTCGATAATGATGAAGTTGCATCTCAAGCGATCGCCCTTCTCAAACGTGAACGCGCAGGACGCGCCACGTTCCTACCCTTGAATAAGCTAAATCCAGCTAAGTTTCCTTCCCGAGTGGAAGCCCAAAGATTGGGAGCAGTTGATTATGCTTTTAACCTCGTCACCTACGAAGCCCGCTATCAAGATGTCTTCTCCTTCGTGTTTGGCAATACGCTCGTATTTGAACATCTCGATCAAGCGAGATTTCATATTGGCAAATATCGGATGGTCACTTTAGAAGGTGAAATCCTTGAAACTTCAGGAGCAATGACAGGCGGTAGTGCTCCGCTGCATAGCAGTCTGCATTTCGGCAATACTAAACCTGCGGAATCTTCAGAAACTAAACAACTACGCGATCGCCTGTTAGAAATTGACCAGATGTTAGCTAGCCTGAATCAACGATTGCGAGGTGGACTAACAGGTATTGCTAAGTATGAAGAACAACTGCAAGCAGCAAGAAATAACCATCGTGAAGCTCAACTCAAGCGCGATCGCATCTATGAACAAATCGAACGCAATAGCCGCGATCGTTCACGTCTGCAAGATCAAATTCAACAAACCCGAGCCGCGATTGAAATCGGCAAATCGCAACTGCATACTCTTGATGGCAATATTGCGGAACTTGAAGCAAAGCTACATGTCAAACGGGCGGAACTTACTGAGCTAGAGAAGTCAGGAACACATACCCGTTGGCTCCAAGCTCAAGACGCGTTGCAAGGTCAAGACGCGTTACTGAACAGTGCTGAGATCGAACTTCGTACTGCTAAACAACAATTAGGAGAGTTAGAAAATCAACACAAACTAGCACTGGAGAAAATGGCGCAACGTCAAGTCCGTCTCCAAGAACTTCGCGCCACTCAAGCCGATCTAATCAATAGCACATCACAAATTCAGCATCAACTGAAGCAAACTGAAGCAGCGATCGCCTCTTTCCAATCTCGCTTAGAAGTTCTTGAACAAACTATTGGCGCTTCTAAACAGGAACGCGATGCTTGTGAGCGATCGCTTCGTACCCAACAGCAACAATTGCAACAACAAGAATGGCAACTCCAAAAAAATCGCGAACGTCAAACCGAACTTGACTTGCAAATCGCGCAATTTGCTGAACAACTCGATCAAATCGAACTTCCTGATCCCATCCCTGAAGTTCCCGAAACCATGACCCTCGAACAGTTGCAACTGGAGCAACGCCGCTTACTCAAGCGAATTCAGTCAATGGAACCTGTCAATATGATGGCGATCGCTGAATACGAAGCTACATCCCAACGCCTCGAAGAACTTAGTAGCCGCCTCGAAACCCTCAATCAAGAACGCACCGAACTCTTAATTAGAATTGAGAACTTTACTACTCTTCGTCAGCGTGCTTTTATGCAAGCCTTTGATGCAGTAAATGGACATTTTAAAGAAATCTTTGCTGAACTCTCGGATGGTGACGGTTATTTGCAACTAGAAAATCCTAATGCCCCTCTCAGTGGCGGACTTACTCTCGTCGCACACCCCAAAGGCAAGCAAGTGCAGCATCTCGCATCCATGTCTGGTGGCGAAAAATCTCTCACTGCGCTCAGCTTTATCTTTGCATTACAGCGCTATCGTCCCTCACCCTTCTATGCTTTTGATGAGGTTGATATGTTTCTCGATGGCTCAAACGTTGAGCGTTTAGCAAAAATGGTACGCAAGCAAGCTAACCTTGCTCAATTCATCGTTGTCAGCCTCCGCCGCCCAATGATCGAAGCATCAGAACGTACGATTGGCGTAACCCAAGCACGTGGCGCCCATACTCAAGTCCTCGGTTTAGAACTGCGATCGGGTTGAAGAAATTAAATACGACGCTTCTTGTCTCCTTTCATTTAAAATAGTTGAACCCGTAAATAGCATAAATACGATGTTTAGGATAATGATGCTTAGGATGTAGTCGGGGAGAGCAAAGCAAACCTCAACTACTTTGAGAATAATGTGGAGACAATGACATGAGCGAGCCGATTGGCTATATTTTGGGAACTAAAGATGCCACCCCACTTGAGTTTTGGGTAGCCGTATGTGATGGCAAAGTGCTACGCCTTGATGATGTTGTACAGGTCAAAACCGATCGCCCAGATAAAAAGGGTATTGTCAACTTTTACGGCATTGTCGATCATGTCCGAACTATCCATGAAGGAACGCAATTTGATACTGATACGTTTCTCGTTACTAATGGCAGTATGCCCGTTAATGTATCCTATGCAGCGCATATCCAAGTCACTCGGATCGAGCCTGAAGAATATTTGCCGCCCCAGCCAAGCGATGCTGTCTATTTAGCAGAAGATGAGAACCTTCAATTTGCGTTAAATTTTGATGGAATGGAACAGCGCATACCCGCAGGAATGATGCGAAATGGCAGTCCAGCCTATTTAAATTATGAATTTATTGATGGTACAAAAGGCGCTCATGTCAATATTTCTGGGATTTCAGGCGTAGCGACCAAGACTTCTTTTGCCCTGTTTTTACTCCATTCTATTTTTAATTCTTCAGCGCTAGGTTCTAAAAGAGCTAATACTAAAGCTTTGATTTTTAATGTTAAGGGTGAAGATTTATTCTTTTTAGATAAGGCTAATAATAAAATGCGAGAAGAAGATCGCGCTACTTATCGTGCGCTTAATCTGCCTGTAGAGCCATTTCGAGATGTGCGTTTTTGTGTTGCTCCTAAGAAAAATACTCAAGAAATCGAACCTCATCTGGATCAGCGCTCCGATAATATTTGTGCGTATATCTGGGGGATGCGTGAATTTTGCCGCGATCGCCTGTTTCGTTTTCTATTCGCAGGCGATGATTTAGAGAGGGGAAATATTGGCTTTCTGGCTTCCATTGTCGAAGAACGCCTTGCTCGATTGGCAGTAGACAATGATAAATATGATACTAAGCTAGGGTTATTGCCCAGATCCAGCCTCGATCCAGATGAGTCTTATGGAGAAGAAGACAAAGATAAGGTGGAAACATTTCGCGATTTGATTGAATTTCTCGAAGATAAATTGGTGGAGAATCCCGATCAGAAATGGCTTGGACGTAATGCTCCTGCTACTGCCGAAGCTCTAACCCGCCGTTTATGGGGCATAGCTGATGAAATGGGACATCTGATTCGCGGTGACTTACCAGCAGCAGAATTAAAAAAATATCACCTCGATCCTCTTGATGCCGAATATCAGTTAACGATCGCAGATATCAACAAACTTGGTAGTAAAGCTCAAAAGTTTGTGGTTGGAGTCTTGCTGCAAAAGCTATTTATGGAAAAAGAAAAGCGCGGGCAATATCCTGTAGTATTTATCGTTCTTGATGAGTTGAACAAATATGCTCCTAAAGAAGGTCGTAGCCCAATCAAAGATTTGCTTGTAGAAATTGCCGAACGAGGGCGATCGCTGGGAATTATTTTAATTGGCGCACAACAAACTGCCTCCGAGGTAGAACGGCGCGTAGTCGGACAAGCAGCCGTGCGCGTAGTCGGTCGTCTTGATTCCGCCGAAGTGGAACGCCCTGAATATAATTTTTTGACAGGAGCCTGTCGTAAGCGATCATTATTATTAAAATCGGGCAGTATGTTCATCCATCAGCCCGAAGTTCCATCGCCTTTACTAGTCGGATTTCCTTTCCCTGCCTATGCAACAAGACTTCGAGAAGTCCAAACGAGCGAAGTCGAAGAGAAGATTCTTAAAAGCAAAGTTAACCGACTTTAATATTGAGTAGTAATAATTTCACGAGTATTCTTGTAGGACGCGTCGCGTCGCACAAGAATACTCCTATGTACAATTACGTTATTTTAAAATCTTTTACAAGCCTAGAATTAATCTCGGGAAACAGGAGATTTACAGCAGATTGAGAATAAACTAAACTCAGATTTTTTGTAAAAGCCCTGCTTTGCGGGGCTTTTACAAAAAATCTGGGTTTGTTCGGGATTTGCTGTAAATCAAAGTTTTTTAGATAGATAACCAGCCAATCTAATCATTATTTCTTAACAGGTTTAGCGTCTAGAACTGCCTATCTATAATCTTTTTATAAACTTCTGTATTAGGTTCGTTGAAAACATGTTTTAAAGGTAGAGCTTTGCTTTGAGACTTGCTTTGAAGTTCTTGGTTGAAAAGACGCTTGGAGATAAACCAGCAAAATGCTCTTGTAAAATCTATAGCAGATGATATCAAACGTTTTTTCCCAAACTTACTTTGTCCAGAATGTCGAGGATACCAAGGAGTTGCCACCTCAGTAATTTGGCATCCAAAACCAGATAAAACAGCTAGCATATAGCGGTGCGTAACAGTATCCATAGGAAGACTAGCAACTAGCTCCCTCCGAACAAGTTTAATCCAGTTCATATCATGGATTTTTAGACCAAAGAGGATGCTACAAGTCATGTTCGCTATTTTAGAAGCTAAAGTTTTGCCATCGCCTCGATTTTGTCGCCACCCTGCTACTCCATCAACGCCGCTAGTACAAGCTTCTAATAATAAGGGGAAATCTAACTCAGGGTTGGATTCCAAATCAGCTTGTCCCCACAGGATCCAGTCGCTGTCAGTATTAGCGATCGCTGTTTTCCATACACCTGTTACTCCAAGTCGCTTAGGATGAGTAATCACCCTCAAAAAGTCGTATTGTTGCTGTAATTGCACTAAAATACTAGGAGTTGTATCGTTACTACCGTCATCAATTAAGACTACAGGCAGATTAAAGCCAAGACTTAAGAATGCTTTGTCAATTAGATCAAAAAGTCTTTCAAGATTGCCTTCTTCATTGAGACAAGGAATGACAATAGTTACAGAACGACTTTCCAATGGAAGTTTCTGAGGTTGTTCAACTGGCATGGTTACAGATCGTGCCATATAATTGTAATCCCATGGATAATTTTGTTACTGAATCATCAAAACGTATAGAATGCTTGTTCTAGCTTAAACATAAACTAAAATTAACACTGAATTGTTTGTAAAAATACATTAAGATCCTTAAGTTTGCTTGGATGACATATCAAACAGTTAACATATCTCCGCCGAGCAGAAACTTCACTAGGACTGTATCTTGTTTTTTTTAGTTTGCCATAAATAATCCGAAAATATATATAGCAATAGACATAGAAATTTAAGACAGATACAAGTTTTTTTTAAGTAAAAAAGCATAGAGAGTTATAAATTGCTAGTACTTGCGAATCATTTATATCTGTTATTGAGTCTTAACATTAAATGAATAACAAGATTTTTATAACAGTTATTAAAGTAATAGCTCTAAAAAATACTAAACTTTATTGAAGCGCAAATCTCTATTACTTGTTTTTCGTTGATGACCTTGCACACCAATCATTTTAACTAATTGACTAATGTATATAGATCTTCACAACAAACATATCCTTGTAATCTCATCTGTTTACCCCACAACACCTGATGGCAATCATGGTGCTTTTATCCGCGAAACTGTTTTGCAAATGCAATCGCTTGGAATCAGATTTACAATTTTTGCCCCTGCTTATGAAGGGTCACGAACTCATAACTTAGATAATATTGAAGTTTATCGGTTTCGATACTTTTTTAAGCGTTTTGAAAACCTAGTTCGCGATGGTGCTCCAACAAAATTACAAAAGCAGCCTTTATATATATTGGTTGCTCTTTTGTATGTTGTCTTTGGTGCATGGCAACTTTTTTGGTTGTGCAAGAAACAAAAGCCCGATCTAATTCATGTTAATTGGCCATTTCCCCATGGGTTAATGGCTTATCCTGTTAGCAAATTGCTTGGTATTCCAATGTTATTTAGCTTTCATGGAGCAGAACTTCTATTAGCCAAGAAGTTTAACTTTGTTGAATCGATATTGCGCTGGCAAACACCCCTTGCTAAAGGAGTAACCGCAAATTCTTCATTTACGCAAGCACTCGTTAAAAAGTTATATAGTGGCGATGTAACAGTAGTTCCCTATGGTTTGACAATTGAGCCAAAAGTGCCATGTCACGAGTCTGGAGAAGAAGAGAATAAACTTTTGTTTGTGGGCAGGCTAGACGAACGTAAGGGGCTTCGTTATCTTCTTGAGGCTCTGCCATTAGTCCTTAATAAGTATCAAATACGATTGCATATTGTTGGCAAAGGTATTTTGGAGGAGGAAATCAAGCGTCAATGTCAAGAATTAAAGTTAGAGAAATTTGTTGATTTTTTAGGTTTTATTAGCAAGGAAGAATTAGCAAATGAATATGCCGCTTGCCAAATTTTCATATTACCAGCTATTGTAGACAGTAAAGGAGACACAGAAGGCTTAGGGATTGTAATGATTGAAGCTCTAGCCCACGCAAAACCAGTGATTGCCAGTGCAGTTGGAGGCATTATTGATGTTATTCAATCAGGTGTAACAGGTTTATTAGTTCCTGAGAAAGATCCTGAAGCTCTTGCTCAAGCAATTATTGAACTACTAGATGATCCCAAAAGGGCAAGAGAAATGGGTCAGAACGGTCTCAAGGATGTTCAAGTACGGTTTGGCTGGACTCGTTTGGTTTCACTTTGGCAGGATTTGTTTATAAAAGCTTTATCAAAAGCTTGATTAAGCATTATTGAAACGCTTAATCATTATTAGATACTAATTTCTCTTCTTGTTTAGTTCTTCTTGATTAATAATATGGCAGTCCCCCGTCAACTTTCTCGTTTTATGTTAGTTCTTCTAGTCGTTATCCCCCTAGGGATTATTGGTGTGCTAACAGTTACTGTGTTGCTACCTACACTCAAAAATCCTGAATCTCGGAGCTATTCCTCTGATAATGGCTATCCAGCTGCACAGCGTAAAGCGGGCAAGCCGATCCAAGTGGAGACAGCAGTAGTTAGCCAGCAGTCTATTGAAGGGTCGGTTGCCGCGTCTGGTGAGTCGGTGGCACTTCAGGAAGTCGATCTGCAGCCAACGGTATCTGGATCTGTTGCAAAAGTATATGTACAGGAAGGCGATCGCGTTACCAAAGGACAACCCTTAGTGGAATTAAATAAGGAACTCTTTGAAAACGCTGTGGAAACAGCTCGCAATAATATCGCCATCTCTGAAGTTGGTCTACAAAGTATAGAGCAGACTGCTAACGATCAGATAGCTTCTTTGGAAGCAAATGTTGAAAGTCTTAAGGAACGAGTGGAAATCTTTGATAATAAACGCAGTCAATCGCAAATATTAGTCAAAGAAGGCGCTCTTTCCCGGTTTCAGCTTGCAGATACAGAAGATTTATACTTGGTACGCAAGCGCGATTTGTTTACCGCAGCGAGAGAACTAGATCGGACTCGAAATGATTTAGCCCGTCAGGCTGAAAGCCTGCAATTTAAGCTAAGAAATGACCGACTTGCTTTACAAAATGCACTTATAAATTTGGAGCGTACAGTAATTTATGCGCCGAATGAAGGGCTGGTAAGCCAAATAAATATTAATCGTGGCGAGATTGCTAATATTAATACACGGCTGATGACGTTAAAGCAAGATATTGTGTTTAAAGCCTATATCGATCAAGCTCGTCTCAATACGGTCAAAGTTGGCGATCAAGCTACTGTAAGGCTGATTGCCTATCCAGGTAAGTCTTTTACAGGACAAGTGATCAGACTAAATCCTACGGTAGAGACCAATCTTCCTGCCCAAAATATGGCTGGCGGTAATCGACAATATACTTACTCAGTTTGGGTCAGAGTAAATGAATTGCAGATGCCTTCAGGATTGCAAGGTTACGTTAATTTCGAGCCACTTAAAGCTAGTGCCATAATCCCGGAAAGTGCCGTTACCCATTTATCAGCGGGTGAAGGTATGGTCATGGTTGCTGAAGGTGGACGAGCCGTAGTAAAAAAAGTTGAACTAGGTAGGAATTTCGACAATCAGCGCGAAGTTCTAAGTGGATTAGCTTTAGGCGATCGCGTTATTCTTTCTCCGCGAGCTTTAAATCCTGGTGATAAAGTAGAGAGTTAGCGCTATATATTTTCTATATATATATTTTTTATTAGTAGTAACAATTTATCTAACAGTCAGTGAATAGGTGCAAAAATGTTTAAAGTTATTAACTGGGATGCCTGCAAAGAAGTCGATAAGCTAGCTAACAAGTTTTTAAATGCAACTCCATTTCCTAATATTGTCATTGACAATTTTTTGCACGAATCTCTTGCCGACGAATTACTTGAAGATTTTCCTGACATCTCATTAATGCATCTCTCTCGTCATTATCTATTTACAAAAAAGTACGAATTGTCTTTTTGGGCGAATGCCTCAGATTTATTCTCACAACTGCATCAAGATTTGCTCTCTGATCAATTTAAAGAATTTATTAGTCAAGTTGCGGGCAAGCAATTATTTATGGATTTTGACTTTTGTGGTGAACTGCATCAAGGGCGAGATGGTAACTTTTTAGATATGCATGTAGACTTCAATCTGCACCCAAAACATGAGCATTGGGTGCATGAGGCAACTCTTTTGATTTATCTTAATAAAAACTGGCAAGATGAATATGGCGGTCAGTTGCTTTTGCAACATCAAGACACATCAGATGTATATGAAATTGCGCCTGTATTTAACCGTTGCGTAATTTTAAGTTCAGATGAGACCACATTTCATGGTTACCGACAGCTTAAGTTACCTGCTCATATAACTCGAAAATCAATTTTAGTAAATTTTTATCGAGAGGCTCCACTCTCTCAAATCCCAGCCCGCAGACCTACTGCCTGGGCAACCAAGAAAGTCTCCCCTTTAAAAGCCACTTTAGCTAAAGTTTATAATCCGATCAGTGCGCTTAAACATCGTCTATTTGGTTTAACTACAGCTGGCGCTCGTGAAGATGTAGAAAAGATTAAGAATCGCAATCAAAAAAAACCTTAGAACTTTTTATATCTGGATGCTCATGAAAGTTATATTAAGCAAGCTAAATTGGATTTTAGATAGAGTAAACAGGCAGAAAATCGTTCTTTTTATTGGCGCTCTAGTGTTAATCTTGAGCGCTAGATCATCATGGTATAAATTGCCATCTGATACTTTAGAGGTATTTCAAATCAGCCTTGCTTGGGCAAATATTTACAGATTTTTACCAATTTTATTTGCTATTTTAGGTATCTTTTTTTCTATTTGGCAAGGTTCTAAACAAGCAATTCGCCTCCTATTTTGGGGTGGATTGTTTATTGTTCTCCTATTCCCATATTTTCAATCTACTTGGACTCCATCTGTTGCCTTTTTAGCCAAAAATTATTATAGCCAGGGTGCTAAAGCTGATCGCCATGTCGAGAGAAATTTCTCGGAAATACAGGCTCAATGGAAGCAAAATATAGAATTAGATAAACCAGACTTACCCGAATCTACTGTTAATTTTTTAATCGAAAACAGTAGCCTGTTTCAAGCATCTTCTTTAGAAAGATTTTTTACCGATATTCTTGCCTACAATCCAAGTTTTTTTGGATTTATAAATCCTAATTGGGCGATCGCAATTCTTGGATTCTTTATTAGCCTGTTCGGATTCTATTTGGAACAGACTGACCGAGCCGTGCAAGCTCTGGTTAGAGACATGAGAAAATTGCTTCCCTATTTGGCTACAGGGCTATTTCTTTTAGGCTTATCTGTATTAGTACCCAATATTATCCATTATCAACTTAACATCGCTTACGCAAGAGGAGAATATCAATTTGTTCAAAATGTTAGTAAAACGCTTTCGACCTTGTATCCCCCTTTTCAAGGAGATGAACATTTTTTAGAAAGGTTAGCCAAGGCTAGCTATTATAATGATCAACCCGAACCATATTTAATTGAATTTGGGAAAGGGTTAGAAAGTTATCGCCAATCTAACTGGCTAAATGCTGAAACTCATTTTCAAAATTCTCTTACACTTCAACCCAAAAGTTTTTTAGTAAGAGGATATTTAGCTACAGTAATTTTAGCTCGTGGTGTTAACAATTTCAACGCTCCTAAGCGGCACAAGGCAGAGACGTCAACAGATTTTTTTGAACGAACGCTACAGATTTTTCCAAATCACACTGAAGCTCTTTATGATTTAATGTTGGCTAGGGCTATTAATGGTGAATTTGATAAGTCTGCGAATAAAGCTCTAAAGATTATCCAAAGCCAAAAAATAGCTCAACGTCCTCGTTCAGCCTTACTTGGTCAAGCTTATTTACATCTCTCTTGGAAAGATTTTAAGGACGATAATCTTGAAAAAGCATGGCAGCGTTATCGTCAGTCAGTCGATGATGGCGCATGGAAAGATGTTATTGAGGCAGAGTCATGAAGCAAATTAGACATATTCTTATAAACCTATCTCTAGTTATAACTTTGGGTTGTTTGTTAGGAATGTTGGGCTTCTCCATATGGGATAAAGTGCCCACACCTGTTAGTCCTGTAACTTGGGCTCCAAATGTGCGATGGATTGAACCATTGCAATCAAGCTATCGACTTTATGCGCGTCAGACATTATATCTAACGGATGATATTCAAGGCGCATGGTTAAGGCTGAGTGCCGACAATAGCTTTATTCTCTACGTCAATGGGAAACAACTTGGACGACAATTAACTACCTCTAATAGTTCCCTATCATTTGCGAGTCGCAATACTTTTCCTAATCAAGATATTAATGATAGCGCTCCCTATCAGGTTCGTCTTGAGAATCGCTTTATTGGATATCCGCACAACTGGAAACAATCTTTTTATGTAGATTTATCTAAAGATCTTCATGCAGGTAAAAATGTTATTGCGCTGGAGGTACAGAAAGCTCAAAAAAGTGTTCGCGTGGCTGTAGAAGGTTATATCTATGGCAAAAATGGAGCGAAGCCGTTAAACTTAACCACTGGGGAAGCTGGATGGAAAGTTTCGACTCTTGCAGAAAATCACCATCAGATTTCTTGGTTCAATCCAGATTTCCCAGACGAAAGTTGGGTAGAAGCTAAAGTCGCTGATGTAATTTCAGAAAAGACCTTCAGTCGAGTAAGTCAGACTCTTTATGATCGCATTCTTACAGGCTCTTGGATTACGGGAAATGAAAGTAATAAGGGAGAGCTTTGGATGCAGGGAATGTGGGATATTCCCCAAACACAGGGACGTTCTTTTATTCGTTTTGCTGGCGATGGCGAATATTCGTTGTTGATCAATGATCAGATGATTCAGTCTTATCAAAGCGATGATAAAAATCAATTACATTTATTTGAAGTTACTAATTTGATCAAAAAAGGTCAGAATATTCTAAGTGTGAGACTTGCCAAGCCTTTTGATACAGGGTCATCTATTTTCCAAAATAAACCCTTGAGCTTCTTCCTAGATGGTTGGCTAGAGACACCATCGGGAGAGATTATTTCCCAAATTACCACTGATACAAACTGGAAAACCTCCTCAAAGCCAAATTTTCAACTTAATTTTGATACGTTGCAGGATCGCGCGATCGCTCTTAACCCTGCTGACCCGCAAGAGTTTGATCGGCGATTTGAAGGTAATGCTTATCTGCTCAATTATCCTGATTTTTTGTGGCGTAATAGTCTGTGGCAATCACTAGGCATCGGCTTAGCTGTTGTTTATGCTTGGTTATTGGGCAGAGTCGGATTAGGTTATCGTAGTGGTTGGCAAGCGTTCAATGCGGGCACTGCCTTAATGTTGCCAGGGACGTTATTTTTGATCGGGATGGGGTTAGTTAAACATCGCTATGCTGAATCGGAACAAGGGCTAATCTTTGCTCAGCCTTCCACTAACATGCTAATTTTACTTGGTTTTATTAGTATTCAAGTTTTTACCTTGTTCTGGAGCTTTTGGCTAAATAGTAGCCTTAATATAATTGACACAGAAAATAGAGATTCCATTACGCATAGCAAATGGAATAGGCTATCCGAGCAGTTTCAATTATCTAGTTTGAGACAATGGATTCCACTCATAATTATTATTTTAGTAGGTTTTGGTCTAAGAGCCTATAATCTTGAAGCTACAGCCAGAGACTCTGATGAAAATACATCTCTTGACGCAATTAGGGGGATTTTGCGGACAGGTGCGCCTGTGGCAACTTCAGGAATTTGGTATACTCGCGGTCCTCTCTATCACTATACTGTAGCTCTTTGGTTAAAGTTAGTCGGATATTCTTCTGAAAATGCTCGATTTTCATCCGTAATTTTTGGGACGATCACTTTAGCCGTAGCCTTTTTTATAGCTCGCAAGTTTACGGGCAAGGTTTGGTTAGCCTTGTTAATCACGGCTATTTTAGCGATCGATCCGTGGGAATTGGCGATTTCACGCAATACGCGGTTTTACCAATTCTTGCAAATGAATGTGATGTTTTCCTTCTGGTTCTTTGCAAAGGGATTTATTTTTAAAGAAGGAAGAACTTATCAAAATCTGTTTTTTGTGTCTACCTTGGCACTTCTGCTAACCCAAGAGGGTTATGTAACGCTTTTGCCATGCTTTCTAATCGGTTTTTTGTGTTTTTACCGCCCATTTAGCCTAAAACAAGACTGGTCAATTGTGCTAGGTAGCATAATCATGATGTCAATCTTTGTTTTTAATGGCATCTTCTTTCTAATTCGTTGTTTGACTCCTCCAGTCGGCATATCGAGTGGCTCATCTATACAAATCAAGCTACATCTTGGCGAAATCACTGGTTTTGCCGAAGGATTCTTGGTTGGCAATAGCAGAATCAATATACTTTATAGCTTGTTTTTTTTGCTAGGCTTTGTTTACTTTTTGATTAAAAAAAATGGCAAATTAATCTTTTTATTTAGTAGTATTTGCATATTTTTACTGTCAATCACGCTTTTAGTAATTCAGATTTCTCTCCGCTATACTTTTGGTATCTACCCGCTTTTTGTGATTTTATCGATCTATAGTGCATTTTGTATCTTAGGTAGCTTAGGGCGATCGCTAGAAAATGCGATCCATGGCTTACTACCGTTAAGAGCGATCGCTTTGTGCAGCGTCATCCTTTTACTTGCCAGCAATCTTGAACCTAGTCGAGTATTATCTGGCTATCAAGAGGCTTTAGCAAGACAAAACCCCCAATTATTTGAATATGTACAACAGCATTTAGAGCCTAATGATATCGTTGTTGCTAACTTGCCAGCCGCCGCTGCTATTACTTTGGGTAAACTAGACTATTTCCTGCCATCTCAGGGCATTTTGAGCCTTGATGGTTTTTATTTAAACCAGGGTCGGCTTATTGATCGGTGGGCTGGAGGGCAAGTAATCAATAGCGTTGATCAATTTACCGCTATTTTAGAAAAATCAAACCGCGTCTGGATTCAGTTAGATGACAATCCCCAACCTAATGAACCAAATCAACGGCAACTATATGATTATGTGCGATCGCTGGGGAATTCAGTTTTTGAACCCTATGGTGTGCGACTCCGTTTATGGCAAAAAGCAGATGGTATTCTTCCAAAAGAAGTGAATCAAGGAAAAGATCTAGGAAATTATTAAATTTCATCTAAACTACTGAGAAACCCAAGATTTATTTATGAAAGATAAGTTACCAATAGTCTTAAAATCAGCCGTTAGTATTGGTCTACTTGCGTTTATTTTTACACGCATTGACCTTAATCAAGTTTTCAGCCGCATTCAATATCTTTCGGTACCTTTTGTCGTTTCTGCTTTGCTTTTTTATACAGGCTGTCAATGTCTCAGTTGTTTACGGTGGCAAGTTGTATTGAGTTCCGCAAGTTATAAAGTACCAATCCGCTATTTGCTCAGCAGTTATTTTGCAGGTATGTTTGTTAGCATTTTTTTACCAAGTTCTGTAGGTGGAGATGTTTATCGGGTTTATCGGGTTACTAAAGCGATCAATGACCCTGAAGCAGCATTCTCATCCGTGTTTTTGGAAAGATTCTCAGGATTAGCAGCAGTTTTTATTCTTGCTCTTGTGGGCATTCCACCAGCTCTAAAAATTATTGGCAGTTGGGATATTATTCTGTTATTCTTTGCCTGTGCTAGTGTTGTTTGGGGAGGGTTTTTATTAATTGCCAGTCCCTATTTACTGAGGTGGAGTACACCTTGGTTATTTAAGCTAAAACTCGGCAAGATTCACGAACGTCTCGCTAAGATTCAATTTATTGTTATTCAATTTCTTAAACATCGTCAGTCACTGATGGTTGCTGTATCGCTTTCCTTTGTTATTCAGTTATCAATAATTTTTTATCAATACCTTCTTGCACAACAACTTAAGATTCCCATCTCTTATTTAGAGCTTTTAGTGTTCACTCCTATCTCTATTGTTGTGACTTTACTTCCAATTTCTTTAGGGGGTTTAGGTATTCAAGAAGGATTATGGGCTTATCTATTTAGTCGTATTGGCTTAACAGCAGAGCAAGCTGTGCTGTTATCTCTTACTTTTACTATACTTGGCTGGATTCTTGCGCTTCCTGGAGCCATAATTTTGTTGCTAGATACCAAAGGGCTGAAAACTATAAAATGATGTGAGTAAAATTGATGAACCCCAAATATTTATTAGCGATCACGGCGATTTGCATATCTTTTAGCCTTTTGTCAGATGAGTTTAAATCAACCTCAAGTGAATTTCATTTCGCCGAAGCCCAAACGCCTGCGGATTCCCAATGGAACGTGCTTACCAAAACCGATCCCAACTTGTTAAGATTTTTGGTAAAAGCCGTAGTTATCGATAATCAGAACGGTGCTATAGGACGAAACAAACAAAAATTTATAACTGTGGGCTTTCAACGCTATTCGAGTCGATTTATTGCCTATGGAATTTTAACTAAAAATGTGGGTCTGGTTGACATTGGCATCAAAAGTATTGGATATCCCTTGTCTTTCCAGCAAAATGACGGTAGCTTTAACGACTTTTCACCCAAAAGTAAAGGCAAGAGTTCATCATCAAGTGTTGCCTTTTATTTAAATGATGTTGGTCATAGCTTGGTACTTTGCCAAAAATCAACATGGTTTCAGGAAAGTAAAGAAACTGAATATTTGCGGGTAAAGGTTAGTCAAATGCAGCCACAAATTTCTAAATCTTTGACTTGGCTCATGACACAAGAATCTGAATTAATCAAAGGAGATGGTAATGGCAGAGCAACCAATCGCTTATGGAAAGATGCTAATGCCTTCTATCTGACAGGAAAAGCGCTAGATCGCAAAGATGCAGTTCGATTAGGAGAAAAGTTTGCCATGTTATCCCTGCAGCAACAAAATACAACAGGAGCATTTCTAGAAAAAAATGGATTTGATAGCAGCTACCAAGGGGTCTCTTTACAAGAAGTAATGCTGTACTATACTAATTTGAACTCTCAATCTAGCCAGCGGGTTATCGTTTGGAATGCGATTAATCGCGCTGTTAAGTTAGAATTGAGTTACATTTTGCCTAGTGGCGAAATCTCTAATAAGGGAAACTCAAGAGTTTTTAAAGGTGGAGAAACTTACTTTGATAAGGAGAAAAGTGTGGACTATTTAGCTTTAGTTCAAGGACTCAGCTATTATCATCAGCTAACCCAAGACCCAACTATCAAGAATGCTTTAGACCGAGTATTTGCTTTTTACTCGAAAAGTTGATCTTTATCTTAGGCTCCTAAGCATTTTCCTTCCATCCTTTATGTACATCAATTTGAATAAAGAAAAAATTTATGCATAATCCATTAGTGTCGGTTATAGTGCCAACGTATAATTCTGCCGATTGTTTAGAAGAATGCTTAAAATCTATTCTTGCTCAATCTTATGAAGAAATTGAACTAATTGTCGTAGATAATAGCTCACAGGACGATACACAAGCGATCGCTAAAAAATATACTGATTTTGTTTATACTAAAGGTAACGAAAGAAGCGCTCAGAGGAACTTTGGAGTTTATCAGTCTCATGGGGAATATGTTCTGATAATTGATAGCGATATGGTGTTGACTAAATGCGTTGTCCAAGCATGTGTTGATGCTATTCAAGAAGATGTCCAAATTAAGACATTAATTATTCCTGAAGAATCTTTTGGAGAAGGGATATGGGCGGAATGTAAAAAACTAGAAAGATCTTTTTATAGCGGCATTGACTGGCAAGAAGCTTCTAGATTTTTTGATAAGAATGCTTATCTTGAAGCGGGTGGATATGATGAGTCTATGACTGGATGGGAAGACTACGATCTCCCCAACCGTGTTGAGTCAAAATATGGCTCAAAAAGCGTTAGTCGAGTCAAAACATTGATATATCACAATGAACGTAAATTGGATTTATTAACATCTTGCCGCAAAAAATTTTACTATGCAAAAACATTGAATTTATACATCCGTAAAGATACGAATCAGGATCGATTGCGCAAACAGACTTCAATTATTCGCAGGTACGGAGTTTTTTTTGCAAATCCGATCAAGCTTTTTAAGAATCCAGTATTGGGAATTGGTATGTTGTTTATGAAAACCTGTGAGTTTGGGGCTGGCGCATCAGGATACCTAGTGGGAAAATTTAAGCTTGCACTCACCAAGTAAAAGTAAAGCTTAACGCTGTTTTTACTTTATCCTCTAAATACATTCTGTCGCGAAGCTAATCTTGCTTTGCCTGAGGCTGCCCATTCTTGGAGGACTTGAATTTCCTGTTGCGCAGTTTGAGCTAGTGGGACGATCTGACTAGCAGCTTCGAGAATATCATCATTGCTAAAATCGCGATTTTGACTAAAGCCGATATGCATGGCTTCGATGATGCCTTGTTCGATTTCGGCACCTGAAAAATCAGGCGTTTCGTAGGCGAGTCGATCAATGTCGTAAGTGCGTGTATTGTGGGGACGATATTTGCTCAAGTGCACAGAGAAAATCTGCGATCGCTCTTCTTGAGTGAGCAGACCTATAAAAAAGACCTCATTGGATCTACCTTTTCGTAATAGTTCAGGCGGTAAGGTGCGAATATTATTAGCAGTCGTCGGAAAAGCCATTCTTTGAGATTATCTAAACCACCAATATCATTAATTTCAATTGTGGAAGGATAGAATTCTAAAATCTGAGTTTGACGAATACTTAGCCGCATTTCTTCAAGAATTAATTCTACATCTTCAGGACGGGTCCACCATTTTCAGCGATTGGAAGGGTGCAACCATATTTTTAGGAAGACTTAACCAAATTCGTGACCGCTTCCCCCCGTCTATCAACGATTTGGGTGAATCGGGGTTATCCTGAAACTTCAGAGGCTTTTTTTATGTACGCATGATTCTCATTCTCCTCAAATGCTTCGCTTAACTTCTCAAACACGCTTTTAAGCGTTAATAGAGTGATTAAAAACTATTTATTAGAATTGCAGAGACTAGATAAGTACGACAAATGGCTTACTTATCTAGCATATTTCACGTAGTGATACATATTACAATGCCAGATTAATCTTTGTGGTAGCAGAGAGTAATTGTAAAAAAAGCTTATGCGACCGTTGACTTTTTTATTGTTATCAAAACCTTGTTATTCACTGCCAACATCTATCTTCTTAGTTGATTGTGAATCAATCATGACGGCAGTTACATTTTTGTTTTCCTGCGTGCTCTCTCACCTTATCTCGTAGCTTTCCATGAATTTCTTCAATGATTCCTTTGCGCTGCCATCGGCGAAAGTACATATATACTGTGTCTGATGGTGGGAAATCGTGTGGGAGCATATCCCATACACATCCACTTCTTGTCCAATATAAGATGGCATTGACAACTTCTCACTGATTGGTGGTGCGTTTTCTTCCTTGAGCTACGTCAGATTTTGCGACCGAAAACATATCTTTGATAATTTCCCACTGCTGATCTGTTAAATCTGTTGGATATCCTTTCCTAGACATTTTATGATTTTGCTTTCTTTCTAGTTTCTCTCCTAAGTTTTATTTTCTTTTTCTTTTTAATCTTTTTTTTACAAATAGGTTCTATAGTAGAGGAAGGGGGAAATGAATTGAATAAGATTGCAAACTTTTAGATTAGGGGTATCTAAATGAAGAAAAAGTTTTTTCTAATTATCACGGCAGTATGCGCACTTATGGGGGTATGTACATACAACGCACCTTTAACATCAAATAATCTTTTGATTGCAGAAGCTCAAACTCCTTTTCCATCTACTTCAGAATGGAATATGCTTAGTAAAGTTGATCTCAATTTACTCAGCTTTTTGGCAAGTACTGGTGTTATTGATACTAATACTGGTGCGCTCGGTCGAAATCGCCCAAGTTTTATTTCAGTTGGTTTTCAACGATATTCTAGTAGGTTCATCACTTATGGCATTCTGACAAAGAATATTAAACTTATTGAAATTGGTATTCTCGGAATTGAGTATCCCTTGAAGTATCAGCAGCCTGATGGTAGTTTTATAGATTATTCCTCTGGAATACTTGGAACAAGTCATCCAGGTAGTGTTGCATTTTATATGCACGATGTGGGACACAGTATAGTGCTGTGTCAAAATTCTCAATGGTTTCAAGGAAGTACAGAAACTGGATATTTGCGTTCACGTATTGAAAAACTGAAACCAGCAGTCACCAGCTCATTAGATTGGCTAATGTTGCATCAATCTAACTTGGTAAAGGGTGATGGCAATGGGAATGGAACCAATCGATTGTGGGTAGACGCTAATGCTTTCTATCTAACGGGGAGAGCTCTTAAGCGCGCAGATGCAGTTAGCCTTGGCGGAAAATTTGCTACGCTGGCTTTACAACAGCAAAGCTCAACAGGAGCTTTTTTGGAAAAGAACGGATTTGATAGTAGCTATCAAGGGGTTTCTTTACAGCAAGCCTTGGTTTACTTTACTAACCTCAGTTCTAATGCTGCACAAAGACCCCTTGTGTGGGCAGCAATTCAGCGCGGTATTCAGTTAGAGATGAAATATATCTTGCCAACTGGAGAACTACAAACCGAAGGTAATACACGTGTTTATGCTGGTGGTGAAGCCTACTTTGGGCTAGAGAAAAATGTAGATTATTTGGCTTTAATCCAATCTTTAAACTACTACTACGTATTAACACAAGATCCAATTATCAAAAGTGCTGCCGATAGAACGTACGCTTATTATAGAAGACCCAAATAAAAAAACTTCATTTTTTGTTATTGAAGTTTTTAATTTAAGTTAACCATACATCTTTAAATCTATATAGATTTAAAGATGTATGGTTAACTTTTAGGCTTTAATATTGAATTACTTTTGAAAGATACTAACTTAACTAACTTTCAAGCGTTTGCTTAAAATTCTTAAAGCAAAGTCATCTAAAATCTAGAATCTTCAACATGGAGAATATTTATGCCCGATCCATTAGTGTCAGTTATAGTCCCAACATATAACTCTGCTAACTATTTGGAAGACTGTCTCAAATCTATTACTGAGCAATGCTATGAAAAAGTTGAATTGATTGTTGTCGATAATAATTCTAGAGATAATACTCAAGATGTAGCCAAGAAATATACTAACCATGTGTACAGCAAAGGTAACGAAAGAAGTGCTCAAAGAAACTTTGGAGCTAATCAATCTAAGGGGGATTATGTTTTGATTATTGATAGTGACATGATACTGTCTGAGAATGTTGTACGTGCATGTGTTGAAGCTGTTCAAGAAAATTCAAACCTTAAAGCTTTAATTATCCCTGAAGAATCATTTGGAGAAGGGATTTGGGCGCAGTGTAAAAAATTGGAAAGATCATTTTACAGTGGTATTGATTGGCAGGAAGCTTCAAGATTCTTTGAGAGGAATGCTTATCTTGAGGTGGGCGGATACGATGAGTCAATGACTGGTTGGGAAGATTATGATCTACCTAATCGAATTGAGTCAAAGTATGGAACTAAAAGCGTTGGTCGGGTTAACACTTTAATTTATCACAACGAGCGCAACTTAAATTTGCTTATATCTTGCCGTAAAAAATTTTATTATGCTAAAACATTAGATCTGTATATCAATAAATACACGAATCAAGATAGGTTGAATAAGCAAACCTCTATTTTGCGCCGATATGGTGTATTTTTTGCAAATCCTGCCAAGCTTTTTAAGAATCCATTATTGGGAATTGGAATGTTGTTTATGAAGACCTGTGAATTTGCTGCTGGTGCATCAGGTTACTTGTTTGGGAAGTTTTCGTTAACTAGTCAGGTGAAGTCAGGAAAAATGTAGTCATGTACTTGCACTATTCTCTGCTTCTCAACACATTTTGTCGCGAAGCTAATCTTGCTTTGCCTGAGGCTGCCCATTCTTGGAGAACTTGAATTTCCTGTTGCGCAGTTTGAGCTAGTGGGACGATCTGACTAGCGGCTTCAAGAATATCGTCGTTGCTAAAATCGCGATTTTGACTAAAGCCGATATGCATAGCTTCGATGATGCCTTGTTCGATTTCGGCACCTGAGAAATCAGGCGTTTCGTAAGCAAGGCGATCAATGTCGTAAGCCCGAGTATTGTGGGGACGGTATTTGCTCAAGTGGACAGAGAAAATCTGTGATCGCTCTTCTTGATTGGGCAGTCCTACAAAAAAGACCTCATCAAATCTACCTTTTCGCAATAGTTCAGGCGGTAAGGTGCGAATATTATTGGCAGTCGCAACTACAAACACAGGCGAAGTTTTTTCGGCCATCCATGTTAGAAATGTGCCAAATACACGGTTAGTTGTGCCTGAATCGCCACGACCATCGGTTCCTGCGAAGGCTTTATCAATTTCATCAATCCATAATACGCAGGGAGAGAGAGCCTCAGCAAGCTGAATCATCTGACGGGTGCGAGATTCGCTCTCGCCGACTATTCCTGCAAATAGCCGACCGACATCAAGGCGTAATAATGGCAGATGCCAATGATGGGAAATTGCTTTCGCAGTAAGCGATTTGCCTGTGCCTTGAATACCTGCTAGCAGCAAGCCTCGTGGATGAGGCAAACCATACTTACGGGCGCGATCGCTAAATGCGCTTCCCCGACGCAACAGCCATTCTTTGAGATTATCTAAACCACCAATATCACTAATTTCGGTAGTCGATGGATAGAATTCTAAAATCTGAGTTTGACGAATGCTTTGACGCTTTTCTTCGAGAATTAATTGCACATCTTCAGGACGGAGGCTTCCATTTTCAGCGATCGCTTTTGCCAATACCCGCCGCATTTTCTCTAGTGATAAGCCTTGTCCAGCTCGCACGAGATCATCGATCGCTTGCTTGTCTAGCTGAATATCGCAAGTCGGATTGGCATAACTAACCGAACAGGCAATTTGCTCGATCTCAGTTCGTAATTCATGAGGATTAGGAAGCGGAAATTCTAAAATCGAGAAAAATTCACTGAGGCTATCAGGGATATTAATTTGTGAGGCAATTACAATAATATTTTGAGCTTCGCTTTTGAGCTTCCGTGCTAAATTTTTTAGCTTGCGCGCGATCGCGACATCTTCGAGAAAGCGATCAAAGTCTCGCAATACAAACACTGCACCTTTAGGAATCTTATCGACAAATTCTAGGGCTTGTAAAGGATTTCGTTTGCCCATTCCTGCGTCGGTGGGGTTAGACTGATAGCCATCCACAAAACCCCATACAAATATGCTGCGTCCAAGAGATTTGGCAGCATTGATGATCGATGCTTCGACTCGTTCTTCTTCTGCTGAAGGTATATAAATCAAAGGATAACGAGCGCGGAGCGTTAAATTCAAGTCAGCTTCAAAATTCATGAAAACTTTTTGAGTGTTTTTTAATACTTTAATGATAATTCTAAAGATGACACGATCTAATTTTGTTATGTTTCCAGAAATTGCTATAAATAGATGCTTAATTAATTGACCTTAGCAAGCGCTTTCGTTATTTAGTTGCGGAGACAGATGTTAATATGTTTACCGAGCAAAACTTAGAGGGATTATTCGCGCCCCTTATACGTTTTGGGTTTTCTTTGTCCTAATTTCAAGTCAAGAGATTAGTTGCTAATGCTAAAGTTAAAATGGTTGGTGTTTTCTACCATCCATTCTGACTTTAGGTTTTGGGAAGATTTATAGGGTTTATTAAGATGTTGCAAGAGATTCAGTTACCTGTTGTTACAGATATTATTAAGAAATGGACGATTCAGGATAGCGAAACACTCTATCGCATTGAGGGTTGGGGAGAGCCTTATTTTAGTATTAACGAAGCAGGACATGTGACTGTCTCCCCTAAGGGCGATCGCGGCGGCTGTATTGACTTATTTGAGTTGATTAATGACCTTAAGCAAAGAGGATTACGGTTGCCGATATTGGTCAGATTTTCAGATATTCTTGCTGATCGCATTGAGAGGTTAAATGCAACATTTGCAAAGGCGATCGCTCGATATAACTACAATGGCGTTTATCGCGGTGTTTTTCCTGTCAAAGTCAATCAACAACGTCAATTGGTGGAAGAAATTGCTAAATATGGCAAACCATTTCAGTTTGGACTTGAGGCAGGTTCTAAGCCCGAGCTTCTGATTGCGCTGGCGACCTTACGCACTCCAGGGTCTTTGCTAATCTGTAACGGCTATAAAGATGCAGAATATATCGAGACAGCACTTTTAGCGCGGAAGTTGGGACAAAATACGATCATTGTGATCGAACAACTTGAAGAAGTAGAAATGATCATCCGCGCGGCAACTAAGTTGGGAATTGCCCCTGTTGTCGGTGTAAGGGCAAAGCTAAGTGCCAAAGGAGTCGGGCATTGGGAAGACTCGACAGGCGATCGCGCTAAGTTTGGGTTAAGTATGTGGGAGATCCTAGAAGCAGTTGAACAATTGGATGCAGCTAATATGCTGGATTCTCTCAAATTATTGCACTTCCACATCGGTTCTCAAATTAGTAATATCAGCACAATTAAAGATGCACTGCGTGAAGCAGGACAAATCTATGTGCAGCTTGTCGCATTGGGTGCGCCGATGGGACATCTTGATGTGGGCGGTGGTTTAGGGGTTGATTATGATGGTTCCAAAACCAATTTTTATGCTTCCAAAAACTATAGTATGCAGAACTACGCTTACGATATTGTGGCGGCGATTAAAGAAGCTTGCACTGAAAAAGGTGTAACTGTACCAACATTAACTAGTGAAAGTGGTCGAGCGATCGCCTCACATCAATCAGTCTTAGTTTTTGATGTAGTCGGTATTAGTGGTACTCCCAATCAGAAAATTGAGCCATTGCAAGAAGAAGAACATTTAATCGTTCGCAATCTCTTTGAAGCACTGGAAAACATCAATGAAAATAATTATCAAGAGATTTATCATGATGCTGTACAGTTTAACCAAGAAGCAGTTAGCCTATTCACTTTTGGTTATCTATCTCTCAAGCAACGCGCTAGAATAGAACGCCTGTTCTGGGAATGTTGCGATCGCATTCTCAAAGTAACGCGCAAACTCAACTATGTTCCTGACGATCTTGAAGATTTAGAACGAGCAATGGCGCTAACTTACTATTGCAATTTTTCAGTATTCCAGTCTGCACCTGACAGTTGGGCGATCGATCAACTGTTCCCAATTATGCCCATCCATCGACTGAATGAAGAACCCACCTGTCGCGGTACGATCGCCGATCTTACCTGTGATAGCGACGGCAAAATTGATCGCTTCATTGATTTACGTGATGTTAAATCTACACTAGAGATGCATCCCTTTATTAGTGAGGAGCCTTATTTCTTGGCTCTATTTCTTGGTGGTGCATATCAAGAAATCTTAGGGGATTTGCATAATCTATTTGGAGATACCGATGCCGTGCATATTCACACAACGCCCACTGGCTATAAGGTCGAACACGTTATTAAAGGTGATTCGATGACCGAGGTGCTTGCCTATGTCCAATACAATCGTGATTCGATGTTGGAAAATATTCGTCAAGAGACAGAACGCGCACTCCAAGACAAGCAAATTACTCTCGATGAAGCAAGGTTGTTTTTACAAAAATATGAGCATTGCTTAAACGGTTACACCTATCTAAGCTAACTTTAAATCCATAAAAAGAAGTAGGGGGCAATTCATGAATTGCCCCTACTTCTTTTTATGGATTGCGAAGAGATATGATCGACTTATTTAGCGATCGCATCTCTTCTAAAATCTCGCGTAATAAACGATTAGTTTCATTTTGAATCGGCTCTTGTACCTGAATTGTCACCTGTTTCATTTTCAAAATATCTCGCGCAAACCTTGATACCTCAGTAGGGTGAAATAACAAAGGCTCGCGATCACTTTGGCGCAGTTCAGGATTTAGCCTAGTCGGATCGTAAGGCAAGTTGAGCAACCCTTGGCTGGGATCAGTGTTAGCATAGCGATAAACCGAAGCACGCGATCGCCCCAAAGACTTCTGGATGGTTTCAACATCCATTAGCTCGTAGGTTTTATCAGCAGTTAGATTGGATGAAGAAGACGCTAGACTCATAACAAATTTATTTATGACTAATTATCCCTAATAATTTGATTATAGTCTTATTTAGAGTCTATTAGTCTTAGAGTAAAGCACAAGATTTTTGCCCCGTACTTTATAGCAGTTGTTGATCAAATCCACTACGATAAGGGTCGCAGGGCAAAGCCCCGCAAAGGGTTTTATATTATTGTTTGTGGTAAGTTTGAAAGCAAATTACTTTAAGATGGCAAAGTTGTTGACATTTCCGTAATAAATAGCTCAACATCTTTCATTTTTTCGAGCATTGCATCAATTATTTTTAATAATTCTTCTGATTTCTGTGACTGCTCTAACTTTTCGAGTTGTATAGCCAGAGCTTGGATTTGCAAAGCACCCACATTACTACTAGCTCCTTTAATATGATGGGCTTCTCTCATCATTTGGATGCGGTCATTTATAGCGATCGCATCACGAATTTTGTCTATCCGTTGTAGAATATCTTCGACATAGGCTTGTAAAACCTCAATCTCAAACTCTAAATCTCCTTCTGATATTTGGTTGAGTTGTTCTAAGTCAATAGGAGTATTCGATTGCTGATCCATATAGGTTAAAAGCCTTACAGCATTATTCTTACCTTAATATTTTAGCTTTACTAGCGATTACAATCTCTATTCAGTGCTAGAATAATCATCAAATGTAAAGATTTGCAAAGTCCTTTATTTATTCAAATTTATTCAAAATTTATAATTATAGACAGCATGTAGGCTGTCTATATTAGTCTCTAGATAATTAAACAAGACGAGTTATATCGACCATGCGTATCATTTTAATGACAGGAAAAGGCGGAGTTGGCAAAACCTCTGTCGCAGCAGCAACAGGTTTACGCTGTGCTGAATTGGGTTATAAAACCCTAGTTTTGAGTACCGATCCTGCTCACTCCCTCGCTGATAGCTTTATGGTTGAACTAGGACATGATCCTAAAGAAATTCGTCCCAATCTCTGGGGGGCAGAACTTGATGCCTTACGCGAGCTAGAAGGGAACTGGGGGGCAGTCAAACGTTATATCAGCGAAGTTTTACAAGCGCGTGGTTTGGAAGGTGTTCAAGCAGAAGAGTTAGCAATTTTGCCAGGAATGGATGAAATTTTTGGATTGGTGCGCGTCAAGCGTCACTATGACGAAAAAGAATTTGATGTCTTGGTAATTGACTCTGCACCTACAGGCACAGCCCTCCGTTTGCTGTCTCTACCTGAAGTTGCAGGTTGGTACATGCGAAAGTTTTATAAGCCATTGCAAGGTATGGCGCAGGTTTTGAGTCCTGTATTCAATCCCATTTTTAAGCGTGTCACTGGCTTCTCTTTACCAGACAAAGATGTAATGGATGCTCCTTATGAGTTTTATGAAGAATTAGAAGCTCTCGAAAAAATTCTTACGGATAACACAACGACAACTGTAAGGCTAGTAACCAATCCTGAAAAGATGGTGATCAATGAATCGTTGAGAGCGCATTCTTATCTCAGCCTTTACAATATAGCGACAGATATGGTAATCGCCAATCGCATTATTCCTGAAGAAGTTCAAGACCCATTTTTTAAGGCTTGGAAGGAAAATCAGAAGCAATATTGTGAACAAATTTACCGAGATTTTCATCCTCTGCCAATTAAACAAATTCCGCTTTATGCAGAAGAGATGTGTGGGATTGCTGCTCTAGAAAGACTTAAAGAAACTCTATACGGTGATGAAGACCCGTCCCAAGTTTATTACAAAGAGAATACGATGCGTGTTGTTGAAGAGAACAAGCAGTATTGTTTAGAGTTATATCTACCAGGTGTACCTAAAGAGAAGATTGAGCTAACCAAGACTGGTGACGAGCTAAATATTCGGATTGGCAATCATCGCCGTAATCTGGTCTTACCTCAAGCTTTGTCGGTTCTCCAAACTGCTGGTGCAAAGATGGAAGATGACTACCTAAAAATTCGATTTTCAACCCCTGTTTAACAAACTACAGCCTGTTGAGGCTTTGAGTAGTACAGAAAACTTTTTGAAAGTGCCGCTTCGCGGCACTTTCAAAAAGTTTTCTGGGTTTTATAACAGCGCTTTGCGCTGTAATGCGATCGCTAATCATCTACTCCCTTGTTGAATGCTTTGCGATCGCTTTAGCTTATAACTGCATGAACATTCGCAAGCTATCAGCGATCGCCTGAGAAAGTGTAAATAAGTTTAGCAACTTTGTTAATGAGTCTTATAGATTTACAGAATAAGTTGAAATTATCAATCGTTAAAGTTTGGCTAGGTTTACTTTTGGGTGATTTCAAACTGGAGGAAAAAGGTGCTTTCTATGATTCAAATGAAATTTGGATTGGCTAAGAAGTGTCATCTCAAAAAATGCGGACTACTACAGTAATGCCGAATTCTTAGTTTTAACCCGTTCATAGAGTTCTTGCATTGTTTCAATAAAGGAAGTACTCTTATCCCAAAAGGGAGGATTGTCACCTTGCTTTTTAATCACGATCGCCGATACTGTGGCTGGATTAGAAAACGGTATTGCTTGGGGTAAACGCTTCTGACCTTGCCAAAATTGCTTGAGGGTGGGAACTTCTTGGGCTGAAGTTGTTTGAGGCTTGGTGAAGTAAGAAGTTACGGGTGCCATTTCTTGGGAGCGATCGCCTAATTCTGAGGCTAAAGCTTTGCCAAGGGGAGATTTCGCTAGTTCTGCTTGTAAAGCTTCTTTAGATAGACCACGTAACTCAAATAGTAGAAAAGGATCTTGATCGAGTTCACTCGCAAGTCGGTAGCATAGTCCCGCAACGTGTTTGCAAGGATTGGCATAATCGGGACAGGAGCATTCCATTTGAAAATCTTCTCGACTATGGGGTAATAAGCGTTTACCCACCGCCACAAAACTCTCTTCGATATTTTCTGGAACTTCATTGAGCAGTAGACGTGAGACAATGCTTGCTTTTGAGGACATATTAGCAATGATTTTTGTCCAGCCTTTTGTAGCGATCGCGGTCATCTTCACTTCTGTCTGATACTTCGGTTCTTTATACACACCAAAATAAGGATTAACATTTCCGCGAATAGTGGCACTGGCAAGCCCTTTGGTAATGTCAAAATGAAGAATGCGATTATCTCCTGAATAGGAGCGTCCGCGTTGTAATCTTCCTGAATCGGTGAAAGATTCTAGGGAACTGATAAATTTTTGTCCCCACCACGTGCGAGTGTATTTTGACATTGTTTTAATTTTTGGGTAATTAGTGATTGGTAATTGGTGATTAGAATTTTTTCTTTTTCCCTTTTCAGCCTAATCGAGAATCGCGCTCTTATTCAATCTAATAAGCTGCTTAAACGTATCGTTGTCGAGTTCGCTTAACCATGACTCATCGGCTCCAATGATCGCACCTGCGAGTTTCTTTTTATCCTCAATCATTTGATCGATACGCTCCTCTAGGGAGCCGATGGTGATGAATTTGTGGACGAAGACATTTTTCTTTTGACCAATCCGAAAGGCACGATCGGTGGCTTGGTCTTCAACGGCGGGATTCCACCAGCGATCAAAATGGAAGACATGGTTTGCCTTGGTGAGGGTGATGCCAACGCCGCCAGCTTTGAGGGAAAGAATAAATACGGAAGGCTCCGTTTCTGGGGATTGGAACTCGGTAATCATCCGTTCGCGTTTGTCGCGATTTGTGCCGCCGTGAATGTAGTAGGTGTTGTAATGCTGCTTCTGGCGAAAATATTTTTCGAGGGCATCACCAATTTCTGTAAATTGCGTAAAGATTAATAGGCTTTCTCCTTCAGCCATTGCTTCTTCGACCATCTCCGACAGACGACCTAATTTGTGCGATCGCTCTGGGGTGAAGTCACTACCATCTTGCAAAAATTGTCTAGGATGATTACAAATCTGTTTTAGTTTTAGCAATGTGGAAAGAATCAACCCCTTGCGCTGAATCCCTTCCACTTCTTGTAACTTTTCTTCAACATCTCTGACCACCACTTCATATAGAGAGGCTTGCTCTTTGGTGAGGTTGGCATAGAGCTTTTGTTCAATTTTATCGGGCAGGTCTTTAATGATAGACTGATCGGTTTTTAGTCGCCGCAAAATAAATGGCTCGACTAGTTTTTTCAATACCTCTGCTTGAACTCGGTCATTATTCTTTTGGATTGGTGTTTCAAAGGCTTTTTTAAACTGCGCTTCTTTGCCTAAATAATTGGGATTGAGAAAATTGAAAATTGACCAGAGATCTAATAAGCGGTTTTCTACTGGTGTACCCGTCAACGCGAGACGGTAAGTTGACTCTAGTTTGAGAATTGCTTTGGTTTGAGCTGCTTTAGGGTTTTTGATATTTTGGGCTTCATCAATGACAATGCGATGCCAGTTAATCGCGCTAAATAGAGCTTCGTCTTTACGAATGAGGGTGAAGGAAGTAATGATGAGATCGTGGGTTTGGCAAGTGTTTTTGAAAGCTTGAGTATCTTGAAGGCGATCGCTACCATGATGCACAATAGCGCGTAAGTGCGGCGCAAACTTTTCGATCTCTTTCTGCCAGTTGCCCACAACTGAAGTCGGCGCGATTAATAATGTGGGTTTAAAGATCGCATTTAAGATCGCATTATCGGAATTTGCAGTTTTCTTACTTTTAGCCGTGCTTTTTGTCGTTTTAGTAGATTTAGAGTTTGGCAAATCTCCATTAATTTCGGCTTTCTCATTCACCAGTCGCGCAATAATCTGCACGGTTTTTCCTAAACCCATGTCATCGGCTAGGCAACCATTTAAGCCCAGTCCCTCCAAATATTGCAACCATGCGACTCCGCGCCTTTGATACTCGCGCAAAGTTCCATTGAGTTGTGGTGGATTGTCAATTAGTTCAAACTGCTGTTTATTTTGCAGCTTTGCCATCATCGCCGCCAGAGTGCTGTCATGATCGACATCTAAATCAGGATCGGAAGCCGACAACTTCATGAAGTCCATCAAGCTCATTTCCGTCTTGGTTTGTCCCTGCTGTTGCCAAAATGTCAGCATCTCCTGCATCTTGTCGGGATCAAGCTCCATCCATTCACCGCGAAACTTGACTAAGGGGGCTTTTGCCGCAATTAACTTTTCCCATTCTTTTACAGAGATGGTTTCATTACCGATCGCTAATTCATACTGATATTCCACAAGTTGATCGAACCCAAAGTAGCTCTTGGCTTGAGTCTTGCTACTAGTTGCGCTTTTCCCCGATGCCTTGAGGCGCATTTTCGCCCGTCTGCGCCCCAGAGGTGTCCACCAAGCAGGCACAACCACCTTATAGCCCGCATCTTCCAAAATCCAAGCCGACTCCTTTAGAAATCCAAAGGCTTGATCAGTATTTAGTTGCATACTGATCGGGCGATCAGTTTCTAAACCTTGCCAAATTTGATTATAAATTCTGGCGGCATAGCCTAAGTTTACTAATAGCTCTTGTTCAAAGTTTGTCCCAAACTGCTTTGCGATCGCCTTCTTTTTCGCTGCCGTCATATCCCAATAAACTTCCAAAGGCAATTTCAGTGATGGATCTTGCTTTGGTGATACCTGAAATTGTAGTTCCCAAGGTTCTGATTCTTGCTGCGGTGCTTGCAGTTGAAAGCAAAGATAAAATAGGGAATCCGCTTGCGTCCGATTAATCTTCTGTTGCCATCCTTGCCATTTTTGAAACTGCTCTAACGCACTATTGCTACTAGAGATATAGTTAGCGAGTTCTTTCTCATTAAAGTCGAGACATTGCTGTAATAAAGAATCAGAAACTTTCCCCGAAAACTGAGCAGTGGTTGGTGTGTGAGTAAGAATACTATGGAGTACACATTCCGAAAAATGACGCAATAACGTTTCAGAATCAAAAAATCTAGCCTGAGTTTCTAGAGGTTCACTAAATCCTGAAACACACGCAAGGGGCATGTATTCCACATATTGCGCTAACTCTGTTTCATATCTCTCAGAGACAATTTCCCATGCAGGATAGATTTCAAATGCGGGAACAGCTGCAGCTTCTTTCTTCGCTTTTGCTGAAAGTTTTTTTGTGCCTTTTACTGGTTGAACCGCTAATTCGCGATACTTAAACGCAGGAATATATTGATCCTTGAAAAGGATTTGCTTAAAGGCTTGCGTGTAGTGATACCAAAACAGTAAATCCGAGCCTAGCTGTATTTCAGCAAGATTATTGATAGCAATGAAATGTAAATCATTTAGCAATTTAACAACGCTAATCGCCCGATGACTGCGAAAGCTACTAATTTTAATTGAGGCGGTAACTTGATAGCAGTCGATTTGCCAGTGCTGTAGATCGAAGCTTTCGGGAAGTTCGATTTCTAAATATCGGGCTAGTTCTAAGGAAGGTAAGGGCTGCTCATTACTGGTCGGCAACAGAAAATATTTAGGAAAGATAATTTGCTCGCGCTTGTCACTACGAGAATACTTTGTGTCTGGCTCCTGCAAAAGTTCATCTTTAATTGCGAGATCATTAAATAGAAAAGCTGTTAATTCTGCTTCAGCTAGGCTAGATCGATGCTTAGGTGCTAATTGCTCAGGGGCTGGTTCCAATGGCTTTTTGTTTGACTTGCGCTTAGCTGTAGTTGCTGGCTTAGCCTCAGTCGTCTCCACCCAAAGATAAAAATTGCCACATTGAATAAAGTTGCCAGTGCAATCGGGAATCCAAGTGCCATGCAGAATTTTCATAGAGCTTCTCCGTTTCGTTAAGGCGACAAAGTCAGGCTTTTACAATATATTAGGACTTACGCAAATCAACCAAGAACTAAAGTTCTTGGCTCAAAGCTCAAGTCAGTTAAAACTGACTAAAAAAAGCCTCAAATCAACCTGTTTCAACAGGTTTAAGCTTTTAGCCCGCAATTTAATGCAGGGCAAGTGCGTAAGTCCTATATATATTTATGACTTATTTAAGACTATATTTCTGTTATAGCGTTGTGATCAGAGATGTAATCGTCAATAAATATTACAACAAATACTTCTGCAAAATACAAACCAAAACCCAGAAATGTTGTGCTCTGGAGCATCTTTGTTAAACCTACCAAGACGCTATAACTAAAATTATGGCGATAAAGTTAGGGTTCTTCAAGAGCAAGCGATCGCTGTTTTATATTGGATGCGTCATGAAGTAAGAAGTGAAGTCGAAAAAATACAGGCAGTGACCTGATTGACTGACAAAAGTAATAGGAGAAGAGCTAAAAAGCATACAGAGAGGGAATTTGGATAAGAAAGAGGCGTATGCTGTTTTTTGAAGAAAATGAGCATGGATCAAATGACCCAAAACGCCTCGCGTCTCTATGATGAACTAATAAAATTTGGTAGTCAATACTGTGGATGGTCAGATGTAAGACATTTGGGAGTAATG
>JBBRMK010000044.1:0-38076 GCA_038230875.1 Pseudanabaenales cyanobacterium
GCACTTGCCCTGCAATAAATTGCGGGCTAAAAGCTTAAACCTGTTGAAACAGGTTGATTTGAGGCTTTTTTTAGTCAGTTTTAACTGACTTGAGCTTTGAGCCAAGAACTTTAGTTCTTAGTTGATTTGCGTAAGTCCTAATTATTTTAAAGTTTGTCGTAAACTAAACAATCATTATCAAAAAGTTTTATCAAAAAGTTTTATCAAAAAGTTGTTTTATGGCTTCACCTGTCTCCTCTTCAACCCAGTCTGAGTTGCGTCGCCGAATTAAGAATTGGCTATTGCAAGGTACTTATCAAAACAAAGATAATCCTAATAAAGATGATCCTAATAAAGATGATCAGCCAACTCCTAAACATAGTGAGAAACATAGCTGGTGGCAGGTGATGTGTTTAACAGGTGTGGATTATTTTTCCACTCTTGGATATCAGCCTGGGATTGCTGCCCTTGCGGCGGGGGCGCTTTCTCCTTTAGCAACACTGATTTTACTTTTGTTAACCCTCTTTGGAGCGTTACCTATTTATCGTAAGGTTGCCGCAATCAGCCCTCATGGTGAAGGTTCGCTAGCAATGTTAGAACGGTTGCTGCCATGGTGGCAGGGCAAATTATTAATCCTGTGCTTGCTAGGATTTGTGGCGACAGATTTTATTATCACAATTACTCTATCAGCAGCCGATGCAACTGCCCACATTGTTGAAAATCCCTTAGTTCCAGCATTTTTTCACGGGCAAGTAGTGCCGATTACGCTAATCCTAATCGCTTTGCTGAGTGCAGTGTTTCTTAGAGGTTTTCGGGAAGCGATCGGGATTGCTGTCATTTTAGTAGCGGTGTATTTAGTCCTAAATTTAATCACCGTTTGCTATGGGTTACAGCAAATTTTTGTCCATCCAGAAGCGATCGCGGCTTGGCAAACTGCCCTATTTGCCAAGAATCAAAATCCTCTGATGCTCTTAGGTATTTCGATGCTGGTGTTTCCCAAGTTAGCGTTGGGACTGTCAGGTTTTGAGACAGGTGTATCCGTAATGCCATTAGTGAAAGGATACAGTGATGACACAGAAGCTGTACCAACTGGACGTGTAAAAAATACTCATAAAATGTTGACGAGCGCTGCTTGGATCATGAGCTTCTTTCTACTAACCAGTAGCATAGTGACGACTTTATTAATTTCAGCGGCGGAGTTTGAGGCAGGCGGAAAAGCCAACGGTCGCGCACTTGCTTTCATTGCTCATCAGTTTTTTGGCAATATCTTTGGTACAGTTTACGATCTTAGTACGATCTCGATTCTGTGGTTTGCGGGTGCATCAGCGATGGCAGGATTGTTAAATATAGTGCCCCGCTACTTACCTCGCTATGGCATGGCTCCCAACTGGACATTGGCAGTGCGACCTTTAGTTTTGGTATATACAGCGATCGCTTTTATCGTAACTTTGATTTTTCAGGCAAATGTAGAAGCGCAGGGCGGTGCTTATGCGACGGGAGTATTAGTATTAATGAGTTCTGCGGCTTTTGCCGTTACTTTGGCATCCTATCGTCAACGCAGTAAACGTCAGGTATGGCTGTTTGGCACGATTACTTTGATTTTTATCTACACAACGATCGCTAACATTATCGAAAGACCTGAAGGAATCAGAATCGCTGCTATTTTTATTGCGGGCATTGTGATTACTTCTTTAATATCAAGGGTCTGGCGCTCAACAGAATTGCGAGCCGATACGGTGGAAATGGATGATCTAGCTCAAAGTTTTATTGTGAGCAGCCCTGAGCATACGATGAGAATCATTGCCCATCGTCCCAATAAAGGCGATGAACAAGAATATCGTAAGAAAGAGCTAGATACTCGCGCAGAACAGCATCTACCCGCAAATGATACTGTGATTTTCTTAGAAATTAAAGTTTCTGACCCCTCAGAATTTGCTGGGAAGATTTGCATCCAAGGACATCAGGTCGGAGAGTATCGGATTCTGCGATCGCAGGGTGCAGCTGTTCCCAACACGATCGCGGCAATTCTCTTAAAAATTAGGGAGAAAACCGATAAACTACCTCATGTTTACTTTGGTTGGGCTGAAGGAAATCCAATTCAGTATTTGATGCGATTTATTTTGTTTGGCGAAGGCGATATTGCCCTAGTTACCCGTGAAGTGTTACGCAAAGCAGAGAAAGATCCTAAACATCGACCAGGAATTCATGTAAGTGGTTAGGAGCAAATATTTAGGAACAAATGCTTAGGGATAATTCATGAATTATCCCTAATGTAACCTGAGTTCGGTTTAAGAAGCAGATGTTAAAGCCCACTCCATTTGACTTTGCTCAAAAAAAGAAAGGGTGCAATGCACCCTTTCTTTCTTATTCTTCGATTTTGATTGAGACGATTTTGTCGCCGCGACGGATTGCTTGAGCAACTTCAGTATCTTTAGTAGATCCAAAAGCCGCGTATTGACCATCTAAAAACGATGCATCACCAAGGGTAATGAAAAATTGACTTGTGGCACTATTAGGATCATTAGTGCGAGCCATTGAGAATACACCTGCTTGAGTGTGCTTAATAACTGGTTTCTTGCCACCAGTTAAAACTTGACCGACAGTTGCTTCGGTGTCACCATCTGCCCAAATTTCTAATTTTATGCGATCGCCTGATCCACCAGTACCGTTACCAAGTGGATCACCACCTTGGATCACAAATCCAGGTTCAACACGATGAAAAGTCAGCCCATCATAAAAACCGTGTTTAGATAAATCTACGAAATTTTTGACAGTGAGGGGAGCATATTGGTCGTCAAGTTCGGCGTGAATTGTTCCTTTAGAGGTTTCTATTACAGCACGGATCATAAATAAACTCACCTGTAAGTTTTTGAAATGTAAATCAGCTTAAAGTATAGCAACCGTCCAGACAGTTAAGACGTAAAATCTAAAAATTAGCGGAAGAACTTGCCGCTGTCTATGATTTTTACAGCAAATCCCGAATAAATCCACCACTAGATTTTTATAAAAGCCCCGCTTCGCGGGGCTTTTATAAAAAATCTAGTTTGGTTTGTTCTCAATCTAATGTAGGTTAGAAGCTACAAGCTTGCTTTAACCATAAGGTTTCTGCCTCTGTTAGCATGGGCGATAGCTTGTCAATAACAAGCGCATAGTAATTTTCAAGCCATTTGATCTGTTGCGAATTGAGTTTGTCGCGATCAATTAACTTTTTGTCAAAAGGAATATATGTCAACGACTCAAATTCATACCAAGGTATGGGATTAGGAACGTGTTCAGAAACCTGTTTCACAAAATAGAGATTTTCTAAGCGAATACCACCCCATTTCGGTTGATAGTAACCTGGTTCGATGCTGTTGACTGTGCCTAAATCAAGAGATTGACTAACGCCCTTACTGATACCATTTGGTCCTTCATGGACATTCAGGAATACGCCCACACCATGCCCTGTACCATGCCCGTAGTCTAATCCACTTTGCCATAACGAAGACCGAGCTATCCCGTCGATTTGGCTACCTGTAGTGCCTTTAGGGAATTTCTGCATCGCACAATTTATATGAGATTTAAGAACTTCTGTATAGCGATCGCGCTGTTCGGTAGTGGGGTTGCCAATGCTAATCGAGCGAGTGTCATCGGTAGTACCGCCGTAAAATTGCGACCCAGAATCTAATAGAAGTAAATCGCCATTTAGAAGTTTGCAAGCAGGATTAGGATTACTATAATGAACAATTGAACCATTCGCGCCAGCACCTGCAATCGTCGGAAAACTCAGCTCCACAAAGCCTTGCTGTTGCTTGTATAAACCTTCGATTGTGTTAGCTACGTCCCGTTCGCTGATTATATTTCCTGCATTACTTTGCTCTTCTATCCATTTGAGAGTGAGTGTTTTTGCCCAGCTAGCTTTGAGATTTGCTTCTTGCATTTGCGCGATTTCGACAGAGTTTTTATGCGCTTTAAAAATCTCGACAGGATGTGCTGCATCAATTATTTTAGCATTGACTTCCTTGAGTTGAAGATACGTACCAAATGTAGTTTGCGCGATCGCCAATAGTACGCGCGAATTATCAGAGATAAGCGATCTCAAAGTGGGGATATACTGCTCATACTCAAGGATTTGCACCTGATTAGCAAGAGACTGACGGACTGCATCATCAAGGCGTGACGTATTGGTGAAAAGGTATGCATCATCTTGCGTAACGAGTGCATAGCTAATGAATACAGGATTGCACTCCACATCACGACCACGCAGATTATAAAGCCATGCAATCTGATCGAGCTTAGTTACTGGCAAAATGGTCGCTTTCTTTTTGCTCATCGCCTCACGAACTCGTTCTAGTTTCTTCGCTAAGCTTTCGCCAGTAATAGACTCAGGCAGGACAATCACGGGCTGATCGCCAAACGGGAGGAGTGGTTCGCTCTCGGTAAAAGGACTTTGCGATCGCACAGCATCAACTAAGTTATCGATAATGGGAATGATCTCGATACCACTTAGGCTCAATCGTGATGAAAAGCGACGGTATTGAGCGACAGTAATCGTGAAAGGATCGATACCGAGGCGGAAGGTTTGCGATCGATTTACTGCATTTTGACCAAGTTCTTCAAGAACTTCTTCTATAGTCTGATGATCTTCTAGACCCACTTTGCAAACTTTTTGGAGATTTGCCTCTACTTGCATATCTGCTTGCTCGTAATAGCGAGAATCGACAAAGACCCAAGCTTGATCAGTGCTGATTAAAAAATCTCCTGCCGACCCATTAAATCCACTAATCCATTGACGGCGTTGTCTTGCTTCAGGTAAATATTCGTTGAGATGCTCATCTGCGGAAGGAACAAAATATGCATCTAACTGGTGTTTGGCAAGCTGCGATCGCAGCGCTACAAACTTTTGAGTAATCTCTGTTAAATCAATTAAATCAATTGATGGTTTCGGTGATTCTGTGGTTAAAGACTGCAATAAAACCATGAAATTATGTATGTATAAAAACTAATCTGTGTCAATTTTAGCCTATCTCATTTTCTAGAAATCTATAGCGATTATCCAGTGAATCAAAGCTCTTACAGCAGTTGTTGATCAAGCCCATTACGAGAAGGGTCGCAGGGCGAAGCCCCGCAAAGGGTTTTATATTATTGTCTGTGGTAGGTTTGAAAGCAAATTGCTGTAACTTTCATTAAGGAAAATCAATCCACATAGGAGCCACGATATTTCATTCTTTCTTTTGGCTTAGCAGATTTTTGAGAATTTCTCTCAGTTAAAAAGGATTCAGTAACTTCCTGCGAATCACTGTCTAGACTATTAGCATTATTCTCAATATTTACACCGCGATATTTGATTGCAGGCTGAGATTTTTCGCCCTTTTTGACATTCGCCTCTCTGACATTCGCCTCTCTGAGATTCGCCTTAGTATTGGCAACTAAATCTTCGTTTTTATACTGAATTCCACGATATTGCATAGTTTCAATCTCTTCATTGCCAATCGCATCAAGCTCGTCTTGACGAAGCTTTGAATTTTTAACCTTTGATAAATCATCGAAATTTTGTGATGCTGGCGGGGTGTAGAGTTTGCCAAAAGCTTTGAAACAAAAATAGGGAAGTGCAAAGGCGATCGCCAAAATCACCAACAATGAATTTACATTCGTAAGAGCACTAGAAACTATATCTATATGTTTTGTAGATGCCCATACATTAGTCGCAAAATAAACTGCGATTGCAGAGGTGATTTGTAAAGCCCGAGAAACAAAGGATTTATTCATGTTCAAAGAGGCGCAATTGCCTTGAGTGAAAGCAGATTTTAAATTAAGTAAAACTCAAATAATGTTTGGAAAGGCTTGCTAATTAAGACTTCTTTAAAATAATTTAGTTTTAATATAAAGCAAAAGCCAAATAATGCTTTCTGTTAGAATACTAGTTATTTATTATAGCGATCGCCATTTTCGCTACGATTTTTGATCATGTTTATGGTGATTTATACTGAAACGTATTCAGTGCATGGTACTAATTATTCTAAACTTGATGAAAGAAAACCTATCGTAATTTGGTACATATAAAATGCAGGAATGGATTACAAACACCATGAACTCCCTAGGATATGTAGGGATTGGGCTACTGATGTTCTTAGAAAATCTATTTCCCCCGATTCCATCAGAGTTGATTATGCCTTTAGCAGGATATACAGCAACTTTCTCAAATACGCAAATTCAAGTGGTTCCTGCGATCGCGGCAGGGGTGATTGGCACCATCTTAGGTGCGATTCCTTGGTACTACGCAGGCTTGTTGCTAGGGCAGCAGCGTTTACAAGTGTTGGCAGAACGTTATGGCAAATGGATTGGTATTTCTGACAAAGACCTTGAAAAATCAGTGAATTGGTTTCAAAAACATGGCTCTACAGCAGTTCTACTCGGTCGTATGGTTCCAGGGATTCGAACATTGATTTCTGTTCCCGCAGGTATTACGAAGATGCCTCTACTTCCCTTCTTTCTTTATTCCACAATTGGAACTATTGGCTGGGTAACTCTACTAACTTATGCGGGTTATTTTTTAGGTAAAAATTACAAGTTAGTTGAAGATTACATTGATGTAATTACCAAAGTTGTAGTTTTCGGAGTTTTAATTGCGATCATTTCTTTTATTGGCTACCGTTTATGGAAGCGATCGCGTTAAAAATCTCATAAAAGCTAGAGAGTACAAGGTAACTCGCTTTATTTTGTTGTGAAAGTTTATAACTAAGAATGTATACTCTATTTTTGATATTTATGATATTTTAAGAACAACTAGAATTGTCATAAATATATGCTTACTTTAAGTAAACTTGCATTCCCTACCAATAGTGTCCAAAGCCTAGCGATCGGCAGTATTTCCGCGATCGCGACTTCAATTATTTGTATTGGGACTGCAACTGAGTCAGTAAGTGCTATATCGCTGATAGGTAATAACACTGGTTCAAACACTACAATAAATTCTAATCTCATTGATACAGACAAATACTTAGGTGTGCAGTTTACAACACCTAGTTCGCCCGTTCTCGGATATAAACTTGATTCTGTTGTGTTGAGACTTTCAAATTTTAGGACAAATGGTGTCGTTGGAAGTGCAAACAGTGATAAGCTTCTTGTTTCAATTACTGGCAATGATGGTATACCTACTACTACTCCAGGGTCTGACTTATTTGCAGATTTTTCTACACCTACGTCTCCCAACAACACATTACGTTTGGTTACACTAAACGCAAATAGTAATTTCATTTTTACACCCAGTACAACCTACTGGCTTTTAGTAGCTGCAGCTGATGCAACAACAACTTTTAATTGGGCAAGTAACGATGATTCTGGAACTGTGGGTACTAATGAAAGCATTACACCTACTGGTGTAGCTACTCTTGGCGCTTCTGGTTATCAATACACTACTGACGCTGGAGTAACCTTCACTTCTCCAACTGCATTTAGTAGTTTTAATATTAATGCAACTGCTGTTCCATTTGAGTTTGAGCCAATAGCGGGTGTATTAGTTTTGGGTGGTTTATGGGGAGTGAATAAATTGCGTAAACGCAAGAAACATACAGGCGAGTAAATTGTTTATTTATCAATTTAATTAAAAAAGAGAGGTAGCACTTTGTGCTACCTCTCTTTTTATCAAGTATTCTAACCATCTAACTAATGATTTTCAAGAAATTTACTTTCTGCGTTTTTGAATTTACACTTTGAATTTATACATTGGCTAAATCTTTGATAGGTGCAGCTAGAGCTTCTTCTAATGGGGCGCGTCCTAAACGCTCCTCTAAAATATTCATTACTGTCCGTCCAAAGTCATCATCATCACGTTTCCATGCTTCTAAACAGACTTCACCAAAAAAGGAACCTAGGGGTTCAGGATTCCATAAAAGTTTTTTGGCAGTCCAAGGCATCATGCTCATTGGGTTATACCCTTTTTTAAGAATGTTGTTCTTAAAAGCATAATCTTCCAAATGCGTATGCGGTTGCAAACCGATAAAGAAGATTGCAGGTTCCACTTTGTCAGCGCCAAAAATAGATTCCAATTCACGATGATAGGCGATCGTTTGGCGAACTGTTTCTAAAGTCTCATCAATGACGTTGAAGGAATAGTTAATCGACACTAATTCATTGAAGCCCGCGTCTTTGAGGTCTCGACAGTTTTGTAAGACTGACTTCAGGTTGTAACCCATTCGCATCTTCCGTACTAATTCTTGAGAGCCGCTGGTAATGCCAATCTCAAAGTAACTCATACCTGTCTCCACCATAAGTTGACAGAGGTAGGGCGTGAGGTTGTCAGCGCGGATATAGGCTGCCCAATGGATGTCGTTCATACCTGATGATTTGACTTTTTCTAATAGTTCTATAGCATCATCAATAAACTTCTTGGCAGGAATAAATTGAGCATCAGTAAACCAAAAGTTGCGAACACCGCGATCATAGAGTGTACGCATTTCTTTGATCACTTCATCAGTAGGATTGATGCGGACTTGCTTCCCTTCAATTACAGTATAGATACAGTAACAACAGTTGTGAGGACAACCCCGTTTAGTTTGTACGCCAATATAAAAGTCCCGATCGCGAAAATAGTAATTAAAATCTTCCCAAATAGATTCTATATATTCATAATCGCAAGCACTTTTTTCAATTGGTGCAGGTTGCTCATGAATCAATCTTTCGCGTGGCTTGGTTTCTCCAACTACATAGCAGCGATCGCTGGCAATTTCACGACCTTGTACTAAACGTTCTAGCAACGATTCACCCTCACCAACCGAAATAATCGTTCCTTTCGGCAAGATACTACCTAGCTGTTCATAAAAAACGCTGACCGCTCCACCGCCAATTACCGCTTTTGCTTCAGGATGGTAGCGTCTTGCTCGATCTAAACCACGTCGAACTAACTGAGAGTTACGCCAAAGCTCAGCGTAATAAGTTGTGAATAAACGCAGTCCATTGAGGGCGCCACGCAGTTTTTTAAACGGATTTTTGGCATAGTAAAACTCAAAAGCATTTTGGAGAGGATTGCCGCCACGTCCACCCACAGGTGCATAAATCTGAATATCCCGCCATGAAAATACTAATAAGTTTGGTTGAAACTTGTCGATCGCCCGATCTAGTGAGGCATAAAAATCAAGAGGGGGCACTGTACCTAAATCAAAAATATTTTGCTGCACATCAGGTGCAACTTTATGAATGTGATCGGATAGATAAACTACGCCAATTGGGAAAATCGGGTTACATGGTAAGCGGATATAGAGAATGCGATCGCAACCTACCGAGCCACTCGATAGATCACCAAATTTCTCATTAAAAAGAGGGTTGGGACTTTTTATAGAACTTTTTATAGAATCTGTGAGCATATGACTTTATTTCAGATATTAATTATTTTTATTATTTTTTAAGATTTTGCTGCGAGATACATAACTGTAAATCGCCATACATTAATTACTAAGCCGTTACATATCTTAATTATATTCAGGATTTGATTTTTGGGTTTTTTTAAGCTCTTTGCCTAAGCTCATTGCGGGTCTGAGAGCGACGATAGAAAGATTTTCACAATTAATAACGATGATCAATACATAACTATTGCCCATAGATTTAGAACAAATCAAAAAATAGCTGTAGCTATATCAAGACTTAAATTAGTGATTACTTAGTAGTGGTTGGTAGTAGTATTTACAATCGCTAGGTAGTCTAGGGTGTTAGTTTTATCACTAGCTTAAATTACGAGCTTAGTATTCTTGTGAACTTCACATATATCGGCAGGGGCTATTTGGCTTGATTTAGGATATTTTTATATTCATGATTAATCTACATCTATTTAAATGATAAAAAAGGCTTAATAATTTTAGGTTTACAAACTTTATATAAAACACTATGTCTTTATTTGACCCGTTACCTGCTGATTTAAACGATAAAAAGATTGTCTGCTCCTATGTGAATGCCACTAGCAAAATTCAAATTGCGCGAATCACTAATGTGCCACAGTGGTATTTCGAACGTGTCGTTTTCCCAGGGCAAAATCTAATATTTGAAGCAATTTCCTCTGCACATTTAGAAATTCATACAGGAATGATGGCAAGCTCCATACTTTCGGATACAATTCCCTGTGTCCAATTACAGGTAGAAGAAGCTAGTTGCACCTTACCAAGTTGGGTTCCGCTCAAATCCATGGACGATGCCCCACTTGATATTGCATCGGATGTAATTTCTTTTCCTGCACCTGAAGTAGTTTCCTAACAATGGATTTTCTTTATCTCCATTTTGTGCAGTTTGTGACTAGCACAAAAATGGACTTTCTTTCCCTCGACTATGCCGCATTCCTAATTATCACAACGATTGTTTATTGGCTCTTACCAAATGTGCAAGCACGCTTGTTAGTTGTTTTGACAGCAAGCTTACTGTTTTACTCATTTATGCAGAGACAATATATATGGCTATTGCTAGTAATGTTGTCGATTAACTTTTGGTTAGGCGGAGAAATTCGCAAAGGCGATAAATTCCTGAAGCAGTGGTTGCTGTTTGTAGGGATATTTTTTAATGTACTACTGTTATTTGGATTTAAATATATTCCCTTTGTGGCAACGGCCATCGGCAACATTACGGGTTTACCAGTGGGGAGTTCGTTGGCGATCTGGGCAAAAGCAAATATTGTACCGCCTGTCACCTTAAGCTTTTTTGTATTTGAATTAATCGCTTATCTGGTTGATACCTATCGAGGCGATACTCCTGCCAGAGATTTTCTCAGCTTCGCCGCTTACAAGATGTTTTTTGCAAAGCTCCTCTCAGGGCCGATTACCCGCTATCAAGAATTTGCACCCCAACTTTTAACGCGATCGCGTCCTATTCTCCCAGACATTACTGAAGGTTTATGGCTATTTGCCTGTGGTGCTGCCAAAAAAGGGATCGTTGCTGACAATATGGCGAGATTTGTCGATCTTTGTTTTCGTAATAGCGATCGGGCTGGCAGTATCGATCTCTGGCTGGCTCTGATTGGTTACGGCATCCAGATTTATTGCGACTTTAGCGGTTACATAGACATGGCAAGAGGTAGTGCTCTGTTATTAGGTTTCAGACTGCCTCAAAATTTTGATTTTCCTTATTTCGCTGGAAGCATTTCCGATTTTTGGCGGCGATGGCACATGACTCTCGGTGCATGGATGCGAAATTATCTCTATATTCCGCTCGGTGGCTCAAGGGGTGGACTCTGGCGCACTTGCTTGAACTTGATGATCATCATGCTGGTAGTTGGTCTTTGGCATGGCGCAAACTGGGGATTTATTATCTGGGGCATTTGGCATGGAGCGGCGCTAGTAGCACATCGTCTATGGATGGAGGTTTGCGCTGTATTCGAAGGGTTGCACAAAATTTGGAAACCTTTACCAATGAAGATTGTAGCGATTTTAATTACACAGCTAGTCGTCTTTTTAGGCTGGATTCCTTTTCGTTTACCCAATTGGACTGATACAACTATGTTTTTGCAAAGACTCTGGGGATATGAAAGCGATCCTCAGTTTGGCGTAAAAATTTATGTAGAGTCTCTCGGAGTTACTTCAGGGCAAATTGCCCTGTTAATGTTTAGTCTATTTATAGTGATGTTAATTGCCTATAAGTGCGATCGCGCCAAGTGGAATCTCCATTGGCAGGTCAAATTATTTTTAGTACCAGTTAGCTTGCTTTTAGTAAGTATTCTCAGCCCTGACAAGAAACTACCCTTTATTTATTTTGATTTTTAGGTAATTACTAGCAATTGTAAGAATTTATCGAAGCGATCGCCTAAATGAATTTAAAACAATGAATTTAAAACTTAGCAAACGCTAAACCTATACCTGATTTTTCTATGTTATAATGAATTTAATTGGGATCGTAAGGGTTTCGACGTGTTAGTAGAAACTATCCTTTGATGCAGGTCGAGAGCGAGCTATTCTCTCGTAAATCAATGGCTCAAACAAGTACATGCGAACAACATTGTATCTTTTTCTCGTAAAGTAGCTCCTGTAGCCGCCTAAGAACCTTTTTGGTTTCGAGGTGTGATGTATGACTCCGTTAAATATGTCACTCCAACCCCCAACGGATGCTGCTTATAACTTTCTCTGGTAGGTTATTTGCTCAAGACTTTATCAGTGCATCCCCCATTGCTAGGGATAAATAGCAGTTCCCTCCGTGAGGATCAAATCGGATAAACCTGTGAATGACTGGGAGGTTAGGCGCTAGTGCGGACGGCAGTTCGACTCTGCCCGATTCCATTAACCTAATAAAAAAGCACTTGCTTAGCAGGTGCTTTTTTATTAGATAAGCGCTAGATAAATCTATAGAAAATATTCTGATTTTTATAATTTTAAATTCTTGACGTTTATAGGAACTTTGAGTCAAACTATGTATTAACTTAATAGCCTGAAATCAGCATGGAAACGCTAGAATTTATTATTTACTCTGATGGTCGAGTCGAAGAACGTGTGACAGGGATTGTTGGTTCTAGTTGTTCTGAAGTGACCGATGAGGTTGAAGCAAAACTAGGTATTGTTGCTCATCGAGAGTTAACTTCCGAAAATTTTGCTAAGCATCAATTAACATCTCAACCGCAGGCAGTTACACAATTTGAAAGGGTCTTAGATACCGATACTTCTAGATTTAGTCAGTGGTAATAAAACATAGCAAACCCCAACTTTGATTAAATTAAGATAAAACTAAGAGATAAGATTCCGTCCATTTGCCGTTTAAATTGAAATTTAGGATATAAACTATGTCACATTTTAGCCAAGTGAAAACTCAAATCCGCAGTTTAGAGCCTCTTCAAAAAGCCTTGACAGAGTTAGGTATTAACTGGAAGTCAGGCGCTTCTCCTATGCGCGGTCACCAAGGCCATACAACAATGGCAGAAGTGGTGATCGAGCAAGATAATGGTTATGACGTTGGCTTTCAGTGGAATGGCTCTGAATATGCATTAGTTTCCGATATGCAATTTTGGCAACAGCCTTGGACTGTAGAAAGTTTTTTGCAAAAAGTGACCCAACGTTATGCGATCGCTACAGTGATGACTGAATCCAGCTCTAAAGGTTTTGCCTTGTCCGAGCAACAAGTACGCGAAGATGGCTCTGTACGTCTAGTTCTTCAGCGTTGGAATGGATAATTCGCTTTTAAGTAAAGCCACACAAGTAAGTTCAGAGTCAGAGATGCGCGATCGCTCTGGCTTTGAACCCGAACTTGGCGGCGAATTACGACAAAACGCTGTATTTGTTGACGAAACAGTATGTATTGGGTGTGGACATTGCGCTCATACAGCCCGTAGTACATTCTTTCTAGAAGAAGACTATGGACGCGCTAGAGTAATTGCCCAAGATGGCGATCAAGAGGATTTGGTACAAGAAGCGATTGATACCTGCCCTGTAGACTGCATTGCATGGGTAAATTATAATGAGCTTAATAAACTTGAAGAAGCGAGAAAACATCAAATAATTCAAAATTTAGGAATTATTGGCGATGGCGGTGCTCTTCGACACAGTCTCAAATTTCAAAATTAAAGGATCGCTTCGTTCTCAGTAAAATTTAAAATTCAAAAAAAGAGGAGGCAATTTGCCTCCTCTTTTTTTAAGTGTTAGTAACGACGACCGCCACCGCCACCGCCGCCAGATGGACGACCACCGCCGCCACCTTTGAAACCGCCTCGGCCGCCGCCAAAGGAATCAGAGCTTTCGCGAGGCTTAGCCTTATTTACCTTAAGTGCACGACCCATCCATTCAGCTTCATCGAGAGCTTCGATTGCTGCATCTTCTTCTTTTTCGTCAGTCATTTCCACAAAAGCGAAACCACGTGGACGACCCGACTCACGATCAATCGGTAAATGGACACGCGTAATCTTGCCGTAATCAGCAAAAACGGCTTTCAAATCATCTTCTGTAACCTCATAAGAGAGATTACCAACATAAATAGACATAATACTTGCTTCAACAATCAGTGATGTGTAGAGATAGAGATTTCGGAAAGAAGCCTGCCATGATGAAACAGAAGACAACTGTCAGTATTGAAAACAAACATGCGATCAAGAAATACTCATCCGCAAATATTGTAGCGCAGTCATCTTAAATTAGTTAATTATCTTAAAAATATTTACGCTAGCTTACTAGATTTAAAAATATAAAGTGCTTCATGCTTCCTACTAAGAAACCAGAAGCGGGGCTTCGCCCTGCGACCCTCTAAAATAACTATGGATTTCATCCTAAACGCGGTATATCTATTTTTTATTTGTATTTCAACATTATGTCAATGGCGATAGTAAAAGAAAATTATGGCAGCTTAGGATATTGCCGAAAATTTGGTTTGCGCTTTTCCAAAAATGCTTGCTTACCTTCTTGGGCCTCTTCAGTCATATAAAACAGCATTGTTGCATTACCTGCCAGCTCTTGAATACCTGCTTGCCCATCACAGTCGGCATTAAATGCTGATTTGAGACAACGAATTGCTAGAGGACTTTTATCTAAAATTTCTTGCGCCCATTGAATACCCTCAGACTCTAATTGCTCAATCGGTACAACCTTATTTACTAAGCCCATTTCTAGAGCTGCTTGAGCATCGTATTGACGACAAAGATACCAAATTTCCCGTGCTTTTTTTTGTCCTACTAATCGAGCTAAATAAGAAGCCCCAAAACCACCGTCAAAACTGCCAACCATTGGGCCAGTTTGTCCAAAAATGGCATTATCGGCAGCGATCGTCAAGTCACAGACAACATGCAATACATGACCACCACCGATCGCATATCCTGCTACCAAAGCAATCACGGGCTGAGGCATAGTGCGAATTAGGCGTTGTAAGTCAAGCACATTTAAGCGCGGTACACCAGAGTCAGAGATATAGCCACCATCTCCGCGCACTTTCTGATCACCCCCCGCACAAAAAGCATATTTGCCATCAGGGGCAGGACCAGCACCCGTTAATAAGACAACGCCAATCTCAATATCTTCACGAGCATCAGAAAATGCGGCGATCATTTCTGTAATCGTCTTGGGACGAAAAGCATTGCGAACTTCAGGACGATTGATCGTGATTTTTGCCATGCCATCAGCTTTGTGATAGAGAATGTCTTCAAATTCGGCGGCAATTTGCCAATCGGTCATGATTTTAGATGAGAAAAGTACAGGCAATCATCTTATCAAAGGTTAAAAGTCACTGTGTTTTGATGAGCTACAATCTCTATTAATTTTTGTCTAGAATTATTACAAATATCTTTAAGTGTTAGATAATACATAATACGCTGATGCGCGGAAACTTTTTTCAGGAGAAAAGCAAAATGATTATTGTATGGAATAGCTTTATCTTAGGAGTTGTTTCTGCTTTTGCATGCTCCAGTTTAGTTTTGTGTTTAATGGTTACGCTTTCTTTAGGTAAATCTGCTGTACAGATTAAGTGATTTTTAATTATTTTAGTTTTAAACTAAAACTTAGAAAAGATATTCCCTTCCCAGCGAAAGATTAGATGTTGCGGCGCGGCGCGCCGCAACGCTAATTCTTGGTTTTTAATGTCTATTTTTATATTGGGAAGGGAGTAAGCAGTGCAAAAAAAAATACTTGTCTTTCCTGAGTTTTAATCTGTCTGGGTCTTACTACAAAAGGACAGAATACTTTACATGCCTTTTCTTCGTAGGATTTTGGATGACGATTGCTATAATTGAGATCTCAATTTTTTAAGTAAGTGCAAATAATGGCGACTCCTGATAGGACAAAACAGGTAAATCTTCGTTTTCCTCTGCCCTTATTGAGCCAAATTAAATCTCAAGCTGATGCACAACAACAGGCGATCGCAGATTGGATATTAACAGTGGTAAGTCGCGAATTTGCTTCAGAGTCAACAGCAGAAAAAATATCAGAACCAACCTCTTTCACTTTACCTCCTGAGCTTTTAGCATATGTCGAGAATTGCTTGGCTCCACTACACTCTCAAATTAATGAATTGAGGACACAATTGGGGGAGTCCAGAGCCTGATTGACAATGGGAAGGCTAGTCAGGCAAATGAAAATGAATCTGTCCCAAGCGAAGATATCTGTAATCATGAAGATAATAATCCTAAGGGCTTTTGGACGTCGCCAAATGCCAAGCCATTATTTAATTCGTTAGTAGGATTTGCGCTAGAGATAGGCGATCGCTTATTAATTAATGATGAGGAAGTAGTTTTTAAAGGATGGGTCGATCAATCGCAGACAGCAATAGAAGTGAAAGCGATCGCTAATGATTTAGCTTACATCAAACAAATTCGTGCTAAAGAGATCAAAAGCTTAGCGCGATCGCAAGATGTCACTGCTACTTCACCACCACCAGTCCAAAAAGAGTCTGAGAATTTTCACGAACCCAGAAAAGTCTCAGACACAGCGCCTCCAGAATCTGTAGATGAAACCAATAACTCCGAAGTACCTTTAGAAGAACCTGAATTAATCCCAGAATATAATGCGTGGGAAGTATGGACATATCTAGAACGGCAACGACTCAAAACGCTGAAATTATTAAATACATTTCGTGCCGAATGGGAAGCTAATCGGTTTATTCGTGAAGCTGAACGCAGTACTCCGTCTAATTTAAGAGTACATTACGAGATTCGTCCAATTTTACTAGATGAAACGGAAATATATGAGCCTTATCAAACTAAGGAAAGTGCTAATAACACAAGTGCTAATCAGCCTGAAGGCGAAGATTATGCCGATGCGATTGATGTCGAGGTCATAGTTTAAAAAGATCGGCTCTGCTCGTAACCTATGTTTTGCTGTAAAATTCCTACAGCAATATTATTTATTTGGAGAAAATCATGGGAGAACTAGTTAATGCAATGGTCTTGTCGATGGTACTGATACCAGTCGGTATCGCTTTTGGATACTTTTTGTTAAAGCTACAAGGCGAAGAAAAAGAAGAAGCTTAATATTTTAAAAGCGGCGCTTAGCGCCGCTTTTGGATTTATGAGAATAAAAACTTTTTCAGAAGAGTCAACTTTCGAGATCTTTTTTATTTAGGCTTTTGAGCCTGATTTGAAGCTATGTTCAGTGCCGTTGAGGATACGCTCGATATTAGAGCGATGCAGCCAAATTACAAATAGGCAGCCAACTGTTACGAATATCGAATAGGTCATGTTGGCTTGCAATGTCCACATTAATACTGGGGCGATCGCGACAGCAGCGATTGAGCTAATCGAAACAGTCCGCCAGATTGCCATCGTTGCTAACCAAATACTAAGAGCCGCGATCGCTACGATCAAGTTCAACATAAATAAAATCCCTACACCCGTTGCGACTGACTTACCGCCTTTAAAAGCTAGCCAAACTGGACAACTATGACCAATTAGAGCCAGCATACCTGCTCCAATCACAAACAGTGATAGATGCTCAAGACTAAGGTTAAAATCTGTCAAACCGCAAATTTTTTGCAACCAGTTTGCCTGCTGCATGAGATAAATGGCGATCGCTCCCTTCGTAAAGTCTGTTGCAAATACGCTAATCCCTGCAACTTTGCCAACATTGCGCCATACATTAGTTGCCCCTGTAGATCCTGATCCGTGCTGACGAATATCAAGACCAGCTATACGTCCGACTAAATAACCTGTGGGAAAAGAGCCTAAAAGATAGGCGATCGTAAGCAAGAGATAGGGAAACCACATAAGCTATATTAAAAAGCATAAAACCAAAGCATAAAACTAAAGCATGAAACTAAATAAATTTTAAGGCTTGCTAAGCAAGCCTTAAAATTTATTTAATCAATAGAAATTGATTGTGGACCATCATTATTGATAGTCGAAGACACGGTTGTTGTAGGTGTTGCTCCTTGCTTTTCTAGCCAACCTTTTAAGGGATCTTGTTGGAGATCAAGCTTGAGAAAGCCCGAAACGAGTCCACCAAAGAAAGCAACGGGTTGCTCTACGAACTCATTGAAAATCGGTTTTAGCTCGTACATAGATGCAGAATATAATTTTATTCAAGGATTAGAAAAGGCGGCTTTTTGCGCTACCTCTTCTTTAAATATATAGCTAAAACCCCAAAAGTGGATAGGGATGCAAAGCAAGCCTAGCTGATTTTCTACTGGAAATTGTTATAATTCCTGTCCTTATCTGGCAATTTTTAGCCATAACATAGTTAAATCGATCAATGCACTCTTATGAATTTTCTAAGAGTGGCTAATCTAGAGAATATTTTCGATGACCACGCTAAACCGATCTACTCTTCGTCGCCTCAAAAACCTCAAGCAGTCAAATGCAGTTTGGGAAGGCGATCGCCGTGCTTTACCTGCAAAGCTACGCCAACCTAAAGACTCTTCCAATATTATTCCACTTCATGCCAATGACGGAGAGTCCAAGCCCCACTGCATTTTATGGGTGGATGGCTCGATGGGAATGGTACGTTCAATGGATGTAGTTGACTCAGTAGTAGGGCAAGAAGCATTTGTACGCGCTTTGTTGCAAGCGATCGAACATCCTCAAAGTCCTGCACAGCCATCTTTACCACAAAAAATTTTAGTATGCGATCGCGAACTTCAGTTTTATTTACGCGGCGTGTTGCAAGATTTAGGGATTTCAGTCGAATATATCGAGCGCTTACCCCTAATTGACGAGATTTTTTCGCATATTCTCGAAAGCTTTTCAGCTAATCCACCGATCGTGCCTGAGCAATTTGCAGGAGCTTTGCAAAAGCAATCTGAGCAGCTATGGCAAAATGCGCCTTGGGATTCACTTTGGGATCATCAAGTGATTTCGATAAAGCTTGATCGATGGGATCTCGACACTCTTTATGCGATCGTCATGGGAAAAATGGGCTTAGAGCAAGGCGTAATTTTTTATCGTACTGAAGAGTCGCTAGTCAAATTTCGACATCGGATCGTCTCAGGCAGTTCCGATGATGAAATCGAAGAGACATTTTTGCATCAAGACTGTTTGTTTAATTTGTTTGAAACACCTGAATTGGAAATGGAAGATGACTTTCCCCCACTTCCATTTCGCGGTAAGGTGCGCGCATTAACTGCCGCTACAGCCCCAATGAAGCCAATTTATGGTGCTTTGCATCCCTTAGAAGGCGGTAGACCGTATTTATACGATGAAGAAGCGATCGCTTTGACAGTGGCGCTTGAAGCCTTAAACAAATTTTGGAAGCAATATAGCAATCGCTTAAAATCGAATTTTGGCAATCTTTCAGGCTCCTACACGGTTTATGCGCCCAGCTTAGATAGTGATGTCGAAGAAACCATCAAAGTTATCGTCAAGACCATGCCAGATTTGGCTGATGAGTTACATCAATTAGTCGAAGAAGAAGAGGACGATGATTCGCCACTAATTAATGAAGATCTTTGGCCAGAGAATGCCCTGATCCATATGATGACTTTACCTTGGGCGCAGGTAGAATTTCTTCGCAGAGCGACAATTCATCGTCAGCAATCTGACCAAATCTCGGCGATGATTTCTGCTAAAAAAGGTGAAGGGTTGCCAGGGCTGATGATTCAGACTTCCCGCTCAAAAGCGCTGGAATTGATTGAAGAAATCAATAGTTTTGATGGCATTAAGTCTCTGTGCTTCAATCCTGCCGAAGATATCCTCGGTAATTCCTGTCAACTAGGCTTAATGGTGATGGGCAATGATGACTTGCATTTATTTGGCGAATTTGATAAAAAAGCTCTGAATGGCGAACATCATAAACGCTGGAAGCAGCGCAGCAAAAACACTAAGGGCAATATTTGCGTGATCATTGCTATGGGCATCACTGGTGCTTCACGTGGTAATCCTGCACCACATCATATTTTGGGCTATTACGAAATCAACTTGATTGACGATAAAGAGTTGGGCTTAGGCAAGTTACGAGCCGAACCTGCTTTTGATTTTGATTTTTAACTTACCTAAGAAATATCTCGAAAGTATATTGAAACGCCACTTTTTACTGACTGTTCTCTTTTTCTCTTTGATATGTCTCAACAAATTATCTTCCGCATCCTTGATGCTAATCTTGATCGTTCTCGTGAAGCCCTCCGAACTATTGAAGAATGGTGTCGCTTTGGGTTAGAAGATTTAGCACTATGCGATCGCTGCAAGCAAATGCGCCAAGAACTTGCTCAATGGCACAAAGAAGAATTTCGCCGCGCCCGTAATACACCTGACGATCCAGCCACAGAGTTGAGTCATGCCAATGAAGTTAGACGTGCTGATTTGCAAGCAGTCCTAAGAGCGAATATGGCGCGCTTGCAAGAAGCTCTTAGAGTCTTAGAAGAATATAGTAAAGTCATCGATCCGAGCATGGGCGCAGCGATGAAAACAATGCGCTATCAGGTTTATACCCTTGAAAGCCAATTATTAGCTCATAACATTACTAATATTGGACAAATTCGCCGCCAAAAGTTACAAGCAGCAACTCTATATCTTGTCACTACACCAATAGATAACATTGTCTCAGTTGTGGAATTAGCTCTGCAAGGAGGCGTGCAAATTGTGCAGCATCGTCAAAAAGATGGCGAAGATGGCGAACGCTTTGCGATCGCGCAGCAGCTTTGTGACCTTTGCCATCAGTACAATGCTTTGTTTTTAGTAAATGATCGCGTAGATATTGCGATCGCCGTGGGAGCCGATGGAGTTCATGTCGGTCAAACTGATCTACCTGTATCGGCAGTCCGTCAAGTTCTCAATGCAAATGGTGGTGATGCTTGGCAATACATCATCGGGCAATCAACTACTAGTCCTCAGGAATTAGATATCGCTCTTAATAATCAAGTTGATTATGTCGGTGTTGGTCCCGTCCACGCCACACCTACTAAACCGACTAAATCCGCCTCTGGCTATGAATACGTACAGTATGCCAATGAGCATTTAGATATTCCATGGTTCGCGATCGGTGGCCTTGATGAAAACAATTTAGGCGAAGCGATCGCTGCAGGTGCAAAACGCATTGCTGTAGTCCGCGCCTTGATGAAAGCTGAACATCCTGATCTTATTGCTAGGCAAATGCGATCGCTTTTATAAAAATTCTTTTAGGACAAAGCCAAAACCCAAAAGATTGTTGCGGCGCTGCGCGCCGCAACTCTCTTTTGGGGACTTGATTGGCTATAGCTATAAAAAGCTATTGGATGAATTTAAGCTTAAGCTGCTGCTTGTTCTTCTAATTGATCTTTATGCAGCCAAATTGCAGGGGTTGGTACTTTACCAAATTTAATTTGGACATAATCGCCGCGAAACTCTAACACTTCGCCCCATGTCTCAAAAATATAAGATGACCATCGTGTATCGTTTGCCTTGGCTTCAGAGCTATTTTCTAGCTTTTCTTTAATTGCTCGAACGAGTGTGCCTTTCTTAAGTGCCATAGTTTTTAATGCAACAAATTATTAAGGATGAAAACTTCTAATAGGTATTGTATCGTAGAAAAACCAGACCGTAGAAACTGCCTTCAGACCACTTCTACTATGTGATTTGTTAGGATAACTTCATGAATTGGGATAAGTATCATGTGTATTTGTATAAACTGCACCTATGTTGATCGCTGTACAACATATCACGCTGTCGAAGCACAGCATTTGCAACCGCATTTAACAAATAATCCAGATTTTGAGGCAAATTCTCCAACGGTCAATGTCAATATTAGAACCGACAATCAAGACATTCAAATGGAATGGGATGTAGTTGGCTGTGAAAGTTTTGCACCTGAGTTAGGGAAATGGATGAAATTGCGTCCTGGAGAACTCGTTCCTACTTAAATGGCATTCTAAACCTAAAAAAAGAGGTGGTGCAAAGAACTGAATTTCTTTTTGAGTTTTAATATTCTGAGCGTCTAATCGTTAAACAAGCCCATTCTTGACGCTTCCAAAAAGTGGCGATCGTCCATTTATGCGCATCAAGAGCCTCAGCAACTTTCGAGACTTGATCAACCAAAATTCCACTTAAAATACCCCAGCCATTCTCTCCGACGAGCTTATCGAAGTAAGGAACCATATCGACAATGATATCGGCAAGAATATTGCACGTAAATCCATTTGCTGGTGTAGGCATATTAGCAATCAAATCTTCAATGCTGCCTTCTTGTACCCAGATTTTATGTTCAGGAATATCATTGAGTTGGCGATTGTGATTTGTGGCTTTGATTGCCAATATGTCATTGTCGATCGCATATGTTTGAGTTGCGCCAATTAACAAAGCCCCGATGCTGAGGATACCTGAGCCACAGCCGACATCCGCAACTACAATATTATCCTCGGGTTTTACGCCCCATAGGCGCATTTCCAAAGCTTCCAAACAAAGCTGTGTGGTAGCGTGAGCACCCGTTCCAAAAGCACTGCCAGGGTCAAGACGTAATATTTTGCGATCGCCATCGGTTGGCGGATCGATCCAAGCAGGGTAAATCACTAAAAGATCGCCGATTTCTTGAGGACTCCAATGTTGTTTCCAACTAGATGACCAGTCCTCGTCATTAATTACTGTCCATTGTGTAATCGGCGCTTCGTAGTTAATAGAGATCGCGTCTTGTTTTAGCAAGAGGACAAGCGCAGCTAAATCTAAGACAGTGCCTTTCTGGACTGGTAAATAACTATTTATACAAATTCGTCCATCTTTATTTTGACTTGCCATTCCTTGACAGCCAAAATTTTGTAATCGCCAAAAAATCTGCTCTTCTAAAGATTGATCGGCTAGAACTTGAATTTCCCACCAATTATTATTTGAGGAGCTAATCGAAGGTGACATCTGGCGCTTATGACTATTTTATAAAAATTATATTTTAGAATTACATTTCAGAATTATATTTTAGGCTTATGAGCTGCTGCACGTCGTAAGATTCAGTCTTGAATATATTCTTGTTGCTGCAACAGCGCTAATTCTGCTCGCTGCGTTTCGCGACCTAGATATGCAGCATGGTCAAGTAGTGTAACAGGGCAGGGCTGTGTTTTTTCAAGGATCTCTACACATAGTTCCTTAGCAGTTCGACCTGTAAATAATTGGACTGCTTGACGATCAACTTTTCCTCTAGCGGGAATTGGTTTACCTGTTTCAGGATCGACGGCTAATCCCTTGTCATTGATGATATTGCTATAGTGTTTAGCACAAATTAAATTTTGTTGGCGCTCTACATAAATAATAAAGTAACCATTTGGATCGAGAGCAATTGATCGCTTGGATAGTAGATCATCAATAGCTTGGAGTTGCTGAGCAACTAAGTTAGTTTCCGCAGTCAGATTCATTCACTTTCTAGCATGAGAATTTTTTTCTAGTTACTTATGATACGACTTATCATCGCGGGTTTCAAATAAAACCTAGTAACTAAAGAAGACGCCTTGCACCTCCTCTACTTTCTAGGTTTTATTGCTATAGAATTAGACACAACACCATAGGATGCTTGCAAGCATTTTTGGGGAATAAAGTCTGTAAATTATTCCTGTAAATTATTAAAGAGGCGATCGCCATGACAGCCAAAGTACTAGACGGACGCTACAAGCTGATCAAACAGATCGGGGCGGGAGGATTTGGACATACATTTATTGCTAGAGATATGCGCCGACCTGGTTCACCACCTTGTGTCGTTAAACAACTTAAGCCCGCTAGTGACGATCCCAATTTTATTCGCGAGGCAAGGCGACTATTTAATACTGAAGCTGAAACTCTCGAAAAACTTGGTAGACACGATCAAATTCCGCAGTTGCTTGCCTACTTTGAAGAAGACAAACAATTTTTTTTGGTGCAAGAATTTATCGAAGGGCGATCGCTCCATGACGAACTGAAAGCGCCCTTACCTGAAGTATCAGATCTAGATAACAAGCCTCCAGATCGCCTTCTTGAAGAACTCCAAAACATTGATGCGCCATTTAAAGATAAACAACTTGCTGAAGTTGAAGTACTCAAAATTTTGAAAGATGTCCTTGAAGTTTTAGAATTTGTGCATTCAGAAGGGGTGATTCACCGCGATATTAAGCCAGACAACTTAATTCGTCGTAAGAAAGATCAAAAAATTGTGTTGATTGACTTTGGCGCAGTACGAGCCATGCAAGATACCAATACGCAACTGACTGCTAATGAAAAAGGAGAGTCTCGATTTACAGTGAGCATTGGCACTCCAGGTTATATGCCAAGTGAGCAATGTGCAGGGAGACCAGCCTACAGTAGTGATATCTACGCTTTAGGAATGGTCGCGATTAAAGCCATCACAGGGTACGCACCTACAGATTTACCTAGCGATCCCGCTACTGGTGAACTAGTTTGGCGTGATAAAGCTCAGGTCAGTAATGGCTTAGCAATGGTATTGACTCGGATGGTTCGCTATCACTATACGCAGCGATATCAGTCCGTCCGTGAAGTAAACCAAGGCATTACTACATTTGCAACAATGACCGAAGTTGAGCGTCAAGCGACTACTAGCAAGATCGTCCGATCAACAGTTTTAACTGAGACAGGACGTTTGACAGTTGCTAATTCTGCGGCATCATTTAAATCAAATAGCTCGGAAAATCGCCGATCAGTACCGATTGCTTCTTCTTCTAGTTCGAGTTCAGGCGTTCTATTTCTGTTTGGTGGTTTATTGGCAGTAGTTGCCGTAGTCGCTGCTTTTGCTCTACCCGCAATGATGCGAAACAATCAACCTTCTGTAATTGTCAATAATCAACCAATTCCTATCTCTAAGCCAATCTCAACTGGAATTAGCCCTAGTCCTACAATAACTTCTAGTGAGACAGTTAATCAGGTTGTAAATCTAGAAGCAAATAAAGAGTTACTGACAATTCCTAATAAAATGTCTGGTAATGCTGTGCATACTTATATAGTGCAAGCTAAGTCTGGACAGTTACTTAGTGCGGCGATAACAGGTAATGGACTATCACTAACTGTGCTAAATCCTCAAGGGCTAGCTTTACCTGATGCGGCGAATGTCGCGATCGCGGATGTCCCGATTACAGCAGATGGTGCATATGTGATTCAACTCAGGGGAATTGCGGGTACTGCTGAAGTTCCTTATCAATTAAAACTTGGGCTGAAGGATAAGGCGATCGCCCAACCAACTACGACTCCCTTAACTTCTCCATTAGTTCCACCAACTTTACCAACAGGAATACCTTCTCCTAACGTTCAAACTCCACAACCATTAGCCACAACGACTCCAACTCAAGCACCATCACCTCAAATAGAAATCAAAGTCAGAAACAGATAAGGTGATATCTAACAATAAAAGTACCCGATTTATTAAAACCAAAATGTGGGTGTGCCGCGCTTCGCGCGGCACACCCACGGTAAAATCTTTTCAAGAAATCGCCTAAATTATAGTAATTCCTCATGTTTCAGGGAAAAGCATGAAAATATATGGAATTGATTTTACTAGTGCACCTAGCAAAGTTAAGCCGATCGCTTGTGCAGAAGCTTGGCTTGAAGCAGATGTTCTCAATATTGAAAAGTTCCATCAGTTTATTGACTTTCCCTTATTTATAGACTTTCTGAAGCGATCGCCATCTTGGATTGCAGGAGTAGATTTTCCGTTAGGGCAGCCGCGCAAACTGATCGAAAATTTGCAGTGGGGGACAACTTGGAAAGAATATGTAAATCGCGTGGGGCAAATGACCAAACAGGAATTTGTCGAAACTTTAAATCAATATCGTCAAGGTCGAGCGATCGGCGATCGCGAACATTTGCGTTATACAGATAAGCTCGCAGGAGCAATCAGTCCGATGAAAGTCTATGGCATACCAGTGGGCAAGATGTTCTTTGAGGGTGCACCGCGAATGCTAGAAGCAGGTTTTAGTATCCTGCCTTGTCATCCCACCTTAAATCCACGCATCGTGATCGAGATTTATCCCGCGCTCATCGCCCGATCCTTAATTGGTAAACAAAGCTATAAATCTGATGACAAGCGTAAACAAACTCCTGATATGCAACTATTACGCCAAGAAATTATTAATCAAGTGCGATCGCCTATCTCTAAACAAAAATATGGCTTTGCTATAGAAGTTAGTGATCATCTAGCTTTCGAATGCCAACAGGATCGCTCAGGTGACACATTAGATGCCATTCTCGCAGCAATCCAAGCTGCATATGCTTCTCGACAACCAAATTACGGAATTCCTGACAATAGTGATCCGCTTGAAGGATGGATTTGTGCATAAAGTGAAGGCGACTCAAATCACTTATAAATTAGCGATTGCCTGCTTCATCAACTCTTTGACAAAAGGTACATCTTGCTGAGTCAATTCCCACAAAGTATTGAGATCAATTTCCAAATAACCAAACATTAAGCTATCACCCACGCCCGTTAAGCGTCGCCAATTAATTTGGGGATACTGATCCATAAAACTTATCGGCAATCGCCTTGCTGTTGCCCCAATGAGTCCCAGCGCTCGTTCGATCGCAAAAATCGTTTTTTGATCGCAACTAAACTCCAAAAAATCAATTCCCTTAACAAATGACTCAGTTGCCGAAATTGCTTCTAAAATGTCCTGTATCTGCACTTCAAGACGCTGATTATTATTCTCCAATTTGGCAGGAATACTCACATTATTCGTTCCCATTAGCTTTATTCACTTAAAAAATCTAGTCTAACATTTAGATACAGTTCCAACAAAGAAGAAGACGCTTTGTTAGAACTATTTTTTTTAATCTCGGAAGTTTACAATATTGCCAATAACAGCGATCGCAGGTGGTGCAAAGTGAGTTTCCTGCACTAATGCAACAATATTTCCTAAGCAGCTAATTAACTCTGATTGATCAGAGCGTGTCCCTTGACGAATTAAAGCTACAGGCGTAGATTCAGGCAAACCAGCCGAGATTAATTTCGTCACAATTTCAACTAAGTTGTGCAGTCCCATATATACAACAATCGTTTCCGCAGCTTGGGCGATCGCTGTCCAATTGATCTGAGGGCGATATTTCCCAGCCGACTCGTGCCCTGTCACAAAAATTACCGACGAACTAAAATCGCGATGCGTAAGGGGAATCCCTGCATAGGCAGGTGCAGCAATGCCTGATGTAATCCCAGGTACAACTTCAACCTCAATACCAGCCGATCTCAAATCGGAAAGCTCTTCACCCCCGCGCCCAAAGATAAACGGATCTCCTCCTTTTAAACGCACCACGATCAACTTTTCTTGCGCCTTTTCGATCAGTAACTGCGTAGTCTCTTCTTGCAATAAAGAATGATTTCCCCGCCGTTTTCCTGCATGGATTTTTAGGGCGATCGGATTAATCATTGCCAATATTTCATCACTAACCAACGCATCGTAAAGCACAACATCACAGATCTCTAGTAAGGCTTTGCCTTTTAATGTCATCAATCCCGCATCACCAGGTCCCGCCCCAACTAGATAAACCTTACCTAAAGCAGGCTTTTTCAGTTCTTTTTCGTATAAATCTGTATTTGTATCGGTATTTGTATCGGTATTTGTATTTGTCATTCCTTATGAAACCCGTAGCATCTAAGCCAAATATTGCAAGGCGATCGCATCACCATTTCCCTCATGTATTCTAATTGTTATAGCAATTTATCGCCCTTAGCCCCATCGCTTCTCTTTAGAAGTAAGGGGCAAGGAATAATTAGAAAAGATTGAGACGCAGCCATCTTGTCAAGCCAAACCGAGGAGCTCTAAGGAATTCTAGAGGAACCCTAAAGGAACATTTATATGTGGAAAGCTCTTCTTTTGATGTAACGAGTACAACGAATTAAACCGAGGCAGGCGTGAATCTTACAGACTTTACCAAAGCAAATCTTACCAAATCAAGCCTAGAAGGAATCAACCTCAAAGGAGCAGATCTCAAGCGCGTTAATCTTAGTAGTGCCAAACTTGCAGACTCGATACTTTCCAAAGCTAATCTGGCAGGCGCATTTCTACATGGTGCAGATCTCAATCGAGCAAATCTTGTCGAAGCGAATCTGTCTGAAGCGAATCTCACTTCCGCATTTTTGATCAAAGCCGATCTCCAACGAGCTTGCCTTGATGAAGCTTATTTAGTCGCAGCTAATCTCAATGGGGCAAATCTCACTAGCGCCTCTTTGATCAATGCCGATCTTAGTCTGGCAACCTTTACAGGCGCTTGTCTCAATGGAGCAAATCTTAGTCAGGCTAAACTGAATGGCACATTTTTTATCGAATCCAATTTACTTGGTGCGGATCTGAGTGGCTCTGATTTTACAGGCGCTCTAATGATTAAAGCTAATCTCAGTGGCGCAAATCTTAGTCAGGCTTGTCTGATGAATGTCGATCTGACTGAAGCCAATCTCACAGGAGCAGAGTTGTATGGAGTTGATTTACGGGGAGCGATTTTAAATGAAGCTAATCTCAATGCTGTTGATCTTGTTGAGGCGAATTTGAGTAATGGTTCTCTCAGTCGGGTCAATTTGGGCTGGGCAAATTTACTTAGCGCAAATTTAGAAAAAGCTAATTTAGTTGGTTCTGATCTGAGTTGGGCAAATTTGAACGAAGCAAATCTAACTGAGGCAGATTTAAGTTGGACAAATCTTACTGGTGCATTTTTAATGAAATCAAATCTGAGTGGGGCAAATCTAAATGGTGTAAATCTCTCCAATGCCAATCTAAGTGGTGCAAATTTGAGCGGTGTAAATTTGATGGGCGCAAATTTGAGTGGAGCGGATTTGAGTAATGTCGATCTTCGTGGTGCTTTTCTAATCCGCACAAATTTACACAATGCCATATTGAATGAAGCTAATTTGACGGGAGCAAATCTAGACGAAGCAGTATTAAACGGAGCCAGTTTAAATCGGGCTAATCTGAATCGGGCTAATCTTAATAGAGCCAGCTTGACAGGTGCAAATTTAAAAGGAGCTTTCATGTTATGGACAAACTTAAGAGGAGCTTTCATGTTGTGGACAAATTTAGAGGGTGCAAATATGACGGGTGCAATTTTGCCTACAGACAAGTAAAAAAGTTTTAGTAAATTGTTTTGCACTGGCTAAAAAAATTAAAAACAAAAATATGGTGCTGAAGAGTGATGAAAGCTGGAGAACTCGTCGATCGCTATAACCAAGGCTTTCGAGATTTTAATGAAATCGATCTCAGTCGTGAAAATCTGAGTGGTGCAAGTTTGACGGGGATCAATTTGTCTAATGCTGATCTGAGCGAAACAAACTTGTCTTGCACTACTTTAAATGAGGCAAACTTACGCTTTGCAAAGCTGAATACTGCCGTTCTTTATCGAGCAAGTCTAAGTGATGCAAATCTCTGTGAGGCGGATCTAAATGGTGCTAGTCTGATTAAGGCTGATTTACATGGCGCTATTTTAGAACGGGCAAATTTAAGAGATGCTGACCTAACTGGAGCTAATCTCAATGCTGTAAGCCTTGCGAATTCTGATCTAACAGGAGCAAACTTAAGTTGTGTGTCTCTGGTCGGAGCTAACCTTGAAGGGGCAAATCTTTCAGACGCATTTTTGAAAGGAGCAAACTTAGATGGGGCAAAATTAAACGGAGCTAATTTTGAAGGGGCTAATTTAAGTGGGGCAAGTTTTAATGAGGCTAATCTTAGTAATGCAAATCTGAGCGCGGCGGATCTTTCGCACGCTAATTTGTATGGAGCCAATCTCAGTAATTGTCTATTGACAAGAGCTGATTTAAGCGCGGCAAATCTAAGCAAGGCAAATCTCAATGATGCCAATCTGCACGAAGCAGATCTTAACGGCGCATTTCTTGTTGATGCTCAGTTAAGTAGAGCACATCTAGATTGTGCAAATCTTAGTAAATCGAATTGCTATAAAGCCGATTTTAAAGGTGCATTTTTATTAGGAACAAATCTAAATGGAGCAAATTTAAATTGTACTGATCTCTCAAATGCCTCTTTACAACCAGTTGATTAATGCAACCAGTTGATTAATTAGTAAGTTACGCCATTTGCCGTAGAAACTGTAAAGGCATGTAGATACGTCTTGTCTAAAGAGAGAAATCGATAAAAAAGCGATCGCTCAGCAAATAACCATTAGGAATGAAACATGAACGCAACTACATCAGAGACTCCGCAATCAGAGACTCCGAAATATAAACGCATTTTATTAAAACTCAGTGGCGAAGCGCTCATGGGCAATCTGAGCTTTGGTATCGATCCTGAAGTTGTTCAAGATATTGCCTTGCAAGTAGCCAAAATTGTCAATGATGGGATTGAGGTAGCGATCGTCGTGGGCGGCGGTAACATCTTTCGCGGTATCAACGGAGCCGCGAAGGGTATGGATCGAGCCACGGCTGATTATATCGGCATGATTGCTACAGTTATGAACGCATTAACTTTGCAAGATGCTTTAGAACATTTAGATGAACCGATCCCGACAAGGGTGATGTCAGCGATCGCTATGCAAGAGATCGCCGAACCATATATACGTCGTCGCGCCATTAGCCACCTTGAAAACAATCGGGTGGTTATTTTTGGGGCAGGTTCAGGCAACCCTTATTTCACGACCGATACAACAGCGGCCCTACGTGGAGCTGAAATTGATGCCGAAGTAATTCTCAAAGCTACTAAAGTCGATGGCATTTACGACAGCGATCCCAAGAAAAATCCTGATGCAAAACGCTTTAAAACTGTCAGCTTTGATCACGCTTTAATTAATGATTTGCGAGTAATGGATGCTACAGCCTTTGCTCTATGCAAAGAAAATGGGATACCCATTATTGTGTTCGATCTTGGTATTACAGGTAACATTCGTCGCGTCATCATGGGAGAATCGATTGGTACTTATGTTGGAGGTTCTTGTGAAAGTAACTGATGTTGAGGCGCGAATGCAGAAAGCTATAGAAGCGACCCAGCACAATTTTAATAGTGTGCGAACGGGACGTGCTAATGCTTCGTTGTTAGATCGGATTACGGTGGAATATTATGGTGCGGAAACGAATCTTAAAACCATAGCGAATATCTCTTCTCCCGATGCAACGACTTTAATGATTCAGCCTTTTGATCGCTCAGCCATGCGAGCAATTGAAAAAGCAATTTCTGAGTCAGATATTGGTCTAACACCGAATAATGACGGCAGTAGCATTCGTTTAAATATTCCTCCTTTAACTACTGATCGCCGCAAAGAGTTGGTGAAAATGGTTTCTAAACTTGCTGAAGAAGGCAAAGTCGCGATTCGGAATGTGCGTCGTGATGCGATCGATTCGCTTCGCAAGTTAGAGAAGTCAAAAGAAATGTCCGAAGATGACTCAAAAAGTCAACAAGAGCAAGTAGATAAATTAACCGACAAGTTCGTTAAAAATATCGATAAAGTTACCGCCGAAAAAGAAAAAGAAATTTCGACAATCTAAAAACTAGAGGTGGCGCTATACGCTGCCTCTAATCGAAAATACTAGAATAAAATGAAATAATTTAGCCGTGCCGTGATTAGCGAGCAATCTGAAATGAACGCTTTAACGATCAGCCTAGATTCTGTAATCGATCTCACTGATGAACAGTTTTTTCAACTCTGTCGCAAAAATAGTGATCTCAGATTCGAGCGTAATTCGCAAGGAGATATAACGATCATGGCTCCAGAAGGTGGTGAAACAGGAATGCGGAGTGCTGGAATTACCACAGATCTAGAAATTTGGAATCGTAAAACTAAGCTAGGCTTTACTTTTGGATCGTCAACAGGTTTTAAACTGCCAAATGGCAGCGATCGCTCTCCTGATGCCTCATGGATTTTAAAAGAGCGTTGGGAAGCCTTAACTCCAGAACAACGAGCGAAATTTGCCCCAATTTGTCCAGATTTTGTAATTGAGTTAATGTCTCCTAGTGACAGCCTGAAAATCACGCAGGCTAAAATGCAAGAATATCAAGACAACGGCACAAGACTAGGCTGGTTGATTAATCGCAAAGATCAGCAGGTTGAAATTTATCGAATTGGGCAAATATTTGAAGTATTACACTCACCTAGTTTTCTATCAGGCGAAGACGTTTTACCCGAATTTATTTTAAGTCTTGAGTCAATTTGGTGATGTGAAAAACCGCATAAAAATTAGCATTTTTGACATGACACTAATAAAAAAAATAAGCACCCTTTGGGTGCTTATTTTTTAATAACAAGCGATGTAACAAAAAGCTTAAGCCATTTGTCTAGCGTTGGCTCTTAGAAATTCATTTCTGCTGCTTGAACTTTTTCGACTTGTTTCTTCTTCAGTACCAACAAAATTTGGGTAACGATTACTGAAGCAAAAAATGCTAGTAACCACTGAATACGGCGAGGATCTTGAAGAACGATTTCGCCATCATGTTGACCAAAACCACCAATATTGGGGTTTGTAGTTAGAGCCGCACCAATCTTAACTTCACTTCCAGGTTCTACAACCAATGAAGCACCCGCAGGAACTTTCTCAACGACAGTGCTGCCGTCTGTAGTTTGGATTGAGATTTCATAACCACCATAGATACCTTCATCTTCATTAGGAGTTATAGGACTAATTTGAGTAACTAGACCAGAAACAGAAGAGAAGTACTCGTTGTTATTGCTCTTTTCGCCAGTTGGATAAATTTGACCACGACCACGGTTACCACCTGCATGGACAGCATATTTTAAGAAGTGAACATTCTTATCTTTAGCAGGATCGGGAGAAAGCACAGGGAAAACAATTTCCGAATAATCGTCACCAGATACAGGTCCAACTAAAACGATGTTTTCTTGAGTGTCACTATACGGTTGGTAGTAGGTATCCTTAGTTTTTTCTTTTAATTCCTCAGACAAGCGATCTTCAGGTGCAATTTTGAAACCTTCAGGCAGTACCAAAACTGCGCCAACGTTCAAACCTGCTTTGCTACCATCAGCCGTAACTTGTTGTTGAGTATGATCATAGGGAAGTTTGATAACTGCTTCAAATACAGAGTCTGGCTTAACTGCTTGAGGAAGCTCTAGTTCAATCCCCTTTTGAGCAAGGTGACAGTTAGCACAGACGATCCGACCTGTCGCTTCGCGAGGATTTTTGTATGCTTCCTGAGCGTAGTACGGATAGGCAAGAACAGGTTGACTGTTAAGACCGAGTAGTAAAGCGAAACTTGTGAGAATGCATAGACTTACTCCTACAAGCAGACGATTAGCACGGAACAAAGCTTTTTTCATTTATTAGTTCAAATACGATTTAAAGATCAATTTACAAAATTTTGACAGGTGTTTTTTATACAGTCTGTATTCATAAAATACTTGTCAATATTGTTTTAAGACCACCAAGGAGCTTCATTGGTGCGAAAGTCAGTTTCTGTCCATGTGCTAAATTGCACAACATCATCGGCAACTGTAGTATGTGCAAGCGCGAGTGATAGTGGTGCAGGACCACGTACAACCTTGCCTTCAGCGTTATATTGAGAGCCGTGACAAGGACACATAAACTTGCTTTCGGCTACGTTCCAAGGCACAACACAGCCAAGGTGGGTACAAACTGCATTCAAGCCGTAAGATGCAATTTCTTTATTGTCGGTAACCACAATATAAGTGGGGTCGCCTTTAAGTCCCTGTGCAAGTACGCGATCGCCTACTTGATGATTTGCCAAAAATGCAGAAGCAATCACATCATTGCCAAGTGCATCTTTAGCCGCAACTCCACCGCCGCCACCACCGCGAGATGGAGGCACAAAATATGCTGCTACAGGATAAAGTGCAGCAAGCGCAGTTACAGCAACAGAACCTCCCAATACGAGGTTCATAAACTTACGACGACCCATGGTTGGAACATCGGCGGATGTAGAAGCTTGACTCATAAATTTGACTAACGATTTAGATGAGAAATATTACGTTTTATATATCAATGATTACCATGATATAGACAATCTTTGGACTTCTTCCTAGTTGTTTTGCAACGAAATGTTAAGTATAGCTATAACCAAAGTACAACTCATAGAGTAGGCGCTCACATCTTTACTTTTGTGGTTTGTAGTGCTTTGCACAGCGCAAATAATTAGGTCAAGGATTGTCGTTACATAGTCGTTAATATTAATGAAGCATGGAATATTTTAATGAAATGCACTCTATGCTTTGAAATATGATTTGTTCATAATTTGGCAGAAATTTGGCAGAAAGTTTAGCTCAGAGTAACCATATGGCACTTCCAGAAATCCCACCTCCGATTAGTCCCCGTCAAATGGATATGCTTCGTGCAGTATCAGCAATGGCTTGGTCTGACGGCAAACTAGAGCCTAATGAAGTTCGACTGATGCTGGATGAGTTTGCAATGTTATTTGCTAAGACAGATGCAGAAAGGCGATCGCTAAAAACTCGTTTAAGAGACTACTTGGAACAAAATATTCCATTAGAAGAAATTGTCCCAAACATTAAAAGTATCGAAGATCGGAAAATGACCTTAAAACTCGGCTATCTAGTAATTCAAGCTAGTCGCCGTAAGCCCAACGAGCCAAGGGTGAATCTTGATGAAGCGGCTGCGTACCAAAGATTAGTCAGAATATTGGATTTACCATCAGAAGTTGTGGCTGATATCGAAGCAGCGGTCGTTCCTTCCGATGAGCAACAGCCCAATGGAGTTATTAAAGCTTTAGCCTTGAGGTTACATAAATTGCTTAATGCTACTTGAGCTGAATTAGGTGATATCTAACAATAAAAGTACCCGATTTATTAAAACCAAAATGTGGGTGTGCCGCGCTTCGCGCGGCACACCCACGGTAAAATCTTTTCAAGAAATCGCCTTAGTAAGTTTTTGTTCTTAGACTATACACTTATCGCCCCAAATTCAGATAAAGTGATTACTTACAAAGTTTTACAGCAAAGTTTTTAAGGGCTAAGAACAGCTACTATGCGGGATGGAACTGATCTTCAGCAAAAAATCATGTCTGCCCCATTCTTTGTGGGGTTGCCTGATGCCGCCGTGGTAAGAGCTACAGCCCATATGGTTACACGCTCTCATCCAGCCGATCAAGTAATTTTACTAGAAAATGATTGGGGTAACTCAGTTTATTTCATCTTAGGTGGCTGGGCAAAAATTCGCACCTACAACCTTGATGGCAAGGAAATTACCTTGAATATTTTAGGCTTTGGTGAAATGTTTGGCGAAATGGCACCTCTTGATCAAGTACCAAGATCAACTGATGTGATTACGCTTACACCAACAACTATTGGTAGTCTTCCTGCATCCGATTTTGTGCACTTGATCGAAACAGAGCCAACTGCAGGTATACATCTGGCAAGGTTGATGGCTAAACGGTTGCGTCAAGTCAATCGTCGTCTCCGACTACGTGAAGCCGATAGCACTTCTCGTGTTGCGGATGTTTTACTGTTTTTGGCAGAAGGTCAAGGAACTAGAGTTAATAGTGGTTTAGAAATCCCCAATTTGCCCCATCGAGAACTCAGTAGTCTTAGTGGCTTAGCGAGAGAGACGGTCACTCGCGTCCTCGGTAAACTGGAGCGCAAAAATTTGATTCAGCGTATCCCCGATCGCGATGTGTTGTGCATTCTTAACCCTGAAGGCTTAGAGGCTTTAATGGTCTAGATTATAAGGAGCGCTTTGCGCGCTCCTCTAAGTCTGTTATGATTGTGCTCGTTATTTGGTAGGTAAAAAGTATAAATGCTGAATCCAGTTGATTTCAGCGGTAGACCGTTTCATTTTGTGGGTATCGGCGGTATCGGTATGTCTGCGATCGCTTATATTTTAGCGAAGCAGGGCTTTACAGTTTCTGGCTCAGATCTTAGTAGCAGTCGCATCACTCAAAAGCTACAGGATATTGGTGTTAAAGTTTTTCAAGGGCATCAGTCCAGCAATATTAATCTAGCAAAAGCACCTCAGGTTGTTTGCTCTACTGCTATTAATCAACAAAATCCAGAATTTCAGGTGGCTTTAGCCAATGGTCTACCAATTTTACATCGTTCTGATTTGTTAGCAGCTTTAATCGCTCAATTTCAAGCGATCTCGGTGGCAGGTACTCATGGTAAAACTACGACTAGTAGTCTAATTGGTTTTTTATTACTTGAAGCGGGACTCGATCCAAGCATAGTAATCGGCGGTGAAGTATCTGCTTGGCAAGGCAATGCACGTTTAGGCAATGGCAAGTATTTAGTGGCTGAAGCAGATGAATCTGATGGAACTTTGGTCAAATTTTCATCTTATATCGGCATCATCACAAATATTGAACTAGATCATACTGATCATTATCAAAACCTAGAACAGGTGATTGAAACCTTTCAGGCTTTTGCTAAACGTTGTAAAGTTGTTGTCGGATGCCTTGATTGTTCAAATGTGAAGGCACACATATCTTTAGATATTACATATAGCTTGTACGATCCTACCGCTGACTACATGGTGAAGCAGGTGCAGTACACGCCATCGCACACCCAAGCACTAGTTGTAGAAAGAGGCGAGATTTTAGGAGAGATATCATTGGGGCTTTTGGGTAAGCATAATCTAAGCAATGCGCTAGCCGCGATCGCTGTCGCCCGTCATGTTGGAGTTGAGTGGCAAGCGATCGCGCAAGTATTACCCGACTTTGTAGGAGCTAGCCGCCGTTTTGAAATTAAAGGTGTGCAGAATGGAATTACTTTTGTTGATGATTACGCGCACCACCCTAGCGAAATTATTGCTACTCTTGCATCGGCTAGGCAACAAAATACTACTAGTCGAGTCGTCGCGATCTTTCAGCCACATCGCTACAGCCGTACCATAAAATTTTTGTCAGAGTTTAGTCATTCTTTTACAAATGCAGACTTGGTAATTGTCACTGATATTTATGCCGCTAGTGAAGTGAACGATAGCAAGATTACAGGCGAAAAAGTTGCATCCGCGATCGCTTCTGTCCACAAATGCGTGCATTATTCACCAACTCTTAAAGATGTTCAAGCTTTTTTAGTTAAAAACTTGAAGTCTGATGATCTTGCTGTATTTCTTGGAGCAGGAAATCTTAATCAAACGATTGCCCCGACCATACAAGAAATGGCAGCAGTTTAAATAAAAACAGCGCGAAGCGCTGCCTTGCTCTCGTAGTTAGCTTTACTTCAAGCAAATGTCACTCGATCTAGTCACTTCCAACTTAATTCGTCCAAATGTATCTTTGGCAGCACTGACATCAATGCGAGTCGGTGGTGCAGCCGAGTATTTTATTTCACCACGTTCATCTAAAGAATTAGCCGAAAGTTTGTCATGGGCAAGCGATCGCCATTTACCAATCACCATCATTGGTGCTGGGAGCAATCTTTTAATTAGTGATAAAGGGCTATCAGGTTTAGTGATTTGCACTCGCCATTTGCGCGGCATCGAGTTTGATGAACAATCTGGACAAGTTACCGCCGCCGCAGGTGAACCTGTTGCGCGCCTAGCTATGCAAATCGCCAATCATGGTTGGTCTGGCTTTGAATGGGCGATCGGCATACCTGGAACTGTGGGCGGTTTGGTAGTGATGAATGCTGGAGCACAGGGAGGATGTACGGCTGATTGTGTGGAGGAAGTCCAAACTGTGACTTTAAGTGGTGAAACTAAACTGCTTTACCCACAAGATTTAGGTTTTAGCTATCGCACCTCTTCTCTTCAATATCTTGAAGATCAAGATTTGCCACAAAAAATACAACAAATAGTTACAGGCGCAACTTTAAAATTTAAGCCTGGTGGTGATGCTCAAGTGATTATTACGGATACTGAGGCAAAGCTTAAAATACGACATACTGCTCAGCCCTACCATTTACCAAACTGTGGCAGTGTTTTTCGGAATCCTTTGCCCCAGTTCGCAGCTCGGATGATCCAAGATGCAGGACTGAAAGGATTTAAAATTGGTAATGCTCAAGTTTCTGAACTTCATGCAAACTTCATCGTTAATCTTGGCAATTCAAAAGCTCAAGATATTTTCAGTCTAATTGAACACATTAAAACTGTGATCAGCGATCGCTACGATGTATTGCTGGAGACCGAAGTCAAAATGATTGGTCATTTCTAAAGTCATATACTTAGTCAGCGATCGCGTTCTTTAGATATCTTTAGATAGATTTAATATTTAAGTATTTACATTACTCAACAATTCAACTATGGTTACTAGTAAGCGAAAGCTAATATAAATTCTCCTAACTAATTCATTCCCAATCGGATATTTGCAATTATGACAACAGCAGTACAAAGGCGCGAGAGCGCATCAATCTGGGATCAGTTTTGCAACTGGATTACCAGCACCGATAACCGCTTATATGTAGGCTGGTTCGGCGTAATCATGATCCCATGCTTACTTGCCGCAACCATTTGCTTCGTAATCGCCTTCATCGCCGCA
>JBBRMK010000045.1:0-37517 GCA_038230875.1 Pseudanabaenales cyanobacterium
ATTGTCGCTGATAGTCTATGGGTAGCGATCGCCACGATGATTACACCCAATCATCCATTTTGCGGAAAACCTGTCCAAGAAGCATCAAGGACTGCGGATTTTGTACCGCTTTATATAGAAACTGCTTGCCAAACTATTCATGGATGGAACTTACTAGAAGCATCTCTGAGTGCGGGTGACATTCTTTATTTAACTATGCCTGCGGCAAAGTTAGAGCAACTTTGGCGAGTTGCTCCTTTTCAAGTTGCGGTTAGCTAAGATTAAAAATCATGTATTCTGACTCTGTTCAAAAAGAATATTCTCGAATTGCCAATCGATACGATAGTCGCTGGTCATTTTATGTAAATGCAACAATTCAGAAAACACTTGACCGTTTAGAAATTGCTCCTAAAGAGCGCATTTTAGACATGGGTTGTGGAACAGGGACTTTAATTGAGCAGATTTTACAAATGTTTCCAGAAGCAGAGATTGTCGGAATAGATATTAGTGAGGAAATGCTCAAAGTTGCCAAACAGAAGCTGTCTAAATCTGTAGAGTTAAAATTAGGAAGCGCCGATAACTTGCCATTCCCTAACAACAGTTTTGATGTGATAGTTTCCACAAGTGTATTTCACTACTTTCGCGATCCGATTCGAGCACTTCAAGAAGCAAAACGAGTCCTCAAGCCCTATGGTCGCCTGATTATTACAGATTGGTGTCGCGACTATCTAACTTGTAGAATCTATGATTTTTTTATGCAGCACTTTGATCGCGCTCACTTCCGCACCTATCAAGTAGATGAATTTCAAGTTATGCTGCAAGGCGAGGGATTTCAAGAAATTGTCATAAAGAAATACAAAATTGATTGGTTTTGGGGAATGATGACAGCAAAGGCGGTGAAGAGTCCAAGCGTTAACTCTCACCTGTCCCCTCTTTAGGGCGATGGGAATAAAGCGATCTTCGTCATATAATGTCTAATGTTATAGAACTTACGCAATAGCCCTGCAATAAATTGCGGGCTGAAAGCTTAAACCTGTTGAAACAGGTTGATTTGAGGCTTTTTTTAGTCAGTTTTAACTGACTTTAGCTTTGAGCCAAGAACTTTGGTTCTTGGTTAATTTGCGTAAGTCCTATGTCAGTTAATCAAATAAATGCTTTAAATCTGGAAGGAAATCGCTATGACATGGCAGCAATCAGCAACACCTCTGCATCGATTCTATAGTTGCTTGCCTTACCTACTACCTATGTCATCTGTAGTGATTTATGGAGCCGTTCTTTTTCAGCAATTTCCGATGCTCGCATTTCCGTTTATTCCGTTTATTTGGTTATACGGAAATGTCTTAGCATTTCCCTTAGTACCCTTATTGGGTTTAACAGGTGAATTTTTTCTGTTTATGGGCTTATATTTCTTGGTAGTAAGAGATTCTCGCATTCCTCATTTCATCCGATTCAATACTATGCAATCATTATTGATGCAAATTGTATTGTTTATTGCTCAGCTTGTCTTTCAAGTTCTTGAACAATTAGCCAGCAACTCATTGCCATTTATCATCAGCTCGATCTTTGCCAATACATTATTTATCGGTACAATGTTGTTAGCTGTTTATGCTATTTACCAAAGTGTCAAAGGCGAATATTCTGATATTCCAACTCTTTCTCAAGCTGCCTCTTTTCAGTGCGAAATATAAAGACTTCATTATGTATTGCGAAAATTAGCATACACAATAAATTAATCCAAAAAACAAAAAATGATTTATGGTAAGACGTAGTTCAGTCGGTTATTTAGATAGGATATATGCCACATTGCCTTACCTATTGCCGATCGCCGCAGTAGTACCTTTTGGGGCATTCTTATTCATTCAGTTTCCTCTATTACAAGCTATATTTTTTCCAGTTTTCAAGCTAAATCTTATCTTATTAATATCAATTATTGATTTTATTTCTATTCGTTTTGTGGCTTGGTTCTGTGTATTTATTTTTGTGGTTAGAAACTTTAAAGTAAATCATTTTGTTCGCTTTAATGCCATGCAAGCATTGCTATTAGATATTATTGTTGCTCTTATGAGTGCGATAAGGGAGCTTTTATCGTTGATTTTGGGAAACTTTGCATTTTTTCCTTTTATGCTCCAGATCATTGCCAGTGTGACTTTTTTGGGGATAACTGCTGCATTTTTATATTCAATCTTTCAGTGTGTACTCGGGAAATATGCGGAAATGCCTATTGTTTCTGATGTTGCTTATTCTCAAGTACGTTAAGTATTCTCAAACTCAAAAAGTAAAGGCGGCGCTTTGCACCCCCTTTACTTTTTGAAAATTATTTGAGCCGATATAAATCTTTCTATTCCTGAATAATCTTGATGAATTTGGATATTAGTATATTTGCCATTTGCTTGTAATAGCGATCGCACTATTTCTGCTTGCCCTGCCATCATTTCGATAATCCAAAAACCGCCAGAGATCAAATATTGTGGTGCAGTATTCACTAATTCTCGAATTGCATCAAGTCCATCAACACCGCCATCAAGTGCTAAGTGTGGCTCGTGATTAGTAACTTCAGGTTGCAAATTTAAAACTTCAACGCTAGGAATATAGGGCGGATTGGAGATAATACCTGCGATCGCTTCTTTTAAATTGAGATTTGCTAATGGTTCAAACCAATTGCCATGATGAAAGTGAATTTGCTCAGGGTTAGTCTGATTTTTTAGATTATTTGAAGCATTAATTTTGGCAATGTTTAAAGCTGCTTCACTGCAATCGATCGCATGAATTTGTGCTTGTGAGAAATGCTCAGCTAAAGAGATCGCGATCGCACCACTACCAGTCCCTAAATCAACCCAAATACCATCTTCATAAATTTGCCCCTTACAGTTTTCGGCAACAATATCAATGATCAGTTCGGTCTCAGGTCGGGGAATTAATACAGCAGGGGAAACCTGTAATTCTAAATTTCGCCATGTTATTGCACCTGTCAGGTATTGCATGGGTATGCGATCGCTTATTCTTTTTTCCCAAAGCTGATCTAAGTTAGTTAATAGTTCTAATGAAATTTGCTGCCCTACATTGGGTGATCTCAATCTCAAGTCCAGCTTATCTAAAGCTGTTATTTGTAAGATCAGCCAATCGAGTTCATATACAGGCACGTCATATTGCTTGGCATTTAAAAGACTGCGATCGTACCATTCCCAAAAAGTCATAATTAAGTAGTAAAGGAGGCGCTTTGCGCCTCCTTTCTTAGTTTAGTTTATTTTTGTTCAAGTCTTTCAAATAGGATCGTTGGTAATTGAGGAAGCTACTATGCCATTCTTGAAAACGGCGATCGCTATCACGCACCAACATTTGACGATATTTTTCTGAAGAGATATATCCTTTTGAAGTTGACATAAATCATATTCCCTAAACTTCGTCTAGATAATACACCATTTAAAACCCAGAAAGTAAAGAGGCGCTTGGTTCCCTTTACTTTCTATAGTTTCACAAGTTACTTTCTATAGTTTCACAACAAAAGCGTCGGTCACACCTTGAATATTTACGATTTCATCAACCAAACCGCTAGGCAATGGATCGTCAATATTTAAAACCATTACTGCTTCGCCTCGCACCATGCGACGACCGACTTGCATACTGGCGATATTTACATTAAAACTGCCGAGTAGCGAACCAATTCTGCCGATGATTCCTGGCATATCGCGGTGAAGTGTCAACAGCATGTAATGCGTAGGGGCGACGTTAATCGGGAAATCATTGATGCTGGTAATTCGGATTTCTGATTTGCCAAGTAAGGCGCCTGTTACCGATTGTTGACCTTGACTACCATGAGCTGTCAAATGAATTGAACCACTGTAATCTTCAACCGTAGGATCGCGAGTTTCGGTGACACGAATACCGCGCTCTTTTGCTTCGATACTAGCATTAACAAAGTTAACACGTTCACGTAAAGCTGGAGATAACAAGCCTTTGAGCGCTGCAACCACGATTGGTTGGCTTTCGCTATTAGCGATTTCACCTTGTAGTTTCACATCGAGATTATCGACACGTCCGCCCGCTAGTTGTCCAACCAAATTACCTAACATTTCTGCGAGTTGTAGATAAGGCTTGAGCTTCTGCCATACATCAGGACGCAGCCCTGGAATATTTACAGCCGATCGCGCAGGTAAACCAAGCAGAACATCGCGAATTTGCTCTGCAACATCCACAGCGACATTGGTTTGCGCTTCTTCTGTCGATGCACCGAGGTGAGGGGTCAAAATTACATTTGCACCAAGTGCGCGCAGCCCTGATTCATTTTCAAGAGGTTCGTTTTCAAATACGTCAATAGCAATCCCTGCAATTTTGCCACTCTTGATTGCTTCAGCGATCGCAACTTCATCAATGATCCCACCTCTGGCGCAGTTGATGATTCTCACGCCATCTTTCATGATAGCAAGGCGTTCAGCATTGATTAGGTGATAAGTATCTTTAGTCTTAGGCAAATGCAGGGTAATGTAATCGGCTTCACGCAGCAAAATTTCTAGCTCAACTAGATGGACACCCAATTTCTCGGCACGTTCAGCCGTCAGGAATGGATCATATGCGAGGATTCTCATTCCTAATGCTTTAGCAACGGTGGCAACATGAGAGCCAATTTTACCTAAGCCGAGAATACCAAGAGTCTTCTTATAAACTTCAACGCCAGTAAAGCTCTTACGATCCCACTGACCACCTTTAAGAGATGCATTGGCAGCAGGAATAAATCGCGATAATGACATCATCATCGCCAGCGTATGTTCGGCAGCTGCGATCGTGTTGCCTTCAGGAGAGTTGACAACCACAATGCCATGACGAGTAGCTGTAGGAACGTCTACGTTATCGACCCCAACACCAGCACGACCAATGATCTTGAGGTTTTTGCCAGCTTCGATCGCTTCTTTGGTGAGCTTTGTACCAGAGCGAATCATGATCGCATCATATTCGGGAAGAACTTGGATGAGTTCTTCAGGGCTAAGAGTAGTTTTTACATCAACGGTAGCGACTTGAGAGAGGATATCGATACCGACTTGGTCGATGGGGTCAGAAACGAGAACTTTGGGCATAACGATTAAAAAATGTACCAGTGCCTATAGCGGAGGGGTTGCGGCTACGCTTTAAATCTTAAGCGCACTTTTGAGCGCTAGATATCACGCAGCTTAGACACACTAAGACGACAATTATTGCTTACACCAATAATATTAAGGCAATATTAAGGCAAAACCAAATAATCTACACAAGGATATAGTTATGCTTATTTGTGTGCAGCGATCGCTATAGAACCCAAATTTAAGGTAATAAGCGAAATCCATCATCTCAAATTTGGACTTTAATAGAAATTTAATAGATATTACTTAATGACTTGGCAATATTTTCTAATCTTTGTGGCGGCGCTGTTGGCAGGTGGACTAAATGGAATTGCTGGCGGCGGCAGTTTTATTTTATTTCCTGTTTTAATGTTTGTCGGAATTCCGCCGATTATTGCCAATGCTACTAATTCGATCGCTTTATTACCGGGGACATTGGCAAGCGCAGGTGCATATCGCCATGAATTTGCTAAAGACAAGCGATCGCTGATTCAGCTCTGTTTGCTAGGGGCGATCGGTGGCTTAGCAGGGGCAATTTTGTTGTTAAAAACACCACCTCAAGTCTTTTTACGAATCTTGCCTTATTTATTGCTGACCGCAACCCTAGCATTTGCTTTTAGTAAAAAACTTACCGTCTGGGTTGAGCAGCAACAACAACGATTTGCCAATTTCAAGGCAATGCGATCGCTATTAATTACGGTTTTACAATTAGTTGTTGCTATATACGGCGGTTTTTTTGGCGGAGGCATGGGAATTTTGTTTCTTGCCACATTTGCGCTGATGGGTATGACTAATATTCACCGCATGAATGCTTACAAAACAATGCTGACAAGTTGCATTAATGCGATCACTGTCATTCCCTTTGTAATTGCAGGCGCAATCCTCTGGAAAGAAGGAGCGATCGCCGCAGTTGGAGCCGCAATCGGTGGCTATATCAGTGCTTATTATGCTCAAAAAATCGCGCCTAGTGTAGTGCGTAGTTTTGTGATTGGCGTAGGTTCAGCCATGACCTTATACTTTTTTGTCAAAAGTTGGCTTTCATAATCATTTCACGCAAATTATTTCCTCGCAAATTATTGTGAAGTTGCATCAACCTGCTTATTTTGCATCTTATGTAAATGCCATAATTAGCGCTATGTCTCCTTTCTAGGTATGTAGTGATCTATACAGAAACTTCCTTTCTGCTCACCTTAAATACATATTAGTTTTTGTATACAGTATACATATTTAACTTTACAGAGCAATAATGCGTCATATCTTTCAGAAAAGCTTACACAAAATTCTCCTGATTGCTGCTGCGGGCGCAGTGCTTGCCGCTTGTAACTCTGCACCACCAACAAATACTGCTACCTCTAAAGATAATCCTGTAGCTTCAACTACTCCAGCAAGCCAATCAGGTAGTAAGGATAAAAAAGCGAAGCAAGATATTCGCGTACAATTGCCTTTTTTAAAACAAAGTCTTGATGCACCTTTGATTTTGGCGATCGAGAAAGGATACTTTGCAGAAGAAGGATTAAACGTCAGTTATGAGCGTGGTTTTGGTAATGCTGACACTATTAGCAAGCTAGGTACTGGCAAGTACGACCTTGCGTTTAGCGATATTTATAACGCAATGGAGTTTAATGACAAGAATCCAAATGATAAAATTCTTGCGGTTGCCATATATCAAAACAAAGCTCCTTTTTCAATTGTTACTTTTAAAGCAAATGGAATTAAGACTCCTGCGGATTTGGTAGGTAAGAAGCTTGGCGCACCTGTAGGTGATGGGCCACGTAAGCTATTTCCACTTTTTGCCAAAGAGGTAAAGATCGCCCCTGATTCGGTTACTTGGGACACGATGGAACCAAAATTGCGTGAAACTTTCTTGTTGCAAGGTAAAGTTGATGCGGTTAGCGGTTTCTATACTTCAGTTGTGCCCTCACTGATTAAAGGTGGGAAGACAATGGATGATATCCAAATCTTTTTCTATGATGAGTTTGGGCTAGATTTCTACGGCAATGGAATTTTAGTAAAGCAAGATTTCATGACCAAAAATCCTGAAGCAATCCGATCTTTTCTCAAAGCTTATTTTCGTGGAATGCAGGAAGTTGTTAAAGATCCTACCGCTGCTCTAGATTTAGTAGTCTCTACCGACCAAAGTAAATTAATGGATCGAGATGCCGAAAAGCTGCGTCTAAAATTGGCGATTGAACGGATGTATGTAACACCAGAAGTGGAAGCCTCAGGCTTTGGTGGTGTGGACATGAAACGATTAGAAAAGAGTGTTAATCAGACCGTTGAGGGATTTAAGTTAAAACCTGTTACTACCGCTGATATCTTCACTGATAAGTTTTTGCCCGCTAAAGATCAACGTTTGGTGCCACCAACTAGCGATCGCAAACCATTGCTTTAATTAATTCAATCCCCCAATGATGAAATGGTACAACCGCTAATTTCTACTTCTAATGAAATTGTATCTCCTTCTATGCCCTTGCTAGAGTTTGATAAAATTGGCTTGGAGTACCCGTTTGAAGAATCAATGCGTACCATCATTCAGGAAATCTCTTTAAGCGTTCAGCCTGGTGAGTTTGTAACGTTTGTTGGTCCAAGTGGATGTGGTAAAACGTCGATCCTAAGAATGGTTTCGGGCTTAAGTCCGACCAAAATTGGTGAATTGCGTTGCCATAATCAAGCTGTAACTAAACCGCTCAAGAATGTAGGCATTGCTTTCCAAAACCCCGTGCTGTTACCTTGGCGACGCACGATTGACAATGTTTTATTGCCTCTCGAAATTGTATCTCCCTATAAGCGAGACTTTAAAGTTAATCGGGAACGCTATTTAGAGATGGCACAAAAGCTTTTGCAAGCAGTTGGGCTAAAGGATTTTCAGCAACAGTTCCCATGGCAATTATCAGGAGGGATGCGTCAGAGAGCTTCGCTTTGTCGAGCATTGATTCACCAGCCTGAGATTCTGCTATTAGATGAGCCATTTGGAGCGCTAGATGCCTTCACTCGTGAAGAAATGTGGGTAATGCTGCAAACCTTGTGGATGGAAGCAAAGTGTGTAGGAATGCTAATTACTCACGATTTACGAGAGGCAGTATTTTTGTCAGATACAGTCTATGTGATGAGTCCTAGACCAAGTGAAATTGTCTTCAAGCTTAAAATCGACTTGCCTCGTCCGAGAACCTTAGAAATGTGTCTCAGTGATGAATTTGCACATCTCGCCGCCGAGTTGCGCCGCCATATACATAAAAGCTAAATAAAGAAGCTGAGCGCCAGACCATATATTAAAAATCATCTATTAACGAGCAACATATATGCAGGGATCAGTTGAGAGTTTAAGGCGATCGCCTAAAAAGTTTGATTTTGATGCTTTTCTAAATACGAAAGCCGCAACAATCATTTTGCCAACAATCGCGACAGTTGTACTATTCATACTTTGGGAAGCGGCAGTATTTGCCCTTAAAATTCAACCTTTTAATTTACCTGCACCTTCTAAAATACTAGAAGCTTCAATCAAATTTGCACCTCAACTAGCCGAAAACTCTTTGCGGACAATCTGGACAACCTTTGCAGGTTTTATACTTGCTAGTGTAGTAGGGATAGTTTTAGGCTTCTTAATTGGTTACTCAAAATTAATTTATTTAACCTTTTATCCCTTACTAGTTGCTTTCAACACAATTCCTAAATCAGCCTTAGTTCCCTTATTAGCAGTTTGGTTCGGTGCAAATGCAATTCCTGCGATCGTAACGGCATTTCTATTAGCATTTTTTCCAATCGCGGTTAACGTTGCTCTAGGTTTAGAGACGATCGAACCAGAGATGAAAGATGTTTTATATGCTCTTGGTGCATCAGACTTTGAGATTTTTCAAAAAGTAGGTTGGCCGCATACACTTCCCTATGTATTCGCTTCTCTTAAAATTGCTGTTTCATTTTCCTTCATCGGAGCCGTAATCGCGGAGTCGATCGCCTCTAATGCGGGCTTAGGATATCTAATCGTACAAGCAGCCTCAGACTTTAATGTTCCTCTTGCCTTTGCAGCCCTAATTGCTCTTGCGGTCTTAGGAGTCATGCTCTATGCCTTATTCGTCGCTGTTGAGAAAAAAGTCATTTACTGGGCAAGGTAAATTTAATTCCCTTAAAGCAAAAAAGCTCGCTTAGCGAGCTTTTTTGCTTTAACGAGGTTTAGGTAACCATGCCCAATGGCGGTAATTTTGATGTAAATGATCTTTGGGTTCATTACTTAAGATTTCATCATCAAATATTTGGCGATCGCGATTACTACTATTTTTCGGCTGCTTCTGATTTTCACTATGAGTTTTCATAACTCTTTTCACTTCATAAATCTATATTTATATTTGTATTATAAACTACATTTATTAGAAATAATAATAGTGTTAGGCTTTAATGACATAAAATCTTACAACAATTTGCTTTCAAACCCGCCATAGAGAAAACCTAAAAACCATTGCAGAGCAAAGTCCTGCATCAAAACTGCTGTAAACTTTGTCATGTAATTTCATTGTCTTGATAAAGATGATATTTTTACAAAAGATTATGCTAGATATGGAGACGGTCGAAAAATCAGTAGCTAAACTACGACTTATTTCTGACAAGATTGTGGTTGCTATGCTGGAGATCGTTGGAGCAGTGAAAGAGGTCGTTGCGAGATCGCTATGAATAGCTGGAAGAAGAACAAAAAGAAGGGCTATCAATCAAGTACATCAGGAGGTAAAAATAATGATTGATATGCAAGACAGTTTTCCAAAATTGACCCCAGAAGCATATTTTGAATGGGAAGCAAAGCAAGAACTGTGCTATGAATATTTAGATGGTGAAGTCTATGCGATGTCTGGGAGAACCGTTAACCACGGACAAATTGCTAGCAACTCTATAGTATTGTTAGGGAGTCATTTGCGTGGGAGTGGTTGTCGAGTTTTGACTTCTGATGTCAGAATAAAAATCCAAAGATCTGCTAAATTTGTATATCCCGATATCAGTGTTAGCTGTGACGATCGCGATAAAAATGCAACTCAGTTTATAAGTTATCCATGCTTAATTGTAGAGGTTCTTTCGCCTAGCACGGAAGCCTATGATCGGGGCAAAAAATTCAACTGGTATCGACAATCTGATAGCTTGCAAGATTATGTTTTGGTGAATGCTGACAAAATTGAAATTGACCTATATCAGAGACTTGATGGAGATAAGTGGAAAATTAATACTTATGTAGAGGGTGATTTAATCGAATTAAAAGGTATCAATTTGACTTTCTCGATCGCACAATTATATGAAGGTATAACCTTTTCGGATGATTTGCTGTCTGGCTAGCCGATCGCGCGATCGCAAACAAACTTATTTTTGTAGCTGTCGCACTTGCTCAACTGCCAATCCTGTTATTTGAGCAATTTGAGTAACCTTCATCCCTGTTTTAAGCAAGTTTAGTGCAATTTCTCGTTTAACTTCTTCTTTACCTTCTTGCAAGGCTTCTTGATAGACCTTGGTGTTTTTTAGATCGCTGAGTGCAAACATGGTTTCGATCTCCTCGCGGCTTAGGTTTCTAAATTTGGACACAAGTACTGTTTCGATTAGGTCTATTATATCGGCATTCAAGTCTTGCTGTTTTAGGTTTTGAACAATTTTAGGTGCGTCTTGTTCAGGGCTAGTGATTAGACCGATTATGCCGATCGCTACTGATTGAGTATCTTTTAGCTCATCTAGGTAAATCGAAATTAGGCGGTTATTGGCAATAATCTCTTGTTGGAATTTGGATAGTTGTTTGGGAGCGATCGCGCGATCTTTAAATATGGCGATCGCTTTCCAGTCGTTTGGTGGCTCATATTGACTAAGATAGAGCAGAATTTCGCTCAGAAATTCCCAATAGAAGTTAGGTTTGGGTTGAAACTGAACTTCGATGAAGTAAATGAGTTTCTCTATGCGATCGGGTGTGAAGATGCCATCAAATCGAAATGCTTTTTCTTTTACTTCTACTGAGATGAACTGATATCCTTCTTCGGCTGGCTGGTTGAGTAGTTCAAACAGGAGGGTGTTGAAGGTTTGGAATATTTTGTAAAAGATCGTATCAGTTCGCATGAGGATGATTTGCTCTGTTTTTAGTTGATCGCGCGATCGCAAACAAGCTTATTTTTGTAGTTGACGCACTTGCTCAACCGTCAAGCCTGTCACTTGTGCGACTTGAGTAACCTTCATCCCTATTTTAAGCAAGTTTAGCGCAATTTCTTGTTTACCTTCTTGCTTACCTTCTGCCTTACCTTCTTGCTTACCTTCTGCCTTACCTTCTTGCAAGGCTTCTTGATAGACCTTGGTATTTTTTAGATCGCTGAGTGCAAACATGGTTTCGATCTCCTCGCGGCTTAGGTTTTTAAATTTGGATACAAGTACTGTTTCGATTAGGTCTATTATATCTGCATTCAAGTCTTGCTGTTTTAGGTTTTGGACAATTTTTGGTGCGTCTTGCTCAGGACTGGTGATTAGACCGATTATGCCGATCGCTACTGATTGAGTATCTTTTAGCTCATCTAGACAAATCGAAATTAGGCGGTTATTGGCAATGATCTCTTGTTGGAATTTGGATAGTTGTTTGGGAGCGATCGCGCGATCTTTAAATATGGCGATCGCTTTCCAGTCGTTTGGTGGCTCATATTGACTGAGGTAGAGCAAAATTTCGCTTAGAAATTCACCATAGAAGTTAGGTTTGGGTTGAAACTGAACTTCGATGAAGTAAATGGGTTTCTCTATGCGATCAGGTGTAAAGATGCCATCAAATCGAAATGCTTTTTCTTTTACTTCTACTGAGATGAACTGATATCCTTCTTCGGCTGGCTGGTCGAGTAGTTCAAACAGGAGTGTGTTGAAGGTTTGGAATATTTTGTAAAAAATCGTATCAGTTCGCATGAGGATGATTTACTCTGTTTCTAGTCGGGCGGCGATCGCTAGGTAGGCATTAGCGACAATGACGGGATCTTGAAGTTTATCCTGTTCAATACGTTTTAAAAGTTCGGTAACGCTTTTAGGAATTTCCCCATCTTTTCCTCCATGCCATTCTTTTTTTAATTTGGCGATGATTGCATCAACGGTTTCATTATCAAATGGCTCTAGCCACCAACTTGTTTCTTGAGTCTCTGATTTTTTGTTTGATATATCTGGGTGGATGTCTTTATTCCAACCCATTTGATCTAAAGCTTCATTTACTTTTTTATCTTCAGATTTGCTGTTAGTCGCTAAGTATCCTTGACAGAGAATTGAAAGTGCTGACAAAGACTCAATCTTTAAGTTAAATAGTGAAAGTATTGCTTGAGGAACCCTAATATAGTCACAATCTAAAAGAGCTTGCGCCTGCTCTTCATTCATACTATAAAAAGCTTTTAGCACTTCATCTCTACGGATATTATCCACTTGATTTACATAGAAAATATATCGAGTTGTTCCATTTGTACAATCAATTTTCTTGTGATCATCTCTAGCAAATCCTAATCCTTCAGTAGTAAGACAAAATATAACTTGGAAGGTGCTTCTTGTTGGAGCAGAATTTTCCCCGTCAAGTAAAATGTTAAATTCTTCTGTTTTAAAGTGTCCAATAATGTGTGAAGCCTCACTCATTTGTTGTGTTACTAGAAAAGAATTATCAAGTTGATTGATAAAAATGTCGATCTGGATACCAGCAATATTATCGACAGGTCTAGAATACCTATAGTCATGCAAATATAATCCAACCATGCTCATTCTTCAAAATACCTTTTTGGTGAACTAGATTTATTGGGGATTTGATTTTGATATTTCCAAGAGAGAATTAAAATACTTCTTTCAAGATCAAACTTAAATTCAATTAGTTGTTTGTATATTTTTGACCCAGCCTCAGATAAAAGCTTGGGATAAGTCCATTTACTAGTTATTTCTATTATTGTATCGTTATCCAAGTATTTCTGTAAAATGTCTTTTTTACAAGCTATCAAACTTCTAAAACATTCAGTAAGCTGACCTCCACCCGTAAAAATAGCCTCTTTAAAAACTAAAGCTTTTGCTTTATTAAGAGGTATTTCGATAACACACTTATCAAGACCTGCTTGAATACTAACCTGTGTAATATTTTTAATATCTAGAGAGTAGATAAACTCAACAAAGCATATGAGAAATAATATCCCTGGTTGTATTGGAAGTTTTACGATATCAGTATCTGACTCATTCTTAACTACATCTATACAAGCATATTTTAAGTGATTGATAAATGTAGATAAAGATAAGCTTCTGTCTCCTTTGCCATGAGATGTCTTTTCATCATAATAATATAAAGCTTTGAAAGATTCCTCGTCGTTCAAAAAATTTTCACAAAGTAAAAAATTACTAGGTATCTCAATTCCGCTATCATTTGGATGGCAAAAATTGTCATTATATGAACGTTTCAAACTTTGGGCAAATTTGTTGATTGATTCACTACTATTCAATCTTACGAGATTTTTAAATAAAGAACGAAGATCTTCTTCTGGGCTATCTTTAGATGTACATACAAGCTTTCTAATATATAAGTCATCCCACTGATTTTGCTTAAGAGTTGTTCTTACTTTGTCAGGAAATCCAGTCACAAAAAATATTTCTGCTTCTGGCTGTTTACCTCCTAAAAGTTTGTAAATAAGATGAACACCATAACTATCCGATATAACTGAGTCATAGTACTTTTCGTAGTAGATATCTAAAAGAACTGCATTAGATGGTTTATTGATTTCTCTAAAATTCTCTTCAAAATATTCAAAGTTACACAAAACTAACTGCATTCCTTTATCAGCAGAAAGTTTTGATAAAATCTGTAGATAGTAAAACTCTATTAAAGTTACTTCGCCAATCTCCTCATTTTCTTTCTCACGGGCAGATATCTTTTCATTTAATGAATCAAAAGTTTCTTCTTCATGTAACCCTATCTCAACAGAGATAGAAGGTCTATCATTTAAACCTTCAAACCAAGCATCATCAACTGACCAGATTTTGCAAAAACAATCTTGACCAATAAAGCTTCTTATGCATTTCTTATTATTTGAGTTCTCCATACATTACATCCCTTAATATAATTGCAATAAATTGGCATGGTTTTGCTACATTCAACTTTCCAGCCATTTGTTAGACCTTCAAATGTTTCTATATCTCTATGCATACCTATCTGAGGTTTTGGAGTAGACTCTGTACCTGAATTCTCTACTATTATTGACTCGTCAAAATCATCTTGAGATGGAAGATAATAAATTCTAACTTTAGCATTTGCTAATTTATCAATACTATAAATCCAACCATGCTCAAAGGCATTTCTCAGGACTACTAATACAAGCGGGTACAGTCCATTTGGGTTTTTGACTTTAAATGGATTTTCGATGATCAATTCAGGCTTCGAGAAACTGCTTGCACTTCTTCGCAATAAGCTCAGACGGTCTTGTACTTCAGGTTTACTCATACATCGAGTACGACTTTGTTTCCAGACAACTCGATCTATGAAGTTATTAGTAGTTTCACTGTTCCATTCTGATTTAAGTATCTCAGCACAGTCAGGAGGAAGCTCATAAAGAATTTTTTCAGACTCACATTTAGAAAACATAACACTGACACTGAGAGAATCTAGAGAGGATAAATCCAGTACAGGCAGATCTAATCCAAGCAGATTCTTCTTAAATTCTTTATATTTTTTTGCGAAATTAGCGATCGAATTACTTGCAACTGCTAAATCTTTCGGTAGCTGATGTAGTATACCTGAAATTCCTCTTTTTTCAGCAGCTTCTGCTCCCGTTGATATCCCCTGCTGACTATATAAAAGATTTACCTTGCAAATTTCATGAGAAATTGCTTTCTTCTGAAATTTTACTTCTGCTATATCCTGCAATGAATCATATATTAGTACAACTAAGTTATCTGCAACTGGCTTATCCTTAATATAGTAAGTTGCGGGAATTATTAGTATATAGTTATGAGGCTTAAGTAGCGCCAACCAGAGCATCACATTAAAATTTCTCTCGGAATTATCCCTAGAAATTATTTCTTTTAGTTTTTCTATAAATATTGGTTCTATTCCTCCAAGCTTTTCTGTATTTTTTATGCACTGAGATTTGAGAGTTTCAATATCAGTATCAGTAATACTATTGCTCAATTTTTCAAGGTCAAACCTATAATCTTTACTTGATGGTGATTTAAATATCCATTCGTTACTTTCTGTATCTAAATCTTTCAAAATTTTGTCAATTAATTCTTCAGATATTAGATTGATTTTTTCGGATAAGTTATAAGGTATTTGAATTCTAAAAAGTAAATGTTTAAACCCCGAATGGTTATCCAACTTTATTGAAGTATTAAAATTTTCATTTCCTTCATTTGAGATAATTTCATAGGAAACTGCAACAGGCGTTAGAGAGTAGGGCAAAAGTTCCTTCATAAGCGACTTACCTACACTTTGATGACCATAGTTATTATCTATTAGCATTAAATAAATCGCGAGACGTGCGGCAAAATTTTTAAAGATATTATTTTTTGTCAATTCAGTCTTATCTTGAGGTTTATATAAAGGATTAATAAAACCCCAATACTGCATTGGGCTTTTAAAATCTTTTATAAATCCAACATCTCCACCAACACAACTAGAATTAAGTAATCCTGCAACAGATAATTGCTTTATTAGATATTCTGCTAAGTTTCCATTCTCTACCATAAGCCTATGTCTTATAGAAGGAGAATATCTAATGGATTCTTTCATTTCATATTCGTAATCAGTAGGGATATTACTATTGCTACCTATACCTTTCCTCAAAAACTTCTGCATTATTGGTTCATTGATTAGCTTATGAGTTTCTACTCTATAAATTGTCCACACAAGATCGAATAAAAGATCATCTGATCCATCTGTGTTTTCCAGATTTCTTAGACCTTCAAGGATTTCGTTATATACATCTGAGCCGCCAATATTTTTCTCAATCAATCGAAAAGTACTGAAGCCTCTAGTTTCAAGCAAAGATATATAATTTTCCTTAGAACATTTTGATGGAAGTAGATACTTAACATCAGGGAGTCGCTCTAAGCCCCGTGACTCAAAATGCTGTAGGGTATCTAAAATCCCAAAAGGAATTGCAGCACTAGCAAATCTCGGCTTTGTTAAATATGCTTTGATATCTTGATTATCAAAAAAAGTATTAAATATTTTTCTCGCTATATTAGAGTTATGACATACTCCTAAAGTATTAATCCTATCTTCTTCTATTTTAGGAGCAGATCTTCCTTCAAGAATATGTTCGTCTCCGTCCATATGTGAGTGTAAAAACAGTCCGCCTTCCTTCACTTGAGATAGTGCCATTATCAGGGTATGCTGCCACCATTCTAAGTGAAATAAACAGAAAGAAGATATCAATATGTCAAATCCATCATTTGGGAGATCGTTTGCCATATTCTCTTTCAATCTAGTTAACCAATTGGATGGAAATGATTGAAATAATTTATTAGTGGATGGCTCAAAGTCAAGATCGTCTAGTTGAAGCCAATGATTACCAGTAGACCAAAAACTACTGTTGGAGTTTTCTTCTGCCGATGCAAGATCAATTCTTTCTAGCATTTCTTCAGTCTCAGTTGGCAAGGAATTTAACCCATGACTAAGCTGTTTAGTCGTTACCCTAAGAGCAGTTCCAGATTGTTCGATTCCAACAACTCTAACTGTTCTTTGAGTATACTCTTGAATTCTTGCTAACAGAGGTAATTCTAAAGTCCCAGTTCCTAGACCTAGACTAAGAACATACAGAGGTTGTTTAATATCTGATTTTAGAAGCTTGGAGATTTTTTCAGCAGAATTAATCAACTCTTGATTCGGCTTGTTATGCCAATAGAGTTGATTGTATGTTTTCCAAAATTCTTTGTTCTCGTAGACTTTAATACTATTCATAGTGATGATGACTTCATAACAACTTCGGTTGAGCCATTGGCGCTCCATCGAACTAAATCCATATCTGCTTTAGTGTCACGGTCTTGATTTAAACGGATTTTACCTGTCACACCATCATATGGAGAATTTTTCATTATTGTCTCTCCAATAACTTTTGGAGAAGTGGAATTAGAATCTTCAATTGCTTTGATTAGAATATTTGTCATGTCGTAGAAGTAGGCAATATCAAAACTTGATTCTTTACCTTTAGATTTAACCTTTTCATCAAATTCTTTGATTTTCGGATCGTTGCTATCAACAAAATAACGAGGGGCTGGGAAAACAGTTTTCTCGACAAATTTTGGCGTGAGTTTTTTGTCCAGTCCTTTAAAAGCTAGATTAAGACTTCCAAGAACTGGTAAATCTAGACCCACTTCATCCATCTGCTTTGCTATGGTTGGATAGACTGTTGCAGGAGGGTAAAGCATGATAGCATCAAGATTGAGACTTTTTAACTTTTGTAAGGCTGTACGAAAATCTTTCTCGGTTAAGGGAAAAGATTCTGTGGTAACAACTTGTCCACCAAATCCACTGATTTTCGATTGAAATTGCTTAATAGCTTCTTCTCCAAGTTTCCCAAAAACATTTAATGCTCCTATACGCTTGTATCCCTGTTTCTTGGCATAAGCAGCGAGAAGATCGGTCTCTTCATCGGCGGTTGCATACACACGATAAGCAAAAGGGTATTTTTTTGTGATCCCAGGCATTACTGATTGAGGAAACACCAAAACATCTTTCCCTGATTGCTCATATACTGGCAATGCGGCTAGTGCCATAGCTGTAGTTGCGACTACCTGTATGTTGACGTTCTGTATATCTAAAAGTTTCCTCGCTGATGACACTGCAACATCAGGTTTGCCTTGAGAGTCTTCAAAGAGAATTTCAATCTTTGGAGTAGTTTTAGTACGATTTTTTAAGGCGAGTTCCATACCAAACCTCTCGCCTTCACCTAAATAAGCAGTTGGACCAGTCAAGGGTAAAATAGCACCTATCTTAACAACGTCAGTACTCACCATTGGAGTCTTTGTAGTACTACTTTGTGGTGTTTCAGTAGTTCCAAATAAACCACAAGCAGCCGTAAGGACAGCAGTTAAAAAAGTAGTAATCAAAAATCGTAAAATCGAATTGCGTTTCATATTTTTCTCTTTAATTTATTTTTGAAATTTTAAAAAATAGTTGATAGATAGCCTTGCCAATTTTTACATTCAGATTCTCTAACAATATGGTTACATCCCTCTACAACTGAAAAACTATAGTTCTTTTTGTCACATCTAGCAGTAATACTTCTTAGATAGTCAACGTAGGAAGCAGAAATATATGAGTCGTCTGCGCCAATAGCTACGGTGATCGGGTAATCAACTAAAGGTAACAAATATTCAATTGGTTGCAATTGCTTGAAGAACTCGTCTTCTGGCTGAATGACACTTGTTCCTTTTCCCATACTGCTTCTACCTTCACCTAATGTAAAGACTTGCCACGATAACCAGAAAGGAACAACGCCCCATAAAACTACATTTTCAACACCTGTAAGTAAAGGAAGCTTTGAAAGTGTTGATAGAACTACTGAGCAACCATAGGAAAAACCTACTAAGCGATATTTTCCTCCAGTTTCCTCTAGCTCTTCAACAATCTCTGTGAGCTTACTTACTGAGGATTGGAGGCAAAGTACACCTTCAATATTTCCAGTCTGGTTAGTCTGCCCAGGTAGACAGACAACTCTGGAGTAGTACCCACGATTCATTCCTTCTTCATTTAATGGAGCATATGCTGCTTTATGAGACTCATGAAACGGACTAGTCAGACCAGGAACCAAAATAAGATTTTTCATAGTTTTTCTCCTGAAATATTAGCTGGTAATGCGATTAAATAAGCCTTCTGACCACCAAACTCAATCATCTCTCGTACTTCCTTCACACCGATCGCATCCAAAGCCCCAAAAGGCTCATCCATCATCTGTAAAATCGAAGAACGACCATGAGTGCAAGCCAACACAACCCTCTGCCTCTCACCGCCACTCAAAGCCGAAACCTGCTTCTCTAAAAATGGCAGAATATTATCAGGAGGGTCAGCAACTCCACTCAACTGCAACATCTCACGCACCTTCAGATGAGAAAATATATTATCACGCGCCCTCATCAGCGATATGCCACGATTGACACGCTCCCAAGCAGTCAACCGATGGATTGGCTTTCCATTAAATAACACCTTACCCGAACATGGCAACAAACCCGCGATCGCATCTAAAAGCGAAGTCTTGCCATAACCATTCGGCGCAAAAAACACCGCAATCTGTCCCGCATACAGCACAAACGAAATATTACTCAAAACCTGACGCTTACCACGCATCACACCCAAATTCTGCACCTCCAAGATCGGCTGTCCCAACTCGACCCTGTGAGGCGAAACAATCGAAAGCACCGCCCCACCCTCAAGTTCAATATCCGTAATACTGCCGCGATCGCTAGCCAACTCCTCCAGCCAAACCCGATCGCTACGGTCGAGCGATCGCCTTAGCTCCGCATTCACCATCGCCGCATCTTCCACCAGCAACTTACCATTCTCTAACTTCCAAACCGCCGTTGCCAAATCCAACACATGGGGCAAATTAAATACATGCTCCACGATTACAATCGTCATTCCACTTTCCTTCAACTCTTGCAGCAAAGCAATCACAACCGCCTTACCCTCAGCATCTAATCCAGCTAAAGGTTCATCTAGCAGCAAAATTTGTGCGCCTGTCCACAGAACTCTCAAAATCGCTACCCGCATCCCCTGACCCAACGAAATCTTATCCGCCGAGGAATTTTCTCGACCGCCTAAACCAAATTTTACTAAAGCAGCGATCGCCGCCCGACGTTGCTTTAGCTCCTGTCGCCGCACCCGTCTCGGCATCAACAGCGACCATAAGGGATTTTCCCCCAACTGATCCGCAGTCGCCACCACAATATTATCCAAGATGCTCAATGTCGCAAACGATCGCCCACCCTGCCATGTTTTCCCAATCCGCCCTATAGTCGCAAAAAATTCAGGCGTAAACCCATCAAATATATTCAGACGTTGCCACAGCGATCGCGGAAAAGTAAACGCCTTACCACCAGCATTATCCAATAACACAATGCTGCCAGAATTTGGCTCCAGATAGCCAGCCAGAGCATTCATAAAACTGGTTTTACCCGAACCATTTGCACCAATCAAACAAATAAAGTCGCCTTCACATAGCTCCCCTGAAACGCCATCCAAAATCTTTTGAGCGCCATACTGAATGAATAAATTATAAAAGCGCATCAAAACACTCGAAGTCTCAGACATCTTGGTATTTGTTCTCGTTGGTTTTTCCACAATAGTATTATTCATCGCCATCATCTCACTCGATCCTGTACTCGCCAGCAATACCCTGCTGACGAAAATGGGCGATCGCGACTAAACATAGCCCGTAAATCCCCAGACGCACATTCGCCGCGATCGCATCAGGGATCGCCACAAATCTCAGCACCTCAGGCAGCGCAATTAACAACACCGCACCCACCAAAGGTCCTTTGAAATTACCCACACCTCCGATTAAAATCATACATACGAATAAAATACTTTCATCCAGCGTTGCCGCCGAAGGATCAATATAACTCACATAGCCCGCATAAATCGATCCCGCCATCGCCGCCATCGCACAGGCGATCGCCATTACTTGCATCTTGACAAATCTCGTATTTTTGCCCAAGCCTCTTGCTACCAGTTCATCATCGCGCATCGCCTTTAGCAACCGTCCCCAAGGCGAAGACACCAACAACCAACAAACAGCACCACAGGCGATCGCCAACACCGCCGCTAACAGCGCAATGCTACCAATGGTTTGAAACTGCAACCCAAAAATATTCGGCTTCGGAATTCCTGCAATCCCAAACGGTCCATTGGTGAGATTTGCCCAAGTACCAAAGTCTGCATCCGCCTTAAACCAGTTATAAAACAAACTAAACAGCAACGACTGCACTGCCAAGGACAACATCACAAAAAAGTCACCCTTAAATCTCCACGCCGACATCGACACCGCCAAACTAGCCACCGATGCGATCGCCATGCCCAAACCCACCGCAGGTAAAAAGCCCCAGCCTAGTTTTACGCTCACCAATGCATAGGTATAAGCCCCGATCGCAAAGTAGCCAGCGTGGGCTAAAGTCAACAACCCACAATATCCGACCACAAGATTTAAACTCATAGCCACGATTGAGTAGATACAAGCATAGATTCCTAAATGCAGAATATAGTTCATGATTCCGACTCCAATCTCAGCTTTTGTCCGAGTAAGCCCTGTGGTCTAAGTATCAGAAATAGTCCTAGAAGCCCAAATGTAACCGCTTCCTGCCATTGGGCTGACAAGAACCACACCACCTGCGATCGCAAAATTCCTAGCAATATACCACCCAGTACCGCCCCAAAAAATGACTGCGATCCACCAATAATCGCAGCAACCACCGCCAACAATAGCGCCGCTAAACCACCCTGCGGGTCGAAACCCACATCCCAACTAACTAACAAAGCTGCGATCGAGCTAAGCAGTCCCGCAATCCCAAAGGCAACTAACCGCAACTTCTGAATACTAAACCCACGCAAAGCCAACTCATTTTTGTTATCCGCCAAGGCACGAAATTCTAAGCCCAATTTAGTAGATTGCAACCACAAATAAAACCCACCAATAGTTAACAAGGCGATCGCCGCACCACCAACCTGTGCCTGTGTGAGCGTAACGCCTGCCAAATTAAATACTCCATCCACACCCTGACGCAATACCTTAGTTTCGTTACCCCAAATAATGGCGATCGATTGCACAACAATAATATAGATACCCAACGAAGAAACCAGATGCGTACCACTTGAAGCATTCTTCTTTTCAAGCCAAGCATGGTTAAGCAGCTCACATCCCAACGACAGGATTATCCCAATTACCAAAGCAACAGCAACAGCGATATACCAAGCCCATCCCCACTGCAACCCAGTCCAAGCCAGAAAAGGTACAAGGGCGTAAACACCGCCTAAAGCAATGTAAAAAATGCGCGTAGGCAAATACACCGCCGTGAAGGCAAGTGCCATCACCGCCACGATCAATCCTGTAATTAAGCCATTGAGAAGTATTTGCATAGAGGCAAGATCTAAGTCATGAAATAGATTACAGGATAAAGCATTTCAAGTTTTGCTGGAAAATTGCTGGAAATATTGAAGTCAATTATCCTGCAAATATCTTAAAAAATACTTATAAACGAATTCAAATTGTATGTATTTGCTGGAAAATTGCTGCAATAAAATAAATTTTGTTTGGCTACCTTTTATCTAAGTTCTATGGATATAGAATTCATAAGTATACAAACTACTTCTATAAATATTGAAAGATAAAACGAATGTATTTACCTATTGATTCAATAATTATTTTGGGCAATAACGTTACAGGTAAGGTTACAAAAAAAATAATCGATTTGAGTAAAGATATAGCTACGGAATGTACCATCATTGATTCTCTAGATAAGCTGAAAGAGGTCAAAACTAGTCATTGGGGAGAAGGAAGAAATCTAGTTATAGCAACGGAAGTAACTACCCCATCTCAAGCTATTTCAGTCAGCCAAAAGATTTACTGTAACTATAAATTTTGGGGTGCTTTGTTGATATTGGTGGATGAAGGACTAGAGACAAAACTCACTTCTTATAGTTCTGTCGGTATAAATGGAGAGCTTTTATATGGCAGCAAAGTTGCCCAAAAGTTTGGACATGGAATATTAAAATTTAGTAGAAGCGATTATTTTACGTCAATGGTTTCTTTGTTGTCCGATTTAAATCCAATCACATCTAACCAATTTGAAAAATTTCTATCCCAGTCAGAAATTGGGAACTTAAGAGAACTATACAAACAAAATATACTTGAACAAAAATCTAAAATTGATTCAGAATCATTACAACCTATTTTACAGCATTTAAATGAATGGGAAAGACAGAAGTGGGACTTTTCGGTTCATCATCACAATGTAGATTGGGCAATGACTGAAGTTAGACGTTTATACGATTTATGCCAAGTCTCTACACAAATAGAAATTGAATATATCAAATATTTTCTTTCGCAAACATACGCAGGAGTTCCAAATGCCTGAATTAAGAATCCTAGTAGTAGAAGATGAAAGTACACTATTAAACATGATTGCAGATTCCCTATCCAGATCGGGACAAGTGTGGAGAGCTATATCAGGTTCACCATGTAATCAGTTTGACGACATTATTGTTGCACGCTCAGCAACTATATCTCAAGCACAGTCTTTGATTGATCATCATCCCAAGTTTCACTTATTCATTCTTGATATAAGTGTCAAAGCCGATCCATCTTCTACCTTGCAGGGGGATGGGCTGTCATTAATCCAATATGCAATTACGGCAAAGAAGAAACCCAGTGCTGTAGTCTCATTGACTGGAACAGTTATGGATGCAGGCAGAGCAGTGATTCAGAATTACTATGACGAGACCAGCTATGATTGTCTTTCCAAGTTTGTAGATCCCCAACACACCATAAATGGATTTGTTGACCATTTAACTGAAAACGTTATAGTTAATGAATTAACAATGCCTAAAATACTGAGTTTATGTTCAAGTCAAGCTTACCTAACTGTGACTTTTAATGGAATGAAACGTGAAGTACCAGTGATCGAACTTCACCACTCTGAAGATAGTCGAGTTTTTACTATCACTCACAGACGTACTTGCTTATTTCTACATCATTTAGGCTGGGTCAGCAATGATCGTACTATTAGCGAAAGTGAAATCGCTCAACTTTTTGGCGGCATTCAGTTAAAAAATGTCAGTGGTGACATTAGTAAGATTAGGAATAAAATCTCAGATACCCTAAGTCCCCTTACTCATGTTGATAAAGCTTTTATCGATCAATATTTATTCACTGCTATTCATGGAACGCAAGGATTTCGACTTGTTGCTAGAACTGAGTAGGTAAAATCTACTCTCTATCTTAGCTCTGACTAACACTAGGATTCGGGAAAGACATAGCCTTGCTCTCCTGATAATATCCTGCGAATGTCAATACTGCTGTTAGCATTACACTTGTAACCAGTAGTTCTACTTGTTGCACAGTATCAACTCTCCTAACCAAAGATACTTTGTCGGTAAACATGAGAACTATAAACTGTCAAAACATCCAAACTATGCTGGAAATTTGCTAGAAAGACAGCCTATGACAATGGTCTAATAGTCAAACCCATGATTGTGAAGTCAATGCCATAACTTCACAACTTCATTCTGATAACTTCATTGAGCAACTGCTGAGGAGTCTTACCCAACTTTGGAGCCAGCAAAATCGCAATACCGTTAGCATCTGCCATATTTCCGACTCTAATAGCTGTAGTTAGCTCCTTCATCCAAGAGAATCTTAACTCATCCTCACTTTTGCCAACCTGAGCATCCGCTAAACGTCGCTGAGTATCAACATTAGTCTGATCAGGAGACGAAATTTGCCACATAAGACCTGCCGAAATCTCTGTTTGCGAATTACTCAATCCTACAGTGTTTCCTGAAATGTTTCTGACATTTGTATATATACAAAACCCACCACAATTAGGAACTGTCGTTGTACCAATACTAGCAAAGTTATTTATTCCATTTTGCTGTAAAGACAACGCCGAAGCACTTTGACTCACAGGCACATTAACTGTAGCTTGTTCGGGGGGGGGTTGGGTTGGCGATGCTGTAGGTGTTGCAGTTACTTGCTCAGTTGTCTCACCTCCACCTGACAAGGCTAGATCTGTCTTTGCCAAAAAGCACAACAAAGCAACTGGAATTGAAATTAGAAAACGATATTGCATAAGTACCTCATAGTATCGCTTCAAAAAAATAGCGATCGCGAAGAAATAAATTCAATGCGATCGCTATTGGAGTAAAAACACCCTCAGACTAACGATCTAGGTCGTAGTTGAACTTGAAGGAAGTAGTACTTCCTCCACCAAGAGATTCAGCACTAGGTCGCAGAAAGCGGAAATCAAAACTTTTGACACCGTTGCCAAAATCAATATAGTTGCGGCTGGTGTCATTGAGAACAAGATTCCGATTGATCCAACCTCCACCATTCACTCGATATTGAATAGGAATAGTGCCACCACCTCCAAATTGATGGCGAGGATTAATGTAAAATCCACCAATCTGACGAGCACCATTTACAACTCGATAAGTCCCAAATTGATAAGTAAAATTAGTTTGACGATTGGGAATGTAGCAGGAACCAGATCTCTCATTGCCAGCCCACCAGTTAGCATGAGCAGGTGAAGGAGACATGGTAGCAACGGTAGCCAAAGCGACTCCAGAAGCAATTCCAGCAGCAGCGATCTTTTTTAGAAGCATCATAATTTACATTCTCTCAAAGGATAGAATTCATCAAATCAGATCGACTCTTATCAGCATCTATGGACAAAGTACACAAGATGTTATAAGCTAAGAAAGTCTTCAAAAGCAAGCTGTGAAGCGGTTGCCTTCTCTTCTATCTCAACAAAGCTAATTTAGCATTCATTATTTGGGAATTATTGCTGGACTTTTGTTGGAACTCTCTTTCTATCAAGACTTACGCAATATCCCTGTACTCAAGCGCGATTCTCAACGCCCCAACCCTCTACCTCAAACCTTTTCAATCTTTCTCTTAATAATATCCTGTAGTCCACTTCAGTGGACTTGAGCTTTTAGCCAAGAACTTGAGTTCTTGGTTTATCTGCATAAATACTATCTGTTAGAAACAGAATAGCGATCGCACTTTACGAGGATGTAAAATGCGATTGCGTTTTTCTGAATCCAACAACCAAACTCTCAACAACTTAAGGACGAGTGAGCGCCTTCTTGAAATATGTATTTGGTTTGCCTGAGGGTAAATCTCCTACGCCAATAAGTTGAAAATTATTAGCTTGAGTCATAGGAATGGAAGTACCAACAGCACATCTAGATGAGCTACGAGCCTCTAAATGAATATGTGAAAATCCACCATTAGCTTTGTTAGCAGCAGATATATCTCCAATAACATCACCTTGTTTCACAGTTGTGCCATTCGCAACTCTATTTTTAATATGACCGAGCAGCATACTCCGTTTACTATCAATAGATAGGCATACCAAATCTGTTTCAACATGATAAATTTTACCAGCAGCAGGTGCTAGTAGTGGCTGATTGGCAGAGCGGCTAAAGTTCTTGCCATCAGTCGGCCAGCAAGCTGTCGAGCCGAAATCAGGACCGATTGAGAGGTCTAAGGCAAAATATTTTTGGTGGGAAGGACTACCGCCATACCCCTGACATACATACCAAGTTTGCCCAGACTTGAAAGGCAAGATAATCTGTCCAGAAGTACTTGGTGGCTGAGGTGGCTGAGGCGGTTGAGTAGTACTACCATTAATCCGAAAACGCTGGTTAGCATTAGCAACACATTGCCATACCGTAGCTTTACCACCATTGTCACGAGTTGGACTGTCTATACAAAGATTAGTATTAGAAACCCTAATCTGAACCTCTCCATTAGACAAAGATTCAATGTTAAAATTCTGATCTGGATCATCAGAATTAGGAGCGCAAGGATAAACATTAACTTCCGCTCCATTAAAGCGACGATATGCATTCAAACAATTGCCTGTGCTGCGATGGACTAATAGCTCACCGCCTTTTTTACCTGTCCGCCGATCAAAATTTTGATCAGCATCATTGACGTTGTGATCCCAGATCGACAAGCGTGGATGTCCATCAATCAGGCGAAAGTTCCTATTAGTATTGAGCGCCTTGTTTCCATTAAGAACAAAAGTTTCCGCTGAAACTGAGGCATTGCTACTTGCCACAATTACTGAAGTGGCGATCGTAAAGCATAGAGATAATGCACAAAACTTAAGATTCATAATTCCTCTATTTCTGATTCTTTGAATATTGAACTTGATATTGATGAAAGATCATCTTCTCTGTCTCAATGAAATCAATTTAAGCATTATCCATTTAAAAATATTTGTTGGAATCTTGCTGCAAATGAAAATCTATTTGCACCGCTATGTAAGTTCTAGATTTAGTGTTATTTCAGTTGCCTCCCTATTGCTCGAAGATGAACCCCATCGAACTTGAATGGTTGCACTTAAAACGTGATGAGATTTCTGGTCGAATCTAAAACAGTAAAATTCCAGCAAAATTCCTTTCAAGTACTCTGTTACTGTAACTAGCATAGAAAACAATCCCCTATAAAGTTCCGATCTCCACAAACTTAATTTGTCTGAGAGAAAAGCACTATGCCAGCAACTTTAACCCGTCACCGCCTTATGCATTGTTGCACGGTTAACTCAAAATCAGAGCTTAGCGTAGTTAATATCACACCTATCTATCGAGAGATGAATAATCATCGTGATGTCAGCGCTCTCATCTCATCGATCGCCCCACAATATTCCTTTGACTTTAACAATCTAGCAGTCAATGAAGTATTAGTTGGAGATGGTATCGGTATCAAAGCGATCGCCCCTTGCGCGATTAATTTCAAAATTATGGTCACCCACGGCGAAGTTCGACTTCGCTCCTATCTTCGCCTAGTAGAAGATTGCGATTTACTCACCCCATCCTCCGCAGCAATGAACATCAAGGCTAGCAGCCTAACTCATATTGTTGCGGGAATTATTACAATGGAATCAATTAAGCAAATATCTTCTCTCACACTTGCTTCCTTTATCTACTTGTAAGCCATCCCAAGCATTGAAATCTCTATGAGTTTTTAAGACTGTAACGTTTTAAGAGGAATAAATCAATGAGACTAAGAAATACCTCTGACCAAAATAATTATGATCGTGTCGATCGTGATATTGATGATAGCCACGATATTAATGTTCCCTTATCTTCAGGGATATTTGGCGATCGCATCGAAAGGTTGAGAGTGCGTAGCGATCGCGACCATCCCTCAAATCAAACGACAAGACAGTTACGGAGGCAATTAGACGTTCCTGCCTTCCCAGACTTTATTGTTGTGTTAACTGTCCGCATGGCAGCTTCAACATTTTTAACCTCAATCCTAATTGAGATTGTCAGAAATGACGTAAGCGGCAATCTTGTATGGATTGTAGGAATACTTACAGCTAGCTTTTTACTTTCTCTGTGGTTTTATTGCGCCCGAGCTATCCACATACAACCTAGCCTTAAATTCGGAGTGCTGTATCTCTGGTTTTCAATAATGTTTGGCTCAATCTTAGGCGCTATTTTTTAGGAGTTATTTATGTCTAACAATTTGTCACAAATTAATGCACAAGAGGCGAGATTACAATTAACCATGGCAATATGGGGCGGTCTAATTGCCACTATTGGTATCTATGGAATTGGATTGTGCTTAAGCTTTAATAGTAAAGCCTCTTGGGTAAAACCGACTTGCTCCGCTCTAGCTGTAATTGCTGGCAGCTCTGTACTATGCTTACGGCGCATAGTAAGCACTGATGAATATATCCGCCAGACAGACAAGGACATTTTGATGCAGGAAAGACAGGACGCAATGTATCAGCCTCAAAGCATACCAAGAATGATTCCCTCTTCTCTCAAGCATTTTGATATTTAAATATGAAAGCCTGCAAGCAAGAGAATCCGATATCTAAACTACGTATAAATATTGGCTCAACAGGTGTTTTAGGAATTTAATTCAAGTAAAATGCCTATCCCTAAAATAATTGATGGATTTTGTCACAGAAATATCTTAGAGCAGATAATTGTCTCTTATCTGCCATAGAATTTATATGGATAAATATTTATACTCAGTTACTCCAACGGGATTACAAGCTTTTAAGCAGTTTGCTCGTCTGGCTGCTATATATTGGACATGGATAACATCTAACGTTGCCGATTATGAAGAAATGGTTTAATACTGCTGGTCCTTGCAAAGCTGATATACATTACATGTTGCCTGCGGACGATCGCTTGCCTGAGCTAGAAAAGTTAATTGCTCAGGAAAATTACTTCGTAATCCATGCGCCGCGTCAGGTGGGTAAAACGACAGCAATGCTCACGCTTGCTCAAAAATTGACAGCAAGCGGTCAATATACATCGGTAATGTTGTCCTTAGAAGTGGGAGCTGTGTTTTCGCACGATCCTGATGCGGCGGAGAGGGCGATATTAGATGAATGGCAGGATGCGATCAGGTTTTATTTGCCAGCAGAGTTACAAGCTGATAATGATATCTCAGGGAGTTCAGGTCGTCAGATTGGCTCATTCTTGAGTGCATGGGCACAGGAGTCGTCGCGTCCATTGGTAGTGTTTTTAGATGAGATCGATGCGCTCAGCGATGAGACTTTGATTTCCATATTACGACAAATTAGATCTGGATTTCCGCGCCGTCCGCATGGGTTTCCACAGTCGGTGACTTTAATCGGGATGCGAGATGTTAGGGATTATAAATTAGCTTCTGGTGGTAGCGTAGGCGCTTCGCCTGCCGTAGGCACTCGCCTAAATACGTCAAGTCCTTTTAATATCAAAGTACGTTCCTTTACTCTGAGTAATTTCACTCTTGAAAATGTGAGAAGTCTCTACCTGCAACATACAGAAGCAACAGGACAAATATTTACCGATGAAGCGATCGCTTTAGCTTTTCATCTCACTCAGGGACAGCCTTGGTTGGTGAATGCGATCGCTAAGGAAATTACGGAATACATCGCTGAAGATCCTACGATTTCCATTACGGCTGAATTAGTGAATCAAGCGAAAGATATCTTGATCAAAAGACAGGATACGCATTTGGATAGTTTGGCGGAGAGATTAAGAGAGGATCGGGTGAGGGCTGTAATTCAACCGATCCTTGCGGGGCTTGAACTACCAGACGTGCCGCAGGATGATATTCGTTATGTTCTAGATTTGGGACTATGTAAAAATGAATCTGGTTTAGAGATTGCCAATCCTATTTATCAAGAGGTATTACCGCGAGTACTAACCTATAACACTACGGCTTCTATTGGCTATATCCAGCCAATTTGGTTAAGCGAACTGGGTCAGCTTCTGCCAGAACAATTATTGGAAGCATTTCTCAAATTCTGGCGACAACATGGTGAGCCATTATTTAAAAGTACTAACTATCCAGAGATTGCGCCGCATTTAGTGATGATGGCATTTTTACATCGTGTCGTTAATGGCGGTGGTACGTTGGAGAGGGAATATGCGATCGGTTCGGGGCGAATGGATATTTGTTTGAGATATCGGGATGTGACCTTAGGTATGGAGTTGAAGGTATGGCGCGATGGTAAAAAAGATCCGCTTCATGAGGGGTTGGAGCAATTGGATAAGTATCTATCAGGTTTAAGTTTGGATACTGGTTGGCTAGTGATTTTTGATCGCCGTTCTGGGTTGCCGTCGATTAGCGATCGGACTACGACTGAAAATGCTATTAGTCCTGATGGTCGAAATATTATTGTAATTCGCGGGTAGCTCCATTTCTTGAGTGGGAAGAGAGGGGTATCTCAGCTCGGCTTTTGAGATAAGTTTTTGAGTTTGTTATGGACCTGATTTGAGTCTTCTTTGAATTAAAGATTTTTGACGAATTCGCGATGGTTCTAAATGTTTGATAATACGCGCAATTAACTCTGGTTCGATAATTGGTTTGCGAACAAAGTCATCACATCCTGCGGCAAAAGCCTGAGCGATGATTTCTGCTTCTTGTCTTGCTGTAATCATTAAGATCGGCAAACTAATCCATTGTGGATCGCTGCGAATTACTTGACATAGCTCTATCCCCTTAAAAGTTGGCATTTCTAAATCCAGTATCAACAGATCTGGCTGAGTAGCAGTTAAAACTTCCCAAAACTCTAGAGAATTACCCAAGCAAGTAACTTGTAGACCCCATGGTTGCAGCAAATTCGTCAAGAATTCCAAAATTATTGGGTCATCATCGACGACCATAATTTTTGCTTTTTCTGTCTCGGAAATTGCTAGTGACTGCGATCGCATTTGAATTATTAATTGATTGACAATCACAAATATCTCATTTAGAGCTATCGGCTGAAGCAAGTAGCGATCGCCTCCTCTTCGAGCAACTTCAACCCGTTCGCGCAAAATATCCTGTGGGTCGTGGTTGGTGTGATTGGCAAGGATTAGCACTGGAATTGATGGGAAATATTGCTTTAATATTGATAATTGCAACAAATGCTCTGATTCTAGATCTTTGGGATTGAGAGCTATCAAAACCACGGAAATAGTATCTTTTGTAATCCATTCCTCCAAATTTTCTTTCAAGTTCGCAGGCTCTAACATTTTAAATCGAAACCCATTAGCGATCGCTTCTAGGTATAGAGCATCTGCAAATTTAAGATCTTCACCGAGAAATAGCACTATTGGCTTAAGTGATTCAGATAAGACTGCGAGCGTAACTGGATCTGATGATTTGGCGATCACTTTTCCTAATTTCAATATCAGTTGATTTATCCTGATAATTTCCGACTCAGTTAGTAAATTTGTACCAATTAAGAGACTTTCAAGCCCCTTCGCAATTTCTGATGCTTCAGGATAACCAAATGTCCCCAACGTACCTGCCAAACGATGTATGTCATCTTTTGCAGCAATTCTTTGATCGCTTGTTAGTTTCCCCTGTTGCAGCGATCGCTCTGCCTCCAATAAAACCTTCATTCGTTCTTCTAAAGACGCATCAAATCTTTCTTTAATCTTTGCAATTCCATCTGAAAACTTATTCTCTGGAGCTTTGTTTGTTGAGAGAGCATTATTTACAAGAACTTTTACAGGAATTTTGCCTTCAGTCGCGACTTTCAACATTTCTACTAGGGGCTGTGCTAAAAGAGTTTGTGGAGAAACCTTAAGACGGTAACCAATCCCATAAACAGTATCAATTAACTCTTCAGTCATACCTGAGGCATTTAGTCTTTGGCGTAAGTCTTCGGCACGGAGAAATACTGTATGGTGACTGAGTATCCATCGCCATTGACCTTGAGTATCTTTTATTCGATATTCTGTTTCCAAAAATTCTCCATCTTCCAGATTGGAGCAACTCTGTAAACTTTCATAAAATTTATGGTGATCGTCGGGGTGGCAGTTATCAGAAAATGCTCTAAATTCTAATCGGCTCGCTTCTTCGACAGAGTAGCCAAACAGCTTTTTGGTCGCATAGTTTGCATATACATTGGATTGTTCATCAATATCAAATATGTAAAGGAGGTTGGGAATTGACTCGGTAATTCTCTTAATAAAATGTTGACTTTGTTGAAGGTTATCTTCTAACGCTCGTCGTTGTTGGGCAATTAGCTGATCTTGCTGATAACGCCGTAGAGCCTCAGTTACAGTCATCTGTAAATCTATTTCATTCCAAGGTTTGGAGATAAAGCGATAGAGTTCAGCTCGATTAACGACATTACCGACTTCTTCGGCGCTGGCTTGCCCTGTCAGCATCACTTTGATAATTGCAGGGTAGCGAGAATGAATTTCAATTAATAGCTCGTCTCCTTTCATCATTGGCATGATCTGATCGACAATCACAAGAGCTATCTCTTTGCTATTAGAGAAGCATTTTTTAAGGACTTCTAGTGCTTCAGATCCACTTTCCGCAATTTCAATTTTACAATCAGGGAAACATCTTATTAGCTGCGATCTAAGGGTGAGTAGAACATTGCGTTCATCATCCACACAGAGGATTGTATATTTAGACATTGTCTATATTTCCTATTGGTAAAAGAATAGAGAAAGTGGTTTGACCGACCTGACTGCGAACTTGAATATCCCCATCATGTTTAAGTATAATTTGTTTGACAATATCTAACCCCAGTCCGCTACCCTCTCCCCTTGGTTTGCTCGTGAAAAATGGCTCAAACAGCCTAGAAATATATTCTACAGGGATTCCACTACCCGAATCTGTAATCTCGATCATCAGAAAATCAGCTTGTGGCTCTACGACAATTTCTAATGTGCCTTGCTCCCCGATCGCATAGATGGCATTGTCAATCAAATTTACCCATACTTGAGTGAGCTGATCGGGGTTGCCTAAAACCATAGGTAGCTCGGTAGCATAGCGGCGATTGACCTCAATGCCTTGTTTTAGGCGATTTGCATAGAGGGTGAGAGCAACTTCGATGCTTTCGATAATGTTGATCGAGATCTTCTCATCGTTTTGGTTATGGTGGCTATAGGTTTTAAGGGCAAACACAATTTTGGCGGCGCGATCGACTTCCTGCTGAATGCTTTGGATATTTTGGCTCTGTGTAACTAGACTATGGGCGACTTGCAATATTTCTAGACATTCTGAAGATCGCAAGATTGCGTGAAAGTCTATTGATTTGGGATCAAGACGTAGAAGTATCAGCTCAAAGGCGATCGCAGAGGCTTCGACTATATTTAATTTATCTAGTTCCTCTTCCCATTCTTGCAGTAGTTGTCTTTCGGCTCTGGTGGACATTGATGGTTGTTGAACTGAAAAATTAACTAAGTCGATAAAGTCGATTTTTTGCTCAGGGTTCAGGCGCTGCAATAAAATGGGTAGCTGGATCAGTGAAGTATTGAAAGCCGAAACAATGTTAGTGGCTGAGCCTCGGATCACGCCTAGAGGTGTATTGATTTCATGGGCAATGCTGGCAGTAAGCTGACCAAGGACTGCCATTTTGCCCGATAGGATTAATTCTTGTTGGGTCGTTTTTAAGTCTTGGATGGCTTCAGAAAGATCTTGAGTGCGTTCTTCTACTTTTTGTTCAAGCTTAAAATTGAGTCTGGAGATTTTTTTGAGTAGGTGATCGCGTTCTTCTTCAGTGCGTTTGCGATCGCTAATATCTTGAACAACACCAATTAAATATTGCGGTTCTCCAAAAACGTCTCGAGCTAAGGCGACAGCTATGCTAGCCCAGACAATCCCTCCATCTTTACGAATGTATCGTTTTTCTATGGTAAAGGTGGACAAATCTCCCACGATCAGTTGCCTTATGAGAGCATGTTCATTCTCTAAGTCATCGGAGTGAGTAATTTCTGCAAAAGATTTTAAGAGTAGTTCGGTTTCGGAATAGCCGACAATATCACAAAACTTTTGATTGACATTGACAAACTCTCCTTCTAATTTGCGTTGCACTATCCCGATCGCGGCTTGCTCAAAGGTAGCCCGAAATCTCTCTTCACTTTCGGTGAGATTCATTTCAACTTGTTTGCGATCGCTAATATCTTGAATAATGCCAATAGAATACTGTGGATCTCCGTCAAGATTGCGCGCTAATGAAACCGATAGATTAGTCCAGACAGATCCGCCATCTTTGCGAATGAACCGTTTTTCTATATTAAATGTCTGCAAATCTCCTGATAGCAAGAGACCAAAGTTATGTCTATCTGCTGCTATGTCGTCAGGATGCGTAATTTCATCAACAGATTTTAGCAACAGTTCAGCTTCTGAATATCCTAAAATATCTTGAATTTTTTGATTGAACTTGACATATTTGCCATCTAAGTCAGCTTGGACGATGCCAACAGCAGCTTGCTCAAAGGTCGCCCGAAAACGCTCGTTACTCTCTTGTAAATTAAGTTCAGCTTGTTTGCGATCGGTGATATCTTCAGAGATGCAAACCAAATACTGGGGAATTCCATTGGGATCGAAGATCGGAACTTTAATCGTATGCAAAATTCTTTCACCAATACTAGAAGTATTAATTGTCTCTTCAAAAAATCTGACTGCCTGACGATTTTGCAAGGAGGCGTAATCTTGTTCATGAAAGATATCAGATTGTGATTTTGGGAAGAGGTCATGGACTGTCTTGTTAAGCGCTTGTTCTTTTGAGCGCTCAAATATAATTTCGCTAGTATTGTTCCATAGTAAATACTTACCGAAATTTTCTGGCGAAGCATCTTTAACAAATAGAGCTACGGGTAAATTATCAATAATGGCTTGCAGGAAATTTCTAGCTTGAAATAATTCTAATGTCCGTTCTTGCACTCTATGTTCGAGTTGACTATTTAGTTCTTGGATCGCTTCTAGGGCTTTTAGTAGTGCTAGTTCTGATTGCTTGCGATCGCTAATATCCCGCACCACAACCATTACCTCATCTTCACCACATACCACCACGCGACATTCTTCAGTTTGCCATATGCCTTCGACACAAATATCATGCTCGTAGATTTGCATCTCGTTAGTTTCTAGAGCCGATGCGATCGCAGTCATCCTTTTTTCTGCCAAGTCTGGAGGAAAGCATTCATTGACGCTTGCGCCAATAACGGTATCAAATTCACCGAGAACGTGAAAAGTTTTGGCTGGTAGAAAATCCAAATATATACCCTCTCGATTAACCTGCATGATCAGATCTGGCAAAGCACTTAATAAAGCCCGTTGCTTGGCTTCACTTTGTTTTAAAGCTAACTCAGTAAGTTTGCGATCGCTAACATCCTGTACTAAAGAAGTCATTGAGATGAGATTGCCAGCCTCATCTAATAAAACTGAGTTATCCCAATCACAATAGATCACCGAGCCATCTTTACGATAGTTACGGTTGTGGCAACTGGCTTGTCCACTTTGCAAGAGTTTGGCGGCAGCTTCTTGGACACCAAGAATGTCAGGCTCATATACAAATTTCCAGTCGAAAAAATTCTTGCCTAAAACTTCTTCCGATTTCCAGCCAAAAATCTTCTCGGCACTGGCTGACCAGCGCTTAGCTCGAAACTCATGATCCCAAATTATGGTGGCGAGGGGAGAGTTGTCGATGTGATAATTTAGTTCTTGATGGGCTTGCCATAGCTCGACTTCTCTTTGTTTGCGATCGCTAATATCCGTTAAAGTCCCTTGATAACCAATTACAATCCCTTCACAGTCATATATGGGCGTGGGGTTGACTTTTACCCACAGATATCTACCGTCTTGGTGTCGATGCCGAAATTCAGAAATATTAAAATTTTGGACATCATCTGGATGAACGAGATCGATAAATTCTTTGCCTATCCATTCATCGGGTTCTAAACCAAAGAGTTTCTTGAATTGTGGCGAGAGATAGGTAAAGACAGTATGGTCACATGACCAGATCAGATCATTTGAGCCTTCGACCAAACGGCGGAATTTAGCTTCACTCTCGGCTAATTCTAACTCAAGTTTTTTGCGATCGCTAATATCCCTAAAAATCCCTTGAGCGATAATTACGCCATCGACTTCAATACGACTTGTCGTAATCTCTACAGGAACCTGACTACCATCTTTTCGTAATGCAATACTATCCAGCATCGGCGCAAAATTATTTTGAGTAACATTTTTGAAATGATTTCGCGATGCTTTGAGGGCTTCAGGAGGATGAATTTGCGACATGTGTAAACTCTTTAGCTCATCGCGACTATAGCCCAAGAGTTCTGCGGCTTTTTGATTGACTTCAATCAAGTTGCCTTGGGGATTTGCCAGAAAGATCGCATCACTAGCTCCATCCATCAGCACACGATAACGCTGCTCACTTTTTTGGAGAGATAATTCAGCTTCTCGCAGTTGTGTGTCCGTTTTTTTGCGATCGCTAACATCGCGCACTACCAGAAGTAACTCATCTTCTCCGCAAGCTGTAACTCTCACCTCTTCATAAGTAATTTTGCCATGCTTAAGCAGTTGATGCTCGATCATCCCCATCTCTCCAGTGGTCAGCACTTGCTCAAACAGCTTTAGCTCAGCCTCTAGATGCTGTGGGGTTAACACCTCAGACAGATGATGCGTCACTGGCAAAAAATTTGCCGCATTTCTGGGCAAAACGCATTCTAAGCAAGTCCCATCAGGCTTAACCCGCAGCAATAGATCAGGAATAGCCTGAATCATTGCTTGATTTCTAGTTTCACTAATGCGGAAATTTTTTTCGAGATCTTCGCGATCGCAAATTTCTTGTTGAAGTAGCTCCATTCGCTCTTTTACAAGGCATTCTAAATTGTCATTCAATAACTTCAACTGGAAATTAGCTAGTTTTAGAGAGTCTTGTTGCTGAGCAATTATCTTTTCTTGCTCGTAACGCTCTAGAGCCGCCTTCACTGTCAAGCTCAGATCGGTTTCATTCCAAGGCTTAGACATAAAGCGATAGAGATTACCCCGATTGACCACATTGCCGACATCCTCAGCGCTGGCTTGCCCTGTCAACATCACTTTAATGACTTCAGGATAGCGAGAATGCATCTCAATCAATAACTGATCGCCTTTCATATTTGGCATGATCTGATCAGCAATCATTAAAGGTATTTCTACCCCATCAGCCAATAACTCTTCAGTCAATGTCAGAGCTTGCTCACCACTCTCTGCAATTGCGATCGCATAGTCAGGAAAAGCCATCATTAACTGAGTTCTGAGGGTCAGCAAAACATTGCGATCATCATCAACACAAAGAATAGTCGGTTTACTCATTAATTTTCTCCATCATTTTGTGACTGATAAGCTTACAGTAAATGTGGTTGGGTGTGACCAAAATTTGATGTAAGGGATAAAAGCTGGTAGGCTTAATTAGTATAGTTGGAGGCAAAAAGAAAGATTAACAAATCAAACACCCTATGGCAGCATCGCCGTCAATCGGCATGTCTATCAAACAAGCATAGGG
>JBBRMK010000046.1:0-37509 GCA_038230875.1 Pseudanabaenales cyanobacterium
ACACGGAGATTTTGCCAACTGCCGAATAAACCTGAAACCCATGCAAACTGAGCGGGTTTATACATACATAAACCAGAAAAAATCGCGATGATCAAAACAGGAATAATCGCTGTATAAGCGATGCGATGCCAAGCATAATTTTTACGTTTGGGATTTTTGGCTTGGAGAGCTTGAATGTCTTTGTCAGAGGCAAAACGATTTTTCCAACGTTTGGTGAGAAAGATATATATTCCATAAATCAGCAGACTCATCGAAAATAACCACATCGCTGCAAAATGCCAATTCCTGCCAGCGCCTAGCCATCCACCCAATAGTAAAAGTTTTGGGAAGTGCCATCCTTCTCTGCCACCAAAGACTGGATTTGCATTGTAGATTTGCATACCGCTAGATGCCATTAGGATCAGAGCGATGAGATTAAATGAATGGAATATTTTAATGAATATTGCTTGTTTGGGAGCAGGAGCAGATTTCGGACTCGCAGACTTTGAACTCGTATTTGAACTCATATATTTAGCGGGGTGAAAAAAATATTTGGATTCAGTCTTGGTTTCAGTCAGGGCACTTTGCGTTTTAAAACCTATAGCACTAACGGAGGAAATAACGGTGCTAACCAAAGTTGTAATTTGACATCCCAGCCCAGAATAATTGCGATCGCGGTAATTGAGATCATTAACCCGCCAACTCTTTGCAAAAGTTTACTATGAGCGCGCAATCTCACAAATGATTTACTAAAATATCGGCTGGCATAGGCAATCAATAACATCGGGATTCCTGCGCCAATCCCATAGAAAATCAGCAAAACAAAAGCAGTGAGAATTTGTTGATCGGCTGCGGCGAGAACTAAGATGCTGCCTAATACTGGTCCCGCGCAAGGAGTCCATAATAGCCCTAATTGGGAACCGAGTAGAAATTCGCCAGTTAAATTGATTCTATTCGGTTCTTTGAACTTAGGAATTGGTAACTTCGCGCTCAAAACATAACTCAATTGCGGAAACATTGATAAAAAGCCAAGAACTAGTAAAATCGCGATCGCTAAGATCCGAATAAAATTAGCCAAGCCCGTTAGCCAAAGACTAGCGATACTTAATAAACTACCAGCGATCGCAAAGCCACTCATCGTTCCTGCGACTAGGGCAATCGGTCCGTAGCGATGGGTTTGTAGCGATCGCCCAATTATAATTGGTAAAATTGGCAAAACGCATGGTGAAAACGCGGTTAATAAACCACCTGATATAGCTAAGGCGATCGTAAGAGGAGATAGTCCCATTGACTTTATCCTAATAGTTTTTGAATTGTTTGCTCTGTCTTCTCATAAGCTCCCTCGCCAATATGGTCGTATACAAGATTGCCTTGGCGATCGGCTAAATACAGATGCGGCCAGTACTCATTGCCGTAAGCTTTCCAAGTTTTAAACTCATTATCAATAGGAACTGGATATTTAATGCCATGTTTCTGCATCGCATCTTTGATGTTGTTCGCATCACGCTCAAAGGCAAACTCTGGCGTATGCACACCAATAATCTTCAATCCTTTCGCGACATACTGATCATGCCACTTCGTCACATAAGGGAGTGTACGTTGACAGTTGATACAAGAGAAAGTCCAAAACTGAATCAATACTACATTCCCCTTTAAATCTTGAACAGTCAAAGGATTAGAGTTTAACCATTGCGAAATCCCTTGAAACTCTGGTATTTTTTGACCAGTTGATGCGTTATTTACAGCCACTTGAGAGCCTTCAGAATTATTGGATTTAGGAATATCAACCTTAGGAGTTTCCTCCGCAGATGTTTTAGAAATGCTCGGTGTAGATGATTTGGCAGCACCAAATTGAGCTACACATGCTGCACTTCCAATCCCTAAAGCTCCTAATCCTGCATAAGTTAAAAAACGACGACGATGCAGCAAATTTTTATCCATAATGGACTCTCCTAATTAAACTTGGTGATTAGATTAAGATTAGAGATTAGAATTAATAGTGAAAAGCTCAGCTATCCTAATGTCTAGTAGCAAAATACTAAAACCTTAATATTGAAAACTTAATGCGTTAGATAAGTAAATAGATTCCATCTACTAGATTTACTTGACGTTCGAAATATAAATAGAAGTGATTTATTGATCGCGGTTTTTACATTGTCTCTTTGAAATAGAAAAATCGCGATCAATAGGAAAGAATTTCTAGAAACTAATTTAGCCTAAAATTGGCGAAATGATTAGGGTTTGCCCTTTATCTAACCACAGGCGCATCAGCAGGCTTCTCATTCTTCATAGCATCATTCTTCATAGCATCATTCTTCATAGCATCATTCTTCATGGCATCATTCTTCATGGCATCATTCTTCATGGCATCATTCTTCATAGCATCATTCTTCATGGCATCGTTCTTCATAGCGTCTCCTTTCATCGCATCGTTCTTCATGGCGTCGCCAGTTTTATTCTTCATGGCATCACCTTTCATCGCGTCGTTCTTCATCGCGTCGCCTTTCATCGCGTCGTTTTTCATGGCGTCAGCAGGTTTGCCAGCCGTTGCAGCTGGTACGGGTGTTGCTTGCTCAGCTGTAGGTGTAGGAGAACATGAAACAATTCCAGCAGTTAAAGTCAAACCAGCAATAAGTCCAAGAAATTTGTAGTTCATAGTTGTAAGCTCGCTTTGCAAAAAATTAATGTGCAGTAACATATTCAAGGTTTACTTATTTGATATACGCATGGCTTAGTAAATTGGATGAGACAAATTTAACCTTAGGCGATTTCTTGAAAAGATTTTACCGTGGGTGTGCCGCGCTTCGCGCGGCACACCCACATTTTGGTTTTAATAAATCGGGTACTTTTATTGTTAGATATCGCCTTAGTAGAAATTACACAGGAGTCCTATAAATAGTGAGTGGTTCATACTTCTCCTTTCATTACCATTTCGCCAGTTGGTTCTGGCATATCTTTATTTGGCTCAATCGTGATAATTACAGTCGTAGATTGTTTGAGCGCGCTACCTAATGGCACTTTTACAAAGACTTTGCCTTCTTCATCAGGACGGAACTGAGCAGAATCGATCTTCTTGCCATCCACGATCGCCCAAAGTCGATAACTATTTTCTTGAGGAATTTGCCTTAGATTTTGAATACTGATCATCGCGGTTTTTTCAGTTGGCGCGATCATTACACTGCCTGTTGCCGCAGGAATTGCACCCATACCCTTGAGCGAAATCATCCGATTATCAGAACCTTGCAATAGCGCGATCGCTTGGCGATATTTTTGTAATTCTATTTGATTCGTGGCAATTTGTTGGCGCATTTGGTAACTGTCGAAGCCTAATGCAACTATGGCGATCGCGGCGATCGCACTGATACTCCCCAATCCTATTGATACCAATTTCCAGAAATTCCTTTGGCTTGGCGATCGCCTAATTTTTGTTGATGGCTCTGATGAATTTATTAAAGGAGCCTCAACTGCTTGAGGAATAGCGATCGCGGCAATGCGATCGCGCAGCTCGCTGGCGGGATAACTTTCATTTAATCCCAGCGGAAGCAAAGCTAAGGTTTCTTGTAAGCGATCAATCTCACTAATTATTTCTGGATGTTCAGCAATCAATCGATGCATTGCTGTCACCTCTTCAGGTTCCAAATCCCCTAAAACATAACCTGCTAATAGTTCTTCCCAATCTTGAGGATAATTTTGGGGATAATTTTGTCTTGCCATGATTACTTTAGTTTCACTCCAGCGAATCCTGTAAACTTTCTCTCAATCGAATCAATCCATTTCGCGCCCATGATTTTACAGTCCCCAAAGGTGTACTCAGAGCTTTAGCGATTTCAGTTTGGCTGAGTCCATCAAAATATGCCATTTCTAAAACTTGGCGATGCTTGTCAGGTAGATTAGCCAAAGCTGATTTTACTTTTTCTGAACGCTCGGCAAGTGACGCATTTTCCATGAGTGATGAGTTGCTGGGTTCATGTTCTAAAGCAATGCTCTGTTCCCATTTTTGGAGATGCTGATGTTGCGATCGCGTTTTTCGGAGACGGTCGATGGCTCGAGATCGGGTCAGGACTGTCAAAAAAGTAGCGATCGATCCCCGTTTACTGTCGTAAGTTGTATTCCGACTGAGCAGAATAAAAATTTCTTGAGTCAAATCCTCAGCTTCTTGGGAACTACTCAAAATCCTCAAGGATAAACGGTAAACCAACTCACCATAGCGATCGTAAAAGACGCCAAAAGCTTGACTGCTTCCTGATCGCCAAGCTTGCAATATTTCTGCGTCAGTCTGATTGGTAAGTTTCATAGTTTCAGAAAAATAGCAGCATTGACTACCGATGTTAATCGCTGTTTGATTGACAGGTTTAAACAAAACAGTCAACAAATCAGGTCTAGTTTAGTTTTTGCAAGCTTTATTAATACATACGCATCCTAGACGAAAACAGATTAACAATTATAGCTGTCGCCAAGTGTATCAGGACATAAAACCCGAAAGCGGGAGGCGGCGCGAAGCGCCGCCTCCCGCTTTCTTGGGTTTGGTTTTGTATTAATACAAGTGGCGACAGCTATAACTTAAATTCGGGATAAAAAACGCTTAATGTTTATTTGTGATTTGCAAAATTTCCGCAGCAGTCAACTCAAGATTAGCAAATATTGGTGAAGCGATCGCTTGATCGCCCTCATAAATCTTTTCTTCATAAAAACCCTCCACCCATTCAAACACGGTTACCTTTTGCGCGATCGGATCGACAATCCAATATTCAGCAATGCCTCGCGCCGCGTATTCTGATCGCTTATAGCGATAATCACGACTAGCTTGATTTGGACTTACCACCTCAACTACCAACAACGGCGGCGGCATATCCATAAAAACAAGCGATCGGCTAGCCCCTGCCATAGCGATCACTAATTCCTCAGAATAAATTACTAAATCAGGAACACGAACACCTACTTGTCCACTATTTACGGCAACCTCGGCTTTCATCCGTATGCGATAGAAAGGAATCCCACTCTTTAAAAAATACGCAAGTAAAAACATTGCGATTCGTTGATTGATATCACTTTCTGAAGACACAGGAATTAATTCTCCATTTTCCAACTCGTACAAAATATCCGTACCATCGTCATAGTTGAGGAACTCGTCAAAGGTCATTTTTTTAGCGATCGCAAGTGTCATAGTTCTTTCTCCAGCGCTAGTAAATTGTCTTGATTATCACTTAGCCTGCAAAACCTGTGCGGCTGTTAGTTCCAAATTGCTTAACACAAAAGAAGCGATCGCTTGATCTCCCTCATAGACTTGCTCCTCATACAAACCATCAACCCATTCCAGAATTGTTATCCGCCCTTGAATCGGATCGATAATCCAGTATTCAGCAATGCCTCGTGCTGCATATTCTGATCGCTTGTATCGATAATCACGACTGCTCTGATTTGGACTCACCACCTCAATGACCAGTAACGGTGCTGGCATTTCTGACATCACTGTAGATCGCTTTGCCCCTTCCATCGAGATCGCTAATTCCTCAGAAAATAACACCAAGTCTGGAACCCGAATGCGCGAACCCGTAGTCACAATTTCCGTTTTCATCGACAACCGATAAGCAGGCATACCCTGCTGCAAAAAACAAGCAAACAGAAAAGAAGCAATTCGTCGATTGATTTCACTTTCAGCCGTCATTAATATTAATTTCCCATCTTCAAGCTCATACATCGCATCTGTCCCATCGTCATAACTAAAGAACTCCTCAAGAGTCATCGTCTGAACTATAGGTTTATCTAGTGTGATTGCCATAACTTGCCTTGCCTTGTTGTAAAAACATCAATAGCTCGATCTATTATTGCAGTTATGTTTAAGATCAGAATCGTTTTAGTTGAGACAGCGGGAGCACGCAACCTTGGCTCAGTGGCGCGCGTGATGAAAAACTTCGGGCTGTCGGAATTGTGGCTGGTTAATCCGAAATGCGATCGCCATAGTGAAGAAGCAATGCATATGGCTGTCCATGCCCCAGAAATTTTGGATAATGCAAGGATTGTCGATAATTTGCCTGAAGCGCTAGGGGGGTGTCAGAGGGCGATCGCTACCGCAGGTCGAATCGATAAGGGCGAAATGAAAGTGACCACACCGCCTCAAGGTTTGAATTGGCTCTCGCAGGTGACAAATAGTGAAATTGCCACTAGTGCGATCGTGTTTGGGGCAGAAGATCGCGGCTTAAGCAATACTGAGATTCAATACTGTCAGAAAGTGATGCGAATCCCTGTAAATCCCAACTATCCATCGCTAAATTTGGCACAAGCAGTGGGCATTTGTTGTTATCAATTGCAACTGCTGTGGGACAATTCCCAATGTCACGAAAATTTGACTAGCCAAATCGCGCAAGATTTGATAAAGTCTGCACCCATAGCCCTAGCCACCCGCGAAGACATAGAAGCTTGCTACCAGCAACTTGAAGCAGTATTGCTAAAGATCGGCTATGTTTATCCACATACAGCCGTTCATCGGTTGCGAAAGTTTCGGCATATCTTTGATCGCGCAAATCTGAATCCATCAGAAGTAGCGATGTTGCGGGGAATTATGCGCCAAGTCAACTGGGCTACATCCCATCTTGACTAATATCAGTAGAGACATTTTGTATCGGAGTTATAAATAGCAGTGGAACCAAAAAACTTTTCATCGCCTGACGCTACCCAAAAAAGTCGGGAAGCGCGTTTAAGTAAGTTGCGAGAGCGTCGCACCAAGGCTGTGACAAGCATTAATGAATCTGTTCCTCGTCCTATTAGTTCCGACTCTAAGCCTCGCCTGTTGCGATCGCCAGAACCTACGCGATCGCCAGAACCGATCATTGACAATCGATTTCCTAGCCATTTTGAAGGACGAGGATACGAAAATAAAGTCAAACCTTTACCCAATCGTCAAGGTCGAATTGAAGCACGCCCAGATCAGCGCTCAGATCAGCGTCAAGATCAGCGCCCCGAAAATAAAACCGACTTAAAAATTCGTCGAAAATCTTCAAATAATCGCCCGATCCCCATTAAATCTCCTACCAAGTCTTGGGGTTGGCAAGTTATCCGTCTAGCGATCGCAGGTATTGGTTTGAGTGTGATCGCAGGGACAGCGATCTCTTTTTGGCAAAATCAGCAATCTGTGCGAGCAAAAAATATTATTCCTGAAGCGATCGCTAAAGAAGATGTCAATAAAGCGGAAAAAGATATTGCTCCTCTCGTTCTCAAAACTGAAGCTACGTCATTGCTAACTAAGATTAAAGAGCTAGCCGCCAAAGAAAAAGATTTGTCCATGCAAATGATGGTGGTCGATCTTGACTCTGGCGCATATGTACAGATTGGTGCAAATCAAGCGATCGCTGCGGCAAGCACAATCAAATCTCCTATTTTAGTCGCCTTTTTTCAAGATGTAGATTCTGGCAAAATCAAGCTTGATGAACAGTTAGAAATAACTGCTGATGTCAAAGTTGGGCAAGCTGGAGAACTGCAATATTCAGCTACAGGTACAAAAATCTCAGCCTTGGAAACCGCTACGAAGATGATTGTGATTAGTGATAACACCGCCACTAATATGATTATCAAGCGGCTGGGAGGATTTGCTGCACTCAATCAACGGTTTAAATCTTGGGGATTGACTTCGATCGTACTTAACAATCAACTCCCTGATCTTGAGGGGACAAATACGATTAGCACTCAAGATATGGTGACATTATTATCAATGCTCGATCGCGGTAAGCTGATCGAACCACGTAGCCGAGATCGCTTTATGGATATCATGCGAAGACCTGTAACTAATACGCTGTTACCACAAGGGCTGGGCGAGGAAGCAAGAATTATTCACAAAACAGGGGATATCGGTTTAGCGGTTGGCGATGCAGGAATTGTCGATATGCCAAGCGGCAAGCGCTATGCGATCGCGGTAATGGTCAAGCGTCCTGATAACGATCAACGCGCCAATGAATTAATCCGTCAAATCTCACGGGTAACTTACGAATATTTCCGTACTGGTGGCAGCATACCCGCTAGCAATAACTCTACGCCTCCTGCAACTACAACTTCGACAGATTCGACAACTCCTCCAATTCCTAGCAACGGCACTAGCATCATCGAAAACATTCCCATACCTTTACCAAATGCTTCCCCTAATTTATCTCCCAATTCATCTCCCAATTCATCACCCAATTCATCACCCAGTTTGACCAACCCATCCGAAGTAACTCGTCAAAATCTACCATAAGCAAATAGGGCGCGAAGTCGCCTAAGTTAAATAAAAAGCCACGCTTTGCGTGGCTTTTTATCTTTTATGCTGGCTTTTTACCATGCTCTCTGGGTTGCGAAATATCTGCGGCTTTAGGTTCAGAAATGGGTGAGGTGCGATCGCTATTAATGCTGTTGTGGGGTAAAGGCTGATCAGCGATCGCTGCTTCGATATTTGCTGCCATAATTTCGCGAGGGATCGCCCCAGCGGCATCACCGATCACTTTATTGGCACGATCTAAGAAAATAAAGCGGGGAATCCCATCAACCCGATATTTAGTTAACTCGGGCAACCACTTGTTATTGTCTACATTTAGCATTACAAAATTCATGCGATCGCTATATTCCTTTTCGAGCGACAAGTTATCCGCTGCCATTGACTGACAAACCGTACACCAATCCGCATAAAATTCAATTGTGGTGGGATTGCCATTCGCGATCGCCTGATCAATCGGACTTGCCGCTGCCGCTACGGCATCCAATGATGTGCTGCTACGTTGTGTCTGAACACCAAAAAATAACGCAGCGGTCAGGAGAATAGCGGCAATCGCCACTAATAAATTTCGCAACTTATAAGCATTAGGTGTAGTGGGAGTCGGACTAGATGAATTCATAACAAGAATTAATTTACTGTAAGTACTATTCCCATTATGCCGAGCAAGGTTTGTACTATGCTTAAGCAATTTACGAAATTTACTATGAGTAATTCCGCAAATTCTTTTGATCCTGACCAGTATGACCTTACGGAAACCAAGCTAACGATTGGTGAAAAAATGGCTTATGGTGCGGGTGATCTTGGTACATCGATTACCACAAATCTGCTCTCATTCTTTTTATTATTCTTTTTCACTAATGTCGCAGGACTTGACGCTGCTCTTGCTGGATTAGTCTTATTGATCGGCAAAATCTGGGATGCCGTAAATGATCCAATTGTGGGTGTACTTAGCGATCGCACTAAGTCCAAAATGGGAAGGCGTCTACCTTGGATGATCTATGCCGCGATTCCCTTTGGACTAGCATTTTTCGCACAATGGTTAGTCCCTTTTCCTAACGATAAAACACTTTTGTTTTGGTATTACGTGATCGTAGGCATCGTCTTTAATACTTTCTTCACTGCCGTTAACTTACCCTATACCGCACTCACACCTGAGATTACCCAAGATTATAATGAGCGAACTAGCCTCAACACCTTCCGCTTCACCTTCTCAATTGGTGGAAGTATTCTCTCTCTTTTTATTGCCCAGTTAATTTTTGCCTTCTTTAAAGATCCTGCTCGCCAAACTGGCAGTTGCGATACGGGCGGAACCCAATATATTGTCCTCGGTGCTGTCTGTGCGATTATTTCTAGTATCTCAATTTATTGGTGTGTCTGGGGCATCAGGCGAAGAGCGATCACTAGCGATCGCAAACGCTTACACAATGAATCTCTAGACACTCATGAGGAATTAAGCTTTGGGGAACAGTTAAAAGTTGTCTTTAACAATCGTCCATTTCTCTATGTAATCGGCATCTACTTCTGTTCATGGCTAGCCCTCCAAATCACCGCTTCGATCATTCCTTACTTCGTAGTGAATTGGATGAATATGGGAGAGAATGATTTTATTCTAGTGACGATCGCTGTCCAAGGTACTGCCTTATTAATGTTGTCAGTATGGAGCGCCATCAGTAAGAGATTTGGTAAAAAGGCTGCCTATTTCATGGGTTCAGGAATTTGGATTATTGCCCAAGCAGGTTTATTTTTCTTACAACCTGGACAGGTTGTCCTGCTCTATATTCTGGCGATTATGGCAGGTGCTGGCGTTTCTACTGCTTATCTAATTCCTTGGTCGATGATTCCCGATGTTACCGATCTTGATGAACTAGAGACAGGGCAGCGCCGCGAAGGTATCTTTTACGCTTTTATGGTTCTATTACAAAAGTTTGGTTTAGCAGTTGGATTATTCTTGTTAGGTCAAGGTTTAGCATTAGCAAAATTTGCTGAAAAAGTACAATGTCAGCCTTCACCTGTACAGCCTGATTCAGCTCTATTCGCAATCCGCCTAGCGATCGGTCCCTTGCCAACGATCGCCTTAGTGATTGGTTTAGGATTGGCATATTTCTATCCCATCACTCGCGAAGTTCACTCCGAAATATTAATGCGTCTTGCAGAAAGGAGAAGACAACAAAGTGAATAATCAAAAAGCACCCGTTGGGTGCTTTTTGATTTGGATTTTTGATTTAAATTGACGCGATCGCTAAGTTTTGAAATAGTTAGGCGATCGCATAGAAAATATTGCTAAGATACCTAGCAAATTCAACATTGTCAGCGATCGCCTTTTGTGTATTCCTGAATATGGCGATTAGGTATTAGGACAACAATTTGTTAATATTTGATTTAAGTCGATTTTTACAAAACAAGGTCTAATTAATGGCTGATCGCGTTAATAATCTCGTTGATTTTGTGGCTTTTGTCACGGCGAATATTAAGGGGAGTGAGAAGAGTGAAGCACAAACTTTTTTAGATCGCTTTTTTCAGGCGTTTGGACATGGTGGTGTGATTTCGGCGGGGGCTAGGTTTGAGGATGCGCTGAGTAGTAGTAGCAAGAAGGGGAAAATGGGTTTTGCGGATTTGGTTTGGGATGGGCGGATTTTGATTGAGATGAAGAGTCGGGGTGTGGACTTACGCGATCGCAATATTTGGGAACAGGCGGGGCGGTACTATTTGCGCTTAAAAAAGGAGAATCGTCCGCGCTATGTGATATTTTGCAATTTTGATGAGTTTCACATTTACGATTTTGATAATCAGTCGGATGAACCTGTTGATATCATTCAATTAGAGGAGTTGCCAAAATGTGAACCTGCGTTTGCGTTTATGCGTGGCAGCAAGACTACGCCGTTATTTCGGAATAACCAAACATTGCTGACGGAGAAGGCGGCGCGGCGGTTGGGAGATTTGTATAATGCTTTGATTGAACGGGGACGCGAAGGCGCGAGACGCAAATGGCGCGATTATTCAGAGTTTCAAGCTCAGCGTTTTGTGTTGCAATGTGTGTTGGCGATGTTTGCGGAAGATTTGGATTTGTTGCCTGATGCGATGTTTACTCGATGTGTGAAGGATTGCATTGAGAATAAGTTAAGTTCGTTTGATGTGTTGGGTGGTTTGTTTCAGGCGATGAATACGGTGGGAGTTACGCCTGCGGGTCGTTATCAGGATGTGCAGTATTTTAATGGTGGTTTGTTTAAGGAAATCCATCCGATTGAGTTAGAGATTGGTGAGTTACGGATTTTGGATGCGGCTGCGGGTGCGGATTGGACGAAGGTGCGTCCTTCGATCTTTGGGAATATTTTTGAGGGTGCGTTTCAGTCTGAGGATGGCAAAAAGAAGCGTCACGCGCATGGGATTCATTTTACGTCTGAGGGTGATATTAAGCGGATTGTGTTGCCGACGATTGTGGATTATTGGGGCGATCGCATTGCGGCGGCGCATAGTCTGGATGAGTTACAGGCTTTGCATCGGGAGTTAAGTGATTACAAGATTCTCGATCCTGCTTGTGGTTCGGGCAATTTTTTGTATGTGGCTTATCAGGATCTTAAGGCGGTGGAGTTTGATTTGTTGCAACGTTTGCAATTACTTGATCCTGCGCGTTCCTATCAGTCTTTGGTTACGCCGCAGCAGTTTTTTGGAATGGATATTAATTCGTTTGCGGTGGAGTTGGCGAAGGTGACGCTGATGATCGGGCGGACTGTGGCGATTAGGAAGTTTGATTTGCCTGAAAATTCTTTGCCTTTGGATACGTTGGATAAGAATATTGTTTGTGCGGATGCTTTGTTTACGGATTGGGTAAAAGTTGATGCGATTATTGGTAATCCGCCATTTTTGGGTGGGAAACATATGCGCTTAAATTTGGGTGATGGGTATATTGATCGGGTATTTGCGAAGTTCCCAAATTTAAAAGATGTCGATTTTTGTTCTTATTGGTTTCGGATTGCTCACGATAATTTAGGAGAAAATGGAAGGGCAGGTTTAGTAGCTACAAATTCCATTTCTCAGGGTAAAAGTCGGATTGCTGCTCTAGATCACATTGTCCAAAATGGTGGTGTAATTCATGATGCTGTTTCGACACAGCCTTGGTCGGGTGAAGCGGCGGTTCATGTGAGTATTGTGAATTGGGAGAAGCCCTCACCCCCTAGCCCCCTCTCCCTAGAGGAGAGGGGGAACAAGATTTTGCTCCCCTATCCCTCAGGGAGAGGGGCTGGGGGTGAGGGCAAACCTTTCTGCTTAGATGGTCAACCTGTCGCATCGATCAATACTTCTCTAAAGTCAACAATTGACGTGTCACAAGCTGTGCGACTAAAAGTAAATCTCAATATTTGTTTTCAAGGGGTAATTCCTAATGGTAAAGGCTTTGTTGTTACAGAATCTCAGGTAACAGAATGGATTAAAGCCGATTCAAAAAACAAGGAAGTATTGAAAATGTTTTCTATGGGTGATAATTTAGCATCAAATCCTCATGGAAAGCCTGAAAGATGGATTATTGATTTTAACGATATGGATATTGAAGATGCTAGTCAGTATAAGTTACCTTTTAAATATTTGAAAGAAAGAATACCAGAAGAGAGGAAAAATAACCGCAATAATTCTCTAAAAGTAAATTGGTGGAAATATGAAGGTAAGCGTTTAGGAATGCGTCAGGCGATCGCATCACTCTCTATTTATTTTGCAGTTCCAGAAGTATCAAAATGGGCTATTTTTCTTCCTTGCTCTTTAGATTGGCTTGCTGGCAACAAGAATAAGGCTGTTGTTTCTGATGATTTTTATGTGCTAGGTGTGCTCATGTCTAAGGTGCATCGAACTTGGATGCACGCGCAAAAAGCTACTCTCAAAGCTGATATCGCTTACACGCATAACACTTGTTTTGAAACTTTCCCGTTTCCACAAATAGCCCTCACCCCCCAGCCCCCTCTCCCTAGGGGAGAGGGGGAGCAAGAGGCGGTTTTGGGAGCTTCTTCTTCTGGCAAAAGTAAAAAAACTAAAAAGGAAATCTTACTCCCCTCTCCCCTAGGGAGAGGGGCTGGGGGTGAGGGCTTTCCAATAAACCCCAATTCAAAAGAAATCTTGCTCCCCTCTCCCCTAGGGAGAGGGGCTGGGGGTGAGGGCTTTCCCATCAACAAACTCGCAGGCAGAGAACGCCAAATCCCTGAAGTTCTCCTCCAAAGAGCGAGAGAACTACGCCAAAAACAAACACCTGCGGAGGAGATTTTATGGGAATGTTTGCGCGATCGCCGTTTATTTGAAGCCAAATTTCGCCGCCAGCACAACATCGGGCAGTACATCGCTGACTTCTATTGCCATGAAGCTAAACTTGTAATTGAGCTAGACGGTGAAATCCATCAAACTCAACAAGACCGAGACAGCGATCGCGATCAATGGATGGAAGACAATAATTTCATAGTTATTCGGTTCTCAAATCAAGCCATTATTGAAGATTTAGAACAGACTTTGAATGCGATCGCGGAAGCCCTCACCCCCCAGCCCCCTCTCCCTAGGGGAGAGGGGGAGCAAGAGTCTGTTTTGGGATTGTCTTCTTCTAGCCAAGGCAAAAAAATCAAAAAAGAAATCTTGCTCCCCTCTCCCCTAGGGAGAGGGGCTGGGGGTGAGGGCAAATCCATCATCATTCAACAGATCCGTGCCACCATGCAAGAACTCCATCAATATCGCAGTCAACAAATGGAAACCAAACAATGGGGCATCACCAAACTCTACAACGAATACTTCCACGAACCCGCCAGCCAACTCCATAAACTCCATGCCAAACTCGACAAACTCGTAATGGAAGCCTACGGCTTTAGCGAAAATGACGACCTGCTCAGCAAACTCCTAGAACTAAATCTTGAACTCGCAGAACGAGAAAAGCAAGGCTTACCCGTCATTGGTGCGAGAGGAATTTAGAATTGACATTTTTGCAATGTGAACTAACCAACAACCTATAAACCTTTATCTTTTTCCTGAGATACAATACAAACATAGCGATCGCCTTAAAATATTATGAATGCCATCAAATACAAAGCCATTATCAAAAATGGCAGACTAGAAATGCCGATTATCGACCTTCCTGAAGGAACGATTGTCGAAGCAATCTTATTAATTGAATCAGAAATCGAATCAAAAATAGAAATGGATGAAACCACATATTTGCTATCCACAGAAGCAAATCGCCGTAATTTATTGGAAGGTTTAGAGCAATTAAAACATCCGCAAAACTATATCTATGTTGATGTTGCCACACTATGAGAAAAGTTGCATTTCTAGCTCGTGGATTTGATAAGTTTAATCAATGGGCAATCCAAGACAAGAAAATTTATAGTAAAATCGTCACCATCATCAAAGATATTCACCGCGATTCATATTCTGGATTGGGTAAACCAGAAGCTTTAAAACACGAACTATCAGGCTTATGGTCAAGGCGGATTACAGATGAGCACCGCTTGGTCTATAGCGTTACAGGTGAAGAAATTGTCATTGTATCTTGTAAATTTCATTACTGATCGATGAGCCTAGTTGTGATGAGCCCAGTTGTCATTATCGTAATGGAAGCTTACAGGTTTAGCGAAGATAACGACCTGCTCAGCAAACTCCTAGAGCTAAATCTCGAACTAGCAGAACGTGAAAAACAAGGCTTACCCGTCATTGGTGCGAGAGGAACATAGAAATCGAATGACTTAGAAGCATCAACACTTTCTCCTTTTTAACCGTTGGAAAATCATCTAAAAACTCTTCCAGAGAATCTCCAGCTTCAAGATAATCAAGTAAAGTTTTTACGGGAACCCTAGTTCCATTAAAAACAGGAATGCCAGAGAGAATTTCAGGATCACTTACGACTAATTGATTTTTCATTTTATTGCCTCGATGTTATATCTCTCATCCTTAGATTTTACAATAAAGTTCTACGGCTTTAGCGAAGATAACGACATCAGGATTCAAGGCTTTTCCTGAGAAGACCTAAACAAAAGAAGTTTCGCGATGTTTGACTAACGTCTCCACAGGTAAAGCACTGCGAAGATGTTGCCACGGTAGAACTTGATGAATATCCCAATCTTCGTGTACATACCAAGCTAAAGGCGGCAATTGTCCGCGCAATTCTTTAAAGGCGCGTTTGTAGGAGCCATCGCTGGGCACATCACCATCGCTATAACTACAAGCTAGACGTAATAACTTAGTCAGACGGCGATCGCCTCGGGAAATCATCGCTTGAATGATCGAATCTTTGTAGCTTTCAGGACGAAAATCAATCCCTTTAGGTAATAGTTTTTTGCGGAAATATTGCATTTTCTTTTCCGCTGTCGTGCTTACACCCTGCCACTGCCAAGGAGTATGAGCTTTAGGAACAAAAGTACTACAACCAAAGGTAAGCTTCAGTTTTGGAGCGATCTTCCGAAGCGAAATTAGCATCGCAATCGTTTGTTCGATATCGTGATCATTTTCCATAGGTACACCAGCCATCCCATAGAGCTTCAGTGACTTCAAACCACCAGCCTGTGCATTGAGTGCCGCTTGACTGATTTCGTCATTCTTGAGCTTTTTATTAATAATTTCTCGCAAACGTTCAGAACCACTCTCGATCGCAATCGTTACTGAACGACTATCACGAGTAGAGAGAATGCGCGCTAATTTTTCGGTTAGCGTATTTGTACGAACTGAGGCAAGACTCAATCGGATATCGTCAAACTGAGGCTGAGCGAGGTAATCTAGCAACGTATCAAATTCAGGATGTTGGGTGATTGATGCACCGAGTAAGCCTAAACGCTTGGTAACTTCTAATCCTTTAGCGATCGCAGGCATCAAACTAGATTCTAAACTCGCAGTCCGAAAGGGAAGTGTTAGATAACTCGCCAAACAGAAGCGACACATCTCTGGACAACTTCGTACCACTTCCACCATAAAAATACTTTCCCATGCAGCTTTTTCAGTAACGACCGTTGAAGCTGAGAGAGTATTACCCTTATAGGTTTGTTTGTGGATTGTGGCAGGAATATCGGAGTCAATTGGCAGAATCGAAGCGATCGCGCCACCATCTGATACGTAAGTAACCGCATATAGCGATGGAACATAAATTCCATCTATTTTTGCTAAATGTCTCAATTTTTGTTGACGGCTGGCATAGCGAACTTCTTGATAAGCATTTAAGAAGTTGCCAATTAATTCTTCGCCATCGCCTAGTAAGACAATATCAAACCATGCAGCGAATGGTTCAGGATTTGCGGTCAAGACTGGCCCACCACCAAAAACTAATGGATGCTCATCAGCGCGATCGCAAGTATCAATGGGAATTTCAAATTTTTTTAAGGCGGCAAGAATATTGACGTAATCGAGTTCCCACGAAAACGAAAAGCCTAATATTTCAATCTTTCGCGGTAAATCCTCATGGGCATCGGTAAACCAGCGACTTACATTTATTTGCGATCGCGTTGCTAAGTTTGCCCAAACTCCTTGATAGCCTAAACTGGTAATCCCAACTGTATATGTATTTGGGAAGGCAAACACAATTGGCACTGCATCATGATTTGGTGTTGCGTGGTCAAATAGTAAGTGCTCGGATTGAAAGTAAGTTTGATTCAACGGTTCGGAAATATATCGCAATATCTCTATTATGCCATATCCAAAGTGAGCGGTGATTGGCTCTTTAGATGCAAGTTCTCAAAGAATTCACATCAGCGCTATTTATCGGCAAAATCAAATGCTGGAAGTTCTCACTAATTCTGATGTGTTATCTGATGAGGATATATTGCTTGATTTTAGTTTAGACTTGCGATCGCTTTAGACTATATTTTATGTATAATTCAGAGTGCTAAAGATAACATACATCTGAATTTCCCAAAAGAGATACTCGTGAAAATAATAAGAAATACAATTCCTCTCTCAGACTTATTCAACTTGATGCTTAGTAGCGAATTGACCATTAATAGAGAATATCAAAGAAGTCAAGGTCTATGGCCACAAAATGCAAGATCTTATTTTATAGATACTCTTTTAAAGGAGTTTCCTTTCCCTAAAATAGTTATAAGACAAGTTGTAAATCTAAAAACTAAAAGGACAGAAAGAGAGATTATTGATGGTCAGCAACGACTGACTACTATTAAAGACTTTATTGAAGATAAGTTGAAGTTAACAAAAGTAAGTAGAGATTATAGTGGTTGTTTCTTTAGTGATCTACCTGAGGATGTCCAATCTAAGCTTCTTGGGTATGAAGTGTCTACTGACACGGTAATATCTGCAACAGACAATGAAGTACTAGAGATATTTAGAAGAATAAACTCCTATAATTTACCTTTGAAAGAGCCAGAAAAGAGACACGCTTCATATCAAGGAGAATTTAAATGGTTTATTAAAGATTTACTTGATTCATATTCGCCCATGCTCGAACAGTATAAGCTTCTCACATTAAAAGATATTTCAAGAATGGGAGATGCAGAAACATTGACGGAGTTATGTCAGATTGTTTTAGAAGGCATAAAAACTAGAAGGACTCAGTTACTAGAGAAGATCTATAAAGACAATGATCAAAAATTTGCTAGAAAAGAAGAGGTATATACTAAAGTTTCCGAAACATTAGATTTTATTAAAGTTGAATTAAATCAGGTATTAGAGAGTGAAGTCCTAAAAAGTTATTCTTTTTATTCTCTCTTTTCTGCATTAATATATAACCGTTATGGGATAGTAAATATTTCGCGTGAAGATGTCAGTGGATTAGAACCAATTGGAGAATATACACTCAATATTAATCAATCTATTCAAAATATCCTAGAGCTATTCAATTCAGATATAGAAGATGAAAAAGGTAAGTATGCACCTTTTGTAAAAGCATTAAAAGGTGCAACTACAACTGATGTAACTAGAAAAACTCGACTGGTATGGCTAGTAAAAGCACTACAAAATAAACTAAATTAATGTATTCGCTTAGAAAAAAGAAAGTTAGATTTCTTCAGATATCAAGCACATCTGTTGGTTACTATGACTTGAATGAGACAGATCAATTAAAAAAATTTATAATTGCTACGGGCTTGCTAAATCATATCTGGCAAAGTTGGAATCAATTTTGGCGAGCATACTGGGTCGCCCATATAATTGGTGGTCAGGATTTGCAAAACAATAGAATTATAGCTTTAAATCCCAGTTTTGATGAACCTCAAGCGCTTTATCATCTACTAACTCTTATTGGCAAAAGAAGGAGAGGTACAATAGGTACTGTTAACTTTTCCTATCAGGAGGCAACTTGGGGAGATCTAAGCACTATTCAAAATCTTGCTTATGAGATAAATTCACCAAATAATAATGTAGATAAGGCTTTAGATGCAGCTTCTCTCTTCGGTATTACTATTGAGCATGTTCAAATTATTAGAAATGCACAAATTCATATCTCAAACAGTAATATGAACAAGCTTGTATTGGTAACACCATACTATGTAGTACCTTCAAAACTAAAATATCCACATGAGATTCTTGAAGCAAGAGAGATGATTTCAGGAAAAGTTGCAATGAAAGCGTGGATAGAAAACATGAGTAATTTCCTAAACTACTTATAAAATTAACGGTTCAGAATTATAGTAAACAGATTTGAGACTGATTAACTGGACTACATATCAGCAATTCTCATTATCATCTACAGCATCAGCCTTATCTGTTACAGCCCGAATTTTTAGCTATACCTCTAAGGCTCGATAGATTACCACGTTTTACACTTGGTTGCGATTCCCGTTTTAGAGACTCTAGAAGAGTTTGCACCAACTGCCAGCGATCGCTGTTTAGATATTCTGGTGAATGGCAGTATTCACAGAGACTTTTGGCTCGTTCTCGGACAAGTTTTCTGGTTTGAGCGGACACCATGAGGCTTTTTCAGCAATTTGAGCATTAATCAACGTAAAAATACGGGAAAGTTCTGTAATCCCTTCAAGTTCGGCAAGTTGCTCGTTAGTCAGGCGATCATTCTTTTTTTGTTCTAAAAGATTTTCTAGTCGATCCTGTAACTCATCTGTGAGATGAAAAAGAAAAACATCGCCTAAGGAAATAATATTCATTCCCACAGGTAAGAGTGATGATGGCTGTACCATTGTTTGAGTAATCATTTTTCACCTTGCTTTTCTAAGGGAAACTCGGTTCAGCATAACGCATTTACTAAAGGAAAATTTAAAGGTTGATTTTTGCATCAGCCTTCTCATTGTGAGAATCGTAAATCTTGTCCCAAACACTTTCTAAAAGCTGATTAGCTTTTCTGATCAAAGCTAATTTTTCCTTACGACTTAAAACCTTCTTGCTCGATTTTCCCTTGGTGCTAACAGATGCATCGTTTATCTTATTTTGCTTTTCTGTTCTAGCTTTTTTAGCTATAGCCATCTTACTTACCTAGCCTCAAAATCCATGTTGTTAAAATTATAATTCAAATTACCATCGCAGATCGCATTCTAGAGAACACCATGAGACTTTTTCAGCAATTTGGGCATTAATCAACGTAAAAACACGGGAGAGTTCTGTAATCCCTTCAAGTTCGGCAAGTTGCTCGTTAGTCAAGCGATCGCACTTTTTTTGTTCTAGAAGATTTTCTAGTAGGTTGTATTTACTAAAACGATCAATAGCTTAAGTAACTTGATACAGGCATAATATAAAACTATACAAAAATCAAAAAAGATTAACTCATCCATCATGGCTACCGTTAACGACAACTATCTCAAACTTAAAGCAGGATATCTGTTTCCCGAAATTGCAAGACGGGTAAATGTATTTGTTGAGGCAAATCCTGAGGCTAAAGTCATTCGTCTAGGGATTGGCGATGTTACCGAACCCTTACCTAAGGCATGTCGCGATGCCATGATTGCGGCAGTCGAAGATATGGGCGATCGCAACTCCTTTAAAGGCTATGGTCCCGAACAAGGCTATGCCTGGCTACGTGAAAAGATTGCGGCGAATGATTTTCAGGCGCGCGGCTGCGATATTGATGCTTCCGAAATTTTTATTTCCGATGGCTCAAAGTGCGATTGTGGGAATATTCTCGATATTTTTGGTGATGACAACGCGATCGCGGTTACCGATCCTGTCTATCCCGTCTATGTTGATACTAACGTCATGGCTGGTCACACAGGTGACCTTAACGATAAAGGTGAATATGAAGGCTTAGTCTATTTACCAGTCACTGCCGAAAATAACTTCACTGCTGCGATTCCCGATCAAAAAGTTGACCTGATTTATCTCTGTTTCCCTAACAATCCCACAGGTGCAACCGCCACAAAGGAACACCTCACTGCATGGGTAGATTATGCTAGAGCTAATGGTTCAATCATCTTTTTTGACGCAGCTTACGAGGCTTACATCACTGACTCGACTCTTCCACATTCTATCTATGAAATTGAAGGTGCAAAGGAATGTGCGATCGAGTTCCGTTCTTTCTCTAAAAATGCAGGGTTTACAGGTACTCGTTGCGCTCTGACCGTTGTTCCTAAGAACTTGATCGGCAAAGCCAAAGACGGCTCCGATGTGGAAATATGGAAGCTCTGGAATCGTCGTCAATCCACTAAGTTTAATGGTGTTTCCTACATCGTCCAACGTGGTGCAGAGGCGGTTTATTCTGAAGAAGGTCAAGCACAAATTAAAGCCTTGATTAGCTTCTATCTCGAAAACGCCACAATCATCCGTGAAAAGCTGACTGAGGCAGGTTTGGCAGTCTACGGCGGCGTAAATGCTCCTTATGTATGGGTAAAGACTCCCGCAGGGCTAACAAGTTGGGATTTCTTTGATAAGCTCTTGCAAACTTGTAACGTCGTTGGCACTCCTGGTTCAGGCTTCGGCGCCGCAGGTGAAGGTTACTTCCGCATTTCGGCATTTAATAGCCGCGAAAATGTCAACGAAGCTATGCATCGTATTCTTGATAAGTTCAAATAAACTTAAGTGCATGGCTGCTTATACCGCTATGCACTTAAAATTGCCCTTATAAATTGCAAGATTGCGATCGCTGTAAATCAATTACCAAGGTAACGCGATCGCACTGGCGCTGGAGGGAAGTTTTAGCAAGATTCTATAGTTGTTAGGACTTACACAAAGTAAAATCCCCCCTCATCCCCCAACCCCTTCTCCCGCAGGAGAAGGGGAGCAAAATTCTATTTTTTTCTTGTTCCCCTCTCCTGCGGGAGAGGGGCTAGGGGTGAGGGCTTAATCAATTTCTGCGTAAGTCCTCGTTGTTTTACAGATGGATGATCGCTACAAAAGATAGAATGTTAGTTTAGAATTGATTAAGTCAAGATTCTATGGAATGTCAAGAGGATTAAGGTCATGACAATTTTAGAAAAAGCTGTGAGTAATATGCAGCAGTTGCCAATTGAGAAACAGCAAGAGGCTTTAAATTTTATTGAGTTTCTTGTTTTTAAGTTGGGCGATCGCCAAGATAATCAAGAAACTGAAAACTTGACAGTAAAAAAGACTGAAGGCTCTCCTCGCGATTTACTAAAAAAATGGGAAGGTGTTGTTGAGGGGGGAGTAGATGATCTTTCCTACAACAAAAAATATATGGAAAGATATGGTGAGAAATGAGTCAGCGCATAATTCTGGATACTGGTGTCTTGGTTGCGTATTTTAGAAAGTCAGATCGCTTTCATCAATGGGCTGTAACTCAGTGGAGACAGGTTGATTTGCCTGTAGTCACCTGCGATGCTGTTATTTCAGAAGCTTGTTTTCTTTTTCGCGATTTGCCACACATTCAACGGGGAATCATTGAGTTGATTGAGGGGAATGTAATTGAGATCGCTTTCAATCTGCAAGAGGAGTCAAGTAATATTCGGGCATTGATGAGTCGTTATGAGTCAGTGCCGATGTCGTTTGCAGATGCTTGTTTGGTGAGAATGTCTGAACAAATAGGGAATAGTGGAGTGATGACTCTGGATAGCGATTTTAAGATTTATCGTAAACATCGCAATGAAGAAATCCTTGTAATTCAGCCATGAAAATCTTGAAAAGTGGCGATCGCTACAAGATACAAAATGCTAAGGTTGGATTAGTAACTCAAGATACTTGTTATGAATGTGTCGGACAACCTGCGATCGCAGATAAAATAAAATCTAATTTCAGTCAGATTAAATCGCCCCTTCCGTTACAAGCAGAATATTTGTAACTTGCGACTTCGCTTAGATGATCTGTTTCAGTTTTTAATTCCCATACACCTGATATGTCAGCAATAACTGTAATTTCCCCTGCACATTTTTTAGATGTATTTAATCCAGACTTTCCCATTGTTGAGCGATCGCTTGCATTATGCACACAGGTTCGCGTAACTTCTGTGCAGATAAATTTAGGCAGGCTGCGATCGCTATTTTGCTGTAACTCGATTAAAGCCTTAAATAGTTCTGGCTCGACATGACCATAAGGATTAGTGCTGCCGACAGATAAAACCGCAAGTTCTGCATCAATCAAAGCCAATAACTCTTCCAAGTCTTTTCCATTCTTGGGATAGGCTCCATGATGAGGGATTTTAACGATATTTGCTTTAGCTTCTTTAGTCGCTGATGCACTCCCTTTTACAACAGATAAATAATCTGCTAAACCATCGTTTTCTAAATCTGCAAGTAGCATTGCGGCAAACTTTCCATACTCAACTCTTAATACGACAGAGATTTCATTTATTTTACCTTTATGTTTTTGGGTCGCAGTAAAAATTGATCTTGGATGGAAAGTATAGATTTTAAGATCAGTTAGAGTATATGGAGTTGGATCGCATAAGGCTTCAACAAAACGAACTTTTTGAGTTTTATCCCAGTCATCAAGACTTTTGAGAGCATCCTCCAAAGCTCTGTAATTATCATCTTTACCTCTCTGAGCACCTAACTTATCAATGGCATCCTGATAAACTCCGTATGGCAAACTAAATATTTCTATTTCGCCACCACTTTTAAACCATAGTTCGAGAAATTCAACTAGCTTTATTAGAGAGGTAAATGGAAAGTGATCTCTGTGTTTATGCGTGATATAAATTCTATTGATTTTATTGAAACTTTTTTGCTGAAGCCATTTATAAATAAATCGCGATTTATTACCTAGATCTACCATAACAAGGGCATCTTCAGAATGAATAGCAATACAGTCTGCATTGCCAACAGGTAAGAATACGATTTCACAAGTCATTAGAAATTCTCCCTACCAGTCATTCTACTCAATTTAGTTTTTAGTTCATCATTAGTCAGATAGGGATAAGGTGTATGTCGGAATTTCCTCAATGCCCAAGGACGTTGAGCGAGTTCCTCAAAAGTTTCTATGTCTTCAGTAAGTTCTGCTCTAAAAACAGTGCCATCAAGCGCCCAACTTGGTAATTCTTGAGGCAATGATATCCATTCTTCTTCGTTGTCATCTAATAGTCCGCTAAGACGCAATAAAATTTGATTTTTGTCTTGGTTAATATTCAAAACTTGACCAATAACAGTTAGCGTCTGGTTTCTTTTTTGCTCTTCTTGCCAAGCTTTTAATTCTGGCGATTTCCCTGTTCGCTGACGTTTAATCCAAATGGGATTTCCATAAGATTTTTCTACTAAAATGTTCAATTTTTGATGAAGAGGATCTGGATTTGGTATAGGTTCGTGGTTTTGCTCCCGTTTAACCATTTGATCTGTAACATCAATAATTTCGTTATCTATTGACAAAGGAAGAGGAAATTGTTGAAGAATATTTCCTGTTAAGGTTACATTTCCACGACTATCCATAGATAACTCCACAGCTAGATCTGAGATGAGAATTCCTAGTAACCAAAGTTTTTGTTGTTCAAAGTTTAGATTGTCCCAATTTTGAGGTTTATCCTCTGATTGATACACCTTTTTTGTTCTTTGTGCTTCTTGAATGGGTAAAATACACCAAATACTAGTATTAGGACAAAAGCCAGTAGTATCTATTTGTGCAGACAAAGACTTATTAGAGGCTATATTTGCTATACGCCCCACAAGTATCTTGGATTTGTCAAATAGATCAGCAAATTGAAATCTAGGTCTTTCTAAAGCAAGTTCATCATATATAATCCACTTTTTTATAGGATGAACTCTTTGTGGATCAGCCCAAACAGAGTTTTCTTTTGCCCATTTTCTCTGCCAAGTTCGTTTGTAAGGTCTATCTGTAGGTGGATTCTCCACTGGTGAATTACCTACCCGATGCTTAATTCCATTAAAAATAAAGAATATATTTGACAACGGAATTGTCGGAATATTTAAGATAATTTTAGGAGATGTAATGCCAGACCAATCACCATTAGAATTAATTTCTGTGATCCATGAAGTTCCTAAATATCCATTCTCTCTTATTTCAAAAGCTTCTGGTATAGAAATAACAGCCCTTGAAATAGTATTGTTTTTACTAGACTGTGCGAATACCCCAGAAACAACGCAAATATCTTGTTTAGCATCAATCCCTACAGATCCCATTGGGCATTGCCAAATCTCAAACAATTCACATTTTTTAGAAAGTTCTTTACGTATAGCTGATATACCTCTAAATTTACCCGACAAAAAAGAACTTGGCAAAATAAAGGCGAATTGAGAACCTTCATCTAGCCAATTGGTAGCTTGCTTAACAAACTCAAAAGCTAGTTGCTTATCTCCTCTAATCTCAAAAGGAGGATTAGCAATAACTATTCGTGGTTTATGACCAATTTTTTGTGCAAGATTTTCCTTACTGAAAGATTCATAATCCTCATGATGAAAATTTGGTGAAGGGAGAAAATTACCAATACCAATAGATTCTGTAGCTAGAAAATAGCGAAGCTGAGTAATTAAATTTACATCTGCATCTAAATCATTGCCGATCACATGACTAGCTAGATAATCTCTTCGTAATTGTCCCTCGCTAGGAATATCAGACATTTGAGCAAGTCTCGCAGTAGCTGCTAAAAGAAGACTTCCCGAACCAGCCGCAGGATCGAAGATAAAACGCTCTTCTGGTCGAATACGTTCTAAAGGCAGCAACTCAAGTATTCTTTCGGCAACTTTGATCGGAGTATAATGCCGATTTAAATCGCCCCAAGTATTTCCATTTAATTTATTAGGTAATTCTATTATTGCTTTTTCATACAGACTGCCAACATCTCGGTGATTGGTTAAGACAAAACTAACAGACTGCCCCATGTGTAGAGCAAGTTGTTGCCGAATCACCTCATTGGTATATTGGGTAGAATCCAATGCTCTACTAAAAAAGCCATTAGTGCGAGTCACCATTAGCTGAAGTAAATCTAATGGCTCGTTTGATTCAATTGCTCCATCAGTGCCGAAAAAGCCCTTATCCTGCAAAATTCTTGCGGCGAGATAAGCGATCGCTACTCGAATAACATGACCTTCAATCTCATTTCTAGAAGATCCTGAATTTCTGTAAGACTTAACTTGCTCTAATGCTCCTTTAATAGCTTTTTGGAATGCCTTGTCAATCTTTTCCTGTTGTCGCAATAAAAATGAAAAACTTCTTTCGGAAATAGTATCTTCTAAATCAGCAAGCGATAACTGCCCTTGTCGAAATTGAGAAAGAGCTTTTGGTGTAAAAAGTTCAGGTTTAGGCGAAATTAGAGTCTCACGCCAAGCATTGATATCTAAAATTTCTTCATCTAATCGGCTAGATAAATTAGAAGGTTTTATAAGATGTAGAGTATCAAAACCAACTAATAATCCTCCACGAATCGGCCATTTTTCTAGTCTTTGTTTCCATTGCTCTAATTCGTTCTCATTAGAGATTGGCTGAACAAAAAAAGCAAGAACATTGGCATTAGGACGCAAACCTCCATCAGTCCATAAAGCATCAATTTTGACTGGTTCACCATCCATTTGTGGCATAGGAATATTACGCATTGGCTCGATCTCATAGCGATCCTTCCAAATGCGTTGTGTTAAATCTAAAGCTTCATTAAATAGTGTTTGGTTAGCCATGCCATTCTCAACTTACCCAAGCAAGCCCTGCTCGTTTATCAAAATCTAGGACGTGATGTTTTTCTGCCTCACTCATTAGTTCAGAAATAATGTCACCGATCGCACCGACTTCATGTATTACAACTTGCCCTTTGTTTGCTCCAGAAGCCTCTAAAACAGTTAAACCAAATTTTCTAACATCTTCAACTAGATAAAGTTGTGAGTTTACCAAGACAAGTTTGTGTGCGAAAAAAGAAGACTCATAATCACACTCTTTAAGGAAAATGAGTACTTTGCGAATTTCCTGAAGTGTCAGATTTTCTCTAAGCCTCTCTATAGTTTTGATCTCAAGCACCTGTTGCCAGCTATAAACGACTTTTGGATGCTTGGGATTGCCAAACTTCAGAGGTGCAACTAACTTAGTGCGGTCAAGATAGCTCAACCTACCAGAGTCAATCCCTGTTAAGTCAATCGTTTCCTGTCTTGTAAAGCCGTTAGTCATATTGAGCTTGAACACTTCAATAATAAAATTTTACTCATTTGTTTAAATTTTATAGTCTTATTTAAACAAAAGTATAAATATAATTTAAGCTCTAAAAGCTTTTAAGTCTAGAGAGCTTGAAAAATTACTGTATACCTTGATGCCTCAATAGGCTGTAAAACATCAGCTATCAGGATATTTAGGTAGGCATACTAATTAAAGCTGCAAACTGGTTTGTAGTATTATGAAATGTAAACCTTAGCAAAATTTGACCTAGTTTAGAACAATGACCTCTGCTCCTAAAGCCAACTCTGAGAATCTGACGGGCAATCCCGAATACAAAGACACCGTTAACTTACCGCAAACGGACTTTTCGATGCGGGCTAATGCGATCGCTAAAGAGCCAGAGATTCAAAAGTTTTGGCAGGAGCAAGATATTTATGAAGAGTTGAGCCGCAATAATAGGGGTGAAGTTTTTACGCTGCATGATGGCCCCCCATATGCCAATGGGACGCTGCATATGGGTCATGCGTTAAATAAGGTACTCAAAGATATTATTAATCGTTATCAACTTTTGCGGGGACGTAAAGCTCGGTATGTTTTGGGTTGGGACTGTCATGGATTGCCAATCGAGCTTAAGGTTTTGCAGAATATGAAGGCGGAAGAACGCGCTAATCTGACACCTCTACAATTGCGGAAACGAGCAAAAGAATTTGCACTGCAAACAATTAATGAACAAGCGACAGGCTTTAAGCGTTGGGGTATTTGGGGAGATTATGAAAATGCTTATTATACGTTGAAGCCCGAATATGAAGCGGCTCAGCTTGCGGTATTCGGAAAAATGGCTTTGAAGGGCTATATTTATCGCGGACTCAGACCTGTATATTGGTCGCCGAGTTCTCATACCGCTTTAGCAGAGGCGGAATTAGAGTATCCAGAGAACCATATTTCGCGGAGTATTTATGTCGCTTTTCCTGTATTAAAAGCAAGTGACAAACTAAAGGCGATCTTTGGGGCGATCGCTGATCTGCCAAATCTTCACGCGGTGATCTGGACAACCACTCCTTGGACAATTCCTGCGAATTTGGGAATTAGTGCTAATCCATCGCTTAGTTATAGCGTAGTTGCCAATGACGATCAAAATTATATTGTGGCAACAGAACTAGTTGAAAAGCTAGCCACGACTTTTGAGCAAGCTCTGGAAGTTAAGTACAGCTTTAAAGGTGATGTGCTGGAGCATACAATTACTAAACATCCAATTAGCGATCGCGAGAGTCCAATTGTTTTAGGCGATCATGTCACCGCAGAGTCAGGTACTGGCTTAGTCCATACTGCACCCAATCATGGTCATGATGACTTTATCGTTGGCAAAAAATATGGATTGGGAATGATTTCGCTAGTTGACGATCGCGGTATTTTTAATGAGGATGCTGGCGAAGAATTAGCAGGTTTGAGCGTTCTCAAAGAAGGGAATGCAAAAGTTGTCGATATTTTGACTGCAAATGGAACGCTGATTAAAGAAGAAGCTTATAATCATAAATATCCGTACGATTGGCGCACTAAGAAACCAGTCATCGTCAGAGCAACTGAACAGTGGTTTGCATCAGTTGATGGTTTCCGTGAAGAAGCACTGCGATCAATTAAAGAAGTGAAGTGGATTCCTGCGATCGGTGAGAATCGGATTACTTCAATGGTGCAAGAGCGATCAGATTGGTGTATCTCGCGTCAACGCACTTGGGGCGTGCCGATCCCAGTATTTTATGACGAAGAAACCAACGAGCCTTTGCTGACTGAAGAGACGGTTGCCCACATTCAAGCTCTAATTAGTGAACATGGCTCTGATGTCTGGTGGGAAAAAGAAGTCGAAGAATTATTGCCAGAATCCTATCTTAACAATGGACATAAGTATCGTAAAGGTACAGACACAATGGATGTGTGGTTTGACTCTGGTTCGTCATGGTCTGCAGTGCTAGGCGGTGAGAGCCATGACTCTAAAATTGTGCCCTATCCGATCAACTATCCTGCGGATATGTACTTAGAAGGTTCCGATCAACATCGTGGCTGGTTCCAATCGTCTTTACTAACTAGTGTGGCAACCAATGGCTACGCTCCTTATAAAACAGTACTAACTCATGGTTTTGTGCTAGATGAGAAGGGACAGAAGATGAGCAAATCCCTCGGTAATATCGTCGATCCGATGGTGGTGATTAATGGTGGTAAAGACCAGAAAAAAGAACCTCCTTATGGTGCAGATGTAATCCGTATCTGGGCGGCAAGTGTGGACTATAACGGTGATGTGCCGATCGGAAAGACGATCCTCGCGCAAATGTCCGATGTGTCTCGCAAGCTTCGTAATACAGCAAGATTCTTATTAAGTAATCTGTTTGATTTCAATCCTGCTCAGGATACAGTTCCCTATGAGCAATTACCAGAAAGCGATCGCTATATCTTGCATCGCCTTGCGGAAGTTAGCAAAGATGTCACTGATGCTTATGATAATTTTCAGTTCTCGCGTTTTTTCCAAACTATCCAAAACTTCTGCACGGTTGATTTGTCTAACTTCTATTTAGATATCGCTAAAGATCGTCTATATATTAGTGCTGCTAATGCACCACGCCGCCGCAGTTGTCAAACCGTGCTGATGTATTGCTTAGAAACTATTACTAAAGCGATCGCCCCAGTACTTAGCCACACTGCTGAGGATATCTGGCAACATTTACCATATCCTGCTCCTACTAAATCTGTATTCCAGTCTGGTTGGTTTATTGCCCATGATGAATGGGCTAAGCCCGAACTTGCGGCTAAATGGGAGTATCTGCGTGAAGTGCGATCGGAAGTGAATAAAGTCATGGAATCTGCGCGCAATGGCAAAGCGATCGGCGCTCCTCTCGAAGCAAAAGTATCACTAGTTGCGTCTGATGTGACGCAACACGGTTACTTAGAATCTCTGGGTGATGAATTACGCTATCTGTTTATCGCGTCACAAACTGAGATTGTGCAAAGCTTAGCCTCAGATAAGCAATTCACGGGCGAAGCAACAGGTTTACAAATTGCCGTTGTCAAAGCTGATGGTGAAAAATGTCCTCGTTGCTGGAACTACTCCACCCATATCGGCGAGTCTACTGAGCATCCACATATTTGCGATCGCTGTGTCGGTGCATTAGCAGGTACTTTTTAGCATTGTCCTATGATTAATCTTGAAACACTTGAGAAATGGCTACTTACACCCACTGAGACAGAACAACTTGAATTTAAAGAAGCCAAGAACCAGTTTGATTCGATTAAACTGCTGAAATATTGTGTAGCGCTGGCAAATGAAGGTGGTGGTTATATCGTTTTAGGAGTTACCGATAAACGCCCTCGTCAAGTCGTGGGTTCCCAAGCTTGGTCAACAGAAGAAGAACTAAACAAAATTAAAGCTCAGATATTTCAAAAACTTAGATTTCGAGTAGACACTACTGAGTTACAACATCTAAATGGTCGAGTACTAATTTTTAAAGTACCTCCCCGCCCTGTTAGACAGGCAGTGGACTATGAGGGAACCTACTTGATGAGAGTTGGTGAAGAACTACAACCAATGACTGGAGATCGATTAAAACAGATTTTTACAGAAGATCAGCAAGATTGGTTCTCTCAACCTGCTCGACTAGACGCTAGTTCAGATGATGTAATTGCTCTACTAGATACTCAAACTTACTTTGAACTCCTAAAAGTTCCCTATCCAACCAATCGTGATGCCGTTTTAGAGAAATTACAAAGCCAAGATCTAATCAAACAAACAATTCAAGGCTGGACAATTACCAATTTAGCCGCAATCGTTTTGGCAAAAAAACTTGATGCTTTTTCTCTCGCATTAGCTCGTAAAGCTCCTCGTGTCGTAATCTATGAAGGTAGTAATAAACTACGAACTCGTGATGACAAAATGGGAAATCGCGGATATGCAGTCAGTTTTGAGAAATTAGTCAGTTTTGTACATTCAGCAGCCCCACAAAATCGTGTTATCGAAGAAACAGTTCGCAAAGAAGTGAAGATGTTTCCGATGCAGGCACTAAGAGAACTTATTGCTAATGCCTTAGTACATCAGGACTTTCTAGCAACGGGCGCTTCTGTAATGATTGAAATGTATAGCGATCGCATTGAAATCTCGAATCCTGGTATTCCTCCCATTTCGGTTGATCGATTCATTGATGAATACCGATCTCGTAACGAACAACTCGCTGACCTAATGCGTCGTTTTGGCATTTGTGAAGAAAAAGGCAGTGGTATTGACAAAGTAGTAAGTGCCGCAGAAGCTTATCAATTACTAGCACCTGATTTTCGGGTAGGAGAAACTCGTACCACAACGGTTTTATTTGCTTATCATACCTTTGATGATATGAGTAAATCGGATCGTATTCGGGCTTGTTATCAGCATTGCTGTTTGCTATATGTCAGTAATAGACAGATGTCTAACCAAACACTAAGAGAGAGATTTGGCTTAAGTGAATCTAAGACAGCTACTGTTTCTCTGATTATAGGAGTTACTAAGGAAGCTGGGTTAATTAGAATAGATGAATCTGAATCAAACTCTACTCGCTATGCACGCTATCTACCTTTTTGGGCATAAAAGTGCTTTAATGCAAAACTCAATTAGTGACCTTTACTCACTGAAACCCTTATAAGACAAGCAAAAAAGTGCTTTAATGCAAAACCTGAAAAGTGAAATAAAGATGAAACAAGTTTGCTGATTTGGTGTGGAAACTCCCTGCTGAGCATTCGCACATTTGCGATCGCTGTGTCGGCGCACTAGCAGGTACTTTTTAATAAAGCGTATAAATTTCCACAAAATTAAAGAACAAAAACTCCATTGAAAGAATAAAAATATTCAATATTGCCAGATAAGGAAAGAAAACCATGTTACTCAATATAAACCTTGAAGAAGCAGAAGTCGCCAAGCTTTCTACGATTCAAAAAATAACTGGAAAGGATTTAACCGAAGTGTTGCGAGATGCCATTGATAACTATCATCAGCAAATCAACAAAGAGCCATTCCCAAAAAATCCACTTCAAATATTTACAGACCTCGGCTTGGTTGGCTGTTTTGATGGAGAAGCAGATCTCTCAGTCAACTACAAATCCATAGTCAAATCTTACATTCTCAAAAAGCATGATTATCGTTGATACTGGCGCATTTGTATCACTTTTCAATCGCCGCGACGCTGCCCATTTAGCATCACAAAAAGCCTTTGCTGAACTACAAGAACATAGCAAAGACCAATTCAGATTTTGACAGCATTCGCAGAAATCTAGGCTTTCAAAAATTGATGCAATCAGCACACGTACCATAAATACCGCGATGAAAATTCCAACCGTACTCCAACAAATTAAAGAACTCGTCTGTGCGATCGCTATATATCTTTTTGGGCATGAAAGTGCTTTAACGCAAAACTAAATCAGAGACCTTTGATCGCTGAAACCCTTATAAAATCTGATAAAAAGTGCTTTAATGCAAACCAAAAAAACGAAATAACAATAAAGTTGATTGCGGCTGGAAAGCATATAGGCGATCGCTGCGTCGGTGCATTAGCAGGTACTTTCTAATTATTTCATAATTTCACCAAAAGCGAGTCGGTGCAGTGCATTGACTCGCTTTTAGTATTTAGCTACCTCTTTGTATAGGCAAAACAAAATAGTCATACCTATCTTTAGCTAGATTCACATCTCGAAATACTTTGTTGTATTTCTTTACATAAGGAACTCACACACAGGACAAACCAATGAGCAGCTACACAGTTAACGAACGCGGAATCCTCAACAACTACGCAACTGAGCCAAAAATGTATGTTGACGATACTGCTAGATTCGGCTTTACTCCTTACGCAGAATTGCTCAACGGTAGACTTGCAATGATTGGCTTTGTTTCCTTACTTATCCTTGAAATCTCTACAGGTCATGGAATGGTTTGGTGGCTTGGTAATTTCTAAATAACAAATTTTTCTCTCTCCGTGTCTAAGACAAAGTAAAAACGAAACGATTATTTAACCTTACTTTTTAGTAGGGTTTTTTATTAAAGCGCTAACTTTTCTATACCTTTTGCCAAAGTTGAATTTCATAACAAAGATGCTTATGGAAAAGATTGGAAGCCTGTAAACCCTCAGAAATCAATTTTTTGATTAAATTTCCTAAAAAATAACGAAAAACTGCATAGATAGGTGGAACAGCGATCGCAATAAGATTACCGATGTATTTCATTGTGGAGACACCAAAGGTTTGGAAGCTCTGCACGCAAATATCTAAGGTTGGGGCAATGTGAGCAGAAATATCATCAGTTTTAACTAGCTTAAAGCCAGCATTTTCCATAGATTTATGCAGATCGGCATTAATCAGACAGTTAGAAAACATACCTTCACGATATTCAGGATCTTTGCGTAACATATCTGCTAATAACACATAACCACCTGTCTTCACGACAATCGCTGAACCATCAGCAATCAGTTCAGGAGACATATATTGACTGCTCTCACTAAATAGAATTAGATCATAGGTTAGCTGTGGAGAATACTTTTGAGGTGCTTTTACAAACTCTTGAAATGTATCTGCATGAAATAAAGCTTTTCCTTTTGTACGTTCTAAAAAATTAGCTTGTTGTAATGGGTCAGGCGCTAAACCTTCAACTTGTAGCCCTTTCTCGATCATTGATACTGCATTACCCCCATTACCACAACCAACATCTAGTACTGTATGGATATTATCGGGGAGAAAAGATAAAAGATGTGTGGCATAAGCTTCTTGAGCAGCACGTAGTTTTGTGACTGTTAAGTCATCGTTAGCAGATGGAATTGGTTCCCAATAACCATAGTGAAGATAGGAAGAACCAGTTAGGTCTAAATAGTATTGGAGTGCAGCGTTTTGGTAGCGAATTACATTGTTCATAGATTAGTTCATAAATTAATTAATATAGCAGTTTTTATAATAGCCCGTGCTGTTTTGAAAACCAGATAAATTAGCAGTAATAGAGTACAGCCTATTGGGGATTTGAGTGAGACAGATAATTTTTTGAAAGTGCCGCTAAGCGGCACTTTCAAAAAATTATCTGGGTTTTATGGCAGCGCAAGGCGCTGTAATTTACAACCTAAAACTGTAATTCTAATATGCCTTTTCTAAGCAAGGTTGAAATTCTTCCCAACGCCGACTAACTTGCTCATAGCAATCGGGAGGAAAAATCTTGAGATTTTGGAAAAGATTGATTTCGAGATGTTGCTCCATTTTCATGAGCAAGACAATTTCTTGATCTGGGGCATAGTTACCAACCGCCTGTACAAGAACTATGATCAAATCTTGATCGAGAGAAAAAGCTTGAATAGATTTGATTAACTCTTGTTCGGCGATAAATTGAGCTTTGAATGGAATTACCTCTAAACCTGTATTACTGGGAGCGATCGCTTTGCGATCAACATCACAAATTAAGACTCCTCGACCATTTCGCAAAAAACCTTGCCATGCACAATAGCCAATCATCATTAGGTTTGCGTGAATAAAGCTTTTTTGCCAGTAGCCAAAATTTCCTTGCCAATCGCTATCTTTAAGCTTCATTCAAGAATCTCCAATTGTTGCAAATTTAATTCGCATTGACAATAGAGTACAAAACAATGGAATACAAAAAATACTACCCATTTAAAAGGGTTTTGGTTCATCATCTATGACCTCGTAGATGTAGATATGTATGTTAATGGGCGATTCAGTGGGCGTTCTGACTTTTTCATTTGACTGAAATTACAGTTGCGAGACAGCGTTGGACTTACACCAAACTTTCCCCATTGCTCTTATGTAAATGATTTTCATTAAGACCGAATGCTGACTTTTCACTATAGCATTAACTCTCAAAACACATCGTTGCGATCGCCCTATAAATTTTTTATTGTAGAGATTTGTATAATTTCAGTACAAGACATTCAACTTATACAATGCCTAAACACGATCTCAAACAACAAGATGTAAAACTAATTTTCGTCACTTGATCGCATTACATTAAATGTAGGTTAAAAAAATGTCTAATTTAAATAAAGCTGGGTTTGCTAAGTCTTTTAGTAGCCTAGTTGCTGTACTCAAAGCTTTTGCACTACAAAATTTAAAGAAAAAAGTTATTCTTACTTTTGGTGTAGTACTAGTCATGTTTACAGCTTTGCAAGTTACTTTCTTCACTCCTAATGCGATCGCTGCTCCTTTTGGTAAACAAATTGAGAAAATGACCGAAGGCGTAAAAACTGATATGGCGATCGATAAACTTGCAGGTACTACTAAGCAAATCTCTCGTGATCTTCGCGACGGTCGAACAGACAAGGTGATTGACACTGTTTCCAATACCGCGAAAGATATATCTAAGGAATTGGGTAATCGCGCTAAGTCAGTAGCTAAGGATGTCGAAAAAGGCACCAAAGATAATCTTGGTAAAGCTAAAGATGTAGCTAAAGATGTAGAGAAGGGTACTAAAGATAATTTTGGCAAAGCTGAAAACGCAGTTGAAAATGTGAAAGAAGGTACCAAACAAAATATCGACAAAGCCCAAAATGCTACTAAGAATGTGAAGAACAACATTGAAGATAATGTAGATGATGCAAAAAATATGGCAGGCGATCGCACTGGTGCAGCTCTAGATAAAACCAAAGAGTTATCTAACAAAGCTGACGATGGCGTGAATGGAATTATTGATTCTGTCAAAGATTTCCTTGGACAATAGTCTTTTAGAAAAACCAATAAGTAGAAAAGCCTCTAAGTTTTCTACTTATTGGCATGTTAACTTGAATTTTTAAATGGAGAAAATTATGGAATTTATTTGGTTTATTTTGATCGGACTAGTAGCTGGTGCTATCGCTGGTCGTGTTGTTGAAGGTGCTGGATTCGGCATAGTTGGTGATATCGTCATTGGTATTATTGGCGCATTGTTAGGTGGTTTCCTATTTAGTACTTTTGGAGTTTCCACTGGTGGTGGATTAATTGGAAGTTTAATTGTGGCAACTATTGGCGCAATTGTTTTACTCTTTGGAGTCCGCCTAATTAAGAGAGCTTCCTAATCAATCTATTGTTTTAGGGATTAGGATAGCTGGGAATATTAACTTGAATTTTTAAACGGAGAAAATCATGCAATTTATTTGGTTTATTTTGATCGGACTGGTAGCTGGTGCTATTGCTGGTCGTGTTGTTGAAGGCGCTGGATTCGGCATAGTTGGTGATATCGTCATTGGTGTTATTGGCGCATTGTTAGGTGGTTTCTTATTTAGTACTTTTGGTGTTTCCACTGGTGGTGGATTAATTGGAAGTTTGGTTGTAGCAACCATTGGAGCAATTGTTTTACTCTTTGGAGTCCGCCTGATTAAGAGAGGTGCATAATTAATCTTAATTAACCTATTGTTTTAGAGATTACGATAGCTAGTTTGAGTTTTTAGAAAAGAGGAAGCGCTTTGCGCTTCCTCTTTTTTTTGTTTAAGGCTGTTAGCGATCGCTTCTTTAATAATTTAATAATTTAAAAAATGATAATATGCTTGGCACAAAGCGCCATATGCATTTGCCATATGCATTCATAGAAACGGCTAATAGACATGGATCTCGAACTTACTCGATTTTACAAAGCTTGTAATCCTACGCATCCACTTGACTCTAGTAATGAGGAAGATCGCAGCTATTATGTCGATCTTTCGACAGTGCGTGGGGCAAAACTGATCGAAAGTTTAGCCCGCACAATCTCGCGAATTTCACCTGATCAGGCAACCTGTCAGCTATTTACAGGGCATATCGGTTGTGGAAAATCGACCGAACTTTTGCGGCTGAAGTACGAACTAGAAAAGCAAAAGTTTCATGTCGCATATTTTGAATGCGATCGCCAATTAGAGCTGAGTGATGTTGATGCTAGCGATATTTTACTTGCGATCGCGGGGCAACTCAGTAGTGGTTTAGAAAAGCAGAATATCAACATAGTTCCCGCTTATTTCAAAAAATTATTTGGCGAACTGACTGATATTTTGCAAACTAAAATTGATTTAAGTGCCAATTTCAAGCTTTCAGTGGGGATTGCGGAGATTAGCGCGCAGGCTAAGAATAGTCCCTCACTGCGTCGCCAAATGCGCGAACGACTAGAATCGCGCACGAGTAGTATTATCAAGTCGATCAATCAAGAATTATTAGCTCCTGCCAAAAAACTACTGCAAGCTAAGGGGATGAATGGTTTAGTGGTGATTGTGGATAACCTTGATCGCATTGAAAATCGTATCGATCCTAAAGAGCAATCGCGGGCGGGATATTTGTTTGTAGAACGGGGCGATCAATTGCGTGGTCTGGATTGCCATTTGGTGTATACGGTTCCCTTGTTATTGACTTTTTCTAACGATGCGGCGATCGTTACTAGCCGTTTTGGAACTGATATTAAAACATTGCCAATGGTTCCTGCACGATTGCAAGATGGGAGCGCGTGTGAGGCGGGTATGGCACTTTTGCGCCAGATCGTGATGGCGAGAGCATTCCCGAATATTAATGAAGTGCAGCGGATTGGCGATGAATTTGTTAACAAAGTATTTGATACGCCCCAAACTCTTGATCGTTTATGCCAAGCTAGTGGTGGTCATGTTCGTAATCTATTCCGTTTGTTATATGGTTGTTTGGAGCAAGACGATCCACCGATCGTGGCAAGCTTAGTAGAGAGCATCATCGCTAAGGAACGGAATAAAATGGTTAAGACAATTACTCAAGATGAATGGGAATTGATTGCCAAAGTCAAACAAGATAAACGAGTGCGCGGTGAGTTAGAGTATCAGACTTTAATCAAGAGCCAGTTTGTGTTTGAGTACGAATATCAAAATGTTAGTTGGTTCGATGTGAATCCAATCTTAGACGATCGCTAAGGCGATTTATTAGAAAGATTTTACCGTGGTTGTGCCGCGCGAAGCGCGGCA
>JBBRMK010000047.1:0-36912 GCA_038230875.1 Pseudanabaenales cyanobacterium
TGCCAGTAGGATGTGTAATGTGGCATTCCTCACTACCTGTCCATCTGTCAAATTGTTAGACACAAGGTCTGAATTAGGTAGGAAACCTGTCATAGCAATCATATTTTTGGGATGAGAGGCACTTGGGTAGAAAAAATCATTACAAAAGATAGATAGATCACTACACAGTAGATCGTAGCAACTTCAGACAAATTAGATTGGTTATCTCAGATACATTATCTCATATACATTATTTTAACTTTAACTGAGCCGATCATCTTCAAATGAGTCACCAGTTCTATCTATATACCAGTAATTCTTATTATAAAAATCGGTGTTATTACTTAACTACCACTTCTAATATCGGCTTAGTTATGAGTCAGATAGGGACAAATTCTTGCAAAATCGCACGAACTTGCTCACGAAATTCTTTGATGTCATCGACTGTACGGGGCTTACTCAGAAATCGACAATTTGCCCACTTCGCGCGAAAGTTATTGCTAATACTATTTTCAGATGTTACCAATACCAACGGAACATTAGCTAATAGTGGTTGACGACGAATTTGTTTAATTAAGTCGAACCCGTTTAAATTCGGCATATTAATATCCATAAACACAATATCGGGTTTTTCTATTAATATTTGTTGGGTGGCGTTTGCGGAGTCATTAACTAGGCTTAATTGATAGCCCCAACTTGTAAGTAAATTCCCAAATTGCTTCAGCAACACAGGTGAGTCATCAACAAGCATCACTTTGAGATGCGATCGCATTCCAATGCTGTCATCATCACTAACATTATTAATATCTTCTGATCTTAGGGGCAATGGCAAAATCGCAACTGTGCGATTTTCCGCAAGTTTATCAAGCTTGAGGGCGGTGCGAGTTATATGTTGTTGAAAGCGATCAGCAACTTCACTGATACGATATTTTCCATTTGTGACTTGAGTAAAAAGTGGAACTTGGGCGATACTGCACTCAGTGTTTAAAAGTTGTACTGTTTGATAAGGATGGCGAACATAGGTAAAGTTGCGCCATTGATCGACAACCTTAGCGATCGCGTTTTCGAGGTCGGATAGTTTCCAGATCGGGAGAACAATTTTTGTGTCCGCTGGTAAGGGTTTCCATAGGAGCGAAAATTTTTTCTCTAAAGAAATTGCTAAGAGATTTTCAAACAAGATTTCTTTAAAAACCACAAGACAATTTTCGCGATCTTGTGCATAAATTTCACTTAGTAATCGACAAGTCTCAATAGTGCTGATTGATTTTTGACTAATACTTTGCAGAAGGTTTTGCTGAGGTTGCACTTTCTGTATTTTTAGCTTGCGAGTAAAAGTTGGCAAAAACTCGTTTTTATCCATAATAAAAGCAATACTGCCTCCATGAATAAAGATTTTCCAACTCAAGTGAGGTGTTTCAACTTTGGCAATCCCTGTATGACTCATCAGCAATCGCAACATGACCATGAGACTGGCGTGAGTTAAGTTAGGTATAACTTCATCAATAGGGACAGTATTTATTTGCTTGTCGTTTGGAGGGCTGCTTTTATCTAAGGGTAGATCGGAAGCATCATTTTCTTTTGAAAGCTGCATCATTGCTAAGTTAAGGTAAGTAGGACTTGTTTATACCAAACATATTTCTGATGAGTAGCGATCGCCGTTTCAAAGTTCTCTGCTTGCACGGACATCCCGGAAATAGCGAAGCAATGCAGATGTTTGTCCAACACTTTCAGGATCGAGGCTTTAATGCGATCGCACCTGACTTGCGTGGATATGGAAATTGTAAGGCAATTTCAGCTTTTACAATGTTAGATCACATACAAGATCTATGGGATTTATTAGTAAGCGATCTCGATTCAGAATATTTGATTTTGGGATGGTCGCTAGGTGGAATCTTAGCGATGGAGTTAGCGATTCGTGCTTTTGAAAATTCGGCAACTGCTAAAAATTCAACTCCCAAGATTGCTCCCAAGATTGTCGGTTTAATTTTAATTGCCACTGCTGCTCAGCCTCGCAGCAGTTTACCGAAGATTGTTTGGTGGGAATATCTAAATTTGGCGATCGCTGTTAGTTTGCATAAAATAGTGCCAAAGATTTCGCCGAAGCAAAAATGGCATATTAATTGGTTTGGAAAACGCTCAATGATCAAGTATTTGATCCAACAACACACTCAAGTAGCCTATGACCAAATTTCTAGCACTGGTGCAAAAGCATACATCCAGACTTCTCGTTATGCTCAAATGGCATTGATGCAAGCGCTTAGACAGGGATATGATCGCACTCAAGATTTAAGCAAAATTCAAATCCCGTGTTTGATGATTGCGGCTGAGCAGGATCGACATATAACCTTTAAGTCATCGGCACAAACAGCAAAGTTATTACCCAACTGCGAATTTATCAGTTATTCAAATACAGCACATTTATTACCTTGGGAGATCGGCGATCGCTTATTGGCTGATATTGATATTTGGTGCGATAAAACTTAGAAATAAGAGGCAGAGCTTCGCGGCACTTCTTATTTCTGATAAATTAAGTCTATTGGCTGGCTTATACATCTATAGCTTATGTTTCCCCAAAAATTTCTGGCGAGAATGGCGCAAATCCATCTGCTTTCTGCCGATCAGGAAAGTGTGTTCTTATTACGATTTGGAGAAAATCGCGAAGATCGCGAAGTTGCTAGCTTTTTGGGTATTTCTGAAGAAGCTTATCGCAAGCGGATGGGGGAAATTTATCGTAAGTTCGACATTAGTGGCAAAGGTCCTGGCAAAAACAATCGCCTCTTACATATTTTGCAAAATCATTTAGATGCAGAAACTAGCTCATTGTCTAGCTCAATATCTATTAGTGAGCCAAATTTACTAATATCCAAACGATCTAGTTTAGATACTATTTCATCAGATATTAATATCGAAGAATTAGTACAGCAACTGCGCGATCGCAGTCGTCAAATTATCCAAGAGCGCTGCGCTACTATGCGAGTTTTGGATATGTCACATCCGATCAGTTTAGAAGAAATCTACACAGGAACTGATGTTTTAGAAAGAATCACCAGCCGCCGTCGTCTAGGAATTGCTGAACTACTTTCTACCTACCATGGACATGATCGCTTAGGAGTATCAGCGATCAATGAAAGCCGAGTTTCTAGCATGGATGCTCTAAATCGATATAGCAAATTGATGTTGCTAGGTAAACCAGGGGCAGGAAAAACGACGTTATTAAAATATACAGCCCTAAAATGCTCTCAAGGTGATATTTTTAGCAGCTTAGTGCCTATTTTTGTAACATTGCGTCAGTATGCTGGTACAGACTCACAACCACGGATTTTGGATTATATTGCGCAAGACTTTCGCGTTTATAACATTGGTGATGAGCTAATTATCAAACAACTTTTGCAACATGGTCGAGCAATTTTGTTTTTAGATGGACTTGATGAAGTTCGTGAAGAGGATTTGCCGCGAGTTCTCGAAGATTTACGCAGTTTTTCAGAACAGTACTATACCAATCGCTTTGTGATTACAAGCCGACTGGGAGCGCAGGAATATGTTTTTGAGAAGTTTACAGAAGTTGAAGTAGCTAACTTTCAGCCATTACAGATTTCCAATTTTGCTCAGCGTTGGTTTGTTGATAATGCCCGACATAGTGAGCTTTTTTTACGGAAAGTAGAAGATAATCGACCGATTCAAGAATTAGCTACTAATCCATTATTGCTAACTCTACTGTGTCTGGTTTTCGATGAATATGGTGATTTTCCCACTAATCGTTCGGAGCTTTATCGGGAAGGGTTAGATGTATTGCTCAAAAAATGGGATGCTAAGCGCAACATTGAGCGACATCAGATTTATAAAAATTTATCGATGCAACGCAAAGAGGATTTATTAGCGCAAGTTGCCTGTACTACCTTTTATCAAGGCGATTATTTCTTTCGGCAAATTGATCTTGAACGCTATATTACGGATTACATTCGTAATTTACCTAAAGCCCATACTGATGATGAGTCACTGCAACTCGACAGTGAAGCAATTATTAAGGCGATCGAATCGCAACATGGGCTGTTTGTGGAACGGGCCAAGGGGATTTATTCTTTTTCTCATCTAACTTTTCAGGAATATTTAGCAGCGAGAGAACTGGTTTTTAATGGAAATCAAGAAACATTAACACTGCTAGCTAGTAAAATCACTGATCATCGTTGGCACGACATTTTTCGACTTGCCGTCGGCATGATGCGCTCAGCGGATAACTTGTTGCAGTTAATGAAAGATCAGTGCGATCGCTTATTAGTTGGCGATCGCCAATTACAAAATCTGCTGCAATGGGTCAACCAAAAAGCTGAATCCGCCCAAGTTCCTGATCGTATTCAATCAGTACGTGCTTTCTATTTGACTCTTGGTCGAGCGATCGCCCAAAGCGATCCCCTCAATTTAGCAAATGTGTTGGCACGTAGCCTCGTACTCGACCTCGATCTTTGCCAAAATCGCAACCTCAATGCTGACCTTGCTTTCGATCTAGCCCGGGCTTTAGAAACTAAAGATGGCGAAGATCTAGGGCTTGATCTCGATCTCGATCTTAGCCTTGCTCTAGAATATGCTCAAGAAATGTCTGATCCTCGCTTAGCAGAAGCCTTAACCGAACTAATCAATACTTGCCCCGACAATGCTGATAGTGATATCAAATGGCAATATTGGGCAAATAATTTACGTCAACAAGCGATCAACTATCGCAATATTGGACAAATTTGGGATCTTACTCTCAATCAAATTGAGCAATTAAGTCAATATTGCAAGGCAAATCGTCTCTTAGTCGAATGTCTTGAGAGCGATTGCTATGTTCATCAACCTGTCAGACAAGCGATCGAGAAAAGTTTATTATTACCGACTACATAGCGCCCAATTTAGAGTGCTGCCAGCAACGCCTCACCCATAGCAACGCATCCCAATTTTTCGCAACCATCAGCCATAATGTCACCCGTACGCTTACCTGAATCAAGGACTTTATTTACTGCCGACTCGATCGCATCCGCCGCCGCACCTTCATTAAAAGCATAACGTAACATCATCGCCGCACTGAGGACTTGAGCAAGCGGATTTGCCAGATCCATACCTGCAATGTCTGGTGCAGAACCATGCACTGGTTCAAATACCCCTGGTTTACCTATCTCACCTAGACTCGCAGATGGCAACATTCCGATACTACCTGTCAGCATTGCTGCTGCGTCGGAGAGAATATCGCCAAATAAATTGCTAGTGAGAATTACGTCAAACTGTTTGGGATTACGAATAATTTGCATCGCTGCATTATCGACGTACATATGAGATAGCTTCACATCAGGATATTCTGACGCCATACTGGTCACGCGATCGCGCCATAGCTGCGACACCTCTAGTACATTAGATTTATCTACAGAACAAACCGAGCCGCGACGTTTTTGAGCTGACTCAAATCCAACTCTGGCAATGCGATCAATTTCAGGTTCCGTATAAACCATCGTATTGAAGCCACGACGCACGCCATTCTCATCGGCAACAATGCCTTTCGGTTTACCAAAATAAATACCGCCTGTCAGTTCGCGCACTACCAAAATATCTACACCTTCAATAACTTCGCGTTTTAAGGTCGATGCATCAATTAGTTGAGACAAAATCTTGGCAGGACGCAGGTTAGCAAATAGCCCCATACTGCCACGTAATCCTAGTAAAGCTTGCTCAGGACGAAGATTAGAAGGCATTGTGTCCCACTTTTCACCACCGACTGCTGCCAGTAAAACTGCATCACTATTTTGACAAAGCCGCAAAGTCTCATCTGGCAAAGGATGTCCTGTCGCGTCGATCGCTGCACCACCAACCAGAGCCGTCTCGAAAGCAAACGTAATATCAAATTTTGGAGCGATCGCCTGTAGCACTGCCACCGCCACCTTCATAATCTCAGGACCAATTCCATCGCCTGGTAAAAGCGTAATTTTATAGTTTTTAGACATTACAGATCAAATATTAAAGATAGATTTCCTAAAATACCATTTTGAGTCTTGCAAGATTGTTGATATAACTGTCGCCAAATGTATTAAGACAAAACCAAACCCAAGAAAGTGGGAGGCGGCGCTTCGCGCCGCCTCCCACTTTCGGGTTTTATGTCCTAATACATTTGGCGACAGCTATATGTAGCCTAGATAGGCAGTGTTGATAAAGTCAAACCTGTAGTTTTTTGTTAAGTGGTGTTAAAAACCACGATAAGATCAAGTGTAGTTGAAGCAAATTATTTGGAAATTCTGATCGCATGATTCTCCCTGAGTATTCTGACTTTATTGAGCTTGCGGAGCAGGGTAACTTTATTCCTGTGTATATGGAACTAGTTGCTGATTTGGATACGCCCGTATCAGCTTGGTATCGTGTATGTCAAGGTCAGCCCTATAGCTTTTTATTGGAGTCAGTCGAGGGTGGCGAGCGGCTTGGTCGCTATAGTTTGCTGGGTTGCGATCCTATGTGGGTTTTAGAAGCGAGAGGCGATCGCACCACACAGACGTTTCGCGATGGCACAGTAAAGAATTTTGTCGGTAATCCATTTCAGCATTTGCGTAATTGCCTTGCACCGATCATTCCTGTACATTTATCAGAGTTACCGCCGAGTTTAGGTGGTTTATTTGGTTATTGGGGTTATGAGTTAATTAATTGGATCGAACCAAAAGTACCTGTTTATCCATGCCAAGATGGTGATGGACCTGATGGAGTATGGATGCAGGTAGATAATTTGCTAGTATTCGATCAGGTGAAGCGGAAGATTTGGGCGATCGCCTATGTTGACTTGAGTACTACTAATGATCCTCAGACTGCTTATAAATTGGCTTGCGATCGCTTGTCTGTACTAGTTGATAAACTGCGATCGCCCCTTGATCGGCAAAAAACAGCGATCAAATGGACAAATCCGCGATCTCAACCGCCTGTAAGTTATACAAGCAATATCACTCGTGAGAAATTTTGTGATGCAGTTGAAAAAGGCAAAGAGCATATTAAGGCGGGGGATGTTTTCCAAGTTGTACTTTCGCAAAGGTTGACGACTGAATTTAAAGGTGAACCATTTAGTTTATATCGCTCTTTGAGAGTGGTAAATCCTTCGCCTTACATGGCATTTTTTAACTTTAAAGATTGGCAATTAATTGGCTCTAGCCCTGAAATTATGGTTAAAGCCGAAGTTATAAATGGAGTGTCACGGACAGTTCTTCGACCGATCGCAGGAACTAGACCAAGAGGCGCAACTGCATCTGAAGATGCAGCACTGGCTCAGGATTTGCTAGCTGACCCGAAGGAAATTGCAGAGCACGTTATGCTCGTAGATTTAGGAAGAAACGATCTCGGTCGTGTTTGCAAGAATGGAACCGTAAAAGTCGATGAGTTGATGTCGATTGAGCTTTATTCTCATGTAATGCATATCGTTAGCAATGTTGTTGGTGAGATTCGCCCAGACAAAAACGCTTGGGATTTGCTTCAGGCTTGCTTCCCTGCGGGGACAGTAAGCGGTGCTCCGAAAATAAGAGCTATGGATATTATTCACAATTTAGAAAGCGATCGCCGTGGTACTTATGCAGGAGCCTATGGCTATTATGATTTTGAAGGACAACTGAATACAGCGATCACAATTCGGACAATGGTGACGAAGGATGGAACTGCTAGTGTTCAGGCTGGGGCTGGAGTAGTTGCTGATTCTGATCCTGAGAAGGAATATCAAGAGACCTTGAATAAGGCTAAAGGAATGTTGGAGTCATTGCGGTGTTTGGGTTAGCGGAAATAGCAAAATTCCATTTACGTCAGTTCTCCAAAAAAGAGATGCGGCGCGAAGCGCCGCATCTCTTTTTTGGTTTTAATTTTTTCTAATCCAAAAAAAAATTCTATGAAGCCACTAAATCTTGAATAATAGATTGTAAATCAGTCAAAATTTGAGATGAGTTACTCCCATTTGACATTACACCCAAATCTTCAACCGCAGCTTCTAACTGTGGACGCAACATGTCTACAATATCCTGCACAGGTCGTAAAAGCTCTTCTTGGGCACTAATTTGCCCTAATAGCCCAGCGACAATTCTAATGCGTTCTTGCTGTTGAGATTCAATAACACGGATCGCTTGATCCTGTTGTTGTTGCTCATGAGTTTGTCTAGCAAGCATTTCTTGCTGCTGCTGTGAATAGTTTCTTACAGCATCGTTTTGACTCTCCATCTTCCGAAGTTCTTGTTCTTGACGGTTCTTTTGCGCCTCAATTTGCGATAGCAAAGGTAGTAAACCTTGCACAGGACTTGCTTCAACTGAAATCCCTTTGCGACGATCCAATACAGCTTTTTGCTGATTTAGTACTGACAATCGCTCTTGCATACTGCGCCTTGTCCCCATTACGCTATTTTCAAGCACTTTATACTGCTCTTCTGCAAATTCTTTATTGCTTTCTAATTCAATTCGAGCAAATTGATCAGCCGTTTCCACCTGACTCTGAAAATCGGCAATTTCTCCTTCTAGTCCAGCTAACTCATCTTCTTGAGCGCTTACATAACTGGCTAACTTATCAAAATCTGCTTGCAAAGCCTTAATTGTTGACTCTAGTTCTTGTATAGACATTGATTGCAAACGATTTTCTTCTTCTGAGCTAAGTACTTCCATACTACCTGGCCCCCCAAATGACTCGATCGCATTAGATGTTTGCTCATAAAGCTCTATTTGGGCATCAAGTTGAACTTTTGCCATTGCTATATTATTTTCTTGCAATTTCAAAATGCCGCGCTGAGCTTTAAGCTCCGCTTGTACCTCTGCTAAAGCTCCCTGAGTTTGTTGCCATTGATTTTTGCGGGCATTAAGTTCTTCTGTGGATGTGCTTAAAATTCCTTTTTGTTTTTCGACTTCATTTTTAAGTCCATCCAAATTTTGCCAAAACTTTGTCAGCACTTCTTGACGCTTATTGATTAGATCAATAGCAGCGTATATTCTATCTCTAAGCGCATCAGGATTTGTAAAACTTGTGGATAACTGGCTGATCAAAGCTTTGATATGTTCAGACTGTTCGACCGTTAAGGCTGCTCCCTTAGCTTCAAATTGACTGCGTTCTAATTCAATATTTTTGCGTAATTGCTCAATTTCGTTACGCTCTTTAGCAAACTTTTCTTCTAACGACTCAACCTCTTGCCTTCTTGTATCTAGCTGATCTAATTCTGATTCTTTTTGTTCTAATTCTTGCTCGCGACGATGTAACTCTTGGCTTTGAAAATTAAGAGATTGTTTCCACTGTTCAACTTCTTCTTCAGCAGATTTATACTTGTCTTGCGATCGCGAAAAAGCCTGCAAGATATTAACAATTTTTTTAGAAGCATCTTGGAGACCCTGAACTTGGTTACTTCCAGTAATTTCGGCGATAACCATCTGACCATCTTTAAAATCTTTTGCCTGACCCGAATCTTGAATTGGCAAAATCTGGTCGTTAGTAATCGGCTGCCAAACATTTTCACCCGTATTACGTGCTAGTAAACGAACAGATGAATTACCGCCCAATCCAAAAGCTGCTTGAGATTTTTTTTGAAGTTCCGCTAAGTACTGCACGCTGAATATACTCCTATTTTGCTGATGCTAACTTTCAGATTGGCATGACGAAAGCGCAAAAAACCCGTCATAGAAAAAACAAAATAGTCTAGATATTAATCCCATACTACATAATTGCATGGGCATTTTGGCAACATATTTAAAGACTTTCAGAAAAACTTTTAGACAACTGTAGATTTGAAGTCATTCTATAAATCACTCTAAAAGTTACTGCCTAAAATCTTATATTAAAGCAATTCTAGCTAAAGCTTATTGCTTAATGTTTTTTGGGTCAAGGGCATCGCGCAAACTATCCCCTAAGAGATTAAATGATAGCACTGTCAACACAATCGCTAGTGCAGGAGTCCATACAAGCCAAGGTTGCAAGATTACAATCGAAGCGTTAGTAGACAAAGATAGCATATTACCCCATGATGGATCGGGAGGTTGGATACCTAATCCAACAAGGCTTAATACCGCTTCTACGACAATAAATCGGGGGATATCTAGGGTAGCGGAGATAATAATAAATGTGATGGTTTGAGGTAAAACATGGTTCAAAATAATCCGTAAGGGGCTTGCTCCTGATGCACGAGCCGCCAAAATAAAAGTTTGTTCTTTGATGGACAATACCTGACCTCTAATAATTCTGGCTAGCCCAGCCCATGACACAAAGGAAATAATCACAATTATTAATGCGAATCGCTGAGTATTGCTAATTTGGGGTGGCAAAATTGCAGCTAATGCTACTAATAAATAAATCGAGGGAACTGACATCAGAATTTCGACAAAACGCATCAAAATTACATCAAGCCAGCCGCCAATATAACCAGAAATACCGCCGACCAAGCAGCCGATCGCATAGGAAATAGTGGTGCCGATAATGCCAATTAATAAGCTGATTCGGCCTCCATGGAGTAGACGGGTCAACTGATCCCGTCCTTGTTCATCAGTTCCAAGTATGTTCAGTTTTCCTTCGCTAGTAGTCCTAAATAAACGTCCTTGGTGAAAAAGCTGAATTTGAGACGGTTTTGTATAGTCAACGATAAGCGCGCGATCGCCTGTTTCGAGATCGACTTTTCCTTGGGTAGTCGGATAGACGTGAGCGCCAATAAATTGACCTTGACGATCATGCCAATGTATCTGCGTAGGTGGAAGCAAAGCACCGTTTTTGATTTGTTCGGTGACACCATAAGGCGTCACAAAGTCAGCAAGTAGCGCTGCTGCATAAAAAATAGTTAAAATTGTGATGCCAATCCAAGCCAGAGGATTGGATCTTAGTCGTTTCCACCAATTCATTAGGAGCCTTTAAGTGCTTTGAAGAAGTTTTTGCGGTAGTTGCCATTCATGACAAATAGGACGGGCCACATTAACGCTAGTCCGAACTGATTTCCAGAAAAATCGGTGCGGCGAAACCCTTGCAAGAATTTCACAACCCCATATACATAGGCAGCTAATACCAAAATTCCAATCAGTTGAGGCATATTTTCAATTTCTGTTGATTAAGTATCTAATTTACCATCAACACCCAAAAAGTAGAGATGGTGATTCAACCTCTATTTACTTAATTGTTCATATTCATGACAATCAAGGCAAAACAGCTAAAGTTGATTTTTGAGTTTACAGCGCTTTGCGCTGTCATAAAACCCAGAACAACTTTTGAAAGTGCCGCTTCGCGGCACTTTCAAAAATTGTTCTCTACTCTTTAAAGCCTCAATAGGTTGTAATTAATATATCGATTGTAAGAGCAAATAAATTAAAACGGCGATCGCTAGTAATAACAGTAAGGTGTAGAGAATAACTCTTCCCCAGACTGCCCAAAATAAACATAGTAAATCCCATGGTTTTGGTCTAGAGGTACGATTCCATACAGGATGAAATCTGGCAATCTCCGCTTTTTCATAGGAATGTAATTGATTGATTGACAAGACTCTGTAGTGCAATCTCCCAAATGGATGTAGAAGCTCAAACTGTTGATATCGATGATGTGCAGGTTTCCAACGGTTGCGTAAGTTTTTTGCTTTACCTACATAAAACACAATCCAGAGGGCGGTAATGTAATACACACCTGCATCTTGCGGTAATTCTTTTAATCTTTTTAGCGGTTTAGATGGCAACCAAAAAATGCGAAACCTGTTAGTCATAGATAATTTGCTATTTTTAAATGCTTGTTCCCAGAGATTTTGTTATTTTTAAGCAATTCCTATCAAAATCGAGCTATAAGTAAACTGTTTTGATTAAATAACTTAGATCATTTACTTAGGTTTTGCTTATATGTCAGATTTTAATCGCGGCATCATGAAATTTAAAAATGCAGATAGTCCTTTATCTATCGTGCTTTCTAGTATTGTGGTTTTGAGTGCGATCGCTTTTTTACTCTGGTGGGGTTTTCAGACAGCATACGTCTAGATATTTTGGTTAGTATTTTGTTTAAGTGAAGTAGTTTAACAAACCTAACTTAAATTCTTAAATTTTTTGGGAGAAGTATAGATATTGATTTAGCTTTGTTTAATTTGTGCTTCTCTAGGCTTGTAAGCTAAAACAAGTTTCTTATTAATTTTCTAAATAATGACCAATACTATTTCTTCAAATGAACAACTAGGCTTTGCGATCGGTGCTATTCCCAGTGGTTTATTTATCGTCACTTCTCAACAAAATGGCAAGACAGCAACTATGCTGGCTTCATGGGTTCAACAAGCTGGCTTTAATCCTCCATCCGTGACGATCGCGGTTGCCAAAGAAAGACCAATTGAGTCTTTTTTGACCGTAGGCAGCCCAGTTGTAATTAATATTGCTGAAAAAGGGCAAGGCAAAATAATTGGACATTTTGCTAAAGGTTTTGCTCCAGATGTAGATCCTTTTGAGGGTATTGAGACTGCTATCGCTCCAAGTGGTCAGCCTTACTTAACTGATGCGATCGCTTATCTTGATGCGACGGTTACAAGCAGCCTTGATGCTGGTGATCATGTTCTCATTTTGGCGACCATCTCTACAGGCGAACGTCTCCGCGAAGGCGAATCCGCGATCCATACTCGTAAAAATGGCTTCAAATACTAAATACAAAAAGGCTCAGTAAACGAGCCTTTTTATATTTCCAAAAAATATTTGACATTCACAACAATGTTTGTCATATTAGTAAAGCGCTAAATGTAAAAGAGCGCAAATTGCGGGTGTGGCTCAGTGGTAGAGCATCTCCTTGCCAAGGAGAATGTCGTGGGTTCGAATCCCATCACCCGCTTAACAGTTAATTTAATAGTTGGTAAAGTAAAAGAAAGCGCTTTGCGTATTCTTGTTACTTTATGAAGTTTAGTCATGCAATTTGATTTAAAAACTGCCTTATCTAATATTGATTTACCACTTGCCGAATGGATCGGTTTACGTGAAGTCCGAGAAACTAACACGACTCGCTACGTGCGCGATCGCCAGCCTCAGTCCAATGGACGCAGCCAGTCTCATGGCGTCATGATCGAAGTGCTAGCTGATGGACAGTTTGGCTATGCCAGTACCAATCGCCTCGACCTTAAAAATATTCAACTCACTGCCAAAAAAGCCTATCAACAAGCCAAAAATTCCGCAAATTGGGCAGTACATCGCTTCACGATCTCCCAAAGACCACCAGCGATCGGGCAATACTTCTCCCCATTTCTAAAGCCATCAGATGCGATCGCGCCAAAAGAAATGTACGCGCTACTGATTGAGATATGCAACAAATTAAAAGTATCTGACCAGATTGTAAAAACTAGTGCTTATATCGTAATTACTGAAACTGAAACAAACTTTGTCAGTAGTAATGGTTCTGATATTTATCAAAAATTTTTAGCGATCGCTACAGACTATGCCGCGACTGCCCAAGATGGGACAGTTATTCAAAGACGTGGTGATAATGGACAACTCGCTCGTTGCCATCAAATCGGCATGGAAGTATTTGATCGCACACCAATTTTACAAAGAGCGCAAGTCGTCGGCGAGCAAGCAGTAGAGCTACTTTCAGCCACAGAATGCCCTACTGAAACGACAGCATTAGTTTTAGCGCCAGATCAAATGTTGCTGCAAATCCACGAAAGCATAGGACATCCCTTAGAAATTGATCGCATTTTAGGAGACGAGCGAAACTATGCAGGAGGCAGCTTTGTCAAACTAAAAGATTTTGGCGAAATGCAATATGGGTCGTCTTTGATGAATGTTACTTTTGATCCCACTACGTCAGGAGAATTCGCTAGTTATGCCTTTGATGATGTAGGGCTTCCCGCTACTAAAGAATATTTGATCAAAGAAGGTAAGCTATTGCGCGGCTTAGGAAGTTCTGAAAGTCAAGTGAGATCGGGTATTGATGGGGTAGCAAATGCTCGAGCAACTTCATGGAACCGACCAGCAATTGATCGTATGGCAAATATTAACCTTGAAGCAGGGGAGCATTCATTTGCAGACATGATCGCTGATATCGAGCGTGGCGTCTACATGGAATCAAATCGCTCATGGTCAATTGATGACTATCGGAATAAGTTTCAATTTGGTTGCGAATACGGCAAACTCATTGAAAATGGCAAACTAACAAAAACACTCCGCAATCCAAACTATCGGAGTATCACTAATCAGTTTTGGCATAACCTCGCAAAGGTAGGCGATCGCCATACTGTTGAAGCTTATGGTTCCCCTTTTTGTGGGAAGGGCGAACCCAATCAAGTAATCCGCGTTGGACATGCTTCACCTGTTTGTTTATTTAAAAACATTGAAGTCTTTGGTGGTGTTGGTTAAATAAAAAAGCATCGCTAGGCGATGCTTTTTTATTTTCCAGTTTTGGCAAAAAAGTTAATTTAATCCTAGTTGTTTCATTTCTTGTTCAAGGATATTTAACAAGCTAGCATCATTATTAGAGCGAGCAACTTCCATACGACGCTTAATCAAAGTTGATAGATTTGCTTTGTGATTTGCAGCTGCTTCAGCTTTTCTTTGACCGATATTCATATTGATATCCTTACAAGTTACACATACTATTAATATCTTCTTACCGTAACATATAAATATGAAAATGGTAGTATATGCTACTAAAGATTTGTTAAATGAATGTAAAGAACAAAGAAGAAGTTCTTGTTGAAAGCTAATTTTTCTTTGTTCTTACCGAGAAATTAACCCGCCGTAAGGGGACGATAGGTTCTGTAGTTGATGTCAGGGAATATATTGTCCATATATTCCACTTTCTCAAGCCAACCAGCATCAATTTTGCCTGACTCAATATCTTCAAAAAGCTTTTCCAATCGCATTAAATGCGATCGCGTTCGTCTCATCGCATAGGGAACCATCGTGCCAGTTCGCATAATAAACGCCCAGTCAGAGGATTGCGCTAAAAGTAACTCTCTCGCCGCTTGATTCAGCGCCCGCCACTCTAGTTCATCTACAGGCTCACGGTAAGACAAATGAATCATTCTTTCCGTACCTTTGTGCAAATGCTGATAAACCCATGCATTTGTTTCATTTAGCCAATATTCATGAAAGCCTTTATAACCCCAGCTTGATTGAGCAGGACGCGATACTTGTTGAGTTGGATTACCCCGTAGATAGTCAGCTAAATGTGTCATCTCATAAGTATTTTGATCGTAATGAGACTTGCGAATCAAGAAATCAATAAACCAAGGACCTTCGTACCACCAATGTCCAAACAATTCAGCATCATAAGGAGATACCACAAGCGGAGGACGACCCATCATGTTATTGAGATAACCAACTTGCCGTTCACGATTCTGCATAAAGTTAGTAGCATTTTCTGCTGCCTTCTCTTTAGCCCAATAGGGATCGTAAAGCTGTTTTGCATCTAAACCAAAATCACGCCCTGTAATACGGTGATATTTGATACCTGTATTTTTACGCTGACCGTTAGGCATGATAAACGGCTTGATATATTCATAATCCGCCTCCCATCCTAAATCTTTATAAAACTCACGGTAAACAGGATCGCCTGGATAACCTACCTTAGACGACCATACTTGCTGTGATGACTCATGATCACGAGCAAATGCGGCTACTCCTGTTTCGGTAAAAACAGGGGCATATGTGCCAAACCGCGGACGCGGCTGACCATATAAAACGCCATGCCCATCAGTGAGAAAATAACGCAGTCCTACATCGGCAAGCATCCGCTCTAAGCCATCGTAATAAGCGCATTCTGGCAACCAAATTCCTTTTGGAGCGCGTCCAAATTCTTGGGTGTAATGCTCAACTGCTACTTTTAGTTGCGCCCATACTGCCTCTGGGTACATTTTCATCAATGGCAAATACCCATGAGTTGCGCCACAGGTGATAATTTCCAGATTATTTGTATCTTGAAACTGTTTAAATGCAGTTACGAGATCGCCGCTATATTTTTCCCAAATTTCGCGAGTTTCGGCAAATTCTTTAACGTAATATTCAGCAAGATACTTGACATGACCATTATGTTCATTACGAATTGTTTCTAGCTCAACTAGTTGCTGTAATTGAGCAAGGTGTTTATCGTAACGTTCTTGAAGCAGTGGATCTCGCAACATTGACACCAAGGGTGGCGTCATACTCATAGTTATTTTGAAATTAATGCCATCTCGCCTAAGTCCTTCATAAACTTTGATTAGGGGAATATAAGTCTCGGTGATCGCTTCATACAGCCATTCTTCTTCAAGAACATAGTCGCTTTCAGGGTGGCGGACATAAGGTAAGTGAGCGTGTAAGACCAGCGCGAGATATCCGATGCTCATAGATATTCTTTTCCTAAAAAGTTTTAAAAAATTAAATTTATACAGTTTTTAAAATAAATGAAAAGCATGAAAGCTTGGCTCTCTGAAAGACTAAGGAATTTTCTTGTATCTTTAACGGTACTGAAAAAATCGCTTCAAAGAGGTATTTCTAACTGTCATTTCATTTTTAAAGTAATTTTAAGCTATTGATGTACTCAGTATGATTATGTCCATCTTGCGGCATACTAGGTGTCCAGATTAAACTTCTGTCCCTAAGCAGAGGACTCTAATTTGTAAATTTTTTAATGCAAATTGTTAAAAAAAGCTTACATAGTTTGAAAGCCTGATTTTTTGTCTCAGACGCAGTAAGTAAGAGTAAAACAAAGTAATCAAGAGCTTGCAACTATACAAAGCCATAAGGCTAGACCTAATTACATATTAGAAAAAGGGATATCTTAAGATTTCAAATCGAGTAAAATCCCCCTATAGACTCAAAAAATTAGTAGTGATCGGTTTTTAAAGAAAAAACTATCTTTGGGAGTACATACGCTTAGATTGCATTTTTACAAGTTTAGGGAGATTATTTTACCGAATCGGTTGTTGACAAAGTGAACTTATATATGCATAAACCAAAATAATTGGTGTTGAAGCATGAAAATACATTTTCTGCTGTTCACCATGAACTTGTTTTAAGGAAACGAACAAGGTAACTTAGGATTTGTAATTGCTCCTTACCGAATTGGTGGTTTACTGTTTTTTACGTAAATTTATACACGCAGTTCGTCTCGTTCTCACACTTGATTTATAGGAGCGGAGCTAGTTTAGAGGAGGCAGTTTTTTGAAAAAGATATCTACCAAAGACGAGGATCTCACAACCAATGTTTCCCTGACATTGGCTGAAAAGGTATCCTCTTTGAAGGTACGGCGATCTCTCGCAGTATTAGGGTTTGCCCTTTCCGCAGGAACTGTGGGAGTATTAGTTAGTCAGCAATCCGCTAATAACAGTCTTAAAGCTACGCCAGTTGCCACATCGTCACGCACCTTGACGGATGTAATGGCTCAGAACCAAGATCGTAAGTATGAAATGGCACGAACTGCGATCGCATCAGGTACATGGGATATTGCACAAGGGGTAGTTGTACATGAAGTTCGTGAAGATGAAACTTTATGGAAATTAACTCAGGTATATCAAGTAGATGCAGCTGCGATCGCTGCTTCCAATAGCATAAGTGCGAACACAGAGCTACAGCCTGGGATGAAGTTGATGATTCCACCTGTGAATGGATTAGTTCATAAGGTTAAGTCAGGTGACACTCTTGAAGCTATTTCTAGCTATTACAACGTTCCAAAAACTGAGATTATCAAGTTTACATCGTTGACTTCTGGGGATTTTTTAGCGATCGACCAACCTTTAGTGATACCTGGCAATGTTACGACCCTAATGCAAGTCAAAGAGGGGCATGTAAAAAGACAGTTACTTGCTGAGAAAGATCGTTTGATGCAACGTTTACAAGAGCTAGAAGGAAAGAATGCGATCGCTACTTTGGCTAGCACCAACTCTAAGCCAAATACCACTGGAAATGCGGTTGCAGAGAACGCGATCGTCAAACAGCCCAAGTACGCTTCATACCGCGTTCAGAATGGAGACACCATTGAAACCATTGCCCGACGCTATGGGCTTACCCAAAAAGCAATTATTGAGGCAAACAAGTTAGATAATCCTCAATGGTTAGAGCTTAATCAAGAGCTAAATCTTCCTCAAGAGCGTAATTTGCCAGTTTTCCAGACAATTGCAGCTTCCAACGAAAAGCCCCTTAAGGATATTTCCTCACCTTCAAGCGAGTTGTCGGTATCTTCTAATGCTAGCAATCCAACCACTTCACCTTCGCTTTCTACCTCTCCTAAAGAAGTTGGGCAGATCCGTGTTGTTGCCGCAACTCCCATGGTTTTACCCAATAATAATTCAGTCACTAAGGTAGCACTAGCTAACCGAGTATCTCCTTGGGATGGCTTGATGCAGTTAACAGGTAATAGTGCTACTGCAAATCTGCCAAATTCGCCTGCTCAGGAGCAATCAGCGAGTTTGCAAAAAGCTATTATTGTTCAACCAAGTTTACCTGTAGCTACTGAACCATCTCTCAAAGTTGCTGCTGCACTATTTCCCTTTGCGCCCGACCAACTGTTTAATGATTTAGGCGGCAACGTCACCAAACGAAATCCTGCGATATCTTCAACCGTACTCAATTTACCAGCGAGATCGATCGCTACACCGTCAATACCCGCAACAATCGCCACTGAGCAATACAGCATCGCTCGTTCAACACCTCTCGAAGCTAATCTTTCTCAGCCTGTAAATGAACCTAAAGTACAGCTTTTACTCAAGGTAGCTACTGCTTTGTCAATCCCCCAGATTCCTACTACTTTTGTAGTTGAACAAAGAGTTAGCCCTAATAATCCACCTGTTAAAGCGACAAGTCAGCCAGTATCAGAGACAAGTACCAAGTCTATACCTGTAGCGGCAATATTAGTTCCTAGTATTCCGACAAGTCAGATGATCGAACAGAGCAGTAATGTAAATTCTCAAGCTGTATCTGTTGTCCCTCAACCTGCATCAGAACCCAATATTCAACTTCCTGTAAAACTGTCTGCGAATCTCGTCCCTAAAGTTCCTGCTTCCGTATCTTTAGAGCAACAAACAGCTACAAGTGGAAAACCAACTCAAGTTGCATTATTGCCTGAGCCCGAGTCAAGAATGACCTCCTTGGAAGTGAAGCGCTTGGAGTCTGAGGTAGATAAACTGAATACAAAAGTTCGTGACGCCGAGATTAAAGAAGCTGCTCGCAAGGCGGAAGAAGCTCGTAAAATCGAATCGTCAAGGATTGCTGCAGCAAACTTAAATACTTCACCTAATCCTGATCGCAACTTTGATTCTAGTCGTAGTGCAATTGCTAACCCAGGCGATCGCACAGGTGTTTCACCTCAATTGCCACAATTAACTGCTAGTGCTTATTTACCAGATGTCCAAGACTATGGATTGTCAACTGGTTTCATCTGGCCAGCAGATGGTGTTTTCATGTCTGGCTTTGGCTGGCGGTGGGGACGAATTCATGCAGGTATTGACATTGCCGCACCAGTTGGTACGCCGATTTTGGCAGCAGCTTCTGGTGTTATTGATTACGCCAGTTGGAATGATGGAGGTTATGGCAACATGATCGATATTCGTCACGCCGATGGCACGATTACTAGATATGCCCACATGAATGAACTTTATGTCAAAGAAGGACAAACTGTTAACCAAGGTCAGACAATCGGAGCTATGGGTAGTACTGGATTTAGTACGGGTCCTCACCTCCATTTTGAGATTCGTCCAAATGGTGGTAGTGCGATCGATCCGATGTCATTTTTAGCCCTTGCCAAAAAATAGACAAAAAAATAGATTTGTTAGTCAAAATAACAAAAGCCTCGCAGTGCGAGGCTTTTGTTATTTTGGCTTTTAGATGCTAAAGTTAAGACAGAAAAATTCTTCATAAATAAACGGAAAACGTTGATGGCAACGGACTTAGAGAGTTTAAAATCTCAATTGCAATCTCTGGCAGAATTAGCAAAAAAATCAGTTGGAGAAGTGCAAACTTCTGAAGAATTAGAGCATCTGAGGATTGAATATTTAGGAAAGAAGGGTACTCTTTCGCAAATTCTTGGCGCAATGGGCAAACTCTCAGTTGAAGAGCGTCCTCAAGTTGGTGCGATCGCTAACCAAGTCAAACAAGTACTGCAAACTCAATTAGAAGAACGCAAATTTGTAATTCAGCAATCAGTAATTGCTAAGCGTTTGGAACTAGAAACCCTTGATGTGACCATGCCTGGAATATCGCGATCGCTCCAAGGCAGAATGCATCCAATCCAAAGCACAATTGATCGGATGCTGGATATTTTGGTGGGAATGGGTTTCACTGTCGCTCAAGGGCCTGAAATTGAAACTGATTACTACAACTTTGAGGCTCTTAATACTCCTGCGGATCACCCTGCCCGTGACATGGCTGACACACTCTATTTGAGTGACGGTAAGCTCTTGCGATCTCAAACATCCTCAGTGCAAATCCGCTACATGGAGGAAAACGATCCTCCGTTAAGAATTGCTTGTCCTGGACGTGTTTATCGTAAAGATGATATTGATGCCACTCACTCACCAATTTTTCATCAAATTGAACTTCTTGCTGTCGAGGAAGGATTAACATTTGGCGATCTCAAAGGCACAGTCAAAACTTTTGTAGAAGAATTGTTAGGTGAATGCCCAATCCGCTTCCGTCCAAGCTATTTCCCATTTACTGAACCATCTGCCGAAGTCGATGTTATGTGGAATGGACGATGGCTAGAACTGGGTGGTTGTGGTATGGTCGATCCAAATGTATTCAAAGCAGTTGGATATGATCCTGAGCTAGTCACAGGCTTTGCTTGGGGATTTGGCGTAGATCGGGTTGCGATGGTTTTACATAAAATAGATGACATTCGCCGTCTATTTACTAGCGATTTACGTTTTTTACGTCAGTTTTGAAATACAGTTTTTTATCTATTAAATCGTATGCGCCAAGTCTTAGCTTTCTTTCGAAGCCTGATTGAATCAACTAATTTTTGGCAGCAAAATTATGTTTTTCTTAGGGAATTTAAATATTTCTGGGGTATAGCTTTATTTGCAGTTATATTTTCTTTCCTAGGAGCGATTTTTGAAGGAGCAGCCCTAGCCGTTATAAATTCATTTTTGCAAGTTTTTACCAGCCCAGAAAAAGTACCTAGCAATCTAGGTATTGGATGGATAGATGGATGGATATATTCAGCCCAATCTAGCCAAGGCGATCGCCTATCTCGACTTGGTTTTTTGGTGATTTTATTGGCTTGGTTGCGATCATCCTTTTCCTATTTGGGACCTGTTTACGCAAAGCTTACTGATGCATCTTTTGCAGACAGATTGCGAAAGTCAATATTTGAGCAGTTAATTAGTCTAAATCTTGGTTATTATTCTCAAACACGATCAGGGGATTTAATAAATTGTCTAAATAACGAAATTGCTACTATTCAGAGGGGCTTTGGATCTGCGTCAGCCTTTGCCATTAGAGGATCGACACTTCTTGTTTATATCGTTGCCATGTTTTTGATATCTTGGCAGCTATCAATTGCATCACTATTACTTTTTGGAATGCTGTCTGTAATGATATCTAGCTTTGTGGTACGAGTAAGAGAAGCGAGTTTTCCTGTATCACAAGCTGGTGCAGATTTTACATCTGCAGGTATTGAATTAATCAGCTCAATGCGAACAATTCAGACATCTTCTACTCAAGATTTTGAGAGGGTTCGCTTCTATAGTATTTCTGAGCAAGTTAAAGTTGCACTATTTCGACTTAATAAAGCGGTTGATATTATTCGTCCTTTGGCGGAAGCGATTTCTACAACAATTTTAATTTGTGTAATTGTTTCCGCTTTTAATATTTTTGTAGTGAGCGGTCAGTTACAAACTGCCTCATTACTTACTTTTATGTTTGTTCTCTTTAGGATGATGCCTTTAATTGAGCAAGTGAATGGATTAAGAGTTGAATTAGGAAGCTACGGAGGCTCAATTGATAAAATCAAGCAAGTTCTCAAAATAGAAGATAAGCTATATCTTAAAAACGGAGATTTAGAATTTAAACAACTACGAAATGCTATCGAATTTATTAATGTGGACTTTAGCTATACACCTGAGCAGCTCATACTAGAGAATATTAATTTATCAATTAAATGTGGAGAGACTACAGCTTTGGTCGGTACATCGGGAGCAGGTAAAACCACTTTAGCAGATTTAGTGCCGAGACTATATGACTCAACCCAAGGCACTATTTTGGTTGATGGCATTAATATCAGGAGTTTAGATATAGCTTCTCTTCGTCGTAAAATGGCGATTGTTAGTCAAGACACATTTATTTTTAATACTTCAGTGCGTGAAAATATTGCTTATGGACTAGGTGTAGTAGATGAAGAACATTTGAAATTAGTATCGCGTCAAGCTAATGCTCTAGAATTTATTTTAGAGATGCCAGATGGGTTTGAAACTAGATTAGGCGATCGCGGCGTGCGCTTGTCTGGAGGGCAGCGTCAAAGAATCGCGATCGCCCGTGCACTACTTCGTAAACCAGAAATTCTAATTTTAGATGAAGCAACTAGTGCGCTTGATTCTGTAACCGAACGTCTTATTCAAGAAGCATTAGAGGAGCTATCTAAAGGATGTACCGTTATTGTAATTGCCCATCGGCTGTCTACAATAGTCCGCGCGGACAAGGTAGTTGTACTTGAAAAAGGTAGAATAGTTGAGCAAGGCACCTATCAAGGACTGATCGAAAGGAGAGGTGCTTTATGGAATTACCACCAAATGCAAAATTCTTCTATTATTGGCTAGAACAAGTGGCGTTATTCTCTAAATATTCTAATATTTTTCTTCTAAGTTTATCGGGACAAGCACAGCTAATAAATTCGCTTTTATGAATAATCGAAATACTGCTTCCCAAAAAGAACTAATAATTGAAGCTGGGCGCACAGAGAGCCAGTACTGGAAGGACTTATGGCGCTATCGAGAACTGTTTTATTTTTTGGCTTGGCGTGATATTTTGGTGAGATATAAACAAACCGCAATTGGTATCGCTTGGGCATTGATTCGACCTTTTCTTACAATGATTGTATTTACTGTGGTTTTTGGACAGTTAGCAAAATTACCATCACAAGGTGTACCTTATCCAATTCTTGTATTTGCAGGTATGCTACCTTGGCAATTCTTTTCTAATGCTCTGAGTGAATGTAGCGGTAGCTTAGTCGGAAATGCTAACTTAATTTCTAAAGTTTACTTTCCGCGTTTGATTGTTCCTACAAGTGCGGTAATAGTAAGTTTTGTAGACTTTATGATTTCTGGAATGATTTTACTGGGGCTAATGGCTTGGTATAGCTTCATTCCTGATTTACGAATTTTGACTTTACCATTATTTACTTTAATTGCTTGTGCCGCGTCTATGGGAGTAGGTTTGTGGCTAGCAGCATTAACTGTTCAATATCGAGATTTTCGATTTATCGTGCCGTTTATACTACAGTTTGGTTTATACATATCACCTGTAGGTTTTAGCAGTAGCATTGTGCCTGAGCAATGGCGATTGATTTATTCTCTAAACCCTATGGTTGGCGTAATTGATGGGTTTCGTTGGGCAATTTTAGGTGGCGAATCTAAACTTTACTTGCCAGGATTTAGCTTGTCTCTAGCAATTGTTTTTTTGTTGCTTTGGAGTGGAATTTGGTATTTTAGAAAAATGGAAAAGACATTCGCCGATATCATTTAGAGAGATAAAATTATTAGGGAAAATTCCCCACTGCTCTGCGAAGTGAGTATATCCTAGTAAAAAGAATTTGATACCCTGCTCGCTTTAAGGGGGATAATTCATTTACCAACTACGCCCGTTTACCGATCGCCTCAAACCATAATCATTAGTACCAGAACTCACTAATTCTCTATCATCGCTTTTAAAATTATGCTCGTTTATTAGTTCTTGCTGTCTATCATCTTGGTACTTTTTCTCATCGCGCAATAGCACTCCTCGAAACGCTCTCACTAGCGATCGCTGAGCTAATTTAGAGATGACATCGCGTCCAAATGTAAGGGTTTGACGCTTACCGAGAATGCGGGTTGCTAATGGCAAAATGTCGGTTGAGACGATCGCATTGTCGCTCTGTAAAATTGTCCATAACTTGACAATATGACCCAAGCTAGAAGTGCTTTCTGTTTTAGCAAGTTCTTCTTTCCCATTTGGCTCAACTACAATATCGCCCATTAAAGAAGTACGTAATCTGGTTGGCAAACGCTTACTAGTCTCGACCTCAATCCCTTTAACGATCTCGTCAATAATGCGATCATGCATAAATTCACTGCGATCAGAAAGCAAGAAATCAATCCCTTTATCGAGAGTTCCATTTAAGTTATAGTCTGGGTTAGTTTGAGCATTGCTCAACAAATTCTCTAAACGGTTCCAACGGAATTCGCCATCACGGAAGAGTAAGTCTTTAAGTGCCATTCTTAGTTCTGGTGAAGGATCATTCAACAAACGGTTTGCCACATAAGGATAGGCGACCGCTAATACTTTAAATTTGGGATCAACGCTAAAGGCAATTCCTTCGAGAGTGACAAGCGATCGGATAATCAGTGCATAATATGCAGGAACTTGAAATGGATAGTCATACATGATTTGGGAAAGTTGATCGGTCATGTCTTTAAAATTCATTTCGGTCAAGCTCTGACCTTCAGGCGGATTGAAGACTTGCGATAAAGCAGGCACGATCGCGCTGAAATCAATGTCTTCCGTCAAAAATCCCAGACGCACATAATCCTTGGATAGCGCCGTAAAATCTCGATTGACTAAATGCACAATCGCTTCAATTAGTCCAAACCTTTGCTCAGGCGAAACTTGGCTCATCATCCCAAAGTCTAAATAAGCAAGTCTACCGTCACCCATCACCAACAAATTTCCAGGGTGAGGGTCGGCATGAAAATATCCATAATCAAGTAATTGACGCAATGAGCATTGCACCCCAACTTCGATAATATGACGACTATCAAAGCCTGCTGCTTTGACTCCTTCTACATTGGTGAGCTTGATACCTTCGATCCATTCCATTGTCAATACGCGCTTAGCAGTGTAGTTCCAATAGATTTTAGGAACATAAATTCCTTCTAATTGCCCATAATATTTAGCAAACTTTTCGGCATTTTGCCCTTCAAAGGTGTAGTCCATTTCTTCAAAAATGCGACTAGCAAACTCATCAAGAATCGCTGCTAAATCGGTGTGAATAAATTTAAATGTCTTTTTTAGCCATGTGCCAATGCCCCGCAAGATATACATGTCAAGCGCAATCCCTGCGGCAATGTCGGGACGTTGGATCTTAATCGCCACTAGTTCGCCTGTTTTGAGCTTGCCTTTATAAACTTGCCCAAGCGATGCAGCAGCGATCGGATCGTCAGAAATTTCTGCGTAAACTTGCGAAGCATCCGCTCCTAATGCATCGCGAATAAACTGAAAGGCTATTTCATTGGGAAATGGTGGTAATTGATCTTGCAACTCGGCAAGTTCGTCCATAAATACGGGCGGCACGATGTCGGGACGGGTGGATAGTGCTTGACCGATTTTGATAAAAGCAGGACCGAGACGAGTTAATAGTTTGCGCGACTCGATCGCTAATTTTTTTAATTCTGATGTTGAAGACTTGGCACTAAGGCGCAGTCTCAGAAACAACCAGATAAGTGGTACAAAAATCACTACACAGCGCCACCAAACCCGCAAAGGTTGGTTGCGGTAATAGTTTGCGATCGCATTGATGTCATAACGATCTAACTCAAAGTCTGATTTGGTGGCGGGCATAGGACTCTTGAACACTTTTGGATGCGTCAGTTTTGATAATCATAATTTGCGCTAAGCAAAATGCTATGCAAATTACACACACTATTTTAACAATTTGTAACACAATTCGCGATAGCTCTCTAGGCTTATGTTTTGAACCCAAAGAGCCATACTGCTAAGTTTTATTTTTGGGCTACATATTTTAACAATTAACTTTTTAAATCGAAAATCTTATTAATTACATCTTCGACAACGCGATCAGGAGTAGATGCCCCTGAGGTCACACCGACCTTAATTTTGCCTTCAGGTAACCAATTTGTAGTTTGCTCAAGCACTTCACCTAGTGGTTTATGCTCAATTACATCTCCCGACAAAATGCGATGCACATCATCAATGTGATAAGAAGGAAGCTGGCGCTTGATGGCGATTTCTTGTAAATGAGTTGTATTGGAAGAATTGTAACCACCGATTACAATCATCAAATTGAGATCCTCCTCGACAATCTCAAACATTGCGTCTTGGCGCTCTTGAGTCGCATCACAAATTGTATTAAAAGCGAGAAAATGCTCGTTAACATGATTTACGCCATATTTTTGCATCATTGTCCGCTCAAATAGCTTACCGATCGCTTCAGTTTCACCCTTTAGCATGGTCGTTTGATTAGCCACACCAACCCTTTCAAGATCGCGATCAGGCTCAAAATCAGGTGAAGTAGCTTTACTGAATTTAGTTAAAAATTCTTGGCGATCGCCACCATTCATCATGTAGTTAGTTACATATTCGGCTTCCTGCATATTTAGCACTACTAAATAGCGATTAGCATAGGAAATCGTGGCGATCGTCTCTTCGTGGTTATACTTACCATGAACAATGGAAGTGAAATCTGCTTTTTTATGCTTCTCCACCCGATTCCATACCTTCGATACCCAAGGGCAAGTGGTATCAACAATTTTGCTTCCCAACCGATCAAACAGTTGAGTTTCCTGTACACTTGCGCCAAAAGCTGGCAAAATCACCACATCACCCTGTCCAATCCCTGAAAAGTCTTTAGTTCCATCTTCAGCGACAGGTACAAACTGAACTTCCATTTCTTTTAGTTTGGCATTAACAGAAGGATTATGAATGATTTCATTAGTAATCCAAATTCGTTCATTAGGAAACTGAGTACGAGTTTCATAAGCCATGGCAACCGCCCTTTCGACACCCCAGCAAAATCCGAATGATTTTGCCAAATAAATCGTCACATCACCTTGTGTATAAACATAATTATGATCGCGAATGATTTGGATCAAGTCACTGTGATATTGCGATCGCATGGTTGATTCGACTGCTTCTCCATGTCCAAAACTTTGCCTAAAGTAATTGGGAGACTTATGCAAAGCCCTCCGCATAGCTTGGGTATCGAGCGTGTTATCCATGCGCTTAGATTATTGTATATTTGGTCTGAAAATATTATAACGGCTTACAAACTGAAAACTTTAGAGTTATAGTGCGATACCGACAAATATATGGTTTCAGGCTTTAATTTAATTAGTTTTTTTACGCACAAATTCTTTTACGGTCAAATATAAGCAAATGGAAAATCCTGCAATTACCAATCACGAAATTGATCCTTTGATCTCTCAGCGATGGAGCCCTCGTGCTTTTGATAGCAAACTTGTTGAAACCGAAAAACTGGCTCAGTTATTTGAAGCGGCGAGATGGACTTCTTCTTGTTTTAATGATCAACCTTGGACATTTATCATAGCTACTAAAGACGATCCAGCAAACTATCAAAAAATGCTCGATTGTCTTGTGCCAGCAAATGTCGTTTGGGCGCAATTTGCTCCTGTATTAGGGTTGGTCGTGGCTCAAAAAAACTTTAAGCAAAATGGTAAACCAAATGCTTGGGGTGAGTATGATTCAGGACAAGCCGCAGCAACTTTAGTCCTGCAAGCAACTGCTTTAAATCTAGTCGCACATCAGATGGGTGGATTTGACGCAGCTAAGGCGATCGCTACTTTTAATATTCCTGACACGGCGAAACCTATAGCGGCGATCGCGATCGGCTATGAGGGTGAAGCTAGCAAATTGCCCACAGACTTGCAAGAGCGAGAAAAGGCTGCTCGCGATCGGTATCCTTTAAACAGCTTTGTATTCACAGGCGAATGGGGAAATTCGGCTTCGTTCGTATAAAAAATCTATAAAAAATAGGGAGCATACAACGCCCCCTATTTTTTTATAGCAAGCCTGCTTGAGATAAGCCCAAAATCATGCCTACACCAATAATGTGACCAAAACTCATTACTGCAAGCAATTCAGGCAAACCGAAATTCGAAAACAAGCCTGGTAATTGAATAGGTAATTTTGGACCCACTCCTTTGACTTGGATACCATAGCGACCGACAAATAAAGCAAATAGGTTAGCAACTATCATAACAATCGCAACACTTGGCGACCAAGTAGGAGTAATACGTGCTGCGGCTAGTAAGTTAAAAGTGAAATGTGTCATAAATTGATTATTTAAGTCTAAATACTTATAAAGATTTTTAACTTCCATTATCCTAGGAGATAGATAGACACCAAGAAATTCTTCTTAAGCTAAATTTATTAAACTTAGTAATCGTTTACAGTTGATTAAATAGTTGATAAATAGTTGATCAAGAAGAAGCGCATAAACTACACTTCTTTTTAGTCAGTTTTAAATTTCTTCCAAAACTTTGAAACGAACATGATTGAGAGCAAGCTCGCCGATTGAATAAGGTTGAGGTTGAATTGTCTCGAAAAATATACCTTTGCCGATTTCCACATGATACCAAGGTAGACCCATAAACCAGCGGGTCGGATAGGGGCGAGAACCAGTATCGTCAGGATTGGATTCCATTGGTAACCAACCAATGCTAGGAATGTAGAACTCAATCCAAACATGATTATAATATTGATGAAGTGGAACATTCATGATCAGATCATTGTCATGTGGGCATTTATAACGTCCAACCGTGCGGCAAGCAATTCCATTTAACCTTGTTAGTGCTAATAGCAACCCAACATATTCACCACAAGAACCTGTTCCTCTTACCAAAACTTCCTCTGGTGCAGCAATGTATGGAGTGACCCGATAGGAGAGCTTGTCATAGACGTAATCACGAATCATCAGCATTTTTCGCAAAATGTTAGTTTCATTACCCACTGCTTCTTTTGCTGCTGCTTGAATGATGGGATTGTCCATACTTAGACCGTCATCATCGACCAAATAGAGCTTCTGCATTCCTAGTGATAGTTCAGGAATATTTTCAACTTCACTCTCTTTGAGTTCATATTTAATTCCATGCAGTTCTAGAGTTGCTTTCCAGCCAAACATCCTGGCTTCTTCTGGCTTTAGATTCCCTAGCTTAAAGGCGGCGACACGCTGACCATCGACCATTTCTTCTTCAAAGGGAATCCCAAGTGGCTCGATCGCTAATAATTTTTGGCGATAGGTATCAGTAGGATAAGCAACTCGCCATGTAAGGTTATAGAGAGGATTAGGTTCTTCTGTAGAGAGTTCTTCGAGATAGATCATTTCTACTTTGTAGCCAGTCGTAAGCGTGTAGTTAAATTTCTCGTCTTTATATTGATTAAACTTGAGCCGATGGATAAAAGTTTTTTCGCGCATGGAGACCGAAAATGGCTGGTCTAGATCGTTAGGATTGTCACGGATGTAGTTTTCATCACCTGAATAAACTACATATAGATCATTTTCTAAAAAACATAATCCTAATGGATTTGGGAATGGAGTTAAGCCACGATGCAAAACCTCACCTGTTTTAGCATTGAGGCGATAAACTGTTTCTTCAGTGCGATCGCTAACCCATAGTTCTTCACCTAGCAATGTTAATGCTTCAAATCCCGCCCCCGGCGCATCCATGATTCGCAGCAAAGTTCGAGTTGCGCGTCCAAATACAAAAATTTTACCAACTTCTTTAGAACTGACATACACACCGCCTTCAGATACGGCCATACCATCAATCTGGTTAGGCAACTCCATAAATGGTTGCAGATCAAAATCAATCATATTGCAGTAATAAATCCCATTGTCCTTAGTAATCCAAAGTGTCTCACCTGCGATCGCGAGCCCTTTTGCATCTCGAAACTGAGATGCTGTGTAATTATTTAGTACAGTTGCGCTTTCAGAATATGGATCAATTTTGAGAAGATGTCCTTGATAAGCATCAACACAAAGCGCATAAGGTTTGCCCTTTTTTGGGTCGTCACTTGCGTCGGTTTGCCACACTAAACCGTGAAGGTTATAAGCGCCAATGGGATAAATCGTGCTTGGTAAACTAGGCATAGGGTGTTAGGCGGGTGGTTATACGGATAATTTAGAAAGATGTTGGGCTTTCTGTAAATTCTGATCTCACTTCAAAAGCAGCATTACTTCAGTAGCGAAGGTAACAGTAGCTAAAATCACACGTTGAGTTTGCAGTTCCAGAAAGCGCAATAACTTTTGAAAAGTAATATATCAAAGAAAAAATAGAGATGGCACTTAGTGCTATTCCTATCTTTTCTTTAAGTGACATTTATACCTAACTTAGGACAGTGGACGATTTTTTTGCCTGACCAATCAGTAAATGTAGTTTCATCAAGATAATGACGTGGTGTTTGAAGCATTAATTTCCATACTTTATCTGCATCCATCAAATTAAATCTTTCTGGATAATGAGTTAATAATAACTCTTGTACCATCGGATAATAGTCTGGATTCATTCCAGGGAAAATATGATGCTCAGTATGATAAGAAAAGTTGACATGAAGAACATCAAATATTTTCGGCACGCGGATAGAAATTGTGTTGATTAAAACATCATTTATGCTAGTCATACGACAAAGTAAATGATGAGTCAAAATGTAGTAAATAGCGATTGCATATCCAATCCAAATTGGTATGAAGTAACCAAACAATATCTGAAGAGGCGAAAAGTGCAAGCTGGCTAAAAGCAGTAAATGTATCCCAATAAGTACTAGTGTTTCAAAAGCGATCGCAATTCTTTCTTTTGTACTAACACTAAATGCAACTACAGGATATTTAGCTGAGCCATTGTTAAAGAATAATACTGAGGTAAGATGTCGAAATACATACATTCCCCAAATATGTCCCATCCCAATTATTAATAAAATTGGATTCACTTCTGATGATGGGATAAACAAATTTTGTAGCCATTTACCCCAATTATTAGGCTGTGAATATAAATAGTTGCGATCAGGATCTTGCTCCGAATTAGTCTTATTGTGATGTTCGCGATTATGAACCGCTTTCCACAAAGTTGGAGGCATCCATAGCATCGCAAATCCACTTAGACTAAGTGCTTGGCGTAGCCTAGGACTGGCAATTACAGAACTATGTAGTAAATTATGGGAGCTAAATCCTAAAACAGCGATGCTATTACCCATAAAGATTGCTATTGGTAAATATAGGCAGAGGTAATACCAATGCCAACGATCTAGATAAGATGCGATCGCCCACCCCACGATCAAGATCATCAAATTAATTAATAAAATCAAGATCTTATTAGGATCTGGTAGAAATGCCTCTGTTGGCAGTAGTGGTCGCAATTTCTTAGCATATTCCGCCTGTGTTATCAAGGTTTTCTGATCAGTAATATTCATGGCTTAACAGTATATGAGGTCAGAAATTCAACTCTCTCTTATTATAGATTTACCATGCCAAGGTTATCCGAATGAGTGTTATGGCGATTTTCTGGTTGCTGATGCAAGCTTTACAAAAAATCTAGGTTTGGCTTGTTCTCAATCTGCTCTAATTCAGCGAATAATCGATATGATCGCTATTTTCACAAATTCTTAAGTTTTCAAAAATAAATAGCTGACTATGCTAAATTTTAGTTCGGACTTTGCAAAGGAATATTTCCGAATTATTGGCTGCGTCAAAATCTTCTCAAGTTGATTTCTCTTGCTGGTTTTTCATCTCAGTAGTCTTAATAAATGGGCATAAACCAATATGACTTCTACGAATGTATTTCCAAGTATTCAAAATCATCTCCCTATTGTGGGAGATATGACCCTAAAAAGTCCAGTGGCATACAAAGCAACACGCATAGCGGCTCGAGCTTTCAATGCAGCACAAATGGCTTTGGCAGAAGCATATATTAATGGGGTTGAAATACCAGACTCGGTATTTCGCTCACTAGTGCAAAAGTCAATGTCCTTTCTGTTCCCAAACTGTCCTGGTTTACTGGCTCCCTACGAATGGGTGCTAAATGAATCTGAGCATTTAGCTGAATCCTCACAAGAACTGATGAAGATTCAGTATGATTTACCCCAGACTATGTTGAATAACATGATTGGCGATTGGCAAGTTATCTATCCCAAGTACAGTACTGGATTTTGGGAGAATGGCGCAACTAATCTAGAAGAATCTCAAATGCACATGATCGATCAGGTAATTGAACGGTTAGGAATTGTTGATGGAGACAATATTTTGGATTTTGGTTGTGGCTGGGGGTGTGTTCCTAACTACATCATGTCCAAATTTCCCAATGTACAGTTTACAGGATTGAACTTAAGTCATCAGCAGTGCGAGTACATGCGTCACAAAATGCAAGATCCTACGAGTTATCTAAGTTCAGGTCGCTTTACACTGCATGAAGGCGATTTGAACGAGGTGCAGTTCACCGAAAAATTTGACAAGATTCTCTCCGTCGGAGTCTTTGAACACGTTGGGAATCTTACCAATGCTTTTCAGAAGTTGTCCTCATTTCTCAAAAGCGATGGAAAAGTATTTATTCATATTATTACTGTACGCATTCCGAACAATCTGTCATCTGGCTTCACACATAAGTACATTTTCCCTCACGGTCGTTATTGGAATTATGATGCAGTTCCCAATCACAATCGCGATCTTAAAACCGTCAAGCGTTGGTATATGAATGGTATCAACTACCATAAAACAACTGTGGAATGGTTGCAACGATTTGATGATTCTCAAGAGATTGTCAATCATCTGGACTATGGGATGGACTATGCTAAGTTCCGTCGGATCTGGCGCTTCTATTTACTGCTACTGGGTACAATTTTTGTGGCTTGCGATGGTGAATATAACGGAAATGGTCAGTATCTCTTGACTCATGCCTAATTGTTAAAAAGCTCTGATCATCTAATTCGTGAGTTATCTACATATTAGACTTTTGCACAAAAAAAGGTAGCGGTAATTTATAAATTACCGCTACCTTTTTTTGTTCTCTAAGCGTAATCTTGGAGCGCTGTAACAGAAATCGCTCCAGTTTGTAAAGAACGAATAGCCGCGATCGCTGCTTTCGCACCTGCGAGTGTGGTAATTACAGGGATCTTGTACGCAAGCGCCGTGCGACGGATCATCTTGCCATCAGCTTTTGCTTCTTCACCGCTAGGTGAGTTGACAATCAATTGAATTTGACCGTTTTTCATGGAGTCACCAATGTGTGGGCGACCCTCATGCACCTTGAGAACTTGCTTTGATTCAATACTGTTGCGGCGCAAGATTTTATGAGTTCCTTCAGTCGCCACAACTTTAAAGCCAAGTTCGATAAAGGCTTCAGCAACTGTAGAGATGCCACTTTTATCGCGATCGTTGACCGAGATAAATACAGTTCCCTCGAGTGGTAGATGAGTCCCTGCGGCAAGCTGGGCTTTAGCAAAAGCTCGTCCGAATTCGGTGTCAATGCCCATGACTTCGCCAGTTGAGCGCATTTCTGGTCCCAAAATTGTATCAGTTCCTGCAAACTTCGCAAAGGGAAGCACGGCTTCTTTAATCGAAATATGTTTAGGAATTACCTCTTCAGTTAAACCAAGTTCGGCAAGAGTTGCACCTGCCATAATTCTCGAAGCATAATTAACGAGGGGAACGTTAATCGCTTTACTGACATAAGGAACGGTACGCGAGGCACGAGGATTGGCTTCAAGAATGAAAACTTTACTCTCTTTAAGATTATTGTTATTTAACTGCACGGCATACTGGATATTCATCAAGCCAATTACTTTGAGGGATTTGGCAAGACTAATTGTCCATTTGCGAATTGTATCGAGGACTTCAGGTGGCAGCGAAAAGGTAGGAATCGAACATGCTGAGTCACCTGAATGAATCCCTGCTTCTTCGATATGCTCCATGATGCCGCCAATCGTTACATTGCCTAGCTGATCGGCGATCGCATCAACATCGACTTCGATCGCACCTTCAAGGAAATGATCGATGAGAACAGGGTGTTCGGGTTCAATAATGATCGCGCGATGCATATAGTCTTCGAGTTCAGCATCAGAATAAACTACTTCCATGCCACGACCACCGAGGACATAACTAGGACGAACCACTACAGGGTAGCCAACTCGCTGCGCGATCGCCACTGCTTCTGCTTCAGAACGGGCTAAACCATTTTCAGGCTGAGTGATGCCAATCTCAGTACAGATTGCCTCAAAGCGTTCGCGATCTTCTGCCATATCAATCGAATCTGGTGAAGTCCCCCAAATCTTAGTAGGAGAATTTGTGTCTTGGAGATATTTTAAAAGTGGAACCGATAGCTTGAGTGGAGTTTGTCCACCAAATTGAATGATTACACCTTCAGGCTGTTCGGCTTCGATGATGTTTAGGACATCTTCACGAGTCAACGGCTCGAAATACAGGCGATCGCTAGTATCGTAATCGGTCGAGACAGTTTCAGGATTGGAGTTAACCATGATTGTCTCAAATCCTGCTGCTTGCAAGGCATAGCTAGCATGACAACAGCAATAGTCAAATTCAATCCCCTGTCCGATTCGATTTGGTCCACCACCAAGAATCATCACTTTGCGCTTATCAGAAGGCAAAATTTCCGATTCTTCTTCATAAGTGGAATAATGATAAGGAGTGAGTGCCTCAAACTCAGCCGCGCAGGTATCAACGGTTTTATAGGAAGGAATTACGCCGAGAGATTTGCGATAGGAACGCACTTCATCTTCATTTGTGCCAGTCAGATAGGCAATCTGGCGATCGCTGAAGCCCATCCGCTTTGTTTCGAGCATCTCTTCTTTGAGAATACTTTTAAGTTTGCGACCCTTAAGCGAAAGCTCGACATCGGTGATTTCGCGCATTTTCTGCAAGAACCAAGGATCGATGTTGGTTAATTCAAAAATTGCTTGGACTGATAATCCCGATAAAAATCCATCGCGAATCGAAAATATGCGATCGGGATTGGGAACCCGCAGACTGTATTTAATTTTATCTAGGTCAGGAAGTGCTTCTTCACGATCGCCGCCAAAACCGAAGCGACCAACTTCTAGCGATCGCAATGCTTTTTGGAATGACTCTTGGAAAGTCCGCCCGATCGCCATCGCTTCACCGACAGACTTCATTTGCGTTGTCAATACTGGCTCAGACCCAGGAAATTTCTCAAAGGCAAAGCGCGGAATTTTGGTGACAACATAATCAATTGTCGGCTCAAAACTAGCTGGAGTCTTCTTGGTAATGTCGTTAGAGATTTCATCTAATGTGTAACCAACTGCAAGTTTCGCTGCAAATTTAGCGATCGGGAAGCCTGTTGCTTTCGAGGCAAGCGCCGAACTCCGCGACACACGAGGATTCATCTCAATTACAACTACATCGCCATTTTCAGGATTGATCGAGAATTGAATATTCGAGCCGCCAGTCTCTACACCAATCTCACGAATTATCTTAATCGAATAGTCACGCAAGCGTTGATATTCCTTGTCAGTTAAAGTTTGAGCAGGTGCAACTGTAATCGAGTCGCCCGTATGGATACCCATCGGATCGATATTTTCAATACTACAAATAATCACCACGTTATCAGCGAGATCGCGCATCACCTCTAACTCGTACTCTTTCCACCCAATCAGCGATTGTTCAATCAAGATTTGTGATACAGGGCTTGCTTCTAAACCAGAAGCACAAATTTCTTCAAACTCCTCTTGGTTATAGGCGATTCCGCCGCCAGTGCCACCCATCGTAAACGCAGGACGAATGATTAAAGGATAAGAGCCAATTTCTTGCGCGATCACACGGGACTCTTCCATAGTTGTCCCCAAACCAGACGGACACATAGCAACGCCGATCCGCTCCATCGCTTCTTTAAATAACTTGCGATCTTCCGCCATTTCGATCGCTTCAAGTTTTGCGCCTATTAATTCCACGCCGTATTTTTCGAGAACTCCGCTCTTGGCAAGCGCCACGGCAGTATTCAGGGCTGTTTGCCCGCCCATTGTCGGCAAGATTGCATCAGGTCGCTCTTTCTCAATAATCTGCGCGACAACTTCAGGCGTAATCGGCTCAATGTAAGTGCGATCGGCGATGACAGGATCGGTCATGATCGTCGCAGGATTGGAGTTAACTAGGATCACATAGTAGCCCTCGTCCCGTAAAACCTTACAGGCTTGGGTTCCTGAGTAGTCAAATTCGCAGGCTTGCCCGATCACAATTGGGCCAGCGCCAATCAGCAAAATCTTTTGGATGTCAGTACGGCGGGGCATATAGTCTTGTATTTCTTAGGTAACTCGCAATACATTTTATAGCGTCATGGCGATCGCTTAGTATGTAGCGCATGATGCTAATTGTTTTGTTGGCTACCAAGTAAGGCTATTTCTCTGCATATTTGAGGGGTGCTAAGATGCAAATGGTTAGATCTACTAAAGATATAAAACCATGTTAACCACAGGAAATTCTACTCAAAGCGATATCAAGCGATCGCTAATCCAAGAAATTGAACAAACTTCAGATTATTAGGACTTACGCAAACTTCCCATCGAAAGATTAGACGTTGCGGCGCTCCGCGCCGCAACGCTAATTCTTGGTTTTTAATGTCTATTTTTATACTGGGAAGGGAGTAGCATTTTTAAAATATGAACTCTAAAATATGGACTCTAAATTTGAAACTGTATTCTAAATCAAAAAAATGAAATCAGAATGAAATCTTATTTATGCAACGTCACTTGCACTAAAAACTAGGGAGTCGATAGTGCTAGAAAGTCAAAGAAAGATTGAAAGTGTTGCTTAGCAATACTTTTAACCCACATTCCGATCGTAATGGAAGCCCAAAGAGAATTAAGAAACAGGTACAGGGAGAAGATAGTAGCGTTGACAAGCAGGAGAAAAGAAATTTAAGATATGCAGACAAGGCGGAGACAAATTGACAATTTGAGTAACGCCATGAAAAGCAACTAAATGAACCGCCAAAAAACATTGGAAAACCCAACGCAAAGTTGGAGAATTAGTAGGTTTGCCCAATTGATTAGGAATAGTTTCTTGGCTGAGAGCCAAAGCAAGCCTAAGCTGTCTTTGGGCTAAATTATAAA
>JBBRMK010000048.1:0-36100 GCA_038230875.1 Pseudanabaenales cyanobacterium
TCAGAAGCTTTTACACCTTCACCTCGCGAAGCTGTTACTAAGATTGAAGCATCAGTCAAGTCAACCGATGGTCGTCCTACCTTTCTGCCACATAAATAATATGCCCCGTAAATAACTTTTCAATGATTTTCAATAAAAAACAAAACCTTTGAAAGTGTAGCCATTGTTTTTATTGAAATGCGATCGCCAATATCGTATTATCATGGACTTGGCATAATTTGACACTCGCTGACAGTGTTGCCAAAAAATGTTTTGTGATTTCTAGATATATTCAATCTAGGCATATTTAATCTAGGCATATTTAATAATGAAGGTTACTTTAGAGAAGCTTCCCGCTAGTCAAATTGGTTTTGACATTCAAGTCGAAGGGGCAAAGTCTCAAGCAATATACGATCGCATCGTCAAAGATTTGACGCGCACGATGCAAGTCCCTGGTTTTCGTAAAGGCAAAGCTCCCACTCAGCTTGTATTGAGACAAGTTGGTAGTCAGCGACTCAAAGTAAATGTACTCGAAGAGTTGTTAGAAAAAACTTTAAACGATGCCTTAGCCGAAAATAAAGAAGTTAAAGATAAAGCTTTGGGCGGTTTTCAACTGATTACCGATATGGAAACTCTTGTCCTCACCTTCACACCTGGTCAAGATTTATCTTTTAAAGCCGCGATCGATGTTGAGCCAGAAGTTACGCTCAGCAAATATCAAGATTTTGCAGTACAGGTTGAAGAAATTAAGCCCGACCTCAGTGAAGTTGATCGCACATTTCACGAATTTCAAGTCCGTAAATCAACCCTAGTCCCTGTCGAAGATCGAGCTGTTGCCCTAAATGATGTGGTCACGGTTGATTTAAAAGTTTTAGATCTTGCCACAGGTGAAGAATTGCCTGATGCAGGTGAAGAAGATTTTCAGTTAGATGTTGATGAAAAAGCATTTATCCCTGAAGTTGTCACGGCGATCATTGGCGCCGCGATCGATCAGGTCATTGAAGTCGAATCAGTTTTTCCTGAAGAATATTACCCCGAAGAATATGTCGGTAAGGAAATCAAGTATGTCGTGACGATTAAATCAGTCAAAGGTCGCGAACTTCCTGATCTTGATGATGAATTTGCCCAATCAATCAGTGATAAACAAACGATCGCTGAACTACGAGAAATGCTCGAAAAGCGCGTAATTGATGAAGCTGAGTCCAAGACCCAAGCCAATAAAGAACGCGCCGTGCTAGATGCGCTTACTGCCGAACTTGAAGTAGATTTGCCTGTAACACTTTTACAGCAAGAACTGGAGTATTTAGTAAAACAGCAAGCAAGCTACTTGCAAGAACGCGTCGATCCTGCGATGGCAAAGCAATTATTTACCAGAGAATTGGTAGCAGAAATGCGTAGACTTAATCAGCCTGAAGCAGTTAATCGTCTCAGACGTAAAGTTGCCCTTGATGAAATTGGTAAACAAGAAAACCTTTCTGTGGACGAAGCTGAACTCAATGAAAGAGTTGCCAACACTCTTGAAGCCCTCAAAGATAGAAATATTGATCCTTCACGGTTAAAGACCTTGATTCATGAAGAGATGATGACCGAAACCGCAGTCGCCTGGTTAATCGCCCATTCTCAGATTGAGTTAGTTGAGCAAGGATCGCTGAAGCCACCAGCAGAAACTCTAGAAACAGTCTCAGCTTCAATTGATGATGCAAATGTCGTAACTGTCGATGCAATATCGGTCGAAGCTTAAAAAAGCTTAAAATAGAGAGGAGCGCGACGCGCTCCTCTCTATTTTTTAGTGCCAGAAGTCCTTTGCAATGTATGTTTGCACTGTAATTTTAGCAAAGTTTCAGATCGCGTAAAATAGTATGGCGGTATACCACTACGATTTTTGAGGCATAATAGTTTTCGGATAGGTAGGGTCAATTCCAAGATTTCTTGGATTAGCGCATCAAAATCAGGGTGAAATCAAAAGGTATGTTTTCTTTATCTAGCCAATTAGCATCAAATCAGTTAGCGATCGCATCGACTCAAAATCAGGTCGTGCCGATGGTAGTCGAACAATCAGGTAAAGGCGAGAGAGCGTTTGATATCTTTTCGCGTTTACTGCGAGAGCGGATTGTGTTTTTAGGATCACAAGTAGATGACACAACCTCAAACCTGATCATGTCTCAACTTTTATTTTTAGAAGCTGAAGATCCTGAAAAAGATATTTATCTCTATATCAACTCCCCCGGTGGGTCGGTCTATGCAGGCATGGCGATCCTCGACACTATGAATCACGTTCGTCCAGATGTCTGCACTATTTGTATGGGGCTAGCCGCCAGCATGGGAGCATTTCTTTTGTCGTCTGGTGCCAAAGGTAAGCGGATGTCTTTACCGAATTCTCGGATCATGATTCACCAGCCGCTAGGTGGCGCTCAAGGGCAAGCTGTCGATATTGAGATTCAAGCACGAGAAATTTTGTATATCAAGCGATCGCTCAATGAGATGTTAGCCGAACAAACAGGCAAGTCTTATGCCCAAATCGAGGAAGATACCGAGCGCGATTTCTTTATGTCGCCGACAGAAGCTCAAGAATATGGTTTAATTGATCGCGTTTTAACTAATACCAGCAGCCTCCAGCCATCTGTCCTATCCCTAGTTTAGTCCGTGCGACCTACCACATCGAGATAGTTTATTATGCCCAGTAAATATGACTCTCATCTTAAATGTTCTTTCTGTGGTAAGTCGCAGGAGCAGGTACGCAAGTTAATTGCTGGACCAGGGGTGTACATTTGTGACGAGTGTGTGGATTTATGTAATGAAATCCTTGACGAAGAGTTATTTAATAGCGCTCCTCCACAAGCCGCACAACGCAAAGATCCTGTCAACGAAAAGCGTAAAACCAAAACTGCGGCAAATCTTAATCTCAGTCAGATTCCTAAGCCGCGCGATATCAAGCGCTATTTAGACGAGAATGTAGTTGGTCAGGACGAAGCCAAAAAAGTTTTGTCTGTGGCTGTGTACAACCACTACAAACGTCTGAGTTTCATTGAATCAGCCGCTAAAGGTCAGTCTGAAGATGGGATTGAACTGCAAAAATCTAATATTTTACTGATTGGCCCTACGGGTTGTGGTAAGACCCTGTTGGCACAAACCCTAGCCGAAATGCTAGATGTGCCTTTTGCAGTTGCGGATGCCACGACCCTGACTGAGGCGGGCTATGTGGGCGAAGATGTAGAAAATATTTTACTGCGGCTGTTACAAGTTGCTGATCTTGATGTTGAAGAGGCGCAACGCGGCATTATTTACATCGATGAAATCGACAAAATTGCGCGCAAGGGTGAAAATACTTCAATTACCCGCGATGTGTCTGGTGAAGGCGTACAGCAAGCTTTACTAAAAATGCTGGAAGGGACGATCGCAAATGTACCGCCTCAAGGTGGTCGTAAGCATCCTTACCAAGATTGCATTCAGATTGACACCAAAAATATTTTGTTTATTTGTGGTGGTGCGTTTGGTGGACTTGAAAAGTCCATTGAGCAGCGGATTGGCAAAAAATCGATGGGCTTTGTGCAGCAAGGTGAGGCAATACCGCGTGAAAAACGTACTGCCGAAATCCTTAAGAATGTCCAACCCGACGATCTGGTTAAGTTTGGGATGATTCCTGAGTTTATCGGTCGCGTACCTGTAATGGCAGTAGTTGATCCTTTAGACGAAAAAACTCTAGTAGCAATCTTGACTGAACCTCGTAGCGCTCTGATCAAGCAATACCAGAAGCTCTTGAAAATGGATAATGTCCAGCTTGAGTTTCAACCTGATGCAGTACAGGCGATCGCTAAGGAAGCTTATCGACGTAAAACAGGGGCGCGGGCTTTGCGTGGTATCGTCGAGCAGTTGATGCTAGATATGATGTATGAGTTGCCTTCGCGCAAAGATGTGACAAAATGCTTGATTACTCGCGATATGGTCGAGAAATTATCAACAGCCGAGATTTTGCAACATCCCGCCTCACTGCCTAAGCCTGAATCGGCATAAAGATTAATAAAAAAGCTCGCGAGGCGAGCCTTTTTTATTTTGGTTAGTATGATGGAAAGATAGATTAGCTTTATAGATTAGCTTTGAGGATTAGAAATAGTCATGGATAGCAATAATTTGCTCAAGCAGTTACTGATGCTTGGTGTGGGTACGACATCAATGCTTCTAGACAAGATTAAAGAGGCGAGTGAAGATTGGGTTAAAGATGGCAAGATTGATCCTGATCAGGCTTCAGAATTTCTTAATGATATTGCCAATCGACTAAAGTCAGAACAGGGAAATCTGGAGACTTTAATTCAGCGTCAGATTAAGAATGTGATGCAAGATCTCGGTGTGCCCCGTCAAAACGAAATGGATGAATTGCGTGGACGTATTGATCGCCTTGAACGTCAGTTTAGAGAATTAGAAAATAAACAATGGCGATAATTATTAAGGACGCTAATTAATGGATGTTTCAGGAATTCTTTATTTAGTGGGAACGCCGATTGGTAATTTGGAGGATATGACTTTTCGAGCGATCGCTACGCTCAAACAGGTTGATTTAATAGCAGCAGAGGATACCCGCCATACAGGTAAGCTTTTGCATCATTTTGGTGTCGAGACTCCGCAAACCAGTTATCACGAACATAATGCTTATAAGCGTGTACCTGAGTTAGTTGAGAAGTTGCAGCAAGGGATGTCTATCGCCTTAGTTACAGATGCAGGGATGCCCGCAATTTCTGACCCAGGTGTGGAACTTGTGCAAGGTTGCATCGCTGCGGGAGTGAGGGTTGTGCCCATTCCAGTGGTGACGGCAGGGATCGCCGCTCTGACCGCTTCTGGTTTTGCGACCCAATATTTTGGATTTGATGGTTTTTTGCCAACGGATAAAAAAGAACGGCGCGATCGCTTAGCAACTTTGCGGCTAGAAACTCGCACGATGATCTTATATGAAGCACCACATCGGATATTACGTACTCTTGAAGATTTAGCCGAAAGTTTAGGCAAAGAACGTAAAATTGCGATCGCCAGAGAACTAACCAAACTGCATGAAGAATTTTGGCGAGGCTCGATTGAAGATGCGATTAAGCATTTTACTGTTCAGGCGCCAAAGGGTGAATTTACATTGGTTTTAGAAGGAGCCGAGCCGAGTTTGAAACCTGTTTGGACAGAAAATATCATTTTGACAGAATTACAAAATCTGATGGCTTCAGGAATCTCTCGATCAGACGCTAGTCGCCAATTAGCGGAACTCGCAGAATTACCACGCCGTCAAATTTATCAGCTAGCCCTAACGCTAACCGAATAGTTTCAAAGATATCAAATAAATTTCGATTTTACATTTACACCGTCTAATTCCTGTCTCAGTCTGACTAATTCCTCTTCAAGAACTGTAATTCGTGACTTGAGTTTATTGCTTGTCTGTATGTTTTCAGTAGTACCTTGAATCTCTTTAAAGTCCCATTTATTGTCTTTTGTAAGGGTCTCGGCAACAGTAACTGTCAGTTTTAATCCGAAACCTTTAAGCCAATCGACTAAACCATAAACCGACTCTGCACCTTGCTTTTGCAAGATCATTTCAAGAGACTGGACATTAGCTCCTGTTTTATCTAGTGCTTTAGATATGTCATGCAGTGCCAAGGGTAGTAATTCAGGCTCAGGATTTTCAGCTTCGATAATAGCAGTAAGATAAGAAGCCGATTCTATGGGATCTTGCAGAGAATCAATCAGGGCATCTAGATAGCTGTCACTTACTGCTAAATTATTTGTCACTGTTTGTACGCTGTTCATAATCTCTCCAATAATCTTTTGCTTTGCGAATATCCCGATTTTGAGTGCTTTTGTCACCGCCACATAACAGCAATATTACAACTGAGTCAACTTGCCCAAAATACACACGATAACCTGCTGCATAATGAATCCTTAATTCAAAGACCCCATCACCAACGAACTTATAATCACCTAGATTTCCTAAAAATATACGCCGTAACCTTTCATTTATTTTACCTCTTGCTATCCGATCTCGTAGTGAAGTAATCCATTCATTAAAAGGATTTTCACCTTCTGGGGTGATGTATCGTCTGACTTCTCTTGGCTGTGCGGACATCAGCTTGGCTTAAATTTGTATGATCGCTTTGTGATTTAACGACATTAAATCATTAAATTAACCTAACTCTTGCTTTATCTGCCTTACGACCGTTAACGCTGAATAACTAACTCCTGCAGTTCCTTCCCCTGGGTGGGTTGAGTCGCCAACTAGCCAAATATTTTTGAGCGGAGTGCGATTGGCAAAACCAAACGGCCCAAAAGTGGAAATTCTCATTCCCACACCACCAACGATGCCGCGATCGCGTCCTGTATATCGCTCAAAAGTCTGTGGCGTGGCAGCCTCGATGTGAATAATAGTCTGCTCATTAAGATCAAAATATTCGCTTAATTGCGCGATCGCTCTTTCGGTAAATTTTTGTTTGAGAGTTTGATAATCCTCGCCGCCATACCAAACTGCAGCGTCAGTAAACTCTGAAGCAATAATTGTCGCTTTGCCCTCTGGAGCACGTCCATCGCCTTCTTTGCTGACTGAGATAAATAGAGAATGAGGTTTATCTCCAGCTTCCAAAAACTGCAAATGCGGTGGACAATTTTCTGGAATCGCCACGCGATCTACACCCAAATAGACAACAAATGCAACTGAAGCAGGCTTAAGATTAGCAACGCGATTAGCATAGCCCTTGGGAACTTGATCGCCCAAAAGCTGCACAAAATTATTCACGGTCACATTCGCCACTAGATGATCTGCTTCATCCCACCAAGTTTCTTGCGATCGCAAACTGGTTACTTTTACCTTTTTATTTTTGCTTGTTGCTTTAATCTCCGTAACTTGATGTTGCATTAAAACTTTGCCACCATCACGCTCAATGCTCTTGATTAAGCGATCGCTTAAAACTTGCATACTACCTTGCAGATGGAATAGCCCCAAAGGCGCTTGGGAAACTGCCAAAGCCGTTGCTGCATAAAGCAAAGCCGTCTCTTCCGCATTTACCTGTGAATAGAGCTTCAGTTGTAAATCGAGAAATGTGCGTAACCGTTGATCTTCGGGGCGATCGCTAGCTAGTCCAAAACCGCGCAAAGCATCACCCACAGTCGAAAATGTATAAGGTACTGTCCCTAAAGTATCTAACCGTAAAGCTTTGAGCAATTGCCAAGCATCCCAAATATTGCACGGCGGTAAAATCGGATCGCGTCCTTGAAAGCGCCAACTCCGCCAAAATAAATCTTCGAGAAATTTCCAAAATGGCTCGCTATTAGGAAATTGCTTTTGACATTCAGCTTTCCACTTTTGGCGATCGCGCCATACATTAATCGGTTCGAGTTCATTTGGCAAAAATACCGCACAAGCAGGATCACAATATGTGGATTCGGGAATCTCGATCTCTAATTCTTTAAAAATGCGATCGTGGATGCCGCCAGATTCCAGTCCTGCAACCTGTGTGGCTCCTACATCAAAGGTAAATCCCCGCCGTTTAAATGTCGATGCACAACCACCTGCAACAATCGCCAGATCGTAAACAATCACTGCATAGCCACGCTTTGCTAATAAAGCTGCCGCCGTTAAGCCACCAATTCCCGCCCCAATAACAATAATTTTTTGTTTAGCTCTCATTTCTTAAATCCGCGCACCATTCTCTAATACTTGTTTCTAATTTTTGGATATCTTCAGGACAAAACTTGCGAATGCGTTCGTAACGCTTTGCTGCTTCTAACGCCAAAATTTTTCTGCCTTGAAAAGGTGCTTCTAATAGCGATCGCTGTTTTGCAAATGGCTCAAAATATGTTTCTTTAGGATGCATCTCAGCACGAATTTCTGCCCAGTTCCAGTTTTTGGGAAGATCGTCACATCCTGCTAAAATCCAGACCTCTAACTCTTGCCAAGCATTTTCGCTAAGGAATTTTTTTTGACTTTGATAATTCCCTGTTAAAAAGTCTTGCGCTTTTTTTTCAAGTCCATCAAGTTTTGCCCGTCTATCTTCATTGCTGTCGCGATCAACACACAACAAAAATAAATCAATCATGCCTGCATATTTTTCCAAGACACCTTGTACTTTTTCCCAGTCAAGAGCTTCGGTGTAACCTCGAAAACGTGGGTCAGTGCATACACGCACTTTAGCTGTAGGCTTACCGATCGCGGTCATCATGGCTTTTATAATTGGCAGCAATACACTCTCATCTTTACGACAATCTTCAGGAATCACAAGAACATTCATTCGTCTTGTACCTGCTCATCTTCGAGGAAGTACATGGCATCTTCTAACCAACCTGAATCGAGTAAGCTTGCTAAACCATCATTAGCAACGAGTTTTCTAGCGTTAGGAATGTCCATGATTTTTGTAATGCGTGACTCAGTGCGATCGCCTACTCGATACATCAAAGATGCATATTCTAGATTGGTAGGACTTAGAAAATTTAACAAAAGTGGTGAATGAGTAGTTATGACAATTTGCATTGAGCCATTTGCGACTTCTTGCTCCATTAGTTGCAGTAGCAAGCTTAAACGATTGGGATGGATGCCATTTTCAGGTTCTTCAAAGAAATAAAAGCGCGATCGCTTTTCACCCAACAGCGCGGCAAGTAATCCTAAAAATCGTAATGTCCCATCTGATGCACTATAAGCTGTTATCTTTTGTCCGCTTGCCTCTTCGATTCTCAGTAAAACTTTTCCTGTAAAGTCCTCTGGAAAGTCAAAATCTTTTGCGTCCATTGGCGTTAAAGCTTGCAACCAATCCAATAAAATCGCCTTACGATTTGCATCACGACAAATATCTAACATTACCGATGACAAATTTTCACCGCGATCACCTAAAACGTTTTGTCCCGCAAAAGTCGGCAATCTCATCAAATCTGGACTGAGATCCAAAAATCTCATATCACTTATGGCATTTAAGGCAAGTCTACAAAAGTGTTTTGCAATTGGATGGCTTGCTGAACCCTTATCTTTTTCTATGCTAAAAGTTCCACTAAAAGGTTCATTGCCACTAGAAATCTGAGAAACAATTGGAATATTGTTTGGTAGATATTGAGGCAGTTCAATCGGAGTCATGTTCACATATATCGTGTAATCATTCCAGTAATCATAAAGTTTCACATTGTTTGTATGTTTTAGTACTTCTGCTACACGTGCCTCAAAGATTGGGAATTCTTTTTGTTGGCATTTTAGACTTTCAGCAATTATATAAGGATCTGGATTAGCTAATCTCACTTCAATACGATAATCCATGTCATATTCTGTATCCCCATCGTGGACAGACAATGAAATTGCGATCGCAAAGGAATCAGCACCACAATAAGTTATTTCTTTTGTACCGCCGCGTATGCCTCGCCACTGAAGCACACCACCTTCACCATACTTTTCGCCAATAATTTCGGCAATACTATAACCTCGCGAAATACCATGTAAAAAACGAAAAGCATCACGAATATTGCTCTTGCCTGAAGCATTAGTTCCTACTAAAACTGTCAAATCTCCAAGTGAAAGCTCAGCATTTTTAAAACTTTTAAAATTTTCTAGGCGTAAGCTTTTTAGCATTTAAATATCTAGCTTTCCTTCTGCTGAAACTGTGTCAATAACCATGAAGTTACATAACCATAATTATTTTCTCGCGACAATCGTAATGTTTCTTCTAGCAGTGCAAACTCTAAACCTGTGATTATTTGCGATCGCGTAATTCTATAACTACCTTTAACTCCTTCTGAATCAGTAATCGTAAAGGCTATAATCTCAGCATTCTTAACATCAATTACCCAATATTCTTTCACACCCAAATCTTCATACATCAGCCGCTTTTTACCAATGTCATCCGCCCAAGAACTATTGGCAATCTCGATCGCTAAATCAGGTGCAGGATAAACATCAAGATCGACAATGCCAGTCCCCCAAGGAATCAGATTAGCGCGATCGCCAACGTAGTAGGAAATATCAGGCTGCACTTCTTTACTGCCAACTTTACGGTAGGAGCAATTATCTTTACTATTAATTGCTAAACCTTTAACAGCAAAGTATATACCTATTGCCATTATGACTAGGGCATGATCATTAGAATGATCCGAGCCAGTAGACATAGGTTCAATTCTGGATTCTCCTTTGTAGTAATAGAATTTGTATTTAGCATAGTCACGATTGTCAGCAACTTGAATAAATTCATCCCAAAAGGCTTTTACCCAAGTATTTAGGTTCTGCTCAATAATATTTTCAGACGGGTGATCAGCAGCTTTCTTAATGCTTAATATAGCAACCATGTCTACACTCATTGTTTTACTGAGAGTATTTCAATACTAATACAAACGATCTAGAACGTAGTTGGTTAAGCCGATTAGAGATTGTTTGGGGGCAGATGAGGGGAGCCAATCGAGCGCTACTAGTGCAGACTTGACATGGCTTTTTGCTAAATCACGCGATCGCGAAATACCATCACTACTATGGATTAGCTCTAAAGCTTTATCAAGATCGTCCACCTCGCAAAACTCGCGCTGAATTAAACCACGCAGTTGAGGATATTCTTCTAAGGCAAATAATACAGGCGCAGTTAAATTGCCTTGTTTGAGATCGGAGCCAGCAGGTTTACCCAAAGTCTCAGTCGAACTAGTGAAATCAAGGATGTCATCAACAATTTGAAACGCAATCCCAAAATGCTTGCCGAAGTTAAATAACTGCTCAGACTGTGCGTGACTGACAGCACTTAACACACCCGCCGCCTTAGCACTACCCGCCATCAGTGAAGCAGTTTTATAAAAACTCTTTTCCAGATAATCTTCCAGTGTTAAATCACCATCAAAAGCTGTGAGGCTCTGACGAATTTCACCTTCTGCAAAATCAGTAATTACTTTTGACAAAAGTTTGACGACTTCTAAATCATCTAAATTTGCCAAATACCAAGAGGCTTGAGCGAACAGAAAATCCCCTGCGAGTACAGCAATACGATTGCCAAAGCTATTATTTACAGTTGACATACCACGCCTTAGGTCGGCTGAGTCAATCACATCATCATGTACCAAGCTCGCTGTGTGGATCATCTCTGTGATTTCAGCTAGGCGGCGATGGCGTGAGGTGATGTCGCGATCGCTCATCGTCGCGCGCGAAACTAGCAACACAAGAGCAGGGCGCATACTTTTGCCCTTAGCTTCAAATAAATGCTCGGCAGCAGCATATAAAATTGGGTGTCTTGCGCCTACCAACTGCTTCAAATTGTCTGTAAGGGTACGCAAGTCATCTTTGACTGGTGCAAAAAGTTCGGTGACAGAAGTAGTTGGAAGGCTCATGCGAATAAACCAGTTTTTATATCAATTTTTACATATCTTCATATATTGTATGAGAATGTTGTAAGAGTTGAAGCTAGACTCAACTTGTTTTATTTGAAACCATAGTATAAATGGCTGTAAATAGCTGATACTCTATACTTACTAATCCTTTAGCCAGAAATTTTGTAGCGATCCCAGATATCCTTTGAGAAAGCTCTTAAAGAACACCTCTTACAAGCTGTGAGCGCTATATACTGCTTAGCAAACTTTACTAATCGCATAGATGGAACTTTGACTAATGATGCCTAGGCTTCTTCTGATTGATGACGATCCAATAATCTCCGAAATGGTAACGCTAAATCTTGAAAATGCTGGATATCAAGTCAGTCAAGCAAGTGATGGCGTTAAAGGACAAGCACTCGCCATTCAGTTGATGCCAGACATGATCATCCTTGATTTAATGCTGCCAAGAGTTGATGGTTTTACAGTTTGTCAAAGGTTGCGACGTGATGAACGCACCAAAGAGATTCCTGTAATGATGCTCACAGCTATGGGGCAAACGCAAGATAAAGTCGAAGGTTTTAATGCAGGGGCAGATGATTATCTGACTAAACCCTTTGAACTTGAAGAAATGTTAGCGCGAGTTCGCGCTTTGCTGCGTCGTACTAATCGTATTCTTGACACGGCAAAACATGGTGAAATATTAATCTTTGGCTCATTGACGCTTGTACCTGAGCGCTTTGAAGCCATTTGGTTTGATCGGACAGTTAAGCTTACTCATTTAGAATTTGAGCTATTGCATTGTCTTTTACAACGTCATGGACAGACCGTATCGCCTAGCGAAATTCTCAAAGAGGTTTGGGGATATGAGCCAGACGATGATATCGAAACTATTCGCGTTCACATTCGCCACTTACGAACCAAGCTCGAACCTGATCCACGTCATCCAAAATATATTAAGACTGTATATGGTGCGGGTTATTGCTTAGAGCTTCCAAATAACAACAATGAAGATGAATCCGCGATCGCGGAATAACTGACTGACATCGTTATAAAGCAAATTGCGAACAAACGAACACAATATTTTTGTAAAAGCCCCGCACTTGTCGCTTCTTGGGGAGATTTTTACAAAAATCTGGGTTTGGCTTCATCGCAAAGCGCTGTAAATTAAAATCTAAAAAAGAGAGTTGGCACAATGCGCCGACTCTCTTTTTTGCATAAAACTAACTATAGCTTTACATAAACCATATTAGTCCTGCACACCTCGGTGTTAAGCAATACATGGTGTTTGTGACTGCATCTTTCACAATTGGATCAATGTGAGTTTTTCTAAGTGAGGTGGATCGTAATGGCTATGCGTAAAATATCAGTATTTAAGATTTTGACACCTTGTTGTCTATCATTAGCAGTAATAGGCATAAGTGGAGGAAATGCTTCAAAGGCTTATAGCCAAACGAATCCATTCCCGTTAGATGCTCAACTTCGATACAACGGTCGTGGCGCAGGAATTGATGGCAATACTAGTGTTGAATTACGCATTCCACTCAATCAAACTCCAGAGAATTTTTTCTATCTCAACCCTCAGGTCAAAATCTTTAATAACGGTCGCATTGGCTCTAATCTTATTGTTGGCTATCGATCGCTTAATGATGTTGCAAAATATGTTTTAGGCGGTTACTTTGCATACGACAATCGTGATAACGGGGTGCAGTTTTTTCAGCAGGTTTCCGCAGGGCTAGAATTTTTCGCAGAATCTTGGGATTTGCGCCTTAATAGCTATCTTCCTGTTGGTAAGACCAATACCCAACTGAGCGAGACTTTTCCTGGAACTGGAACTTTTCAGGGCACTCAGCTTTTAGTTGATCGCGATCGCCGTTTTGATGCTGCGATGGGTGGAGTAGAGTTAGAAGCTGGCAGCATCATTACAACAGGTGATTCAGGATATCTTCGTCCTTACCTAGGAACCTACTATTACACCGCCACTAATAGTATCGGAGCCTTAGGAGTTAAGGGTGGCTTGAGCTATTATGGCGACCTTATCAATGCAGATATATCTGTTCAAAATGACAGAATTTTTGGTACTAGTATTCTTTTTAACGTCGGCGTAAATTTTTCTAATCGTCCAGCCCGAGGCGTAAATCCACCAACTCTGCTAGAGCGTATGAATGAACCAATTTCGCGCAGTAGTTCGGTTATTGTCGAAAATCAAACAGTTCGAGATGGATTTGTCGCAACTAATCCAGTGACTGGTCAGCCTTACAGTTTTTATGTCGTCGCCGATAATACTTCAGGGCTAGCTGGCACTCCGAATGTTGTACCCTTTTCTCAATTTTCTACTGCTCTTGCCAATGCTGGTGCTGCTAGTGGAAATGGAATTGTTTATACCTATACACCAACAGGATCTACAGCACCAATTTTTAGCGGGTTTACGATTCCTAATGGGACAAAAGTTGTGTCTAGCGCACCGAGTGTAATTCCTGTGTCATATCAGGTTGGTTCGGGGGGTGCGACTCTATCAAATCTGCCAATTCCATCAAACACAGGTATCTATCCAGTCGTTAATGGAACGGTTACTCTAGCACCTGGCTCAAACCAAGCATTGATAGGTTATGGCATCAACAAAGATGTTTCTACAGGTGCAAATTCAGGGATTATCGGCAATAACAACGTTAATTCAACGATCGCCTATAACAATGTAAAAATTACGGCTCCTGCCACGACCCCAATTGGTAGTTCTGGGCGCGGCATTGTCCTAGTCGGTGCGAGTGGGAATACCAACATCACGGGAAATCAGGTCAGCAATGCGATCGCCGAAGGGATTCGCCTCGACAATGTTAGTGGTAATGCGTCTATTACTAATAATACAGTTAACAATACAATTCAGCCTGCTACGCAAACCAATGTAGAAGCAAGCATTCTGGTTCGTAATAATACTGGTGATGTAAATCTGACAGTTACGAATAACAATGTTGGCAACAATACAGCTACAGCAGGTGTTAATGAAATTGATGGCATCGAGTTTAGCCTTTGTCGAGTTTATACCGATCTACCAGCTTGTAGTAGCACGGCTACGGCTACTGTCAATATTGTGGGCAATACAATCAAAAATATTACAGGTGCTAATGATGGGGCGGATGGCATTGATATCAACTTAGGCAATCGTGCTAATGCCACGCTGACAATAAGCAGCAATAAAATTGACAATATTATTAACAAGGGAATTAGCTTTGGTGCAGTTGATGGCTCTGTGGGTACAACAACGATCGCTAACAACATCATCAGTAATGTTGGCGGTGCAGCAATTCAAGTACGTGTTGGTGAGACGGCGGTTGGCGGTCAGTCGTCTGTTCGAGCGGCAGTTCTTAATAATAAAGTCACAAATACAAATACGCAGGTGGGTGTAGATGATGCCTCAATGATTTTGCGATCGCAAAATGCTGCTACTCTCTGCGTAAGATTTGAGGGCAATACTTTAGCTAACCCCACTTCATCACTTGATTACTTGTTCCGCAGGCAAAGTACATCAGCATCAGGCATGCAACTATCAGGTTTGACAACCGCGATCGCGATTGCAAATCCTAGCCCTACGCTTGTGACTGAACTTACAGCACGAGGCAATACAGGTACGGCAAGTAAATATAGAGTCCAAAATAATACTATCCAAATTCCCACTGCAGCTTGTACATTCCCTTAAAACTATGTAACCCTAGATAAAAAAGAAACCTGCAAGGCGGGTTTCTTTTTTTGTTCAAAATTGCCGATATTGCGATCGCTATATGCCTGAAAATAACTAGATAGCCTGAAATACGAGTACCGATCAACAGATGAAAATTTTATTTGCAGCGGCCGAAGTCGCTCCTCTAGCCAAAGTTGGTGGTATGGGAGACGTGGTGGGCGCACTTCCCCCTGTTCTTCGGAAGATGGGACATGATGTGCGGATTATCATGCCTTACTACGGCGTGATTCCAGCCAAACTTAAGGAAAGCCCTGAATGGATCTGGAAAGGCTATGCCATGTTTCAGGAATTCGATATTTTTCAGACCGTGTTACCTGGAACCGACGTACCGCTTTACTTAGTAGGGCATGGATCATTTATTCCGGCCCGCGTTTATGGCGGTGAAGATGAAGATTGGCGGTTCACGATGTTTGCTAATGCGGTGGCTGAGTTTACATGGAACTATTGGAAACCCAATGTAATCCATTGTCATGACTGGCATACGGGAATGATCCCTGTCTGGATGCATCAGGTGTCTGATATTGGCACTGTGTTTACGATTCATAATCTCGCTTATCAAGGTCCTTGGAAGTGGTATTTAGATAAAATAACTTGGACTCCTTGGTATATGGAGGCTCATAACACAATGGCGGCGGGGATTAAGTATGCCGATCGCGTTAATACTGTATCGCCAACCTATGCTCAGCAAATTTGTACACCGACTTATGGTGAAGGCTTAGAAGGGCTGCTCTCGTTTCTCAAGCCTTGGGGAATTTTAAATGGCATTGATACGGAGCTAGAAAATCCTGAAACTGATTCAGCTTTGGTTCAAAATTATTCGATCAAGACCCTTGACGATCGCATGGCAAATAAAATTGCTTTGCAAAAAGAGCTAGGACTTACGGAAAATCCTGCCACTTTTTTGATTGGTCTGGTCAGTCGTTTAGTAGAGCAGAAAGGAATTGATTTATTACTGCAAACTCTTGAGCGTTTCTTGGCATATACCGATGCTCAGTTTGTGGTTTTAGGAACAGGCGATCGCTATTATGAATCGCAACTATGGCAGATTGCATCGCGCTACCCAGGTCGGATGTCAGCCCAAATTTTGTTTAACTCCGCACTTTCCCATCGCGTTTATGCAGGTACAGATGCCTTTTTGATGCCAAGTCGGTTTGAACCTTGCGGCATTAGTCAATTGATCTCTTTGCGCTATGGTTGTGTACCGATTGTCCGCCGCACAGGAGGATTAGTAGATACCGTATCATTCCACGATCCAATTGGTAAGACAGGGACGGGCTTTAGCTTTGACCGTTATGAGGCTTTGGATTTATATACCTGTATGGTACGAGCATGGGAAAGTTATCGCTATACCGATGCTTGGCGATCGCTTCAAGAACGCGGGATGAGTTGTAACTTCAGTTGGCAAGCTTCAGCCGAAAAGTATATCCATCTATATCGCTCGATTCCAGGGCTTGAAAACGTTTAAATCTCGCAATAAAGAGGGCGCTTTGCGTCCTCTTTATTTGTAAATGATAAATCACTGTAAAATTACATCTAATCGACCATACAGGCTAATTATCGATGCGTCAGTTTCCTGTTATCCTTATTCCCCCAGAAGTACAGCGAATCGCTCAGGCTAAACCTGCTGCGCCTGAGTTTAATATCCAATTGCCAAGCGTACCTTCGTATCGTCAGCCCAGTCCTATTCATATTCAAGAAGCTATATTTCTGACTATTGGTCTAATTGTCATCGTTGCCCTAATTACCTTAGCGGCTAAAGAGTTAGGCATAATGTTATTAATCGTTGGAACTGTAGCAATTATCTTTCGGATCAGATATCAGTTTCTGACTTACAAAAGACGAGATAAAAAACATCAAGATACTTTTCAGCGATATTTATTACAACTAGAAGCTTATTCCCATCAAGAAATTAAATATCAGAGAGAGTTAGCGATCGCTCATGCTCCAGAGCGTGTACTTGGGTTGCGTCGTCAGCAATTTCGGAGTTTCTTCGCAAAGCTTCCTCCTAGCGAAAATGCGATCGCTTTGAGCAAAAGTAGTAACCCATTTGGAAATGCTAAACCAACTGATGAACAAGCTACTGAAGGCGTTATTTATTACTTTGGGATTACACTCCAGCAACATCTCTCGGGGACGATGTATCAAGGAATAAAGCTACACATTCCTAGTATTGATTTTAATTGGTCTCCTTCATTGACATACATTGATCCCGATCTGAATTTGCATGTGGCGATCGAAATTAGTATGCCTTCAGAAAATGCCGCAATTTTAATGCGAAATGATTTAGCTGAGCGTTTTTTAGTTGATTTAGGTTGGATTATTATCAAGTTCTCTCAAGAACAAATCTTGCAAAGCTCTGCTGAGTGCTGTAAAGAGTTCGCCAAGCTGCTTGATCGCCTAAGCCTAGATCTCACTGTATTGCCAAACTTTGCCGATACTCCCGATTTAGTGCCAGTAAAGCGTTAAAAAAGCTGCTAATTTAAGATAATGGGTTTAAGCCTAGTGCTGTCGTAAGTTTTATTTGAGGGTCTTGCTCGTGAATGCAGCCGAACAAGCTAGAAATGTCGAAGTAGCGACAAAAATTGCCACGATTGTCAATTTATTTAAAGCGATTTACCCTGCTGCGCGCTCTGATCTAAAACCTTGGCTAAATAATTCGGATACGCGCAAATTACTCGATCCTGACTCGATTGATGTCGGCTTCCATTTCCCAGGAGTAAGTTGGCGGCTCAAGGTTCGCAGCATTCTCTTCCAAATTCGACTATATGAAGATCCTGTCGATGGAGATTTGCGAGCGATCGGAGTTGAAGCAAGTGGACATGACTATAAAGGCGAACAGTGGAGATTTTCGACAGTGGACAACTGGAATTTTTTTGGGGATAAGATGCCAATGGATGACGGAGCCGAAAATCTGCGCCAATTTAGTCGCCAAACCTTAGAGGTTTTTAATCGCAATATGGCATGATCTGTGAGGTTTTGGCTTCGACTTCGCTCAGCCAGCGTAGATTGTTACCGATAGCAAAGCCTATCAGTTGGAAGATAAGTTCTTTGCGCCATGAACTATAACCAGAATATCAACTCTGTCAGAACCAACGTAATAAATAATGCGAAGTTCGCTTCAATGACTTCATGTATTTGCTCTAAGTTGATTTCAGGCAACATCCTCCCTGAATTGGGAAATGTACCAATTTGTTGCGATCGCTAAGTTTCTCCAATAATGCGCCGAACTTCTGTGGCTTCAATTACAAGATGATCGCTATTTGATCTATCTGATAAGTTGCGATCGCAAATTCAGCAGTTTCTTAAAAACAATGCCTGAAATATTCTTATTGCAAGCCAAGTGTATGTTTGAGAGCCTCATCAACATCTATTGTTGGCAGTGAACCGATCGCTCGATAAATTGCTGATGTTGTAATTGTGGCTAAGTTGTCAGTCATGACAACGGAATCAGAGAGTAATCCCGATTGTTGACCTTCTAGAGCATTCAGTAAAATGGTAATTCGGCTAGGATACCCTGCTCGAAGCATTTGACTGGTAATCATAGCGATAATTATTTGGGGTAGTCCTGTTCGCAAATCGTCTGCTTGCACGATTAGAGCAGGTCGGATTTTGGCAGATATTAGATCGGAATTGGGGAAGGATACAAGGACAATATCACCTCGTTTAAGGATTTGCTTTGGCTGTGTCATAGTTATCGTAAATACTCATTTCAGGGCTATTCCAATCTTCGGAGAATGTAGCGAGATTGGTTCTCAAGATTTCTGCTTGGGCTGTATCAATTCCCTGTGATGCTAGGTCAATTGTATTAGCGTCCACAAAGGTCACAATAACTCGCATTCCATCCATCGCATTATTAGGATTTTCTGCCAGTTCCACTCGACCATTACGATAAATTCCTTCGACAGTAGTTAACATTTTTTGCCTCTTTAAATATTTGGATATTGTAACAAGCACTAAAGGCGATCGCTATTTAATCTGTCTGTAAGCTGCGATCGCAAATCCAGCAGTTTCTTAAAAACGTTACGATGAACAGTCTTCAGTGATTAACCCTGCAACTTTGCTAAAGTCACTGACATTTCGTGTAAGTAATACCAAGTCGTTAGATATCGCGATCGCGGCAATCCTCAAGTCCATCGTACCTATCCGAACTTTTTGTCTCCGCATTTCATCAAAAATTGCGATCGCTTTAGCATCAAATGGCAGAACTGGAGCCTTGGCAAAACCGTTAAGAGTTTCTATCAAAAGCGTATATCCACGAGCGATATCGGTATTTGTCTGGGCGCGATTGATGAAGCTATGAGCGCCAATTGTTTGTTCATGGAAACTAATTACCGATAAGGCAAAGTCTGCGATCGGTTGTTGTGTCATCCGCAAAGTTAGCCGACCAAACTCTAAACTGGAGCGACGCTGTAGGAAACTGATGTGGTCAGTATCAAGCAAATATTTCACGATTATTTGCTTGGTTCATTGATCGGTTTGTCAGATTGCCGAAATGCGCGTCCATATTCTAGAGCTTCCTGAAAGGCTGCATCATCTGATATTGAACCCATGAGGCTCTCTAACCAGTTTTCAGAGCTATGCTTACTGTCAGATTTGTACTGAAGTTCAAAAACTGCTTTTTCAATGGTTATTAAACGTTGTTCTAGAGTTGCTGTGTCTAACATGGCTTCTCTTCGATTGAGAGTTTATCTAGTTGATAAGTGACTATGCTTAGTCTAGTCTAGCTGAAAACTAAGAATATGCTAGAACCAAGATTAAAACTACTGCGATCGCAAATCCAGCAGTTCCTTAAAAACCATGTTCGATCATATCTCTAACTCATAGATGCGATCGCCCAACAAATCAAAATATCACCCCGTTTACAGTTTAGCTTTGGCTATGTCGATCGCTACCTAAGAGAATAAATTAATAAAATCGGCAGCTTTCGCGATCGCAATGTCCTGATATTTTTCAAGCGATAGAATATGTTTATCTCCTGTGACTATATGGGTTGCATTACCAACTACAGCGCATTCAATCACCATGTCATCATCTGCGTCATTAGGAACTGCTTTGAGCGTTCCAGAAATTTTGACGATGCGAGAAAAGCTTAAAATCTCATCTATAGCAGATTGGGCTTTATCTTCCGAGAATTTAAACTTCAACAATAGCTTTTCTGCAAATTCGTCTATGATTTCTTGGCAGGTAACGGATTCTATTTGTCCGATTTTAGCTAGGGCTAAGGCTCGAAATGGGCTGCCAGTTTGTGAAAACAATGCAGAAATTAAAATATTTGTGTCAAAAACAACGATGTATTTCACTATTTTTCATGCACAACTAAATCAATAAATTCTTCTCTCTCTTCTTCTGACATCTTTTCCCAGTCATAGCCACGCTCTTTTGCTGCAAATTTGATTTTATCAGCACCATAGCTAGATATATTTTGCCATTGTTGCCATTGAGAAAGCAATAAAAATCTAAAAATCTCTATTTTTTGCTCTTGTGGGAGTTGTTTCACAAGTTCTACAACTTGCTCGTTGCTTAGTGTTAGGCTTGGCATCTTAGTATTCTCTAGTATTAATTCTTAAGTATATTTGACGAGGCGATCGCCTAATAAATCAAAATATCACCCCGTTTAAAGTATAGCTAATGCTCAATCGCTGGGGATAAATTTGCCTCAATCCAGATGGTCATGCAACTAATACGAGATCGCAATTTAATCTGTCTGTAAGTTGCGATCGCAAATCCAGCAGTTTGTTGGGGATAAATAGCAAGATAAAAAAACTTAATATCGCAAACAATTTGGGATTTAGGTCAGCCAGCCAGCCTCATGCAATCGTTTCCAAGCTAAATGTATATGACGAGATTCAAACATACGTTTGCGCGTATTCCAATCATAGATTTTGCTGACAGCATCCTCTGGTGTTTTTGCATCCTCACGAGTTGCAACCCAATGTACAGTAGACAGCAACTCCATGCCAAAAGTTGTCTCAAATCCTTTAATAAGATTGGCAACTCGATCAAACCGTTGACGAGTATGCTCATGTTTTTCGAGAAATGAATCAGCTTGCTCAAAAACGTATGGCATTAACTCCAATGGTTTATCTGGTCGATCCTCAGCATCGCCGTAGCCACTAATAAAATGCCCCTCAATATGACTTAGGACGTGGCGTAGATTTTCGGCATAAGGTCCATAGGGCGCTTTTTGATAATTTAGCCGAAGAGATTCACCAGCTTCTTGCATAAAGTACATTAACTTATGTACTTCTAGAAGAGTGACAGTCGGATCCATCACGGCTGACAAGTAGCGGCGCATTAATCCAAGCAAAGCAGCTCTTCCAACAGTCATATTTGGTACTTTTTTATCTATGACCATTGCCGTAGGTTGAGGAGAGCCAACAGGCTCATACAAAAGAACTTCCACGTTCGGTATGGTCTGAAAGGCTTCAATGATTAGTGGTCGCACCTCTTCCCAGTTCAATCCACCTAAACCACAACCTAGTGGCGGAATTGCGATCGAGTGAATTTGCTGATTTTGGACAACATTTAGTAAGTCTGCAAGCCCTAATTTAATATCTTCAATGCGACTCTTCCCTTTCCAGTGGCGCTTAGTGGGAAAATTTATAATAAAACGAGGAGCATACAGGCGATTAAGGTCATATACAAACATCTTGCCAGCTTGCACCTGCTCAACCTTGCAAGCAGCTTCATAAGCTTTAAAATTTTCTGGAAAAGCTTTGCGGAATTGTAATGCAATCCCACGTCCCATGATGCCAACACAATTCACCGTGTTGACCAATGCTTCAGCTTCAGCTTTGAGGATGTCACCTTGAGTTAGCTCAATCATGGGTTTGGGATTTTTAGTCAAAAGTACCAGTTAGGCTCTACGGATATAACGGGTTGATGCTCAGCACTCTTTAAAGCTGTCTTAACCTTTGTTGCTATCGTACTATCGATTATCCCAATTTTCTCGATCAATGTCCACGAAAAAACATCAAACATCAAAAACTCTGCTTGCTTGCCTTCCTTGATTTTAGGGTCACGAAAATCTGTAGAGGTGACGGCATCCCAATTAATTTCTCTGAGTTTGGATGACTGATTATAAAAAGTAGTCAGATGAGCGGCTGCATTGCCATTAGTAAAAGCCCAACTTATGCTGTTTGAGTTTGCCCAGTTAATGACTTTATGGAAGTCGGCTTGAAGATGAACTATTGGTTGTTGACCTCCTTTATAGGTAATATCAGGATGGTTTCCCATGTGTAGGATATAAAGCATGATTGAGCGTGGGCAGAAATAAAAAGGCACATACTGTCCAACCATTGTTTTTGGATGACATGAGACTTCTATCTCTTTGAGTCTTCTTTCCTTAATAGTAGACATACCTACTAATGAGCAGGAAAGATCTCTTGCTATGCGAGTTGCATCTGAAACTAATCCCATATTGGCTGCAATATTGGGCAGATTGTCGATATGGGTAATGTGATAAATCTTGGGACTGGGAGGAACTGATACCATTTAATTACCCAAATTGTTATGTCGCATCATGTCGATGAGCGCTTCAAAAGGTAGAGATAAATTTATGGTTACTTGGTTTGTCTGCATTTTGAAATCCTTTTATGATTTGCAATGCGATCGCAGCATAAATGATAAAGCAATCTAAACTGCGGAATTTCAAGCAATTTAGGTTAATGCAAGGATATATTGCTTGTCATCCTCGGAAGTGCGTAGTTCTACCACTGCTTCCAAAGGTCAATTGTGGCAGCCAGAAATGCCTCACACTTATCTGCTCGCCATGTGACAGGTGAATTATCATGAAGTAAGTAATACTGCTCATTTGCACAGACAAACTTTGTTCGGTCTGCTTCACAAATCCAGTTAATAACTTTGACAAAGGTATCTTGGTAGTTCATCCCAAACTTGTTGTTAGGCACGTTGTATAACAAACCTTCAAGATAATAAGATGGGGCAACTCCACCCTCAAGCATTTTTTCTATGATTAACCTACTCCGAAGATTTTTGAAGATCCGTGCAGTAGGTTTAAGCCACTGAGAAGTGGCTTGATGCTTTCTCGTAAGGTTTTCGGAATGCTTCTTTGGATAGTTTACAATTTGTTGTCCTGAAGCTGTATAAAAACAAATTCCTTCATCATAAGACTGATCGAAAGTGGAAATGAACTTGTGGTAACGGCGAAATTGAATTGCAGGGATCACATCTGCCTTTCTCCGATTCCCATACGCAGCTATTGCAATGGCTTTTTCACCTGCATCTACATTATTTCCATATTGCCCTGAAAGTACACTTAGAACATCCGCCTTGAAATCGATGTGTGTATATGTTGCATTAAAATGAAATTGTTTAAAGGCTTGTTGCTGTTCTGTCGGCAACGGAGAGAGGTCATGTTGAAAGCAGTCGTTGAGTTGGATAACTATATCAACATCACTTTCACTATAAATATTTGTATCGTTACCATACGACCCTTGCAGGAAAACCTTATAGTTCTTCGCTGAGTAGGGTGTATTTTTATTTTCTAATACGGTTTTGATGGAATTATATGTATTACTCGATTGGGTAATTGAACCTTGATGCGACCAAATATCAAGTTGTAATTCAGGAATTGGCATGACTATTTCCAGTGTTAACTACATTAAAAAAGATTTGAGTTCATCCTCACGAGAGGCAAAAGATTCACGCCCCCTCTGGCGAAGGATATTTAATTTTGCAAGATCATGTTCCATTAAATCTGTAGCCATCTCAGGTCTCTCGAATGTATCATTGATACGAATCGTTTTTACGTCTTTGAACAGGATCGTCCGAAGCTGATCCATAGATTGTGTATTTATCTCAAGTGTTTTCTGAAGAAGCTGCACGCTAAGAAGTTTCTTAGCAAACCACATCATCAATCCACGTGGCTTTGGATCTGGGTAAACGCCAACACCCAGACTGACAACTCGTAGATCGGTTCGGTTTTTCTTCATCGCAGCTATTGCATCACCAATCGCATACAGTGTTGGATTGTTCGCACAGTAGCCACCGTCAATTAACTCAACATCGTCGCCAGATGCAGTAGTAACGACTTTGCGATCAAAGAATGGATAGGCTGAACAAGATGCTTGAACTGCATCCGCTATACTCACTCCAAAACCGGGGATAAATGTGCCAATTCGTCCATGTGCCTGAGCGACATCTCCCTTAAAAATCATTGGTCGCTCAATCACCCATTTTGTAGTCACAATGCCAATACCTGTCTTAACATCAGCAAAAGTTTTAGTTCCATATACGTCTTGAGCCAACTTTGCAAGAGCCTTAGACTTACCTCGCGCATCAGGAGCACGCATTACAGAAGGAACATGCCTTCTGTATAAGTCATGGATAGCGTCAATTTCGTAGCCGAGTGCTATGAGTGAGGCAATGATCGCACCAGTGCTTGTACCAAACACCAAGTCGAATCGTTGGTATAGTGGGCAGCCCAGCATACCCTCGATCTCTTTGAGAATACCAAGGGTATAAAAGCCTTTTGCACCGCCACCATCAAGACAAAGAATTCGGTACAATCCATCTTGTTGGTTCTCGTTAGCGGATAGTGATTGAGTAAGAGATTCGTTCATTTGCAACCTAAATTAGTTGTTTGGAGAAAAGCATTTTTTTAATACAACTACATGAATTGATTAGGTAAAAACTTTTTACCTAATCAATCAAATTTTCATGATTAAAGCGATCGCCTATTAACTAGACTCTATGGCTTCTGCTCAGCAAACAGACACTTATCAGAGTCACAACCCGCAGGGCCAGCATCCATCATCTCACCCGAATCATAACGCAACAAACTCGCGTAAAAATCATCGGACTTGCGACGTACAAGCACCTCAGCACTGAGACTGTCATAAGTTGCCTTATCAATCGGCTCAAAGGGCAAGCGAGGGAAAGTCTGAAGGTCATCAAAACGCGCCAATAGCGCCGCCGAGATATATCCATCATCATCACGAATCGCTTCGTAAATCTTCTTCCCTAAAGGCTCAATTTCTGCCTCACGCAACTCCAAGGTTGCCGAAGTATTGTGCTTGGTGTAATGCTTCTGCACCTGCATATAGAAATCAAACTGCGCCATCACATTAAATTGCGCGATTTCCACCTGATCCGCACCGTCAAGGTCAGCCCAAGACACGCTTACAGGAATCTCCACTAGCCATTCCGTACATCTAGAATCAAATGGATCGTTCAGCAATTGTCCATTCTCATCCTTATCCGATTGCGAAGGAATGATGCTATAGCCATAGTCCATGCAAGCCCGCGCCACAGGATCATCCTTACGGAAAGTAATCCGACGGATAAAGCGCTGCGCCTTCGGTGGATGCCAACCAGGGGAAGCACCTGTCAAGAGAGATTTTGTATTGTGAGATTTTAGCGCACCTTGCCAATACCACGAGTCATCATCATCGTGTCCAGACACCGCAAAGTCATAGCTGTAATCAGGAGTAGTTTCAAACTCGATGCTGGTGACGCGATAGGGATGGAACGCAAACTGACGCTTCAGTTCTGGCAATGGGCGTAACTTGCATTTGCGACTGTGAGCATTGAGATATGCCAATGCGTCAGGCTGCGAGAGCATTCGACTGAGGGACAAGCCCCACATATTCTTCTGTCCTTGGAAGTTTTCACCTTGGCTATTATGGAAAATTCCAAAGCACAAACCAACAGCTTCACCAACCTGTTGCAGACTGCGAACGAAAGCTTCGCTTGCTGAATCAATCGATAATGTACCCTTTTCGCGGACACAACCATCGGTATCAATCAAGCCACAGAAGAAAGCAAGAATGGTAGCGCGAGAAGATTTCCGAATTGCTAGAGGAATTCGATCTAGATCGGCGCTCTTACATTTTTGCAATTGATTGAGCTTGATCCAATCAAACAATTGTCCAGAAGCAAAAGTTAATTCGCCTCTTGTGCCACCATTGCGAGGATCATGGCTGATTTTGCCTGTTAGTCCAAATTGATTTTGCGCGATCGCCTGTAAACACTCGACTAGATCTTCTTCTTTCTCATTAAAAGCAAATCTCACTCGATCTTTGCCTTCGCTCATTGCACCGTCACCAAACAAGCATCCTAAGAAATAGCCAAGTTCTGGATTAAGTGTCGTTGGCGTGGTGATTTCGGCAGTTAGGACACCGCGACTATGACCTAACAATTCCTTGCGACCTTCGCGAGTATATTGAACTGGATTGAGACTGAGCAGCAACGCATCTGACCGTTGTTGATATTCACCTAATGAATAATCAATGTCCATGCCTAGTTCCAGTTGATCGGCTCTCACCCATTGATTAGCGATCGCAAGACGATGATTGGGAGTCATCCGCAAAATTCGACCATTCTCAAGGGTGACGCGCACTAGATTTAGTGGTTGATTGGCGATCGCAGTATCTGTCGCAATTCCATTCCGCACGCTCAAATCTAAGCCTGTACTTTCACCACTACCCGCTTCCACGATTTCATCGGCATAGAGCAAACCTTGGTCAAAGATGCGTAAAGCTGTGCGATCAAGGCAACCCGCAGGTTGCACAGTCGTGCAGCGATTAGGACGACGTAAACCTTGCGAGTCACAATATTCGTTAACCGTCTGATGGACAATTTCGCGCCAACGATTGAGATAAGCAGCTTCTTTATCTTTGAAGTCCAAACCTTGCACAGTGTCAGGACGACCAGCTTCCCACCAGCGCAACCATTCCACACCAAAAGCATGAACGAAGAAGTCAAATAATCCAGTGAAGGATACGCCAACAATCGGATCGACTTCACGGCTATATCGATAGCGCTCTTCGTTGAAACGATGATTGAGCAATGCAGCTACAGAAATAGCACCTGCTTTAAATGCTTCTTCTTGTTCTTTCTCATTGTGTGGATCTATCTGATTTAGATGAACTTCAGAGAGATTACAATGTCCATCAGAAAACACAATTTCGCCACAGGGATTCAGACCATAGCGCTGGAATCTATGCTCTAGTTCACGTTCAGTAATTTCAGGTTGATGCGATCGCAACCATTCTTTCCCTTCTCCTTTAACATAGGCAGAGAGAAACTCACGCTTTAGTTCAGAAGTTGTAATTAAATCAGCATTAGAACGTGCGATCGCTTCACCCGCCCATTGAATCGCACCTTCACCCGAATAGTATTGCTTACGAACAGCATCAACACATTCTTGTTCAGTGGGTTTACGATGAAATACTCTTGTATGATTTGCCATCCGAAGAGAATCACGCTCTGGATCGATGCGCCAGTTACCCGCTTCATCCTGTTGCCAGAGATTATCCTTCGCTACAGAGCCAAGCGCGTCTTCTGAAGAGAATTGGCGCATCCCCGCACTATTTGAAACAAGAATACCTTCACAAACAAACTCATGAATGGAAGCTACTTCAATGTCATAAGTAGGTGCAACTCTTACATCAAACTCAACTGATTTTACCTTTACAGGAATTAAATCCGTACATTCAGGAATATGCTTCTGAACTGTCGGCGCAATCATTTGCTTTTGTGTGCCACTCCAATGATATTGGTAGGTATTCACAATTGGTCTAACCATCTCTTTAGGAAAGCCATGATCCTTAAATGATTGAGGACGAACCCTTTGGCTACCAGCAAAGCGCAACGAGTGATCAGCAAATAATTCGGAGATTTTGTCAAAGGCTGCTTCACCAACAGTAACTAGCTCACCTTCCCATTTACCAGTACGCTTGCGTGTAGAATGACACAACCGAACTGTGATTCCCAATGACGCATAGATTGATTGAACTTGACGCAAGAAATCAGAATGTACTGATGCAACTAACACACCTTGACTAAAACAACCATCAGCATCTGCCAATCCAGATAGGTATGCTTCGCGGATATTAACTGTTGCTAATAGTATACAGTCAGGAATGTTAATCGAAGTAAAAGCTCGTTTGAATTGAGATAGATACTGATTAAGCGCACTAGAGTTGAATTGAAGTTCAAAAGCTCTTGCCTTAGATTGTTCTGGTGTTCTCAGCGTATAAGTATCTAGTCCAAATAGCTCTCCAACAACGATGAGTTTATCGATGATCTGTTGTTGGTCTTCAGAAATTCGGAACCTCACGCGCCAACCATCACTTCCAACTGAGCCGTCACCATGCAAATAACCGATGAAATAGGCGACATCTGCTGTAAGTGCAGGAATCGTAATTCGTTTTGCTTGTGGAGCTAACGTCCCTTTAAATTCTGGCAGTTCGGTCGCAGTTCCAGTAATAGCTTTTGGTACAAAGATCAATCGATCATCTTCCGTAAGATCTTTAGCTTTGACCATCCGATATGCGCCATAAACATCTTCCAACACAGCTACTTTATGGTCGGGAGTGCATTCAAAATAGCCGTCTTCAGTTTTGATGCGGCAAAGAGATTGTGTACCTTGATCAAAAAAGTTAGTAACAGGATAGAATCCCTTACTTGTTAGTACCCGATCGCCGATCCGAATTTTTTCAATCGGGACTAACCCAGATTCGCTGTGAACCAATGCCCCAGCAGGTAAGCAACGCCTAATATTTCCTGCCACAATGCAAACTGCGGCTTCATCAATGAGGAGGCAGCACTCAACGGAGGTGAGTTGACGACTGATCGCTTTATTTAAAATGTTGGCACAGCGATCATAGAGCGTAGGCAACTTAACAGGATTTGCCATGCCGCCGAAGCCTTTGAGTGGTTCACCACTGGGGCGAACATCGCTGATGTCAACGGTGATTTGAACGGGTTTGGCACGATCAAACTGTTCGTTGCTAGAGAGTTCTAAGAGGGATTGATAGGACTTGACCCAACCTTGGCGGCTATCACCAACAAAAAATTTAACGGCGTTGTCGGCATAGTCAAACTGGACTTCGGTATTGTGGCGGCGATCGCCCGCAGATGTCGCCCCGATCGCACCAATCACATTAACTTGCAACTGGTTAAGAATTACAGGTAATTGGCTAATGTACTGTGGCTCTAATACGCCGCCAGTGCCTGATCCCTGCATGGCGAGATCCATCATCAAGCCAAACGATCGCCAGTCGATCACGTTGGTGCTGGTGCAGTTATAGGAACCTGAGAAATTTTCGGGACGCTCAACCCATTCAGTGCCACCAACCCACAGCCAACGTCCAGAGGTGAGGGACTTGAGCTGCTTTTGCATCTTGTCGATTAGGGCAACTTGTTCATCAGTGAGCTTGCCTAATTTTTTTAAACCAGTAAGTGTGCGATCGCATACTTCTGCCCAGCTTTCGCGCTTGTTATTATATTTGCGACTATATGTCCTGAAAAATACGGGATAAGCAGCAGGAGCGCTATCGGGGAATCTAACCTCCTTGGAGATTAGTTTAAGTTCTTGCACCATAGAATACTTGTGCCTTTACAACATTATGGACTTACAAGCTTAGCGCAAAAATCAATTAATTTACTTTACATTTAGTGTCTTAATCATGAAAATTAATAGAATATACACTATTAGTAGTTTGAAGCACATTTCACAAAAAACTTCAGGCGATCGCATTTTCGTCAAGCAAATTTACGCAGCATTTTAAAAAAGTAGGGAATGTGATATTTTGCGGCTGCCTCGTCTTCGTTTTGTTTGGCATAAAAGTCCCTTGCGATCGCTAAGGAGAGTTGATCTCTATATACCAAAGTATCTCGACTCCATTCGCTACTTGGTTGGATTTGATGCCAATATTCTTTAGCTTTTCTGATGGTTAGTAAATTAAGGATTAACTCGCGTTGTCTAGTTTCATTTTGAGCCGATTGAAACTGTGTTATCCAACTGGATTGTAAGTTTTCTATTTCGCTAAGATCTAGTCCTGTACAGTGTTTAATCCGAGAACAAGCGATCGCAAAATTTTTCTGTAAGTCAGCATCTTTACTTAAATCATTAGACATTGCTATGTAAATATCATCAAGTAATAATTTTTTGTTTTGATAGAGCGGCTGAATTGAATATTCATCAAATAGTGTTTGAAGCTCTGGCACTATAAAATATGCTTCTTTATGAATTAATCCAGTTATAAATATTTCATGGATTTTGTCATCAATGTCTACATTTATTTTTGACTGTTTATAAAGGCTATAAAAAATTTGCTGTGTATCTGTAAAGCGATAATTATCAATAGTTCTTATTTGGATATCGAGATCGACTATGGCAAATATTTTTTTAGGATGAAAATAGAGGTTGTCTGTAGCCTCATTAAGGATTTCTAAGAGTTTAGAATATGTATTTACAACATTGTTACAATCACCACAATTAAAGAACTCTGGACGAGATTGACTCCAATAACTAGGAATACAAGCTTTATAAAAATTTGAATCTGGCAATGTATCCATGCGCCCATAAGATTGCGGCGATGGTCTACCCTGTTCTTTTGGAATAACGCCTTCACAAAGAACAACTATTTTATTACGGATTTTACGCTGATTTAAAATTGTTTCGCAATGTTGCTTTAATTCTTTTTCATTAAAACTCATAACTATTCACTACGTCTTTCTGTGAGTTTTGGTTCTAATACTTTTACATGAGAAGGAGTTAAGGCTTGACACAATTCATAGGAATGAGTTGCTAATATATATTGATTGCTAGGTTCCCATTCAACTAAATCTGAGACAATTTGATATTGCCAATCTGGATGTAATGCAAGATCTACTTCATCCATTAATACAATTGCGTCTTCTACATCTTGAGATTTTAGCCAAACATATATACTGAGACGCTTAAGTTCACCGTGACTTAAATCCTCTGGATATAGCTCAATACTATCGTTAAATCTATCAAACTTAAATGTTAAGCCTGAAAAGTCGTCAGCTAGATTGACTTGCTTATCATGCATTAGAAAGTCTAAATCTTCCAACAATTTTTTGTAATTATTACCATATTCACCCGTCTTGAGAGCTTCTTTAAAATCCTTGTCCCTAGCACCTTTAAAAGACTTAATCAAGATGTCAGTTGCCAAAAAATCATAAGTAAATAATCCTAACAAAGTAGAATTAATACTTGTAAGACTAGATTGATAGGTATTTCTATTTGTAAATAGCGATTTCCTGATCTCTCTAGAAAGAAATAAGAAGACTTGTGTAGATGGAGCAGCTAAGAAAATTTTGTTTGACAGTTCATTTAAAAACTGGTGAGAAACATCCATCTCTATATTATTTAGATGGCAAACAAAAGCTGCGTTTTTAGACGAATCTACAGTTATATACTCTATATTGAATGACCTCAAATGTTCGGATATAGCTTCAAAATGGTCACAGTACAATTCTGATAATATCTTTTTGTGTTTATGTTGTTCTGACAGTTGTGATTTCGCCTCTTTACTAATTAAATTCAAAGAGTCAATATCTAAAAAATCTACGTTCGCACTCTTAAAGTCAATCTCTAAATCTGCCAATCTTTTCTTTAGATCGTCAGGAAAAATCCTAGAAGTATTTGTTGCAGGAATCCTATATTCAGCTTGACGAAGAATCTCTTCTAATTCTTTTTCTTCGTTGAAGAATCCAGACATCTGATGTTGAATATTTTCCAATTTTGCAATTGTAGAAAAACTCAATTTATCTTCTGCTTTAATTTCATTTGAATAATTGAAAATTTGATGAATATAAGCATCACAACATACAAAGAACTCTAGCTGAACTTCCTTTTTGCCATCCCAAATATCAATTACTGCTAATATTCTTTTATCTTCTCCGTTACGCAAATCAAATCCACTTAGCAGATTTTTTAAAGCAGGTAATCGCTCTGGATTAGTAGAGCAATGTAGCAATATAAACATTAATTGTAATAAAGTACTTTTTCCGCCACCATTTTGACTGCCGAGGGGGAAAACTCTGGGATTAAAATCGTGCTCGAAGGTGATATCTACATCCTTTAGAACCCGAAAATCAGGCACTTGAACTCTTTGTAAATGCATAGGACTCCCGTTGTTTTCTAAAAAGACTTAGATTAAACCTGTAATACTCATCCTAACTTATTCTAAGAGTCCAGTTGGTAAACCATCGATACTATGCTGATTTTTGGCTTGCCAATATTCATACACACCCTCTTCGCCTTTATTCTCAGCCCATTCCTTTAAAACAGGGCGATCGCAAACAAACTCATAAAAAGGAACCGCGAAGCCGCAGGATGTTTGCACCGATTCCACTTTGACGCGCACGATTTGACGAGTACCCGCGATCGCAGGAAATAGCGATATATATTCTTGCCAAGCTGCATCTCTAGCGTGGATCGCTTCACCTTGACCGTAGAGGCGAAGAATTAGCGGCTTCTCAGTGAAACTGCATAACATGAGTGTGATTCGGCTATTTTCAAGAAGATGGGCTGCTGTTTCGTTGCCGCTTCCAGTGAGATCGAGATAGGCGATTTCTGATGCATTAATCACTCGAAAGGCATCCATTCCCTTTGGCGAAAGATTAACGCGCCCCTCATTGGGAGCGCTTGCCACAAAGAAAATATGCTGAGCTTCGATGAATGTTTTTAGCTCTGATGTAATGCGATCATAAAACTTTGCCATCCGTTTGACTTCTCAATAAGCGCGACTTAATATTTCTGTGACTCTTAACGAACTTGATAAGTGAGTATCTTTGATAGCTCGGTGTTTAGAATTGTATAACCATTCTCATTAAGATGTAGAAAGTCACGGCTATAGATTTGGCGAACTTTGCCATTCTCATCCGCTAAAAGCGCAGCCGCGTCCAGAATAATCACCCGATCGCCAACCCGATCGCTTTTGAGAGATCTGATAAATTCATTGACCTCAACAATTGCGCGATCAAGCTCCTCTGAAGACGATCGCTGCGATGGTGATAATGCGGCTACAGGGAAAATCGTGGTTAAAATAACGGTTGTTTTTAATTCTTTAGCTAATTGATCGACAATTTTTTGAATATTTTGTTTGCAGTTAGTTACTACACTCTGCAATTGGTTAGAAGATGGAGCAATCTGGACTAGGTCATTTACACCTACTTGAACAACCACAAATTGAGATGATAGATTTGATACATGAGCCGATAATCTTCCCAATACTTGCTTAGTAGTGTGTCCGTTAATACCGCGATTGGTAAACTCAAAGGGAATATTCGCGATCGCTGGCCACTCATAAGCACGCGAGTCACCAAAGAAAACGACTAAAGGTTTATTGCGATCGCGTTGCGACATATCGGGATTAGTAGGATATATATTCAATTCATTTGAATCTGAAGGCAGAAATTCAGTTAAGGAATATGGCTGATGATTATTCTGAAACCAAAAATTTAGCGCTAAATATCCGCAGATGAGAATAACAAAAGTCGCTATTGCGAAGTACATTTTGTTCATAACTTTATTATCTTCATGCAATTTCCAAAACAAAAGCGGCCCGATGCGCCGCCTTTATTTTAGATTGTAGGATTAAAAATGTTTTTCCGTAAACTGACGAATGCGATCGCAACCTTCGCGAATTGTTTTTAAATCAGTGGCATAGGAAAGGCGAATGCAATTGTCTAAACCAAAAGCAATCCCTGGAATCAGCGCCACTTTCTGATCCTCTAGCAATTTGTCGCAAAATTCTAGAGAAGGAATTCCAAAGGCTTTGATGCTAGGAAAGAGATAGAATGCACCGTCGGGTTTAGGACAAGTAAATCCTTTAATAGAAGTTAACAGGTCATACATCACATCGCGGCGTTCGGCGAAGGCTTTCCGCATGACTTCTACGCAGTCTTGGGAGTCATTGAGAGCTGTAACTGCGCCATATTGAGCAAAGGTACAAATATTTGAGGTGCTATGTCCTTGAATTAAAGTGGCAGCTTTGATAATTTCAGGTGCGCCTGCCAAATAGCCAACTCGCCAACCTGTCATCGAATAAGCCTTAGCAAAACCGCTACTAATTAAAGTGCGATCGTACATAGACTGACTCACCGCCGCAATGCTGAGATGAGTCGCGCCATCATAAAGAATCTTTTCGTAAATCTCATCGGAGACAATATAAACGTGCGGATGTCGATCTAAGACTTCTGCTAAAGCTTTGATTTCCGCAGGTGAGTAGACCATACCTGTGGGATTAGAAGGAGAATTGAGAACAAATAGCTTAGTTTTAGGAGTAATTGCGGCTTCTAATTGTTCAGGAGTGATTTTGTAACCATTCTCTTCAGTCGTAATTACAAATACTGGCGTACCCTCGGCAAGTTTTACCATTTCGGGATAGCTTACCCAAAATGGAACAGGAATAATTACTTCATCCCCTGCGTCGAGTATCGCCATCATCAAGTTGTAAAGCGAATGTTTACCCCCATTAGTGACAATGATTTGTTCGGGCTTGTAAGTTACTTGATTATCGCGCAGGAGTTTGGCAGCGATCGCTTGTTTTAGTTCGGGTATACCTGCGGCGGCAGTATAGCGAGTTTTGCCTTGATCGAGTGCAGTTTTTGCCGCAGCCTTAATGTGATCAGGTGTATCAAAATCAGGTTCGCCAGCACTAAAGCTACAAATATCAATTCCACTTGCCTTCATGGCCTTAGCTTTTGCGTCGATCGCTAGAGTTAAGGAAGGCTGAATATTACGAAGTCGGTTTGCCAGTTGCATTTTTTCTGGAGGAGCGGAAGCATCGTTACGGGTTAAGCTTCGCATTGTATCAAAGCCTACTTGCTTGAGTTTGCTAGATTTTTAACAATTTACGATTTAAACCCAAAAAATATTTGCCATGTCAAGCGCCGCAGCTATTTTCTTAAAAGTACAAACAGCTTAATTTTCTAAGCTATAAGCGCGCATCATTGCTTGTGTGCCTTGTTCTGCGCCTTGTCCGTGATCAAGCTGACTCACTTTTTGGAAATTTTGCACAGCTAAAGCGATCGCGGGTAAATCTATAGAAAAATCTTTTGCTAAATCTAAAGTTAGGCGATCGCTAGTTAGGCGATCGCTAGTTTCTTGACTAGTTTCTTGACTGATTTCCTTAACAAGCCGCAAATCTTTCAGCATATGTTTAATCGCAAATCCAGCTTGATAATCTCCTGTCGCCACTTTCATCCCCAGATTAGTTAAAGCCCATGAGCCAGCTGCGCCAGTACCACAGACATCGACAATCAATTGCGGATCGAGGCCCATCTTTTTCGCCATCTGCATAGTTTCACAGATGGCAAGCATATAAACTGACACTAGGGTTTGATTGCAGAGCTTCACCGCTTGACCACTACCGATGATCGCCCCACAATGTTTGATGTTGCTACCCATTGCCTCAAATAAAGGCAAACATGCTTGCAAATCGGTAGCCGCGCCGCCGACCATAAATGTCAATGTGCCATTCCGAGCACCAACATCGCCGCCTGATACTGGCGCGTCAAGAAAGCGCATACCATTTGCAATCAAAGTGTCACCAATTATTTTCGCGGCAACATTGCCGATCGTACTGGTATCGACAAATAACGTATTCGCTTTAGCAAATTTCAACGCTCCATTTTCACCAATGAGCACTTCGATCACATCTGGCACATCGCCTAAACAAGAAAACACCACATCGGCAACGCTGACGGCTGCTTCTAAGGAGTTGGCTAATCCGCCGCCCGCATTTGTAAATGTAGCGATCGTCGGGCGGTCTTTAGTGCGATTCCAGCCCAGTACATTATGACCACGTTTTACCAAGTTGGCAGCCATTGATCCGCCCATTAAGCCTAAGCCAAGAAATGCAATCTTTTGAGTCATATTAAATTTTATGCAGCGAGAATTTAGTTAACTATTTAATTCAAAATGCTTAATTTAAATTATCAGCGATCGCCAGCATGGTTAAGACATAAAACCTAAAGAACAGGATTCGTGTGAAGCACCGTCGCTTAATCTTTGAGTTGAGGTTGATGATATATGTGTAAAGATCGGTAACTAACCTATTTTAAAAATATTTATAAAATGACAAAAAATGTATGGATGTTCCCAGGGCAAGGCTCTCAAGCTGTAGGTATGGGCTTAGACCTTGCTGAAGTTGGCAAAGATAAATTTGACAAAGCACAGCAAATTCTGGGCTGGTCGATTTTAGAAAAATCCCAGACTGATGCCACTGAACTTGCGAAAACCCAATTTACGCAGCCTTGCTTATATGTGGTTTCAGCCATCCTTGGGGATATATTAAAAGAAAAAGGGGCAAAACCTGA
>JBBRMK010000049.1:0-35393 GCA_038230875.1 Pseudanabaenales cyanobacterium
ACGCAATGACAAAGGTACTCGTGTAGCGCTAGAAGTTAAAACAGGCGACAAAGTTTTGTATTCCAAGTATGCAGGTACTGAAGTCAAAATCGAAAGCGTAGATTATCTGTTACTTGCAGAAAGAGATATTCTCGCGATCGTCGAATAAAGCTCATAGCTATTAGCGATTAGCTTTTAGCTTTTAGCTAAAGACTTCCAAAGAAGCAATCAAAAAAGCTAATAGCTAACAGCTAACAGCCCCCCCCCATAAACAGTTCCTAAAATTACCAAATAAAAAAAATGGCAAAAATCGTAGTATTTGATGAAGAGTCTCGCCGCGCCCTTGAGCGTGGTGTTAATGCTCTTGCTGACGCAGTACGGGTAACTCTTGGACCTAAAGGTCGCAACGTTGTTCTTGAAAAGAAATATGGCGCTCCTCAGATCATCAATGACGGTGTGAGCATTGCTAAAGAAATTGAATTAGAAGATCCTTTAGAAAACGCAGGTGCTCAACTAATTCGCGAAGTTGCCTCTAAAACCAACGACGTAGCAGGCGATGGTACAACTAGTGCCACTGTTTTAGCTCAAGAAATGATTCGTGAAGGACTGAAGAATGTCGCCGCAGGTGCAAACCCAGTTGGTGTTCGTCGCGGTATCGAAAAGGCAGTTGCTCACTTGGTTGATGTAATTGCTCAAAAAGCTAAAGCTGTTGATTCCAATGCAGAGATCGCTCAAATCGCGACAATTTCATCTGGCAATGATTCCGAGATTGGTGAAATGATTGCTCATGCAATGGACAAAGTTGGCAAAGATGGTGTAATCACTGTTGAAGAGTCGAAGTCTCTCATCACCGAATTGGAAGTTGTCGAAGGGATGCAACTTGACCGTGGTTATATCTCTCCTTATTTCGTCACTGATAACGAGCGTCAGTTGGTCGAATTTGAGAATGCCAAAGTTTTAATCACTGATAAGAAGATCAATGTAATTCAAGACCTTGTTCCTATTCTTGAAAAGGCTGCTCGCGCAGGTTCTCCTTTGGTGATCATTTCTGAAGATGTCGAAGGTGAAGCTCTGGCAACTTTGGTGGTTAATAAGCTCAGAGGTTCTCTGAATATTGCTGCAATCAAAGCACCTGGATTTGGCGATCGCCGTAAAGCAATGTTGCAAGATATTGCTGTTCTCACTGATGGTCAGGTCATCTCTGAAGATACTGGTTTGGAACTTAGTGCGGCAACTCTCGAAATGCTTGGCACTGTTCGCAAGATCACTATTTCTAAAGATAAAACCACAATCGTCTCGGATATTGCTAACAAAGTTAATATTGACAAGCGGGTTGCTCAAATTCGTAAAGAATTGGATCTTAGCGACTCTGACTATGATAAAGAAAAGCTGCAAGAGCGCATCGCTAAGCTCTCTGGTGGCGTAGCTGTAATCAAAGTCGGTGCAGCAACTGAAACTGAACTCAAAGATCGCAAACTTCGTATCGAAGATGCGCTCAACTCTACTCGTGCGGCGGTTGAAGAAGGTATCGTCCCTGGTGGTGGTGCAACTCTTGCTCACCTCGCTGTTGAATTAGCAGAATTCAAGGCAACCTTGAAGAACGAAGAAGCGATCGGTGCAGAAATTGTATCTCGCTCTTTATCCGCCCCTCTTCGTCAAATCAGCGATAACGCTGGGCTTGAAGGAACTGTAGTAGTTGAGAAAGTCAAAGGCATGAGCTTCAATCATGGTTTTGATGCTCTTAAAGGGGAATATGTTGACCTGATCGCAGCTGGAATCATTGACCCTGCTAAGGTTGTCCGTTCTGCATTGCAAAACGCAGCTTCAGTTGCAGGCATGGTATTGACCACTGAAGCTCTAGTTGTCGAGAAACCAGAGAAGAAATCTGACGCTGGTGCTGCTGGTGGAATGGGCGGCATGGGTGGAATGGGCGGCATGGGTGGAATGGGCGGCATGATGTAAGTGCTTGCTATTTAGCCAAAAAGAAAAGGGGACGCAAAAGCGTCCCCTTTTCTTTTTGGGATGTAATTATGATTCCTACGGTTAAGATTTATAGAGATCAAAATATAACTTTAAAATAATTTATTTTATGACTCAAATAACTGAGCCAATCTTGCTTCCAAATAATTTAGAAGATGCCACCGAGCAAGCGATCGCTGCTACTCATCAAGTGATCGCTGCTGGGGGTAATCGGATTATCGTTGACCTTAGATTTCCTGAACTCAAATCCATGCCGATCGCTTATCAATTTGCGGCTAGTTTTAATCATCTCTATGGCAAAGAATGGCAAGCAATTTTTTCAGATGCGGGGGCAGCAGCCTTGGCAAAACGCGAGTGGGCTGAACTGGATGTATCAGTGCGTGGAGTTAATGAAGGACGAAGGGCGATCCGAGAAGAGGATAAGGCATTTTTGTTGATTGAGCCAACCTCGGTTGAAGTTGAACTGGTGGAAAAGTTAGCACAGCTAGCTGGCGATCGCCCCTTTGTAATGCTCAATCCCCGTCTTGAAAATAGTGAAGTGGGCTTAGGTCTAGCGGCAAGGCAAATGCGCGATCGCTTTTTAAGCACTTTTGAAACCGCCTACTACATTAAGCCTTTAGAGCTTGGAGCCTTATGGCGCTGCTATCCACAAACATGGCAAATATGGCAACAAACTGAGGAGGGGATGAAAGCTATGGCTGAAGTAGCTCAACGTCCATCTAGTGACGATATTGAGCGCTTATTTAAGCAAAAGACTGGCAAACAGTCAGGTTCATTTTTAGGACGTTTGCAACAGTTCTTTAATGCTTTAGCGCGATAGAACATTCATTATTAATAAATTTACGATCACCTTTAAAATCGTTATCTACAGCGCTATTAAGCAAAACTAATGTGGTCGAAGAATTCTGCTCAAAACCTATATGTTCATAAAACTGTTGCTGATGTGTGGTCATTAAATAAACCCGCTCGACATCACAAACATTAGGATGTGCTAACACTGTTTGGACTAACTTGCGCCCTAAACCTGCACCTCGATAATTTGGATCAATTACCACATCCCAAATTGTCGCTCGATAAATGCCATCACTAGTGGCGCGAGCATGTCCAATTAACTGATTCCCATCCCATACAGTTACAACTGGCTTAGAGTTAGCGATCGCGATCGCCATACCTGCCAAAGTCCTCTCCTTTGCCCAAAAGGCTCCAGATTTTAATAATCTTTGGAGTTGCTCTAAATCGACTTCTTCGTGGCGATCGCTAAAGCGAATGTGGCGATGATCCATATGCTTAACTTCCCGCATTTATTAACCCATTTGATCAAAAGGTTTACACATTGCTGATCACGCCAATGTATCTATTTTTGCTATCTAAAACCACAAAAGAGGACGCTTCGCGTCCTCTTTTGTAATTATTGTGAATTATTGCTTACTTGCTTGGTTGCCAAGGCTCAGGCAAATAAACTTTCGTGGCTAAGCCGAGTGTCTTAAGCAGATTGATCACACCCCAGGTTGGATCGATTTCCCACCATTTCAGCCCAGCACGCGCTGACTTTGGATAAGCATGATGATTGTTGTGCCATCCTTCTCCATAGGTCAAAATCGCTGCCCACCATAAATTTGTGGAATGATCAGGAGTCTGTTCAAAGTTTTTATAACCCCATTTGTGACAAGCAGAGTTGATCAGCCAAGTGCTATGCCAGAGAAACACTGAGCGTACAGCCACTCCATATACCAAGAATGATGCACCTAGCCCCGCAAACACTTTTTCACCAATCAAGTAAATTAATGCCGCTAGTGGCACTTGCAAGAGTAAGAAGTAAGTATCTAGAAACTTGTAGTAAGGATCATCAGCAAGGTCAGGCGCAAATTTGCTGTAGTTTGAGCGCTGAAAATGTTCAGGCTTGGAGTACATAATCCACATGATGTGGCTCCACCAAAAGCCTTTATTTGCAGAGTAGGGATCTTTCTGATTATCTTCTGTAAAACCGTGGTGCTGACGATGTCCTCCCACCCAAAATACAGGTCCACCTTGCAAGGCTAAAGCGCCGATGGTAATGATAATGTATTCCAACCATTTAGGCACTTGAAAGCTACGATGGCTGAGTAATCGGTGATATCCTAGAGTGATGCCGATGCTACCAAGCAACCAATGTAAGAAAACTGTAAGAATTACAGCTTGCCATGAAAAGTAAAAAGGTGCAGCTAAGGCAGCGAGATGAAAAGCACTGAAGAAGAAGACATTTGTCCAGTTCAGTTTCGGTTCAGTTGAGATGGCTTCAGTAGTGGCAGTCATGAAATAACAACTTTCTAAGGGTGGAGAGGATAAGGGTAGAGAGGAGATGCAAGTATCACTTACAGTTATATCTCAAGTTTAACCGCTTTTTAAGTAATAATGCAAGTAGCACTTGCAAATCATCACAATGGTACATGCGCCCATGTCTGTATCTCGAATTCCTACTCGACAACGTATCGTGAACACAGCGCTAGAGTTATTTGCCAGCAAAGGAATTACCGAGACAACCACGCGACAAATTGCTGACTTTGCTCAAGTTAATGAAGTAACTTTGTTTCGTCATTTTGGTAATAAGCATGGTTTATTGCTAGCAGTATTGCAAGAATGTCTGCAAAAATATTTGGTGTTGGCTGAAGTAGGAGAGTCGTTCATTATGTCCGATATTTCTAGTCAGAGCGATCTACGCCGATTTTTAAAATACTATATCCAGAGTTCTTTACGAGCGTTAGAAAGTGTACCTGAGCTTGTCCGATCGCTCGTAGGTGAAGCAGGACAATATCCGCTCGAAAGCCGTCAAGCTCTCGCCCAAGGAATTAATCAGGTTAATCAAACGATCGCTACAGCGATGCACGATGTGTTGGCAAATTCGCGTCTGCAATATGCTTTGCCCCCGATTAAGCTAGCTAACTTGCTGAATACTTGTATTTTGGGCTATGCAGTCCTCACTTTGACCAGTGATGTGCAGACAATTTGGAGCGATCGCAATGAGTTTATTAATACTTTGGTCGATATGTTAGTTCAAGAGGTTAGCCCGATCGCACAAGCGCAACCAATTGTTGATATTCCAGCGGAGACCTCTCGCGAAATTCTTTTGCAAGCTAAAAAGTTTGGGGTGAAAGACTATGCGATCGCTTATTTGCTATTTGGTACAGGAATTACAGCGCTCAGCATTACGCGGTTGCGTTTAAAGGACTATCAACAGCAAGATAATCACGGTATTTTATTCACTAATGACTCTACTGATAATGCGCGTGATAATGCGCGATCAGTACCACTCAATCAAAAAATCTTCGGTCATCGGTATGGCTCAGCCACAAATAATCCACTCAGTGCCTATCTCAAAACTCGTAAAAATGATCTTAAGAAAGACCATAAAGATCTCAAAAATGACAATATTGATTCAATGTTTAATTCAATGTTTATTGGTGGCGCTCACAAATCCTTATCTTTAGAAGAAATCGAACAACTTTGGACACGATGGACACAGCCCTATCGCAATCTAGACGGATCACCGCTGATGATCGAGCAAGCTCGTCATACTTGGTGTATCGAAATGTTAGCCCGTGGCATTGATGTTGATAGTTTTTGCATTATTAGTGGTCTCAAAGCCATAGAATTAAAGGCTTATCAAATCCGTCTTAATCAAAAATTAGCGCTTGATAAAGCGATCGCTCTTGATTCTTAGCAAAGTATTCTTAGCAAAGTATTCTTAGCAAAGTGATCACTTCATCGAAACCAATTTTTGCAAATAGTTTGTAAAGAGAATTGCTGATTTCATTTGGCTATTTTCACCAAGTTAATTATCTTAGTGTATAATTCGGGCGTTCTATGTACTCAATATTTGGATACATAGAATCAAGTATTTAAGCGTTAGATCTCGTTAGATACGGAGCATCTTTTTTTTGAGAGGCAAACAGGTTGGCATTATCGGCATTCAGTTCGGCACTTCCAATTGAAGTTTTGGGTAGGAAAGCAAAGTGAGAGTTCCCCTAGACTGTTATCGCATTCTTGGCTTGACACACCTGTCAGAAATAGACAAGATCCATCAAGCCCATCGAGATCGCCTGCTTTCTATGCCAAGGCGCGAATATTCTGATGCCGCGATCGCCTCTCGCAAGCGCATCCTCGATAAGGCTTACGAAATTTTGCTTGAGCATGATCAACTGCGCGGTCAGCCAAGTGTCACAAATGCCGCTAATGCCACGGCTACATTGGATGAGTCTGTTAGCGATCAACCAGTTGCTACACTGCCACCCCAAATTGAAGCCGACGAAAAAGACTTTGCAGGTTTATTGCTGATTTTGTACGAGCTTGGGGAGTCCGAAAAAGTCCTATTCCTTGCCAAGCCTTATTACGACCCTGAGGAAGCAGAGCATCAGTCTTCTAGAATTTCACCCCATGATCCTGATCTACTGCTCTCTGTATCTTTATCTTATTTAGAATTAGGTCGCGAATATTGGAAACAAGGGGAATATGAATCGGCGGCACGATCATTAGAATCTGCCCAAGAAATTTTATTGAGTGAAGGATTATTTCTTAGCATTCGTAGCGAAATTCAAGCCGATTTATTTCGCTTACGTCCCTATCGCATCCTCGAATTGTTAGCAACTCCTGACAATCATACTAACGAACATCGCAAAGGCATGTCACTTTTGCAAGAAATGCTCGATGCGCGTCGTGGTATTGATGGCTCAGGCAATGACTATTCCAGTTTAGGTATTGACGACTTTTTGCGATTTATTCAACAATTACGCAGCTACATGACAGTGATCGAGCAGCAAACTTTGTTTGAAGATGAAGCCCGTCGCCCATCCTCGGTTGCGACTTATTTAGCGGTATACGCCTTAATTGCGCGGGGCTTCTCACAACGCCAGCCCGCCCTGATCCGTCGCGCCAAGGGGTTACTAGTTAAGCTAAGTGCCAAGCAGGATATATATCTCGAAAAAGCAGTATGTGCTTTATTGTTAGGACAAACTGAAGAGGCAAGTGCGGCGATTGATAATAGTGCGGAAGAAGATCAAATCGCTTTCATTCGTCAAAATTCTGAAGGTGCGCCCGATTTATTACCTGGGCTCTGTCTGTATAGTGAACGTTGGCTTCAAGAAGAGGTATATCCCCATTTCCGCGATCTAATGAGTCAAATCGTATCTCTCAAAGATTATTTTGCTGACGAGCAGGTGCAATCATACTTAGAAGAGTTACCAAATACTGGAGCGCTATCATCCGACTGGACTTCGCCTGTAGGTGGAGATCGCATATCCACCACTTTAGGTGACGTACCACCATTAAGAAGCGATCTTGAGAATAGCGCTAGTAATGAACCAAAACTCTCTAACTATGCTCCTGAAATTCCAAATCGTTTTCAGCGCTCTGCTACACCTGTCCTTGATCGTTCTATCGCCTCTAATGGCAATGTCAATATTTCACGAGATTTGCCGAAGTCTCGACGCCTTAGCAATGTTCCACCTGCACGCAGTACTGCAAAAGACGGTTCTGAAACTGTCAAAGAAATTAAGCGTCCAAGTTCATCAGTTAGTTCAGCATCACCTAATTCAGCATCACCAAAACGCAAATTTAGTATTGGTCGTTTAGCCGCCGTAATTGTGATCGCGATCGCTTTATTCGGTAGCTCTATATGGTTAGTCGTCTGGGCTTTTCGTTCATTAAGCGGTGCATCCCGCTCAGAAGCATTTGTAACCTTGGAAAAGCCGATCACTTCCTTAGTTGAAGCAATCAAAGAAAATAGCCCAGCCGCGATCGCTCGCCCAGGAATCCTAGACAAAGAAAATGCCACTAAGGTAATCGAAGCATGGCAAGTAACTAAATCTAAAGCGCTTGGCAAAACCTATGAAGACAATCTCTTAGAAGAAATTTTGGCTGAGCCTGCACTTGGCGATTGGAAAGGACGCGCTAAAGAACTTAAAGCCACTAACTCTTATTTACAGTACCAAGTAAAATCAAGTGAAATTGATAAAGTCACTCCTGACGGTGATAGCAAAGCTAAGGTAATAGCTAAAATCTCGGAGTCTCGTAATTTCTTTAATAATGGCGAACTTGATCGCAGCGCATCAAAAGAAGATTCTAACTATACGGTTGAATATGATTTAGTGCGAAAAGATAATAAATGGCTAATTCGCGAAATGCTAGTTTTCTAAAATCTTATAGCTATTCAGGCTGATAGCTATCATTAAAATATCGTCCCTGTGCCTACTCCCTTCCTACCAAATAATTAGCTTTGCAGCGCAAGCACCGCAAAGCTAATTATTTGGTTTTAGTAGCTAATCTTTCACTGGGAAAGGAGTAACCCCTTAAAGGTGCGGATTAATCACGGCACGATTGATTAAATGCACCTTATTTTAGAAATCCTCTGGAGCTATATCATCATCTTCAGACTCAATCTCTTCAGGCACAACCTTAGTGGCTGAAACTGCTACGCCTGCCGACAATTTCTCGCGTATTTGCTTTTCAATATCTTGAGCAAATTCTGGTTTGTCTTCCATATACTTAATCGTGTTATCTCGACCTTGTCCGATGTTGTCACCTTGGTAGCTATACCAAGCGCCTTTACGAATGATGATACTCATTTCTTCGGCAAGATCGACAATGCACCCAACTGCAGAAATACCTTTACCAAAAATAATGTCAAATTCCGCAATACGGAAAGGTGGCGCAACCTTGTTTTTAGCAACTTTGACCTTAGCCCTGATCCCGTATTCCTCTGTACCCTTTTTCAGGGTTTGAATACGACGAATGTCAAGACGTACCGAAGAATAAAATTTTAGAGCAGTTCCGCCTGTGGTTACTTCAGGACTACCGTAGGTTACGCCAATTTTTTGACGCAATTGGTTCAAGAAAATGACGATACAGTTGGATCTACCAACGTTAGCGGTGATTTTGCGGAGAGCTTGACTCATTAAACGCGCTTGAAGACCAACGTGGGATGCACCCATTTCACCTTCAATTTCAGCACGAGGAACTAAGGCGGCAACCGAATCAATCGCAATAATATCTACTGCCATTGAGCGAACAAGGTTATCAACAATTTCGAGTGCCATTTCACCCGAATCTGGCTGAGAAATCAGCAAGTTATCAATATCTACACCAACATTAGCTGCATAAGTAGGATCAAGGGCGTGTTCAGCATCGACAAAGGCAGCAATGCCACCGCGTTTTTGGACTTCAGCGATCGCGTGCAGCACTAAGGTAGTTTTACCTGAGCTTTCTGGCCCATACACTTCAATCACTCGTCCTTTTGGCAAACCACCGCCGAGGGCAAGATCGAGCGGTAATGCACCGCTAGGGATAGTCTCGACGCGCATATTAGTGGCATCACCCAAACGCATGATCGCGCCTTTGCCGTGATCTTTCTCGATTTTTTGCATAATCGCATCGAGAGCTTTCTTTTTCTCAGGACTCATGCTTGGTTTTGAGGCTTGTGCGCTTGAGCCCGTCTTATCAACTTGCGCTGTCGTAGAGGAATTTTTCGCCATTGCCGTTCAAGTTTTCGTCTAATACTTCTACCTTATTATGACACTAACAAACCCAGAAAGTAGAGAGGATGCCGCCCTCTACTTTCTAGGTTTTATATAAAAGAAACGCAACATTTGCGAATTCTAATGTCAAAATTGGAATAACTAACTTTATTTAATGGTCTACCATTATGTCGGCGGAATATCCACCAGTAATGTTGGTGGACGCTTATAACGTGATTGGCTTTTGGAAGCACTTGCAGGAGATTCGAGATCTGCAGGGGTTTGATATTGCGCGATCGCATTTAACCGAGACGATGGTGAACTTTAGCGCTTATCACGGCTATAAAACGACATTGGTATTTGATGCTTATGTGCAAGCAACACCTGCTAAAGCCGAAAAAATAACCAAAAACCTGAAACTGTATTTTACTGATCACAACGAAACTGCGGATACTTATATCGAGCGTCAATGTGGCAAATACCGACGCGATCCGCTCAGGCATTTAAAAAGAATTATCGTCGTCACTTCTGATCGCGCACAGCAACTAACTGCCGTGGGGTTTGGGGCAGAGTGGTTATCCGCACCAGCATTAGAACAAGAAGTAGAAGCAACTATGCGATCGGTACAAAGTCGCCAAAAGAATCAAAAAGCGAATACTAATAATCTGCTGGGTAATCGAATAGATAGCGCCACTAAAGCTCAATTAGCGAAGTGGAGAAATAGTCTGAATTAAGCTCAGAGTGGCTATTAAAAGTGAGGATTTGGTTAACGATCGCCTAAGCCAAAAAGATTAAGCGATCGCCGTAGGTGCTATGCCTCAACAAGTTATGCATCAATCAACAGATCGTTGCCTTCTTGCGTAACAGTAAAACTTGCTACATTGATAGGAGATTTGCCCAAAGCGAGCATGTTCTGGGCAATTTCAGGCAAAGGGATACCAACAAAATTTTCTACCCATGCAACGTTTTTGCCGCCACAGATTTCAAACTGGGAACCATGAAAGGGGCAAGTAATTACACCATTTTCAAATTTACCTTTGGCTAAGGGAAGTCCGAAGTGAGGACATTTATTGGCGATCGCGCAATGTTTATCACCAACTTTTGCCACAAGCACAGATTGACCATTGGCTTTGGTTTTCAGGACTTTGCCAGCAATAACATCAGCAGTGGTAGCGATTTTGACTTTAGCCATAATGAAAGACTCCTGAAATATAAAAGATTTTTAAAGTTCTGGGAAATAACTACCCGATCATACAGGATCTCACGTTTGTGCAGTGGAGTTACAGTGTGCAGCTTTCTCTGCAAGTAGGTGAATACAACTTAAGGAGCGTAGGGCAAAGATACGTTTTGGTTTTCACCAGTTGTTATGGCATAAAGTATTTACTTTCTTTTGTTGCATCTAATCAAATAACAGACAATTTGATGCTTTTAGGTAGAATTCAAAGCACTATATCCGCGATAATAATTTTGAAGCACGATCGCGTCTTCAATAATTGCCAATATTGTTAGCAGATATCTGACTTCATGTTCACTTTCGCACTGCCCAAAGGCTCACTGTTAAAAGATTCCATTAGCTTACTCCAAGCCGTCGGACTCGACTTTAGTGCATTTTTAGATGCCTCTAACCGTCAACTGCAAATTAGTGATCCGACAGGAACCGCAAAAGCATTGTTGGTAAGGGCGCAAGATGTACCTGTGTATGTGGAATATGGACAGGCTCAAGCTGGTATCGTCGGTGAAGATGTACTCCGCGAAAAGAGTCCTAAGGTTGCCAAGTTACTAGATTTGGGATTTGGTGGTTGTCGGATGTCGATCGCAGTTGCAGGAGAGAGCCGCTATCGATCGCCGCTAGACTTGCCTCCCCATAGCCGTATTGCTTCTAAATATGTTGGTTGTGCCCGCGCTTACTTTGACAGTATCGACCTACCTGTAGAAATCATTCCTCTTTACGGCTCTGTTGAGCTTGGACCAATTACAGGAATGGCTGAGGCGATCGTGGACTTAGTTTCGACAGGACGCACTCTTAAAGATAACGGACTGATTGAAATTGAAGTTTTATATCAAAGTACAGCTCGACTAATCGGGCATCCGCTTAGTTATCGTTTATATAGCGATCGCTTCAGTAAATTAATGAGTAAGATGCAAGTTTCTCTATAAAACCGATTTAAGATCTTAATAAAATAATCAAAAGCTAGAGAGAAAAGTTTATTTACAGCCTGTTGAGGCTTTGAGTAGTACAGAAAACTTTTTGAAAGTGCCGCAAAGCGGCACTTTCAAAAAGTTTTCTGGGTTTTATAACAGCACAAAGGGCTGTAGTTTCGATCTATTTATAAAGACTTAATTCTAAACTGCATATTTTCTCCAAATATCTGCGTAGGGAATATTTGTGGAAGACCAAGGCTTGTGATGTCCTCCACTCCAGTGAATGATCGAAATTTTAGATAAATCTTTTTTTAGGAGCCAAGTAATTAACTGAGTATTCCCAAATCCACAGCAATTCCAGCGTCGATCTAATTGCAAATAATCTTTAAACATCAAATTAAGCAATGTTTCATCATTTAGTTGGAATAAACCATAATTACATTGGCGATCCCATTCTAGATAAGCATCTAAGTTCTGACTATCTTCTTTTGTCCAAAAAGATAAATCAGTAAATAAAACACCTCCATTAAAAGTTTGTTTGAATTTACGAAGCTCAGACAACGCTTTAAACGGATTAGAAAAATGAAAAATCGCAGGAAAGAAATGAGGTACAGCAGCAAAGTATTGATGTTCAGAAAAATTTACTGAATCATAAAGTAAAGCGATATCTTCTATGACAATAATATCTGTGTCTAAATACAGAGTCTTCTTAAGATCGGGAAAAATAGAGCCTAAAAACAGACGAGAATACAACATATATAAAGCATTTATTCTATCAGTACTTGATGGTTTATATTTTTGAGAGATATATTCTTGAATTTTAGAAGTTGGCGTATATTCTTTAATTCTAAATTCAATTATTGAGTCCAGAAAATGTTGTGATAATTTACTTTCAAAAAACTCGATTTCGCCTTTAGGAATAATTATGTGGAAACGAAGTCTTTCTGGCTGAGCGATATTTTGGATAATTGAATTTATGGTAGCTAAAAGACCAAATAAATATGCCGAATTTACAGAAAAAACTATATCAATTTTCATAGACAAATTAAGTTCAATAATTAAATAAATGAAACACTTGAGTATATTAAACGAGGGGATCTTAGTTAGACAATAAGTATTATTACTCAGTAGATATGAGTATATAGCAATCCTAAATTAGCCGTGGAAATATGAGGCGTATAACAAGGGGCTTAAGCCCTTGTTTGTCCACAAATGATTTAGGATTGCTATATATTTCCCTCCTAAATTAGCCGTGCTTAAAGGTATTTTAAAGGCGATCGCTTTGCTAAATTAGCGATCGCCTTTCAAGTAATAAAATGAAGAAAAATCTCATAGATTTGTGGTTGTGGCAGTCCAAAATAGCAGGAAATCTCTTTGATATTTTTAGAGATATTTTCAGATTTTGATTACATTCAAGATAGTTAGTGCCTAATAATATTTGAAATTATGGAAATAGAACTTGAAGCTCTCCGATCACATCAGTGGTTTAAGCTCATTTGTGGTGCTAGTTATCAAGATTTACCAGCAATTCGCAATCTAGCTCTAATTTATACGCTAGCAGGAGCAGACTGTATCGATATGGCTCCCGATCCTGCCACAATTGCAGCAGCGCACGAGGGAATCGCGGCGGCAATAAATGTAGATGTGAATGTAAATGTGAATGCGAATGTAAATGTAAAGAGGCGATCGCCATTAGTGATGGTTAGCTTTAATGATGGTGAAGACCCACATTTTCGGAAAGCGGTTTTCGATTCTGAGCTTTGTCCAATTGATTGTAGTAAACCTTGTGAAAAAGTATGCCCCACCACGGCAATCCAGTTTAGTAATGATTACAATGGAGTTATGCCAAATCTTTGTTATGGGTGCGGTCGTTGCTTGCCGCTATGTCCAGTGCAGATTATTCATACACGCGAACAGGTTTATATCCCTGAAAATATTTTTGATCAAGTGCTTAATCAGTCAATTAATGCGATTGAAATTCATACTCAGCCGAATCGCACCAAAGAATTTGCCACATTTTGGCAGCGTTTGAGTCCGATTATCCCTAAACTCAAATTAGTTGCTGTCAGTTTTCCAGACTGCGAAGATTTGCGCGAATACCTAATGTCTTTGCTTGAAGGTATGAACCCGAGACCGCGATCGCTGATCTGGCAAACCGATGGCAGACCGATGAGTGGCGATATTGGTGACGGCGCAACTCGCTCGGCTTTGCAACTAGGTCAAAAAGTACTAGATTTTCAGTTGCCGATGGGCTTTGTGCAACTGGCGGGTGGTACAAATGACAGCACTGTCACCAAACTTCGCAAAGCAGGTATAGCTGCGGCAGGTGTTGCCTATGGTAGCTACGCCCGTAAAATCGTGACTGATTTTTTAGAAGGTGTAGGACAAAAAATACCTGATCGACTCGAAGAAAGTCCTGACCTGCTTTGGCAAGCCGTAGCGATCGCGCGTCAACTCGTCTCGCAAATCAAAACCATCTAAGAAATGTTAAATGAAATGTTAAATGCGATCGCGCTTAAGACTTCTTAAAAAATTAAACCTAACTGTAAAACCTTAAAAGCCTAATGGACTCAATCCGCAAGCAAGTTACCGACAATCTCGATCAACTCCTCGATATTTTGCCACCACGTATCAAAAGTAGCGTCGAACTATGCGGTGGGTTAGACCAACTTGTTGAAATTGTGATGGACTTAGGCAGATTGCCCGAGGCGCGTTATTTTGATAGCACCAAATATTTGACTGATGAGCCGATTACTAAAGAAGATTTGGCGCTTTGTGTGCAGCAAGTCGGCGAATTTGGGGGCGACAATCGTGCAGGCATCGAACGCACCTTGCATCGCATCAGTGCTATTCGCAACCGCAAAGGTGAAATTATTGGGCTAACCTGTCGGGTCGGTCGCGCCGTTTATGGCACGATCGCGATGATTCGCGACTTAGTAGAAACAGGTAAATCAATTTTGCTACTAGGTAAACCAGGAATGGGTAAAACGACGGCGCTACGTGAGATTGCGCGTGTGCTTGCTGATGACTTAAATAAACGTGTAGTGATTATCGATTCCTCTAATGAAATCGCAGGCGATGGCGATATCCCTCACCCTGCGATCGGACGAGCACGCAGAATGCAAGTCTCTCGCCCCGAATTGCAACACCAAGTAATGATCGAGGCCGTGGAAAACCATATGCCTGAAGTGATCGTGATCGATGAAATTGGTACAGAACTTGAAGCCCTAGCCGCTAGAACGATCGCAGAACGTGGTGTCCAGTTAGTCGGGACGGCGCATGGCAATCAACTAGAGAATTTGATTAAAAATCCTACGCTCTCCGACTTAATTGGCGGCATTCAGTCCGTCACTCTCGGTGATGAAGAAATGCGGCGGCGTGGACTGCCTCAAAAGAGTATTTTGGAACGCAAAGCTCAACCAACTTTTGATATTGCGGTCGAAATGTGGGAGAGATATCGTTGGGCTGTCCATGCTGATGTGGCAGGAACGATTGATATGTTACTGCGCGATCGCGATCCTGGTCGTCAAATTCGCGCTGTCAGTGAGGAAGGTGATGTTACGACTACTGAGGAAAAGCCCAAAAATCCTGAAGTCGTGCGCAATCCTTCGGTCAAAGGTTGGCGATCTTCTGGTCGAATGAAGCCAATTCCCATCGAGTCGCAAGTACAAACGCGGAATGAAGTATCCGACTTAGTGAGCAGGATTAACGGCAATTCAGTTAGCGACATTAATGAATCTAACTCGTCTGACGAAGACGAAGAAGAATTTACCGATCTTGCTTCGTATGGCGCTATGAAAGAGAGGTTTGGTACTTTAAGTATCTATCTGTATGGAGTCAGCCGTCATCAAACCGAGCAAGTAGTTCAATCGATCAATTTGCCAATCGAGATTACTAAAGACCTTGATAGCGCTGATATTGTCTTAGCCTTGCGATCGCAAATTCGGACTAGTTCCAAAGTCCGCCAAGTTGCCGAAGCTCGACAAATCCCCATTCACGCGATCAAAACGAGCACCCTTCCGCAAATCACCCGCGCTCTGCGGCGAATCTTACATATCGACGAAAGTCCTACTGATACAATCAGCGACTTGAATATGTTTGCCTATGGAGACTCTGAAGACGAAATCGAAGCCCTTGAAGAAACCCGTCTCGCTGTTGAGCAGATCGTCATCCCTAAAAGTCAACCCGTAGAGTTACTGCCCCGTTCTTCAATTATTCGGCGGATGCAACATGAATTAGTCGAACATTACCAACTGCGATCAGAGAGCTATGGCGCCGAACCCAATCGTCGCTTACGAATCTTTCCTAATTAATCAAAATCTAATCAAACACCAAAAAAGAGAAGAAGTACTTAGGTGATATCTAACAATAAAAGTACCTGATTTATTAAAACCAAAATGTGGGTGTGCCGCGCGAAGCGCGGCACACCCACGGTAAAATCTTTTCAATAAATCGCCTTAGCACTCCTTGTCTTTTTTTAGTTACTCCCTTCCCAGTGAAAGATTAGATCTTAAAACCAAATAATTAGCGTTGCGGCGCAAAGCGCCGCAACGCTAATTATCTAATGGGAAGGGAGTATAAACTCAACACAAAAAACTTAGTTAGGGTAACTTAACCGCTTACCACAAGGCGGGAACAGGTCGGGCAGGTGGTGCTTCATATCGAGGAGCAGGTACCGCAGGAGCAGGTTCTTCAGGCGCAGCGCAAGCATTAAAACCTTCGGCAAGCAAAGAAGAACAGTAAGGACTTGGCAAATCACGGGTGCGAATAGTCGCATCACTAAGAGTTTGTAAGTCGATCATTTCTCGATGAATTGCCCGCAAAGCATTAAATTGACGCTCAATCGATTGATCCCTAAATGTAGATTGAATATAGGGATTAGGCAAATTAGGATCAGAAGTCATATCCAAGACTTTAGTCTGTACCTGAGGGTAGGTAGGAGGAAAGTTACGAGGAAATTGATCTTGATCGGTAAGCAGGGGATCGGCAAAAGCCCCACCGCTAACTAGCAGCGTTGAGGCTGCAACCAGTGATGAAGCCAGCCAAGAGAACCTAGTACTCATATAAATACATATCCTCACAGTTGAACGCTGACTAATGTAGCAGATCCAGTTATATATTACACAAGAAACTAAAGAGGGCATGAAAAACGCCTTCTCTAATTTCTTGTAAACTTATGAAATTATTTATAAAATCAAAAGCCAAATCAAAGTTGTGGAACATTTAAATCGCGAAAAGTTACTAGATCTGTTTTGTCGTCTTGCCTATAAAAGTGGTGACTTTACGCTATCTTCTGGACAAAAAAGCACATATTACATCAATGGCAAGTTGGTGACCTTACATCCTTTTGGTGGGTTGTGGACTGGACAGGTTTTATTGTCAATGTTACCCGAAGGGACAGGCGCGATCGCAGGTTTGACTTTGGGTGCTGATCCAATTGTGAGCGCGGTGAGTGTGGTGTCTGCCTATGAAAATCAACCAATACCCGCTTTAATTATTCGCAAGCAACCAAAAGGGCATGGTACAGCCGCATGGATCGAGGGACCAGAGCTTGCACCCAATACTAATGTGGTCGTGCTTGAGGATGTGGTGACAACAGGTCAATCCGCTTTATTTGCAGTCGAAAAGTTACGTGATGCAGGTTATAAAGTAACTCATGTATTAACCCTAGTAGATCGCCAACAGGGTGGGGCGGAGCTTTATGCAAAGGAGGGATTAAAATTTGGTGCAGTATTCGATATTGGTGAAATCCAAAGCTATGCCAGTCGATTAGTTACAGCAGATTGAGAACAAACTTACCACCAGATTTTTTGTAAAAGCCCCGCTCCGCGGAGCTTTTACAAAAAATCTGGGTTTGGTTTGTTCGGGATTTGCTGTAAGTAAAGGAGAAGGGGCGCTGTGCGCCCTTCTTTAAAGTAGATTTAAAATAGATTTAAAGTAGAACGTTTTTTTATATCTAAAAACATGTTTTATACATAAAAACGATATTTTTATGTAATATTTTAAAATCTCATGTATAATTAGGTGTATAGTTATCTTTTCTTGTGAGCTTTATATATGCAAATATGGCAAGTTAAAGATCAAATTTCGGATTTAGTAACAAAGTATAAGCCTCAAGTCGATTTTTTTTCACTTCGGTTAGAGCGATCGCAAGGGGCTGATATATTTTTACGTAGTGGCAAAATTGAAACATTGAGCACGGGAATTTCGATTGGTGGACAGGTGAGAGTTTGTCATAAAGGTGGATGGGGGTTTGCAAGTTTTAATGATCTTAATAGTTTAGAAATCAAGCTTAAAGAAGCGATCGCTGCGGCAAAATGGGTAGGTAATGAAGAAACAATGCTTGCTGAAGTAGAGCCTGTTCAAGTCAAAGTATCCTTGATTCAAGAAAATTCACATCAGATCGAACTGATCGATAAAAAGAATTTATGCGCTCATTACACAGATATTTTGCAATCAGTTTCTGATCGAGTAGTTAGTACGGCTGTGCGTTATGGGGACTGTACGCAGCAAGTGATATTAGCAACCTCAGAAGGCACAATGATCGAACAAGAATGGGCTGACTGGGAATTGCGATGTTCGGCAACTGCTAGGGATGGTGATATTGTCCAAACTGGTCGAGAAACATTTGGCTCAAGGCGATCTTATACGGATTTGATTAATTTAGAACAACAGGCGATCGGTGCTGCTCAGCGCGCTGTGACTGCATTAGATTTGCCGACAGTTCAAGGGGATACTTATACAGTGGTAATTGATCCGATCTTAGCTGGACTGTTTGTTCATGAAGCTTTTGGGCATCTATCAGAAGCAGATATGCTTTACGAAAATCCCGACATGTTAGAAACAATGAGCATTGGTAGAAAGTTTGGTTCTAAAGATCTCCAAATTTTTGATGGAGCCGCGATCGCTGATCATCGTGGCAGTTATCTCTATGATGACGAAGGTGTACCTGCGACTACAACTCAATTAATCGAAGATGGTGTATTAGTTGGCAGATTGCATTCGCGTGAGACAGCAGGTAAATTGGGCGAAAAAGTAACTGGAAATGCACGTTGTTTGGATTATCATTATCCGCCAATCGTGAGAATGACTAATACTTGGATTGGACGAGGTAAAACGCCTGTTGCCGATTTATTTAATGATATTCCTGTTGGCGTATATGCCAAAAACTGGCAAGGTGGAATGACTAATGGAGAGATGTTTACATTTACAGCAGGGGAAGCTTGGATGATACGCAATGGCAAAATTGCGGAAGCTGTGAAGGATGTAACGCTATCTGGAAATGTTTTTGAGACTTTAGCGGACATTGAGGCGATCGCTGATGACTTTTTGTGGGATGAGTCAGGTGGTTGTGGCAAGGGCGGACAGGGAGGTTTAGCCGTTGGTTGTGGTTCACCGAGTTTGAGAATCAAGAATGCGATCATCGGAGGTGAGTGTGATGGCTAATTTAAGCCAAAAGCTTAAAGATGTTAATTGTCAATTAGTCCAAACGATCGCTGATCAACAAATGACCGAAGATCGGTTGAATCTGCAGCTAACGCGATTGAAGTTAATGTACGATTTTGTATCTGCGTTAAATACGGCGCAAACAATTAGTGAAATTTATCAGATCGCTTTAAGTGGAATCGGTGCTGCTTTGCGAACTTCGCGTTTAGGTGTAATGATTGCTGATGCTAACTATAGTTTAAAATATCAAGAATCTACAGGGCTTAGCGAAAACTATAAACGGTCAATTGAAGCATTTTTTGATACTTCGTGTAATTCACCAAAATTAACATCTAGAACTTTTCCTCACTGTGCGATATTGCCTAGCGATATGGTTTTGCAGAATATATGCCATGCCGAAAGTATTGGCGCATGGGCAGTATTTCCATTGGAGTATGAATGTCGGCATTTAGGAGATATTGCTGCTTACTTTGACGAACCCAAACAATTTACAGAAGAAGAAGTCCAATTGACGCAAACGATTGTCACGTATATAGCGATCGCGCTAACCCGTAAGCAAACAGAACAAGCTCTCAAAGAAAGTAAACAATTTATTCAAAGAATAGCCGATACAACTTCCAGTATTCTCTATATTTACGATCTGGAAGAACGTCTAAATATCTACTGCAATCAAGCCATTACGCGTATTCTTGGTTACACTCCATTAGAAATACAAGCAATGGGTGAACTGATGCAACATAAAATTGTTCATCCCGATGATTTAGATAGAGTAAAAGAACACTATAAGATCATTCGGCAGAAAAAACTTGGGGATTCATTTGTGATTGAATATCGAATGAGAGATATTCATGGCAAATGGAAATGGTTTTATTGTCAAGAAACTATTTTTTTATATAGTGAAGATGGAACAGTTAAACAGACAATTGGTGCAGCTTCAGACATTACAAAGTTAAAAGAAATTGAAATTAAACTGCAATCATCCTTAGCAGAAAAAGAAGTGCTTTTGAGAGAGGTACATCATCGTGTCAAAAATAACTTGAGCTTGGTTGATAGTTTGCTATCAATGCAAGCGCGCTATATAAATGATACAGAAGCGATTAAATTACTCACAGATAGTCAGCGCCGTATCCACGCAATGGCTCTAATTCACGAGCAGTTATATCAATCTCTCTCTGTTGACAAAGTTGATTTTTGTGAATACCTTAACCGTTTAGTAGGCAATCTTTACAGTTCCACAAGCTTTAACCCAAATAAAATTGAATTAAAGTTAGAAATTCAGCCAACTTTATTAAATATTGACACCGCAATTCCAATCGGCTTAATTGTAAATGAATTATTAACTAATGCTTTTAAATATGCGTTCCCCAATAATATGGGATTAATTGAAGTGATTTTGCATAAGTCTAAAGCTGACAAAAAGCTGCATTTAATTGTTCGAGATAATGGAATTGGTATTCCTAAGAATATTAACTTTAATGAAACTGTTTCGATGGGATTAAGACTAGTGCGTATTTTAACTCAACAACTTAAAGCTAGCTTAGATTTATCTTCTTCTGGAGGTACAAGTTTTCATTTTACGTTTTAGGCAAATTTTAAACAAGTTGGCGATCGCATCACAACGAACATAAATTACGCACCAAAGTTTAATAGGATCGATATTAAGTTAAGTTTTTTATAAAGAATTAGAAATAACAACGTATGTTATCAGCCTATCGTGACCATGTTGCCGAGCGTGCCCAGCAAAGAATCCCACCTTTGCCATTGAGTGCCCCGCAAGCCTCTGCGCTTTGCGATCTATTGCAAAATCCGCCTGTAGGTGAAGAAGAATTTTTATTGTCGTTACTGCCCGATCGCATCCCACCTGGTGTTGATCAAGCTGCTTATGTCAAAGCAGGATGGCTAACCGCGATCTCTAAAGGTGAATTGCGATCGCCATTGGTTTCGCGCCCTAGAGCCGTAGAACTACTCGGCACAATGGTCGGCGGTTATAACGTACATACCCTGATTGAGTTGCTAGAGAATGAAGAACTAGGTGATTTAGCAGCTACAGCTTTAAAAAAGACTTTGCTAGTATTTGATGCTTTTAATCAAGTTTTAGAACTATCAAAAACTAACGCCAGAGCGCGAGCAGTGATTGAGTCATGGGCGGCGGCGGAATGGTTCACGAGTCGTCCTGAGTTGCCAGAAACTCTAACCGTAACCGTATTTAAAGTTACAGGTGAAATTAATACCGATGACTTTTCGCCAGCCTCTCAAGCTTTCTCTCGTCCTGACATCCCTCTCCATGCACTTTGTATGTTGGAGTCAATGATGCCAACGGGTTTGCAAAAAATTGCGGAACTGAAGCAAAAAGGATATCCTGTCGCCTTTGTTGGTGATGTCGTGGGAACAGGTTCTTCACGCAAGTCGGCGATAAACTCAGTGCTGTGGCATATTGGCAACGATATTCCGTTTATTCCCAATAAGCGATCGGGTGGAGTGATTCTAGGCAGCACGATCGCGCCGATTTTCTTTAACACCGCCGAAGATGCAGGAGCATTGCCAATTCAATGCGATGTCTCGAAATTAGAAACTGGTGATGTGATTACGATTCACACTCGCGCAGGAAAGATTACTAACGCGACTGGCGAAACCCTATCCACATTCAATCTCACTCCCGACACAATCGCTGATGAAGTTCGCGCTGGTGGACGCATTCCTCTCTTGATTGGACGCAGTCTGACCGCCAAAACTCGCCATGCGATCGGGCTTCCTGCTAGCAATATCTTCATCCTTCCTTCCACTCCTATCGACACTGGCAAAGGCTATACTCTCGCCCAAAAGATGGTTGGCAAAGCTTGCGGCGTTACTGGCGTTCGCCCGTATACTTCCTGCGAACCGCTGATGACAACCGTTGGCTCCCAAGACACAACTGGCCCGATGACTCGCGATGAGTTGCAAGAGCTTGCCTGTTTAGGATTTAGCGCCGACCTCGTAATCCAGAGCTTCTGTCATACGGCAGCCTATCCCAAACCCACCGACATTAAAACCCATAAGGAACTTCCTGACTTCTTTTCTAATCGCGCTGGTGTAGCACTCCGTCCTAATGATGGTATTATCCATTCTTGGCTAAATAGAATGCTCTTGCCTGATACCGTCGGCACTGGTGGCGATTCTCATACTCGTTTTCCTCTTGGTATTTCTTTCCCCGCAGGTTCGGGACTAGTTGCCTTCGCCGCCGCTCTTGGGATCATGCCTCTCGATATGCCTGAGTCGGTTTTGGTTCGCTTCACAGGCGAGTTGCAAGCTGGTGTAACCCTCCGCGATGTTGTAAATGCAATTCCCTATATCGCCATTAAAAAAGGATTGCTGACCGTTGAGAAGAAGAACAAAAAGAATGTCTTCGCAGGTCGGATTATGGAAATTGAAGGTTTGCCCGATCTGAAAGTGGAGCAAGCCTTTGAACTAACTGATGCCACCGCCGAGCGTTCTTGTTCAGGTAGCACGATTAAACTCAGCATCGAGACTGTTTCTGAATATTTGCGCTCAAACATCGCTTTGATGAAGAACATGATCGCCCGTGATTATCACGATGCAAGAACACTTACTCGCCGTATTGCCAAAATGGAGGAGTGGTTAGCCAACCCTGTCCTCATGGAAGCTGATCCTGATGCTGAATATGCCGAAATTATTGACATTGATCTTAATGAAATCAAAGAGCCAATTGTCGCTGCACCTAACGATCCTGATAATGTGAAGCTACTTTCAGAAGTAGCAGGCGATCGCGTTGATGAAGTATTTATCGGTTCCTGCATGACCAACATCGGACATTATCGCGCCGCTGCCAAAGTTCTCGAAAAAGAACCTCCTGTTAAAACCCGTCTCTGGATCGCGCCACCAACTCGCATGGATGAGTTCCAACTTAAAGAAGAAGGAATTTATAGCACCTTCGGTGTGGCTGGCGCAAGAACGGAAGTACCTGGTTGTTCCCTCTGCATGGGCAACCAAGCAAGGGTAGCCGATGGCGCGACCGTGTTTTCCACTTCTACTCGCAACTTCAATAATCGCATGGGCAAAGATGCTCAAGTCTACCTTGGCTCCGCTGAACTTGCAGCGGTCTGTGCTTTGCTGGGACGCATTCCCACAGTTGATGAGTATCAAGCGATCGTCATCAGAAAGATCGATCCTTTTGCTAGTGAGCTTTATCGCTATCTCAATTTCGATCAGATTGCCAATTTTGAAGATCAAGGTAGGGTGATTCCCTTAGATCAGATGCCTCGCATTGAGGACATTCTGGGTATGCCTGTAGGCGCGAAGTAGTTAGTTAATTTGCGTAGAATGTTAGGGTGAGTTCTGTAAACGGCTCACCTAATTTTTATATTTGGCTTTTCTAAGTAAGAATGAACGCGTTAATATCGATAAGCGCGAAGAAGAATCTTTGAAGAAGTTATCGTTACATCTTTTACAGCAGTTGTCGATCAAATCCACTACGATAATGGTCGCAGGGCGAAGCCCCGCAAAGGGTTTTATATTATTGTTTGTGGTAGGTTTGAAAGCAAATTGCTGTATCTCTGTTGTCAGAGGATTTGGTAGTTGCTCAGTGTAATAATGAATTACAGCAAATTGCGAATAAACGAACCACAATATTTTTGTAAAAGCCCCGCACTTGTCGCTTCTTGGGGAGGCTTTTACAAAAAATCTGGGTTTGGTTTCATCGCAAAGCGCTGTAATAGAGATAATTTGTGAAGAAGAAGTCAACAATTCTTGAAGCTGTTTATGAAACTGCAAGTGTCTATATTCTGAAGAAGCAGAAAATTCTTTTTTAGGGGAGGTTTTCTAAATCCAATAAATCTTTGAGTCTTCCACTTGCTCGTTTATTTACTTTCAAATCTTGAAGATTTATTAAATTTACTTCCAAATCTTCAATTTGTGCAACCTCTCGATTCTCAAAGCATTCCGCAAACTCAACTCCTGAAATGGTTGTTAGAATTTCTAATCGCATTGGTGGGATTCCCATTCGAACAATTCGCTCTTTTTGCAAGAATATTTCAGACGATAATTCGGGAACGGCAAAACCAAATTCTTGAAGAGTCATAATAATTCTATTTGCATTGGTTAGATTGATATTAATCCAAATATCCATGTCTCCTGTAGCCCTAACAAAGCCATAGTAGCCAACAGCATAGCCACCAATTAACAGGTATTCAACTTGATGGAAATTCAGCAATCTCAAAAACTCTTTGAAGTCTGAGGGTATTTGGATCATAGCCGTACATTACTTGTCGTAAATATTCTAGAGCAACTAAACGTTCTCTAGGACTTTTTAAGAACCAGTATGTTTTATCTTCTGCATCTTCATCATGTAAGTTGACAATGCTGAATGTAGATCGACTGAATTTAATATCTTTAGAGTGATCGCTGTCCATAGGTGATTTAGGATTGATAATATTTACCGTAAATACTTTGGTGATCATAACGTACCGTTAGTAATACAAGTATAATTATTAACGGGGTTTTGACAACTATAGGTCAAGACATTATGAAAGTTGCGATTGATCGCTATATTGAAGTTACGCCTAATGTTCGTGGTGGTAAGCCTCGGATTGCGGGGCGACGAATTACGATCGCAGATGTGGCGATCGCTTATTTGCGGTTGGGGCAGACGCTAGAAGAGGTGGCGGCGGAGTATGACCTGACTTTGGCTGAGATATATGCGGCGATGTCGTTTTATTATGATAATAAGGTTGCCATTGATGAGAGCATCCAAGTATCTGAGGCTTTTGCAGATTCTTTGCGTCCAATGTATCCTTCTCTTTTGCAAGAAAGAATCTATAATCACGCTTGAAAAAAGATTGAATTAATTAAACCATGAGTGTTACTGCAACTGTTTATCCTTATATTTCTGCTAATCCTGATATTGCTGGTGGTGTGCCGATAGTTTCTGGTACGAGAGTGACTGTGCGGCGGATTGCTGGCTATTATCAAATGGGAATGAATGTGGATGAAATCTTGAGTGCGCTTTCACATTTACGTCCTTCTCAGGTGCATTCGGCGCTTGCCTATTATTTCGATCATCAAGAAGAAATCGAAAAGGATTTAGAAGAGTCTTCTAATATTGAGTATTGGGAAAATCAAGCGTTAGTTCATCCTCAAGCGTCTCGGGGCAATGGCTAAGGTTAAGTTGTTGCTAGATGAAGATGTGCAGCTTGATTTAGCTGCGGCTTTACGGAAGCGGGGTTATGATGCTGTTCATATTCAGGAGTTGTCTCGAAAAGGACGGAGCGATCGCGAACAAATTGAGTATGCAGTTGAGCAGGAAAGTTGTATATTTACGTTCAATGTGAAGGATTTTGTTTTGATGCATAATGGTTATGCGATCGCTGAAAAAGAACATTTTGGGGTTATTGTGTCGCCACAGTTGCCGATAGGTGATGCTTTACGCAGGTTACTAGCTTTGTTGCAAAGAAGTTCTCGCGAATCGATGAGAAATATGTTGGAATTTCTATAAATGGATTTTGAGATTAGCTCGTAACTTGATTTATATAGCACTTGGTGCTATAGTTGGGGACGTGAGGAGTATATCATGGCGATTTATAAAACCCGTTGGTTTGAGCGATGGGCGCGTAAACAAGGGCTGAATGCACAAAGTTTATGTGCGGCTGCGCGAGAAATGACTGCGGGACTATACGAAGCCGATCTGGGTGGTGGAGTGGATTAATAAAAAAGCGGGTTGCACGAACTGGACAGGGTAAAAGTGGAGGTTTTCGGACTTTAGTTGCGACAAATAAGGGCGATCGCTGGATTTTTGTGTTTGGTTTTGCTAAGAGCGATCGCGGCAGTATCAACAAACAGGAAGAGGAAGCTTTGAAGAAGTTGTCTAATCATCTTCTGACCCTATCGGTAAAGGATTTAGCGATCGCTCAACGTAATAATGAATTAATAGAGGTAATTTGTGATGAAGAAATCAGCAATTCTGGAAGCGGTGCATGAAACTGCTAAGGGGATATATCAGGCTGGGGTGATGGATCAAGTTACATTGCGCGAGTTTGAGCAGTTGTGTTTGCCGCCAGTGGAATCATTAGAACCTGAACAAATCAAACAAATTCGCGAAGCTTGTCGTGTGAGTCAGGCGGTCTTTGCTTCTCTATTAAATACGAGTGTTTCTACGGTGCAGAAGTGGGAAATCGGACAGAAGCGACCTAGTGGTACTGCGCTTAAGTTGCTTCACCTAGTAAAAAAACGCGGATTAGAAATCATCGTCTTCTAAATTTTTTCCTTTGCCCCTTCTACTTTCTCCTTGAACCCATGACAGACAGAGAATTGTTGGAGATAATCGCGATCGCCGATCGCAAATGCTGGACGGAACTCGATCTGTCAGGAAAAAGATTGTAAAATATTGCTAAATCTAAAATTAATCAGTGTGAATTATGATCACGTTTGAAAATGCTCTGGATGCGGTTAGTCAATTGTCGATAGACCAGCAGGAGATGCTGATAGATATAATCAGAAAGCGAAATACTGAGTTACGCAGGAAGCAAATTCTTGAGGAGTGTCGTGAGGGTCTGAGGGAATATCGATCTGGTCTTCTTAAGCCAATGACGGCTGAAGAGGCGATCGCAGATCTACATTTGAGCATGGGCGATCGCATAGCTGAAAAAATGTTAAATTAGATTATCAATGATGGTGGAATGCAATGGGAACTAAGGAACTTAAGATTTTGATTAAGGAAAGTGTTAGAGAAGTTTTGCGTGAGGAAAGGCTGATGCTTTGTCAGATACTTATGCCATATGTGAGTGATGATGAGCAAGCAGAGATAAATGCTGATTTTGGTTTTCCAGCAGATTATGAAGATGACGAATTGTTCGATATGACAGATTGGGTGAAGTATGGCGGTCAAGTTTCGCAAATCAGCAATTAAGTTTTTGCAAAAGGCTAGCAACGAAGAGGTTAAGACATTATGAAAGTTGCGATTGATCGATATATTGAAGTTACGCCTGATGTTCGCGGTGGAAAGCCTCGGATTGCAGGGCGGCGGATTACGATCGCAGATGTGGCGATCGCATATTTGCGTTTGGGACAAACACTGGAAGAGGTGGCGGCGGAGTATAACCTGACTTTGGCTGAGGTATATGCGGCGATGTCGTTTTATTACGATAATAAGGTTGCCATTGATGAGAGCATTCAAGTATCTGAGGCTTTTGCAGATTCTTTGCGTCCAATGTATCCTTCTCTTTTGCAAGAAAAAATTAAGGGGTTAAAGAATGTCAGAGCGAATTCGTTACCATCTTGATGAAAATGTTAATCTTGCGATCGCTCAGGGGCTAAGACGAGCAGGGATTGATGTAACGACTTCGCAGGATGTTGGATTGCTTGGTAAAAGCGATCTGGAACATTTGTTATTTGCTAATTCCCAAAAGAGGATTGTTTTAACCCATGATGACGATCTGTTGATTTTGGCTCATCGTGGCTATGAGCATTATGGGATTGCCTATTGCCGTAAGGATGATCGATCTACAGGTTATATTATCCGAATGTTGATTTTGCTTTATGAAGTAGCGCTTTCTGATGAGATGAAGGGCAAAATCGAATATTTATAAATTCAAAATAGAATCCTAAATCCCACTTTTTCCTTTCTACTTTTTCCTTATGACCAACGCAGAGTTATTAGCAATCATCGCCCAAGCGAAGCGAGAAAAAGCAACTGTATTAGATCTCTCAAATAAGGGAATTAAGACCGTTCCCCTAGAGATATCTCAACTCACTTACCTGAAAAGGCTTTTTCTATCTAATAATCAGATAACAGAATTCCCAGAAGCAGTTACTAGTCTCTTTAGCCTTGAAGATCTTTCTCTTTCCAATAATCAAATTCGTGAAATCCCTAATACTATTTGTAGGCTTGTCAATCTCAAAGAACTATCGTTATGGGGCAATAAAATATCTGAAATTCCTGATTTTATTTCGCAGTTAGAAAATCTTGAGGAAATTGATTTATCAAGAAATCAGTTTGTTGATTTTCCTATTTCAATTACCAAAATATTTAGCCTAAGAATACTTCGTCTTCAAAACAATCAAATTCGTGAAATCCCTAGGGAAATTTCTCAACTCCCACATCTTTGGCTAATTTATCTCGACAATAATGAGATTCGAGAAATCCCCGATACAATTTCTAAATTATCTTTTGTCGAGGTAATTACTCTTTATAGTAATCAAATTCGCGAAATTCCAGAATCACTGTGTCAGTTATCTAGTCTTAAAGATCTCTCTCTGTTTAGTAATCATATTCGTAAGATTCCTTCAGCGATTTCTCAATTAGTGAATCTCGAAAAACTTTCAATATCACTTAATAAAATTAGTCAGATTGCTAATGAAATTGGGCAGCTTTCTAATTTACGGGATCTTGATCTTAGTAACAATCAAATTTCAGAGACTCCTAACGATATTGCACAACTTACCAAACTTCAAAAACTTAATCTCTCGGAAAATGAAATAAGTAGTATTCCTAATGGGGTTTTCCAAATCTATAATTTGCAAGCGCTTGACCTCAATAATAATCAAGTCAGATTTATACCAGATGAGATCGCCAACTTAGCCAATCTCCAATCACTTGATCTCAGTGAAAACCAAATTACGCAGATACCAGATGCGATCGCCCAATTAGCAAATCTGACAGAGCTTTCCCTCGGTGGCAACCAAATAACGGCAATACCAGACGCGATCGCACAATTAGCAAATCTGACAGAGCTTAAACTTAGAAATAACCCTTTACCGATTCCTGTTGAGATCCTTAAGGACTATCAAAATCCCAAGGGAATTTTTGACTTTTGGTTGGAACGACCAAGACAGCCGCTTAATGAGGCGAAAGTGATATTAGTGGGACAGGGAACAGTGGGAAAAACCTCATTAGTCAAGCGGCTTTTGGACAATCAATTTGATAGCGAAGAAGCAAAAACTGATGGGATTCGGATTAGGGATTGGCAATTGCAGGCGCGGGACGAAACTGTGAAACTGCGGGTTTGGGACTTTGGCGGACAAGAGATCATGCACGCCACCCATCAATTCTTTTTGACCGAGCGCAGCCTCTATCTATTGGTGATGAATAATCGTGAAGACGAACTAGCCAACCGTCTCGAATATTGGCTAAAACTGATCGAAACCCTCGGCAACAGCGCCCCCGTGATCATTGTCGGCAACAAAGTCGATGAGCATCCCCTCGACCTTGACGAACGCGGCTTAAGACATAAATATCCCAACATCAAAGCCTTCATCGGTACATCCTGCGCCAAAGGTCAGGGCATCGTTGAGTTGAAGCAAAAAATTAGGGAAGTCATCGCCGTAGATATGCCCCATGTCTTCGATCCGATCCCTGTGAAGTGGCTAGATGTCAAGAATAAACTAGAGCAGGATGATCGCGATTACATTAGCTATCAGGAATATGAACAGAAATGTATTGATTCAGGCATTACTAGGGATTCATCACGCAAAACCCTTGTGAAACTGCTCCATGAACTAGGGATAATTCTCAACTTTTCCGAAGATCGCCGCCTCAAGGATACCAACGTTCTCAATCCCGAATGGGTGACATTGGGAGCCTATAAAATCATTAACGATAATCTGCTCATGACCCAGCATAAAGGCGTTTTGGCATGGCAAGAATGCGATCGCATCTTTAAGCCCAAATCGCGCAAGGATAGCAACGATTACGGCACTAGCGAAGCCAAGAAATTCATTCTCGACATGATGGAAAAGTTTGAGCTATGTTTCCCGATGGAAAATTCCCGCGATCGCGAATATCCTAATTACCTCATTCCCGACCTACTACCCAAACCAGAACCTCATACTGAAGGTTGGGAAGATACGCTCAATTTTGAATATCATTACGAAAAAATCTTACCCAGCAGTGTGATCTCCCGTTTCATCGTCAAAACACATCGCCAAATTGCGCGTATCCCTCAGCCTACCTATTGGCGCACAGGTGTGATCCTCGCCTCACAGGATGGCAATCGCGCCTATGTTAAAGCCGATCTCGAAGATGCCAAAATCTTGATCCGCATCTCTGGCAATAAAGCCACCCGCCGCAGCTTTCTCACCTTCATCCGCGAAACCTTCGCTGATATCCACGACTGCCCCAGACTAACTCCCGATGAGCGCATTTCTCTCCCCGACAATCCCCAAGTCACCGTCAGTTATAAACACCTCCTCAATTTAGAAAATCGCGGCAAAACTGAATATTCTGATAGCGATCGCGATTACAATATCCGCGAATTATTGGACGGTATCGAAGATAGGCGATCGCGAATTGAGAAAGAAGAAAATCGCGGCAATACCTATAATTTCCACAAAGAAGTTGGACAAGTAATCGGCGGCAATGTCAAAACTCAAGACAAAAATATCGGGATGCAAAACAACAATCAAAATCTAATTCCTCAGTCTTTGCCATCAAACACCCCAAAAAGTGAACCTAAAGCTATGAAAACTATACTCATGCTTGCCGCCAATCCCAAAAATACCGTTAATTTACGGCTACAAGAAGAAGAACGCGATATCAAAGAACGTTTACGTCTCGCTGGTTACGGAACCGAACCAATCAAAAGCGCTGTTGCCGTTCGTCCCAGAGATATTCAGCAATCAATCCTCGACTTCAAACCCCAGATTATCCATTTCTCTGGACATGGCGCAAATGAAGACGGTTTAGTATTTGAAGATATTAATGGAACTCCAAAACTTATTAGTGGTGATGCTCTCGCCGATCTATTTGGCTTATTTAGCGATCGCATTGAATGCGTCGTCCTCAATGCTTGCTATAGCGAAGTTCAAGCAGAAGCAATAAAACAAAAAATTCAATATGTAATTGGCATGGATCGAGCTATAGGCGATCGCGCAGCAATTGAATTTGCCGTTGGATTTTATGCAGCGATCGGTGCAGGAGAATCTTACGAGTTTGCTTTTAAGTTAGGTTGCAATGCAATCCGTTTAGCAGGTATTAACGAACATAGCACTCCTCAACTTTTAACTAGAGACTGAAAAACTATAAAACTGGGTAGCTAAATATGACTGTTCAATTAATCAGACATAAATTTACGGTAGAGCAATATCATCAGATGGCGGCAAATGGCATACTTGCACTAAGCGATCGCCTAGAGCTTATCAATGGAGAAATCATAGAAATGTCACCAATTGGAATTCGTCATGCCAGTTGTGTCAGAAGATCACTTAACCTATTGGCAAAAAAACTCGGCGATTTAGCTATTATTGACGCGCAAGATCCAATCAAATTAAACGACTCATCCGAACCACAGCCTGACATTGCTGTACTCCGTCCTCGTGCTGACTTTTATGCAACAGCCCATCCCCAACCGCAAGATATTCTTTTACTGATCGAAGTAGCCGACACTACGATTAACAGCGATCGCGCGGTCAAAGTTCCCCTTTATGCAAGTAATGGTATTTCTGAACTATGGCTGATCGATCTTAATAACCAAATCATTGAGGTTTATTATGAACCCATAGGCGATCGCTACAGATATATGCAGCTATTTCAATCTGGACAAACCATCCATTTGCAAGCATTCCCTAGCATCAGTTTTGAAGTCAATGACATATTATAAAAGTCATCGTTTAGTCAGGATATCGACATATTCACTAGCCATTGTCACCTATATGTCTAGTTAACTACTTTTTAAAAACGGAAAGATCGCTAACTTTGAGCATAGCCACATTTCACATTCAGCCATGCTCACCAAAAATCAAACTTACTACACAGTCAACAACCTAACGGCTGAAGTGGCATTACAAAAACTAAAAGAAGGCAATGAACGCTACGTTCTCGATCATGTCGAACATCCCCATGAAGGCGCTCAACATCGAGTCGATATATCCAGAGGTCAGCATCCCTTTGCAATTATTTTAGGCTGTGCCGATTCCCGCGTAGTTCCTGAACTTATTTTCGATCAAGGTGTTGGTGATTTATTCGTGCTGCGAGTTGCAGGACATATTGCCGATGATGCCGTGATTGCGAGTATCGAGTTTGCCGTTGAGCATCTAGGAACGCGGCTAGTAATCGTACTTGGACATGAAAGATGTGGTGCAGTGATGGCAGCGATCAACCATGCATTTTCAGAAGGAAAGCTCAACTCGCTGATCAGCTACATTGAGCCTGCGGTTAAGGCTGGGCAATCAATCAAGGGCGATGTCATTAGCAATACTGTAAAGGCTCATGTCAATCTCATGGTAGAAACTATCCAAGCTACCGAACCAATATTATCCCATGAAGTCAAAAATGGAACACTGAAAATTGTTCCTGCCTATTACCGATTAGCAACAGGACTAGTCGATTTTCTATAGTCAAGCCGATAAAACTCCAAAAAGCTTTGCTGCTCGCTTAGCGGGTGACAAGACTTTTTGAGATTTTATATTTAATTTTTAAAAGCGTTCCACTAACTTATATTTAGCATCATGATTTGGTTTAGCACCTTCTCCACAAGTGCGCGGCGTTGGCAAAATTTTTGTGGGATTAGCAATTGCTTGCGGATCAAAAACATCGCGCACCCATCGCATCGTTTCTAAATCAGAGTCGCTAAACATCTCAGACATATAACACTTCTTATCTGCACCAATGCCATGCTCACCCGAAATACTTCCACCGACGCGCACACAGAGCTTGAGAATTTCACCACCTAGTTTCTCCACAGTTTCTAGAGCGCCAGCCTCTGCATTGTTATACAAAATCAACGGATGCAGATTTCCATCACCAGCATGAAAAACATTAGCGACAGGATAACCACACTTTTCGCTGAGCTTCTCAATTTCTTGTAAAACATAGGTAAGCTTAGTACGTGGAATCACTCCATCTTGAACATAATAATCGGGACTCAGCCGCCCCATTGCCGCAAAAGCTGCTTTCCTGCCTTTCCAAAGTCTCAGTCGTTGTTCTGGATCGATCGCAGTAGTCACATTTCGCGCCCCATTTTTATAACAAATTTCTTCAACCCGCTTAGCACTTTCGGCAACTTCTATTTCTAATCCATCAATTTCAATCAGCAAGATCGCTGCCGCATCGCGAGGATAGCAATTAGTCGCAACTGTATCTTCTACAGCATTGATGCTCATGTTGTCCATGATCTCCATACCTGCGGGGATGATTCCCGCACTGATAACATCAGAGACAGTTGATCCAGCAGCTTCTACACTGGTAAAGTCGGCTAAGAGAACTTGAATTGATTCAGCGGATTTAAGAATCTTGAGGGTTACTTCTGTCGCAATGCCAAGCGTTCCTTCTGAACCAACAAATATTCCTGTGAGGTCATAACCAGGACTCTCAGGGATTTTGCCACCGATATCTTTGATTGAGCCATCAGGCAAGACGATCTTGGCACCAAGGACGTGATTGGTAGTAACTCCATATTTTAAGCAATGGACACCGCCTGAGTTTTCGGCAACGTTGCCACCGATAGAACAGATGATTTGACTAGAAGGATCGGGCGCGTAATAGAAACCTGCACCGCTTACGGCTTGAGTGACCCAGTTATTGATTACCCCTGGTTGCACGACTACACGCTGATTATCAAAATCTACTTCTAAAATCTTTTTCATGCGCGCTGTGACAATCAGTACCGAGTCTGGCAATGGCAAGGCTCCGCCTGACAAGCCTGTCCCCGATCCACGGGCGACAAACGGAATTTTGTAGCGATCGCATACTTTCACTACTTCTGATACTTGATCAGTAGTAAGGGGCAGCACGACAATCGCGGGTTGTTGTTTATAACTGGTCAGACCGTCACATTCATAGGCGATTAATTCTTCGCGGGTACGAACAACATAGCGATCGCCAACGATTGCGATAAAAGCTTGAGCGATCGCTTGCCAATCAATAGTTTGTGATGAGGAGATATTAGAAATATTTGAGATTGTGGCGATCGCAGTCATGCTTTTCTATCAACGTTAAGGCTAAAGTGATCTTAGCTCATTAACTCATGTTCGGTAGAGGCAATAAATAGAGATCGCTACATCTACAGCTATAGCTATAGATGTCTTTTGAGTCTGTGTTTAGGCTTGAGAGGCATCTTTGTCGGTTTTAGCACCACAGCTTATAGTCAAAACTGATAGGCTAGTGATCGCCATTAGCATCCAAATAGCTTTCATAGTGGGAGGACAAATGTTAATTTTTCTAAACTTATTCTAAGGGATATTATCCGTTTTAAGTCAAGAGCCTAAAGATAAGTCTTTTAGTTGATTCCAGATTATGCATGAGATTTTAAGACTCTCATCCTTAAACCCTCTCTATATTCTGGAAGAGAATTCTAGGCATCTCGAATTCGTTAATTTCAACCAATTTAACCTCCCTCAACCAGTTCAATCTCTGTGAGTTCTCCTAATGTTTTAGCGATTATCTTCTCCATTGTGATCAGTGTGATCGCGATTGGAATTTTAATTTATCCATTTTTGGTCAAGCTACACCGCGATCGCCTTAGGGAGCAGCTTTTTCCTAAGCATTGGTTAACAATTGTGAAGAGCAATCTTGCTATTTATAATGCGCTGTCTGATTTTCAGCAAAAACAACTGCAAGGATATATTCAAGTATTTCTTAAAGAAAAACAGTTTATCGGCTGCTTAGGATTGCAAATTACTGAAGAGATGAAAGTGACGATCGCGGCAATAGCTTGTTTATTACTATTTGGCGATCATCAAACATACTTCCCTAATCTGCGCTCAATTCTCATTTATCCTAATGCTTACTTTGTTAATGAGACAGTCATGAGCGATCGCTATGTCGTCGAAGAACGTCGCGTTGCTAGATTAGGAGAATCATGGACAAAAGATCAATTAATTCTTGCTTGGGAGCAAGTCAGACAAGATCTACTGAATTGGCATGATGGACATAATGTAGTGCTGCATGAGTTTGCGCATCAGTTAGATCAAGAAGATGGGATAGCGGAAGGTGTCCCAATTTTGCCAAGAGCTTTAGATTATGCCGTATGGGCTAAGATAATGACTGCTGAATATCTCCAACTATGCGATCGCGTAGAGAAAAGTAAAAAGACGGTAATTGATAGTTATGGAGCTACAAATCCTGCGGAGTTTTTTGCAGTAGCAACAGAGGCTTTTTTTGAAAAGCCAATCCAGCTAAATCAAAAGCATCCAGATCTCTACGAACTTTTGCAAAGATATTATCGACTCGATCCTCGACAATGGCAAAAAGTTAAATAACTAAATAGGCTTTAATGAATTGATAATCATGTCTATATCTTAGGACTTACGCACTTGCCCTGCAATAAATTGCGGGCTAAAAGCTTAAACCTGTTGAAACAGGTTGATTTGAGGCTTTTTTTAGTCAGTTTTAACTGACTTGAGCTTTGAGCCAAGAACTAAAGTTCTTGGTTGATTTGC
>JBBRMK010000050.1:0-35333 GCA_038230875.1 Pseudanabaenales cyanobacterium
AGACCTTAATCGCATTGAAAAATGTTGGGCTTGGCTGAAATCTCGCATCCGTAAACTTCTTCGTGATTCCGATAATCTTCATGATGCTATCGACTCCGTTCTTGCTCTTGCTGCGTCCTAACTTAGCTGGCTATAGCTATAGTTGTATGCGATCGCTTAAACAATAATATAAAATCCTTTGCGGGGCTTCGCCCTGCCACCCTTATCGTGGTGAATTTAATCGCCTTGCTAATTTGTGACGATGGATTTAGGCGATCACGTACTGCAAAAAAAATATAAATATGAAAAAAATCCTGATTTTAGGTGGTACTGGCGATGCTGTGAAACTAGCTGCTAAACTTGTGACCGTCCCAGAGATAGAAGTAATCAGCTCTCTAGCAGGGCGAACCCGAAAACCTGCTGCCCTAGTTGGTCAAGTTCGGATTGGTGGGTTTGGTGGCGCGACTGGATTAGCGAATTATTTACAACAGAACTCTATTGACATTCTGATTGATGCGACTCATCCCTGTGCAGGACAAATTACTTGTAATGGTGCGATCGCTTCCCAATTAGCTAAAATTCCTCACCTCATGTTAGTTCGTCCACAATGGCAAAAGGTAAGGGGCGATAATTGGATTGAAGTGGAGAGTGTGGAAGCTGCGGCGCAAGCAATTCCTGAATCAGTTAAAAGAGTATTTATTACATCGGGCCGACAACAACTGGAGCCTTTTTTGCGGCGATCGCATATTTGGTATTTGATGCGCTCAATCGATCCGCCTGATATCGAACTTCCCAATAGCAAAGTTTTACTTGATCGGGGACCTTTTAATTTAGAGCAGGAACGGAAATTATTGCAAGACTATCAAATTGAAGCGATCATTAGTAAAAACAGTGGTGGTAGTGCAACTTATGCCAAGATCATCGCCGCAAGAGAATTAGATATCTCTGTGGTTATGGTGCAGCGTCCTGCTATGCCTGAAGGCGAAAAGGTGAGCGATATAGAAGAAGCGATCGCATGGTTAATGTCCCAACTATAGCAACTGCTAAAGCGATTAAAATAGATTACTGATGTTATGTGGAAGTGTTCTAAAACCCTACCCCTAGACCCTCTCCCGCAGGAGCTACAGTGTACACACAAGTTCAAATTACCATAAAAGCCCTGCAATAAATTGCGGGCTAAAAGCTAAAACCCGTTGAAACGGGTTAATATTCTTCAGTCAGTTTCAACTGACTTTAGCTTTCAGCCAAGAACTTTAGTTCTTGGTGACTTGTGTTACACGGTAGCCTGCAGGAGAGGGGAACAATAAAAAACTCTTTCTCCCTTTCTCCTGCGGGAGAAGGGGCGGGGGATGAGGGCAGATTCCATGTAATATCAGTAGATTACTGCGCGCTGGCTCTACCAAAGAGTAATTTACTTTCTTTGTCCCAATTGCGGTACATCCAAATTACAGTGTACCAATTCATATAGATGCGGAAGATTTCCATGGCAACTTCGGATTTATGCTGATCGCATAGCCATGTTAATAAGGGTTTGAGCGTGCGATCATTGAGTGTGCCGCCGAGCGTAAGTATTCCCCAGAGCGCTAAATGAAACCAAGTTTTTTGGATCATCAACTTGACTTCCCATGTGGGATGTTTTTGATAGAAAATAATGCTCATTCGACCGCGTTGTTCTTCTAAATCAAGCAAGCGTGGCATTTTATCAATAGAGAAAGGTGCATGGTAATGAAAGGCGATCGCTCCTGCACAGGTTAAGCGTTTTAAGCCTAAATTTTTGACGCGCATTCCTAACTCAAAATCTTCCCACCCATATTGGAAAAAGCCAGTATCAAATTTTCCTGCTTCTAGCAACCATTTACGGGCGATCGCTAAGTTACAAGTATCAAATAGAGCGGCGGTAAAATATGGGACTGGGGAAACAGGCTCAGAATCGGGGGCTTCAAGGTTACTAGTGTCAATGATGCGTCCGTAGCTATAGACTTTTTCGCCTTGATCTAAAGTTTCCGTATGCGCTGTTAAATAATCAGGATTGACAGTGATATCGCTATCGACAAAAGCGATATATTTGCCTAGAGCCGAGTCGATGCCATAGTTGCGAGCTGTGGCGGCGGCAGCGTGGTTTTGGGTTAGCAGTCGCAAGTGAGGATAGCGATCGCTGTTAGAGCGTAAAAATTCTACCGTGCCATCGGATGAGCCATCATCAATAACGAGAATTTCATAGGGCTGAGTTATGGTTTGTTTTTCTAATGCTGCTAAGCATTTTTGTAAAATTGGCAGACGGTTATAGGTTGGCACAACCACTGACCACAACATTTCCGACACAGTATTTCTCCTAAGCGATCGCCCAGATTATATATCAAAATATATCAAAAACCCTGACAGGATAAAGCGAAGTGTGCACTCTTCTGTCAGGGTCAAAAATTACGCAAAGCGCAATCTCAATGGTTATTTAACGTTTATTCAACGTTTATTCAACTACTTTTTCTTTAAACTGCTTACCAGCCGAAAAAGCAGGAACACGAGTGGCCGCGATTACCATCTTTTCGCCAGTCCGAGGATTACGACCTTCGCGCTCTTGACGTTCGCGTGGCTCGAAAGAGCCAAAGCCAACTAAAGTAACGCGATCGCCGTCAGCCACTGCATCAACGATTGATTCGAGCGCTGCTGTAACGATTACTTCGATATTTTTTTTAGAGACGGATACCTTTTCGGCGATCGCATCTACTAGTTCACCTTTATTCACAGATGTAGCTCCTATTTAGATTGAAGTTAAGACGTAATTTTTGGGAATTGGAGTGGCGCTTTATAGCGCTCTAATCAACAAGACGGAATTAATACTACAGCACCTATGGCAGGCGTCAAGCGCTTTTGACAAAACTTTCACAATTTTTTTAATCAATAGAGAGAATTCTCCCCAATTTTTCTATCGATTTAGCGAACAGCTTGACGCATATAATCACCCCAAACTTGTGCAGCGACAGCACTTGAGCCGCTAGTCACACCTTCATCATTGCCTAGCCAGACAGCTGCAACCAAATTTCGTCTAGGTACAGCACCGATAAACCAAAGGTCACGCCCTTCGTCAGTGGTTCCTGTTTTACCAACGACTGTACCTTGAGGAATTGCCGCCGCTCGCCCAGTACCGTACTGCACTACGCCGCGCATCATATCGACCATCGTGCTGGCGACCCCAGCATCGATCGCCTGACGCGGTTTCAAGAAAACATTTGCATCAAAAATGACACGGCAGGTTTTCCGATCTTTGGGATTTTGACAATCAGCGCTGTCAAGGATACGTTTGATGGCGTGGGGCTTGATATATTTGCCCTCATTGATCACTGTGGCATAAGCTCCTGCCATTTCCAGTATTTTTACTTCATTACCGCCTAATACCATGTTGCCCGAAGCATCAAGTTTAGAGGTGATCCCTAAGTTTCTTGCCATTTTCACAACATTATCAAGTCCTGCGGCCTCGGCAACTCTTACCGCGACTACGTTTTCTGATAAGGCAAAGCCGCGATACATATCGATCGCCCCACTGCCGCCATTGTGACAACCACTCACACCAGAGATTGCGCCACAAGAATAAGTAGTGCTGGGTGAAATTCCGCGATCCACGGCAGCGGCATAGCTAAATAATTTAAAAGTTGAACCTGGTTGGCGCAATGCTTGAGCAGCACGATTAAATTGACTCTTTGTGTAATCGACACCGCCTGTCATTGCTAATAGCGAACTATCGCTAACATTCAACGTGACGATCGCCCCTTGACTGAAACCATAATTAGCGCCATCGCGATCAACAGCATCGCGCAAAGCTGCATCAGAAGATTTTTGCATTGCTAAGTCGAGATTAGTCTCGACAATCAGATTGCCTTCTTTGGCAAAATTATCACCAAGGATATCCTGCAACTCCTCAAACACGTAGCTGTAGTAATAGGGTGCAACTGAGCCTTGCAGTTTAGTTTTAGCAGATTCATTAAGGATTAGGACTGACCGCCGCGCCCGTTCCGCATCTTTATCGGTGATCATTCCCAATTCCGCCATCCGATTGAGAATGCGATCGCGATATTCGATCGCTAAGTTCTTATTTTTAAATGGATTAATTGTTTCAGGCGAAGGTAATAGTCCGACTAGGGTTGCTGCTTCCGAGAGATTCAGTTCTGAAGCTTCTTTGCCAAAATAGAGTTTGGCGGCATCTTTGAAACCATAAACTCCATTACCTGTATAGGCTCGATTTAGATAAAGCCTAAGAATTTCTTCTTTGTTATAAGTAAAATTGAGTTTGATTGCAGCAGCAGCTTCGCGCCATTTGCGCCCCGCCGAGTCCTCTGTGCCCACATAAGTTTTGCCCAGCAAGTTTCGCGCTAGTTGCTGCGTAATTGTACTAGCGCCTTCTAAGCGCTCACCCCGACTGCGAACATTAGTGACGATCGCGCGGACTACACCTACAGGATCAACGCCAATATTCCAATAAAAAGAAGTATCCTCAGAAGCAACGACAGCTTTGGGAATGAATTGCCCAAACTCAGCAAAAGTGCCATATTCGGTATGGTTGGCAATATCAGTCGGATCGAGGCGCTTAAGCCCATCTCCTGCCAAAACCTCAACTGGACCCTGTTGAGTAACGGGTAAAGGCTTAAGATCGGGAACGCGACCAAGTTCATAACCGATCGCTAACACGATCAGCCCTGCGATTCCTCCTGCCCCAATTCCTGCATATTGCAGCGATCGAATATACCAAGGCGGCGGATCAAGATAGCGAATATTTGCGGCTTCAGCAAGTTCAGGTGGACCCAGCGTAATTTTCATATTGTGACGCAGTGGCACTGACTTTAAACGCTGCTTTTGGCGATAAATGCCATTAGTTGAGTCTTGATCTTGGAGGATAAATTGCGCTTTCTTTTGAGAGCGATCGCGAACTAATTGAGCATGAACTTGGCTCACCAGTGGCGTTTGCACGACAATATCGCATTTACTGGTACTACGTCCTAATATGTAGCGATCGCCTACTAATTCATAAATTTCAGGCTGATCTTTTTGCGATCGGCGCACTTCTAGCTTAGGGACACGCTCTTTTGGATTAATTTTTAAGACCCCATTAACCACCTTTGTGAGTTGATGAATCTGGGTCATCAACTTAGATTTAGGCGGTTTAGATTGTGATGGTGGAGACGGCGGTTGTGGCGATTTCATAAGTAGCTAGGACGTAGATTTTTAGAGCGTAGTTTCCAAAGGTGTCCTCAAATTTAATTATGCACTCAAGAAGAGCAATACTTACTATGCTTACTCTAGGGTGACGCACTCCACAATAAACTAGGCTTAGCTGATTTGATGACAGTAGCAGAGTATTTGGATGATTAGCGCTCTACGGGAAACGACTATGAAAAAATTATCGCAATTTTGACAATTCCTAGACTTCTACTTGCAAAAAACCAAAAAATTTGATCGCGCCGAGCGCGAATGGGGAGGGTAAAGGGGGACAGTGCAAAGGGCAAAAGAGCAAAAGGCAAAAGAGCAAAAGAGCAGAGGGCTAAGTTAGTCCTGGGGCATGACTAAGAACTCGAAAACCGATACCGTAGTTGCGGTTGACGCGAGCGCTGTTGAGGCGATACGCAGAGCGGCAAAGAGGAAAGTTGAACCACGAGCCGCCGCGCAGTAGGTGTGAAGTTTTGTTAAGTTCTATCCATGCGCTCCCATCTGTTGGCGCTCCTTCATAACTGTTATGCCACGTGTCTAAACACCATTCCCACACGTTTCCATGCATATTGCTTAGCCCAAACTCATTTGCTACGCCAAAATCTCCTACGGGTGTTGTTTCTTTTCTGCATACGCCTTTCTCACCATTTGCATAGGTATAGTTACCGTTGTAATTGGCAAGTTCTGTTGAGATGGTTTTGCCAAAATGGAATGGGGTAGAGGTTCCTGCACGACAGGCATATTCCCATTGCGCTTCGCTTGGTAATTGATACTCTCGATTGGTGCGATCGCTGTCGGGCTTGTCTTTAAAACTCGATGGATTAGTTCCCATAACCGCCTCATACTGCGCCTGTGTGATCGGATATCGCCCCATGAGAAATGATTGTACAGTTACTAAATGTTGTGGGCGTTCATTATCTCTAGAATCTTCTTCTTTTTCTGGCGCACCCATCATAAATTTGCCACTGGGGATATAAACCATATCTAGGTTGATATTGTCATTAATGCGTTCGGGATAAAAGCGAGCTTTACTTTTGTGACGACGGATGACAAGGGTTGCGGTCATGGGGTTATTCCTAAAGATGCAAAAATCTTTTGTTGCAGTTGATAGGTATCGGCATGGTTGAGATGAGCTTGACAGCTAGAGAGAGATTTGTACTATACCCCCCTCAATCCCCCCTTGCAAAGGGGGGAAGCCAGAAATCTAGTTCCCTCCCCTTTGCAAGGGGAGGGTTAGGGTGGGGTAATATCCCTCAATCGACAGACCATTTGCGCGATCGCTTCTACAACACCTTCCAAATCTTCATAGACTTGCTGATTAGTAAACCTTAAAGAGCGAGTACCTTTGGATGCTAAAAAAGCTTCTCGCTCAGCATCATAAACTTGTGCCCCATCTCGAAAATGACTATCGCCATCAATCTCGATCGCTAGTTTGAGTTCAGTATTATAAAAATCAACAACAAACGCATCAATACTATACTGTCTGCGAAATTTGCATCCCTGAATTTGTCGCCCCCTTAGTTTTGCCCAAGCCATCTGTTCCGCTGGCGGCATATTGTTTCGCAGCGATCGCCGTTTTTCTCTTTGTGAAGTCTGGTTATATAGTTCTGTCATCAGATAAGAACTTCATGGAGTGTATTTTAACTTACCCCCCTCAGTCCCCCCTTGCAAAGGGGGGAAGCCAGAAATCTTGTTCCCCCCCCTTTACAAGGGGAGGGTTAGGGTGGGGTAAAATTGATCGCGCCGAGCGCGAAGGATGGAGGGTAATAAGAACTTCATGGAGTGTATTTTAATTTACCCCCCTCAGTCCCCCCTTGCAAAGGGGGGGGAAGCCAGAAATCTTGTTCCCTCCCCTTTACAAGGGGAGGGTTAGGGTGGGGTAAAATTGATCGCGCCGAGCGCGAAGGATGGAGGGTAATAAGAACTTCATGGAGTGTATTTTAACTTACCCCCCTCAGTCCCCCCTTGCAAAAGGGGGGGGGAAGCCAGAAATCTTGTTCCCTCCCCTTTACAAGGGGAGGGTTAGGATGGGGTAAAATTGATCGCGCCGAGCGCGAAGGATGGAGGGTAAAGGGGCACAAGTGCAAAGGGCTAAGTTAGTCATGCTCCAAGACTAAGAACTCGAAAACCGATATTGTTGTTGCGGTTGTCGCGATCGTTGTTGTTGCGATACGCAGAGCGGCAATTTTGAGGATTAGTTGATCCACGAGCCGCCGCGCAGTTTGATTGACTAGCCCCAAGCTCAGTTTAGCTGAGTTAGTCCCATGCGCTCGCCTCAAAATATTTGCCATAAAATGTTTGTGATATATTGCCCTTATTTACTCAGCAATACCTATATGAAAGCATTAGAAGTTACAGGCACGATTGATCGCCAAGGGCATTTATTACTAGATCAGCCCCTTGATGTGAATATGTCTAATCAAGAATCCCATCGAGTGCGGGTAATTGTGTTATTTCCAGAAGCGATCGCGACCCAAGAGCTAGAGGATGATCCCGATGATACGCCCATCGAAGAAATTAAAGCCAGTTTGAAAAGGGCTTTTCTACAAGCTAAGGCAGGACAACGTATACCAATTGCACAAATGTGGGATGGCATCGATGCTGAATGATAATCCTCTAGTTCAAATTGATTTATCTCCTGAGTACAAGCAAAATCTACGCTCTTTATCAAAGCGCTATCGTAATATTCGTTCTGACACTCAAGAGGTGCTTGAGCAAATTCAAGCTGGTAATTTTATTGGCGATCGCCTTGCGGGGTTAGGTGAAACCTATGCTGTGATTAAAGTCAGGGTCAAAAATAGCAATATCCAAAAAGGAAAAAGTGCGGGTTATCGTTTGGTCTATCAAGTTGAGTTACCAACGAATGTGTTGTTATTAACGATTTATGCCAAATCTGATCGAGATGATATTAGCCCCAATGAAATTTATAGTATTTTGGCGGATGTTTCTGATAATGAATAATTAATGCACATCGTCCAAAATCGTAAAAAAGATTGATCGCGCCGAGCGCGAATGGAGAGGGTAAAGGGGGACAGTACAAAGGGCAAAAGGGCAAAATTGAACCACCGCGATCAATCAATAGCAATAAATGAGCGCGATTAGAAACCCGTCGCCGCATCACAGGTTGCCAATAAAAGCCTTGACGTGCAACCCGATTGACCGTTGCTTGTATATCCAACACATCCGCCACGCCATCCGCCACAGGACGGCGCAAAAAACGCCATAGATAGATCATTGTGCGGCGAGACACAGGAAAATATAGCCCTAATTCTAATTCTTCTTCGGAGCTAGTTGTGGAACTATCCACTCGAAAGCCTTCATAGTTAAGATTGGGAATTGAATTTTCTTCTAATGGAGATATAGCAGCAGGTGTGGACGATTTATTGGGGACATTTGAGGCACTTTCTTCTACATCGGTTGTTGCCGAATCGGATGACTTTCCAGATTCGTCTTCTTTTTTAATTTGGCTGCTTAAAATCTCTTGATAAGCATCCCACTGAGTTTCAAAAAACAATTGCTCAGTCTGCGAATGACACCACAACATCTGCAAAATTTGTTTTAATGGCAAACGCTGCTCATAGCCGCCACAAATCGCCTCAATTCCCGCTAAATATTCGCGCATTCCCACATCACATCTTTGGCGAATGCGATAAAAAAGCTCGGTGGCGATCGCTTCTGACGTTGACATGATTTACTGAACCGCCCTTTTCCAGTCTTCAAGTCGCTTAAATAACAATTCTCGATAGGGCAGATGCTTGATCGTCTTTAAGATTGCACTATCAAAGGGTTGTTTCCCAAAATTTTGTAAAGCCTCCAACCAGTCCAAAAGTTCACTTGTACCAGGCGACTTGAGCCATTTCTCATCACGCACTTCCAAAAAACGATCAATAGAAGCATTTATTAGCTCTGCTGAAGGTTCCGAGCTGATTTTTGATATTTCTTGCTCTGAGTCATTACTATCGGCAGCGTAATGAGCATCAACAATTTTTTTAAGGCGATCGCGATCAGGAAAGCCCACAAAATGATAGACACATCGCCGCAGGAAGGGAATCGGCAAATCTTTTTTCTCGCGATTGCTAGTAATGATGATGATTGGCAAATGATTGCGATCGGCAGTAACATTTTCACCCGTTTCTTTGATCGAGAACGTCCAAGGCTCTTCAAGTTCTGCTAGTAAATCGTTCGGAAAGTCAAAATCAGCTTTATCGATTTCATCAATTAACACGATAGAGGTTTGCTGCTCATCACGACTCATTGCAAATGCCTTACCTAGCTCCCCCATTTGGCAATATTGACTAGAATCGCTAGGATCGAGATTGGTTTTACCCTTTGCCTGAGCGATCTGCAAATCATGTAATCGCAGCAACGCATCATAGCTATATCGCCCCTCTTCTGCTTTCGTGTTTGATTTCACATCCCAACGCCATAGAGGAATTCCCAATTCATAGGCAATGGCTCTCGCTAAACGAGTCTTTCCACAACCCGCTTCACCCTCTAGCAAAAGTGGTCGTCGCAAAAAAATCGCTAAATTTACTGCTTCGATCAATTCAGAACTAGGTATATATGGCTCGATTTTATCTGGAGCTTCAGGATGCGGGTTTGCAGGACGATTCTCTGGTTTACCCGTATATTCATATTTCAGTAATGTCATGCTCTTTCCTCCACTTGCATTGCTTGAGTTAATCGTCGCTCCAAATTCTTTAATAAAGCATCTCGAGTAGAGTTGGGCTTACCTTTATCAACATTCCAAACACTATTCGCAAGTTCCTCAAAATCTTCCATATTACTTCCTCTTTTGCCTAAGCCTGAGTGATCTCGCAGCCAAAACTTTACATCATCCTGTGTCCAATTTTGGAGAGGTAAGCGCTTTATCTTTTGACCATTAAATTTTGATTGACAAAACACGCTGTCAGGCAAAGACTCACTTTTAAACTGACAATCAATAGAGATCGCTGCCACAACTGCAAAGCTATCATCTAGCTCCTCTGTAAACTGTTGCCAAAACTCTTCTACAAACCATAGCAAAAACTCTGAGGCGTTACCCGTTGGCATTTCAATTTTGATCATAAAAATCTCTCCAGCCCAAAACTTAGATCTCAATTTTTTTGTAAACTCACTCAGTTCGATATCTTTTGGCATCTTGTACTGCATAGCTAAGGCACTTATAAAGTCCTCTTTGGTGGCAGTTGTTGTAAAACAATGAATAAATGGCGTAGACCAGTTTCCGCAGGCTCTCAAGTAGTTTTCCAACCATCTCATCATAAGCTCACCTTCCATTGCGATCGCATTATCTAATAGCAAAAGCGCATAACGACGATCGCTCCTGTTAAGACAATCTTTTCTGAACTTCTCAATTAAATTCTTGGATTTTGTAAAATCAATCTCAATTAATTTGTTCTCCCAATCGGTACGAAAATTGGCTATGCAAGATCTACTGCTTTGATGCTTTATTAGATTAATCTCATTTTCTTTTTGTACAATCATTTCGAAAATATCAGCTTTGTTTTTGTCGATTGATTCTTTCGCCCATTGATTAAATAGCATTTCTTTTTCTTTCTCTAGTCTGGCGATCGCTTGTCCGTTTCCAGCCGTTTTTGGTTCAGGGGAATTAATCAACCTATCCTCAAACTCTTTAAAACGAGTAGAATTGAGTTTCTTAATTTCCTCAAATAGCTTTGGAAATTCTCCCTGCTTCTCGGCGTAGTCGATTAATTCACGTGTTTGATCTGGTCGTGATTGTCCCTCAGTACTATCATTGACATCACGAAAATGATAGAAAAGTAAGTCCTTAAAATCGTTCGCAGTTAATGCCTTATCGATTAATTCTTTGATAATATCGTGGTTGTACCTCATCATTTATTTACCTATTGCCTGATCGCCCAATACTGTTGATTGTCCACCTGAATCGATCGCAGTCCAAATCGATGATTCGGTGGAGTATTCCCCTTCAATAATTCATGCATATCTTGCAGCACATCACGAGCATCGGCAAAATAACCATGACCGAGCAAAGTTAAATCAATATTAGAAACCTCAATCGTGTCTATACCATCAACAACCGTAATCGGCGGAAAAAAGCCAATGCGCGGCGCGTTATGAATCAGTCCAGATGTAGCCAAAGCTTTATCTTTAGCAGAAACATATAGCGTAGTCCGTTCGGATAGCTTCTGGTATGCCTCGGCAAGCTCTTGAAATAGATCGGCATCAACATCAGGCGCAGCCAGAAAAATTTGTCCAAAGGGAATTTTTGTCTCCGTCTGAACTTTAGTCAAGATCCTTTGCATCGCTCTCAGTAAACCTCGATTTCCCATACTATGTGCGATGATATGCACTTTCTCAACCCCACTCTTTTGCACCAAGTTAAGCAAAAATTCGGCAATATACTGCGCACTTGCCTCAATAGTCTCCTCATCTGCGAGATAGCCAGCCAATTTCCCCTTCGAGGGCCAGCTATAAAAAGCCATAACCCCTCTCATGTTCAGATCGACACCAATCTGAGCCGCCTGTAGAGCCGCATTTTCAAAACTGACATTAAATCCATGAATAAACACCAAAGCAGCGCGATCGCCCAAATCATGCTCTTGTAACGTCTGGCTTATACTAGCCAAGAAATTTGCGAGATCGAGTTGCTTTAAACTTTCTTTCTGGAGTTTGAGGCGATCGTCAGTCATCGTAAATTGCCACCAAGCCGACCCTATCGAGCCAATTTTATGAGACTTCGGTATTTTTACCTGACAAGTACCATAATGAATTTGGCGATCGCTAATCTCTCTACAAAAAATGCGATCGCGCAAGATTCACCTTACAATTTTGGCGTTACAGCTAATCCTGTTTGTTTCTGGTATAGAAATTCGGCAAATTCTTTGACTTGAAGGATTTTGTCTTCTGATAATGAGTTGACTAGTGTAAAAAGTTGGATTTTGGCAGTTTGCTCTGCTGTGTGTTCTTTGGCAACTAATTCAAGTTGATGGGGATAAACTACTTCTACATCTAGAGTATCGCGAAAGGCTTCGGGATCATCTTGAGAAGTTTCTATGACATCTCCTTCGGTATTAAATTTTAACCATCCATCAAATAGCTCAACTAAGTAAGCTTCTCCATCTTTGAATATTTCAACGATCGCGCCATCTGTTCCTCTGGGCGCAGTTTCACTTCGACTAAGTTGGATGTCTTGATTTAAGGTGACTGAATCAAACATTTGAAATTTAGTCATCGCTTTTGCCTCTTGCGTTGTGGTACTGCTGTTACAAATCTAGCAATATTTTCATCATTAAGCACGATCCAAACTGTAAGAATTTCCCGCGATCGCTTGAGTTGTCCAGCAATTAGAATTACAGCTGTATATCTTTTACCATAAGCATCTTGACGCTGAAATACTAGATCTGGGGGTGTAACTTGTTGCAAGATTGCATCACGGATCGCTTCGGGGCGATCGTATCCCATCACGTTTTGCCAAAATCGACTTTTATCGCCGCCTTTGCCTTGTTCGCCGCTATAGCTAAGTAGGTATTGCGCTTTGGCTAGTGGGAAGTCGAGATGTTCAATCATGACTGGTTAAAAGGGGATAATCATGGATTTTCATGTTTGTCTTCCTTTCTTATCACCCGAAAATTTTAATTCACAAATACTAAGTTTTCTTTGCTATAAATTTTCTGGTTTCAGTCCTGTTTTCTTAGCGATACGAGCAAGCATTTTTGTCCCAATTTCATCGCTATCTCGAAATGCGAAAACATAATCTTCCCAACCTTCTCGCTCTAAAATTTTGTGAGATCCCGTCTGACGTTTGACTTTCCACCCAATCTTTTCTAAAGCAGATAATACTTTTCGGGCTTTTGCTGATGACCACTGACTCATTTTATAGTTTTTCTATGCTGCAACAAATTCAAAACTCGTCAAACCAAAAGCCATTTCTCCATGTTCTAATTTGTCAGCGATGACTCTCAAAGCTAGAGATTGGGCTTTAGTTATTGCCTGTTGTTGAGTGTTGCCATAAACAAGAACTCCTGAAATTTCTGGAATTTCAGCAATCCAGCGATTATCGTCTTCTTGTTCAGCTTCAATGGTGAAGTGATTGGAGATATGTTTTGGCATGATATTTTAAGGAAAATAGTGTTTGTTATTCTAGCAAAAAAATAAGTAGCTGTAGGAGTCTGACATTTGTATCGCGATCGCAAATCTCTCCACAAAAAACGCGATCGCGAAAACATCAAACTTTATGCTGCTAAAAATATATCTGTAAGTGATTATCTTGAAACGACTAGATTTATTTCATCATTAAGCACGAGCCAAGCGTTAGAATTGAGGCAACAGTAAATGTTGACTTGCAAATCAATTATGAAACATATCAAAATTGTGGTTGAAAAGCATCCAGAGGGTTATGTTGCTTATCCTTTAGGTATTCAAGGGGTTGTAGTTGGTGAGGGTGACTCATATGAAGAGGCGCTCAATGATGTGCGAGCGGCGATTTTATTTCATATCGAAACTTTTGGGCGATCGGTTTTAGAATCTGAATCTTCAGTGCTTGAGGCTTTTGTTGCCGAGGCGAGTGTGTAATGGCTAAGTTTCCTGTTGATGCGCCTAAATCGAAAGTAGTTAAGGTACTTGAGAGTTTTGGATTTTCGATAGTTCGAGAAAAGGAACATATTTCGATGATTAGGCAAAATGATGATGGAACAACGACTCCTTTAACTATGCCAAACCATAAGCTGATCAAGGGTTCTACGCTCAGAAGTATCTGTACTCAATCGGGGATTTCACGGGACGATTTTATTAGTGCTTATGAGCGAGTATAAGAGATCACTTTTCTTAAATGTCAACTGTTAAAATTAACCTGTCTAGGAATTATAGAAATGTACTCTTACACTGCTATTTTTAGTTTGTCTTCACAAAATCAGCTTTGGTTTCAATGTTTTATCAGAGATATTTTGCTTGACGAGGAAAATCCAGTAGAATTTTTTAAGGCTGAGAAATATCAACTATCGGCGACAAGAAAACACATATTTTATAAATCTGATCATAATGAGGAAGCCAATAAGAAGCTTTTTGAGACTGAAGCAATAAATGTAATCGTAAAAGCTCTAAAACGTTTGGAATTTGCTTATGTACCGCTAGATGAAAATCTCATTTGGTATACCCCTGATGTCATGAATAAATATGGATATTTAACTCATATCAAAATATTAAATCATGAAAATCAAGATGAATCTATTTATCCACTGAATATATTTGCACGTACTTCTGATGGAATTCCTTGCCCAAACCCAAATATCACCCTGTCTTTTGATAAAATAAATAAATTATTAGAGGTTACAGAGAACAATCTTGATGAATATATTAATCGATTTTTAAGTCTTAAAGAATCAAGTGTAGATTCAGTTTTACATCTAATGACTTTGTATGCCTTGTATGAGTATATTAGTGAGATGGATGCATCAATTATAGATTTATTTAAGATGGAAATAAATGGGAAATCAATAGAACAAAATGGTAGAGTTGAAGCAATTATTTTTTCCAAAAAGTTCAAGAGTGTTAGAGATCTTGTTGCACATGGTGCACTTCATGGTAGCCAAACTTTACTAATTCTAAAACAATTTTTAGAAAGTTATTCTGGAGGAAATTCACTTTCATTTAGCCGTTATAACTCAGAGCATATTAACTTACTCAATGAAGTAATACATGAATCTCAATTTCTTATTTTGAAATACTTGAAGCAGAGGTTAGGAATTTCTGGATGAATATAGGGTATGAAACTAAAGAAGTATTTTTAGTTTTTTCTTGATATATATTACGGGTTATAAATCTTTTCGTGATAGTAGAAGATATCCAAACCTATAAAATTCATTGTTGTGAAGACGCACCACAGACTCCCATCCACGCCAGCCTCTATCGTGGCACAAAAGTAATGCTCTAGGGAGACCAGCTTTTACTGCATTTTGAGCATTGTCAGTCTTATTCATAAACTCGATATACGAATCCCATTTACCTTCAAACATATTTAAAATATGAGGTGGATAATACCAGCCAATTTTTGCCGCAAACTTCTTCCAAACCTCGTAGTTGTATTTATCGATTTCTCCCCCGCATTCCAGCCACTCCTTTTTTTGCACACTAAACCCAAACTTCCCGTAACTATAATGTACCCATAACTGGTCAATTGTTCGCAAGTCTTCAGAAGGAAAATCTCTAATATGTTTCATGTCCAACCAAAACTCTTTTTCTCGATTTGAGATATTCAAAATGATTGAAGTAGTCAGTTCATCCGCCGCTCTCCATTCTTTCGCTTTCAGTAGTTTCTCTAGTTTGCGATAGTCAATCGCCTTAGCTGATCGCAACGCAACAGGCGATTGGGATACATTAGGACTTGAAGTAGTCTTATTAGAAACAGTTGTTTGTTGACTTGATGCAGAATTAGTATGTGTCACATCAACTTTAGCAATATATTTCAAAGCTAAAGGCTCAGATGGATTAATTTTCAGAGCTTGCTGAAAACTCATCTTTGCCATACCAATCAGGTTTTGGTTCATGTAAACCACACCTAACAAAGCATGACAATTACTATTATTTTCATCAATTTGGATCGCACTTCTCAATTCTTGTAGTGCTGATGCCCATAATTTTTGAATGATATAGCTTTCCGCTTGGCGAATATGTCGATTGATCAAGCCATTAGATTTACTTGAGGTATTTTGGTTAGAGATTGGTACTTGCTTACTTGGTATTGCAGAAGGAATTGATACACGATGTTCTGCTTGTAAGTTTTCAGCTTTAAAACTATAGACACCAGAAGAAGTATTAACGGAAGTTGGTGTTTTTTGTTCGACGACTAGCTCTTGCAAAATCTCCGTAACCGAATTTGGTCGCTCCTTCACCCTGTAAGCCGTCATCCGATCCAATAACTTCCCAAACCCATCACTTACCACCTTCCCATTCAAAAACTGTCGCCATTGATATTCATTCTCCAACACGTCATAGAGCGTAAACGGCTCCACATTTGTCAGTAAATGCAAACAAGTCACACCCAACCCAAACAAATCGCTCTGAAACACCGACTTACCCAACATTTGCTCAGGAGCGCCATAACTAGGCTTCCCGATGCCCGTCCCCGTCTTAGCCAATATCGTTGCCGTTGCGTGCTTTGCCGCCCCAAAATCTACCAGCACCAACTTACCGTCACCCTTGCGCCGAATAATATTGTCAGGGGAAATATCGCGATGAATTACTGACTTGCTATGCACAAACTCCAAAATTTGCAATACCTCCACCAACACATCGCGCACCTGCTGCTCACTAAAAGCATTGACCCGCCTTAACTCCTGCTCCAACGTCTCACCATCGATAAACTCTTGGATTAGATACTGCTTATCTTCATGGATTGTGAACGATAAAAGTTCAGGAATTTGCGGATGCTTACCCAGATCGTCTAGCCGCTTTGCCTCCTGCTCAAACAACCGCACCGCGATCGCCAAATCCCCTTGACTCGCATTAGGATTGATCGTCTCAAAAGCAAATTGCTTAATCACACAACGCGGATGTGACGGCTTCGACTCATCCTGAGCCAAGAAAGTCTTACCAAATCCGCCTTGACCAATTATCCGTAAAGCGCGATAACGTTCTTGAATTTGTAACCTCGCGCCGCATTGAGTGCAAAATTTTGTTGTTACTGGATTTTGGCGATCGCAAGCAAGACAGAGACAGTTATTCATGCAAGGTAATCTTTTAGAAATTTATCTTTGATAATTTAGTTATAACCTCATGGCAACAACTTTCAGCTAGATAGATGAGCAAACTCAAACATATCAAAATTCAAGCCCCAGTTGATTTTGCCGCTAACCTTGACCTGTATATGAGTGGAGAAAAGAACCTTAACAATATTCATTGATACTTCATTCATCATTGCCCTCATCAACGAATGCGATCAATAGATTTTGCTTTTGAAACTTAGTAGCGATCGCAGTAAGGCAAAAACTTCATTACAGCCGCAAATATTAATTTGTTTTAAGTTATCTCACAAACTAAGCATCGAATGTAAACCTCTGCGATAAACTTGGGATTAAACATCCCGTGCCTAAAATAGGTACATATATTGATTGGAGCAATAGCAATATGTCGCATGCAGTCAAAATTTATGACACCTGTATCGGCTGCACACAATGCGTGCGTGCCTGCCCTTGTGATGTTTTGGAAATGGTTCCTTGGGATGGATGTAAAGCGGCTCAAATCGCTTCGTCTCCACGTACCGAGGATTGCATTGGTTGCAAACGTTGCGAAACTGCTTGCCCCACTGACTTCCTAAGCATCCGTGTCTATTTGGGAGCTGAAACCTCTCGCACCATGGGTCTTACTTACTAATTTTAGTTAGTCAGATTTGTGTTTGTTTTCTGTTAAGTGCAATTATTTTTTATCCTGCATTTAGATTTAGGGGTGTCATTTGGCACTCCTAAATTGTTTTTAAAGAAAAAGGCACGCAAAGCGTGCCTTTTTCTTATAGTGATAGTAAAGGCGGTGCTTAGCGCCGCCTTTACTATTTAGGTTCTGTCATGCTTGATATTTTTGATCATATTCCCGACGGCTTGCTCGAACTTGAATCTAATCAGCTTTTTAAACTGCTTAAGCGCCCCACACTCATTCACCTAAAAGGCGATCGCCAACTGCCATTATTTGTTTCGATTTTGTTACATGGCAATGAGACAACCAGTTGGCTAGCGATCCGTGAATTACTTCGCAAATATGATCCTCAAACTTCAAACAAATTTTTAGGCAAGCATCTGCCGCGATCGCTTTCATTATTTATCGGCAATATCGAGGCTGCTAGATATCGACAAAGACATTTAGCCGATCAACCTGATTACAATCGTATTTGGCAAATCGGGGACTCGCCAGAGCAAATTATGGCGCAACAGGTAATTACAGAAATGCGATCGCGTGGGGTATTTGCAAGTATTGATATTCATAACAATACGGGTAAAAATCCGCATTATGGCTGTATTACACGCTTAGACAAGCATTCTCTACAACTTGCCCGACTATTCGGTAAAATCATCGTGCATTACACCAATCCAAAAACGGTGCAGTCTTACGCTTTTGGTAAGTTTTGTCCTGCGATCGTGCTGGAGTGCGGACAGCCTGATCAGATCGATGGTACTGCCCACGCTTTGGAATATTTGGAAACTTGTCTCAATCTCGATAGTTTCGATAATCTGCCTGACTCCGCGATCGCCGATATTGATTTATTTCACACCGTAGCGATCGTCAAAATACCTGAACATATTAAATTCAGCTTTACTGGTGAGCCTAACGATGATATTACTTTCCCCATCGATATGGATCGATTGAACTTCTGTGAGTTACCAATTGGGGCAAACTTTGGTAAAGCGAAAACCGAGAAAGCATATTTGCTGGCTGTGAGTGAAGATGGTGAAGAAAAAGGCGATCGCTATTTCCAAATTAAGAATGGGGAAATCACTTTAAAGGCGGCGGTCATGCCATCTATGATCACCCTCAACACCGATATTATTCGGCAAGATTGCCTTTGCTATCTTATGGAACGTTTACCAAATCCTTAAACCGCAGATTTTAGCTTCGCTCAGGCTTCGACTTCGCTCAGCCTGCGTAGATTTTGAAGGTTGAGCGAAGTCGAAGTCTAACGTCCAAATGGAAACTTAAATGGCAAAGGTTTAATAAGAGCTAACTCAGCAACCATTTGCTCATGTAAATGACCATTAGTTGCTAGCAATCTGCCTGACTTAGGAATATGTTCGCTGCCATCATAGGCAGTAACAACACCACCAGCCTCGCGCACAATCACCACACCAGCCGCTAAGTCCCACAAAGATAAACCACGCTCCCAATAGCCATCTAATCGACCACAAGCAACATAAGCTAAGTCCATTGCTGCCGAACCTCCACGCCTCACGCCTTGAGTAATGTGAGTGAAATGGCAAAACTCGGCATAGTTATTGTCGTCAGTGCGGGTGCGATCATAAGCGAAGCCTGTTACTAATAGACTGCGACTAAGTTCTGATGTAGCAGAAACATGAGTTGATAAACGATTACAGGTTGCGCCTAAGCCTGTAGCTGCCCGAAAAAGTTCATCGCGAGTAGGATCGTAAACCACACCAACTGAAGGAATTCCATCAATTAATAAAGCGATCGATACTGAAGAGAACGGATATTGATGAGCAAAATTTGTTGTGCCATCAAGCGGATCGATCGCCCATAAATATCGACTCTCTATATTCCCTAATACACCCGATTCTTCTGCCAAAATTCCATGATCAGGAAAGTGACGCTGCAAAATTGATAGAACCATTGCTTCCGATTCTTTATCCGCGATCGTGACTAAATCTCCAGGTCGTTTTTCTTCGACTTCTTTATCCATGAGATTTCCCGAATAAGATTTCAGGACTGCACCACCCGCGATAGCCGCCTCAGTAGCAATATCTAAGAAGGTTTGGAGTTGCTCTTTACTAATAGAAGCTTGCGAATTTGTCATGATTTTGGAAAGTGATTTTTTGATTTATTTCTTTAGTCTATTTCTAAAACAATAAAAACATACCCCATAAAATAATGGTCGTTTAATGGTCGTTGATATGGCTTCTACTTTTTAAAATCACCTGTCAAATAATGTTTTGTCCCCTTAACTTTCTTAAATCACTCTATAGGTGCTGCTCATAAAAGCGCGATCGCTGCGAGAATATCTAGGTACTGACTTTGTGAAGATTCATGAAGCCATTTTGGAAAATCTCTTTACTTTTAGTTGCGATCGCGAGTTCACTTCCTTCTCCTGTTCTCGCAACCTCGTCAACTCCAACTCCCTCTGTCGATCAGCCTACCGCCAAGGAAGCTGAAGAACTATGTGGGAAACCAACCCTCGATGACTTACAAAAACATAAGGTTAAACAAGGCGAAACCCTTGAGGCGATCGCCAAACAATATGAATTAAAAACCGCAACCTTGATGGGTTTAAACCCAGAAGTCCGCAACGGTGAAGTCACAGTTGGTCAAACCCTATCGGTTCCGCCAATAGACGGTTTAACTTATCGCTTCAAAAACGAAGAAAACTACACAACCGTTGCCAAAAAATATAATATTCGCGCGGATGTCCTCTTTGAGCGCAATGGCTGCCAACGCCGCCCCAAAGTTGTATTTGTCCCTGGCGCAATCTGGAAGCCTGACCCAGTTCCTTTCAATCCTGCGATCGCGTCTAGAGGCTCAGACAATCCATCCGTAATCTTTCAAGCAGGTGGCTATCCCTTACCCTACTCCGTCCCTGTTACCTCCGACTACGGTTGGCGCATGAACCCAGTGACCATAATTTGGTCATTTCATAGCGGCATCGACCTTGGTGCGCCTTTTGGCACTCCCGTACTGGCGGCAAAAACAGGACGAGTTGAATATGCAGGTTGGAGTGATGGTTATGGCAACCTAGTTGAACTTGATCATGGTTCTACAGGCACACGTTATGCCCACCTTGAAGCCATTTATGTATCTCAGGGTCAACAAGTAGCTCAAGGTCAACAAATTGGTGTTGTCGGCTCGACTGGTCGGTCAACTGGTCCACATTTGCATTTTGAGCTTATGGTTCCTTCGGGCGATGGTTGGGTAGCTCTCGATCCAGCACCCTATCTCAATCGGCTCGCATCGGTTATGACTAATTTATTTTTGCTCTAAATTAGTAAACAAACTTAGAAACCAGAGAAGACGCCTTTCGCTTCCTCTGGTTTCTAAGTTTTAAATTTTAAATTTGATTACAGCGCCTTGCGCTGCCATAAAAAACCAGATCATTTTTTGAAAGTGCTGCTTCGCGGCACTTTCAAAAAATGATCTGAATCACTCACACCCTCAATAGGCTGTAACTAAAATTTAGAGTTAGCGATCGCTCAGAAATACTGTTCGCTAGCATGGTCTTTGATATTTTTTGTACCAGTCTTAAAGATTAGCTATACACCTATGAAGTTTTCCCCAAGTACACTTGCCTTGATTGTTTATGGAATCGTCGCGATCGTTGGCGGCATTATTAGTTTTGTCAAAAGTCAAAGCAAAGCATCAATTATCTCTGGCACTATTAGCGGCGCAGGATTGCTGATCGCAGGAGCCGCCGCCGCCCAAAATCAAGAGTGGGGCAAAATTGCTGGTATGGCGATCGTATCCCTGTTGGTGATCGTCTTCATGGTGCGTCTAATTAAAACCAAAAAATTTATGCCAGCAGGCTTAATGATCCTTGGAGGTGTTGTAACCCTTGGAGTAGCAATACTTTCGAGCTAATTAATTCAACTTTTCAGGTCTGGTGTTAGCATAATAATTGTTAAGAAGTGTGATCAAGAAAAGCTTGTAGACAACGCAATGCTTCAAAATGTTTTGGTAATCATTTCATTTGACAAAGAAACCTTCCATGTCAGATACCTAAATAAGTTTTTTGCAATTGTTCTTCGGAACGGCAGCTTAAGCTAGAGGATATCTGCATGGTATGGCATCACATCAATCGTTTTTATTCACATTTTTGATCGGAGAAAAATTAAATGAGCGTAGTCACGAAGTCTATCGTGAATGCAGATGCTGAAGCCCGTTACCTCAGCCCTGGCGAACTAGATCGTATTAAGGGCTTTGTAAGCTCTGGCGAACGTCGTCTTCGCATTGCCCAAACTTTGACCGAATCTCGCGAGCGTATTGTTAAGCAAGCTGGCGATCAACTTTTCCAAAAGCGTCCTGATGTTGTTTCTCCTGGTGGAAATGCATACGGTGAGCAAATGACAGCAACTTGTTTGCGTGACCTCGACTACTACCTCCGTTTGATAACCTACGGAGTTGTTTCAGGTGATGTCACTCCCATTGAAGAAATCGGACTCGTTGGCGTTAAGGAAATGTACAACTCTTTAGGGACCCCTATTCCTGGTGTTGCTGAAGGTGTACGTGGCTTGAAAAATGCCGCAGCTTCCTTGTTGTCTGGTGAAGATGCAGCTGAAGCTGGCTACTACTTTGACTACGTCATCGGTGCTATGCAGTAAAGCGATTTCTGAACTATCTCAGATTTCTCTTGGACTGTTTTCGAATTAATTGTCTTTAAAAAACAGAATTTTAGTTATTCAGAATTCTGAATCTCTGATTCAAAAAAACTAATTGCAAACCTAAAAGATATACAAAAATGCAAGACGCAATTACTTCCGTCATCAATTCTTCCGACGTTCAAGGCAAGTACCTTGATGCTTCTTCACTCGAAAAGCTAAAGAGCTATTTCGCAACTGGCGAACTTCGCGTTCGTGCTTCCGCAGCGATCTCTGCTAACTCTGCAACTATCGTTAAAGAAGCTGTTGCTAAGTCCTTGTTGTACTCTGATGTCACTCGTCCCGGTGGCAACATGTACACCACTCGTCGTTATGCTGCATGTATCCGCGACCTCGACTACTATCTGCGCTATGCAACCTATGCAATGCTTGCAGGTGATGCTTCGATTCTTGACGAACGCGTACTTAATGGCTTGAAAGAAACTTACAACTCCCTTGGAGTACCTGTAGTTTCCACCATTCAAGCAATTCAAGCAATCAAAGAAGTTGCTGCTAGTATCGTTGGTTCTGAAGCTGGTAAAGAATTGGGTGTATATCTTGACTACATCAGCTCTGGCTTAAGCTAATTACTAATATGGCGTTGATTGCTATTTATTTGTTAATTTTTTAATTAATTAATATTTACAAAGCGGCGAGTTAGGTAGCTTATGCTTCTATCTCGCCGCAAACGCTTATGTAAGTTAAGATTTTTCTTTGTAATTTATTTTTAATAACTGGCTCTGAAGGAGATCGCCGCTATGCGGACTTTTAAAATCACTGCTTGTGTACCTAGCCAAACCCGCATTCGTACACAACGAGAGTTGCAAAATACATACTTCACGAAATTAGTATCCTACGATAACTGGTTCGCTGAACAGCAACGCATTATGAAGATGGGCGGAAAGATTATAAAAGTTGAACTAGCTACAGGCAAGCAAGGCGCAAATACTGGCTTGCTTTAGTTTTTTTCTTATCCCCAAATAGTAGAGGCTCGTTTAGCGAGCCTCTACGCAAAAGCCGAAAGGGCGCTATGCGTTCCTTCGGCTTTTTGAGTTTTTATTGGCTGTAGATAATTTATATACCGCGTCTAGGATGAAACCGATAGTTATTTTAGAAGGTCGCAGGGCGAAGCCCCGCTTCGGGTTTCTTCTGCGACCATGGTGAAAACCGAAGTTTTTAACATGGTCGCGGTATAAATGGGAACTATAGCTGTCGCCACTTGTATTAAGACAAAACCAAACCCAAGAAAGTTGGAGGCGGCGCTTCGCGCCGCCTCCAACTTTCTTGGGTTTTATGTCCTGATACATTTGGCGACAGCTATAAGTCTGAGAAGGGTTGACTTAAATCAACCTCACGTTAAGTTTACTTATGCTCGCCATAAGAAATGCTTCTAAAAGCTTTTTATAAAAATGTTTCTTTGGGTATATCTAAAAAAAATGTTTGTCGTGATACACTTGTTCCAACGAATTTGAAGTATTGTTAAGTTGTATTGACATAGTGGCTAACATCCGCTGTCAAACATTTTAATCTTCTAATCACTGTTATCGTTGTTTGTTTTGTAAAAGAGGTACTTATGAGTGATCTACCTGTAGAAAAGCAGTTTACACATATGATGTTTTGCCAACAGATTCAAAGCATTGACTTAGATTCGGCTAAGCAACTGCTTACTGAGCTACATATGCTTTATTTAGGACAGCAAGCTGTAATGGTAAAGATTGCAAAACAAGAATTTTTGGGTGGAATATAATCTGGAAGACATAGATAAGTAATTTTTGCTTATCTATGACTCGATAATGGCTGTTATTGATGTCATTAAGTCGAGAGAGATTTGATTTGGTTTGTACTTTTCTAATTGAGTGTAACTTCGGATTCCAGTGAGTACAGCGATCGCAGGAATATTATGGCTTTGTGCGGCGATAATATCAGCCTCTGTGTCGCCAATCATCCATTGATGTTCAGCTACGGGCAAAGTTGCTTGGGCGCTCTGCATTAATTTCAGCTTATCTTGAGTATCAATGGTTTTAACATAGTCATCGTCAAGACAAAAAATATGATCGATAGTAAAAAAACGCCTTAAATTATATTTATCGAGTATAGGATCAAGTTCGCGACGACGGCGCATAGTCATTACAGCGAGATCTATATCTGTATCTTGAGCTTTTTCAAGAGCTTTTACTGCGTTTTTGATTAAGCGATCATATTTAAAGTATGGCTCTGTATGTACAGTGGCACTTCGCAAGTGAGCGAAAGCGATCGCCCTTTCTTCATCTTCAAATCCTGAGATTGTAGCGATTTCTTTTTCAGGTACTTGCGATCTCTTTAATTCCCAAAATTCAGACTTTGATAAAATATTAATTAACTGTGTAGGTTTGCGAATTTTTTCTAAACAGTATAAATAAACTTGGTAATAGCGCTCTGATACGTCCATGATGGGACCATCAAAATCTGTAAATATGCGTTTTTTCATATAAATATGTTGCTACACCGCGTCCATGTTGAAAACTTCGGTTTTTAACATGGACGCAGAAGAAATCTGAAGCGGGGCTTCGCCCTGCAGCCCTCTAAAATAACTACGGTTTCATCATAGACGAAGTATGAAAATAGAAGCGATCGCAAAGTTTCTCTCTATTCTTTGGATTCAGCTATCCAAGCTCCATAGTGATTTAAAATATTTTTGATTAAGGCTTGAGATTGAGTAGCCATTTTTTGGTTACAGGTAAGCCACATCCCTCCAATTTGACTACCTAGATAACTAAACTTTGTGCTGTCTTGCCACACTAATTCGGTAGTAACATTTTCAATTTGTTCAATATGTGAAGCTAGCTCTCTATACATTGCTAACGCTATATCGGGATTATAAATAATCTTACAGCGATTAAAAGTTAGTTCCTCGCTAGGCACTTTCTAATTCCTGCTTTAATTCTTTTTTATCTAAAGCATTTGTAATTGTTTGAGTGTCAATGAGGCAGCAATTAACTTCGTCAATGCATACTTTCCCCCATTGCAAAGCCCAGCGCACCAAAGAAACACGGTTGTCGGTCTTGGTTTTGGTCAAAATGTTGCTAATGTGGTTATCGACAGTGCGCTTACTGATGGCGAGATTGATGGCAATATCTTGATTGGTTAAGCCCGCAGCTACTAATTCAATCACTTGAAGTTCTCGGTCTGAAAGGGTAATTGATCTGTTTGTCAATGTCGTTGGATTTAATTCGGCAGAATTGGTCATAGTAGCGTGGGTAGATTGCGCCAATATTTCAGAACATTACTTATTCTGGCGGTTAGGTAATGAGTATAATTTCTTAGTCGAGATTGTGTCAATTAACTTAGGCTATACGAGTTAAGCTAAAAACTAACTCTAAATGTAATCTTCATCTTTAAGCTAACAGAGATTCTATCCATTTGGGGGGATTGGGGATCGGGTTGCCAAGGCGATCAAGGACGATCCAAGCGACTATATGAACAAGTAATTGGTAAGCAAAGTTACTAAAGATAATTGCCGCGATCGCAAAAAGTTGAATCGTTGCGAAATCTGGTTGTTCGAGTGAACCAAAAAGTTGCATCAACCAATTGAGTAAACCTGTAACTTGGACAATTGAATAAGTCCAAACATTTTCGCCTAATAAAAGTGATAAAAATGCAAACTGAAAAGCACTGCCCAGTGAGCCAATGATCGTAGCAATACTCAACGAACCTGCCCAAGGAAAATCTCGTTTCCATAGATAACCTAAGGTTATGCCAACTAGCCCATGCGGAACAATATATTGAATGCTGCGAGTTGGTCCCATTAAGATCGCAAGTAGTAATGCGGTGACGATCATTGCCATGCGGGAGGCTCGTCCATTCCAGCGTAAATAGGCTAGAGCTGTTGGTAAAGGAAACAGCATTCTTAACAATGGTCCAAGGGGAAAGTAATAATTAATTAAAAACAACATGGCGGTGGTACTAGCAAGGAATGCAGTTTCCACCATTTCGCGAGGATCTGTATGCGGCGATTTGAACATTTGTAAATTATGAGTTTTCGGTCGGCATTTCTTTTGGTATGGTGTCGGGGAAACGGCGGCGCAATCCGTATAGCCAGACTAAGCCAAAAATACCTGCGGCGATCGCTACTAAGCTGATTATCTGTGCAGTCCGAAGTGATCCAACCATTAGGCTATCAGTTCGTAAACCTTCAATCCAAAATCTACCAAGGCTATAGGTGATCGCATAGATCATCGTGATCGTACCCGTCCTAAGCTTGGGAAATCGCAGAAAAGTAAACATTAAAATTGCAAAGACACCGACATTCCAGAGAGATTCGTATAAAAATGTGGGATGAAAGTAAGACTCGCCAAGCAATTCGGGCGGACGACGATTGACGGGAATAAATAATTTCCAAGGTAAATCGGTGGGACTACCAAAAGCTTCGGAATTAAAGAAATTACCCCAACGCCCGATCGCTTGCCCCAAGATCACTGCAGGCATAATCAGATCTGCCATTAGCCAAGTGGAAATTTTTTGACGCTTACAAAATATAGTTGCGGCGATCGCGCCACCAATGATTGCGCCATGGATGGCGATGCCACCTTCCCAGATCGCAAATACTTTGTACCAAGGTTGAGTTTGAAAGCGATTCCATTCAAACAAAACATAGTAGAGACGAGCGCAAGGAATTGCTCCGACCACTAGCCAAATCGCCAGATCGCCCACCAGATCTGGATCAACATTGCGTTTTTTAGCAAGGTTTTGCGCTAGCACTGTCCCCAAAATAATTGCAGAGGCAATCAGCAATCCATACCAACGTACAGAAAGTGGTCCAATTTCAAGGGCGATCGGACCTGGGGAAGTAAATTCAAAGGCAAAGGGTAATAGATTAAGCACTTTTCATTTTCTACTTTTTAGTTAAGTGTCAGGACGAGTGTCAGGATGCAAGACGCCAAGCGATTCATATCCTAACGTAGTTATTTGTAAGTTATTTGTAACGTATCCCTGCTTGCTTGAGGCGATTTAGTGCTTCGCCAAGGCGATCGCAGTCAGCGATCAAACTGATTCTCACATAGCCTTCGCCACCTTTACCAAAGGCACTACCTGGGGTGAAAACTACGCCCGTACTTTCTAATACTTTTAGGGCAAAGTCTGCCGAGGTCAGCCCATTCGGTACAGGAATCCAAAGATACATCGTGGCATAGGTTTTGGGAATATCCCAACCTAGCTCGGCAAGTTTAGAAATCATAAAATCACGCCGCTCTTTGTAGCGATCGCATACAGCCTCTAAATAAGTATCAGGCAGTTGTAATGCTGTCTCAGCCGCCACTTGGATTGCTGAGAAGATACCGTAATCGAGATTAGTTTTGAGGGTGCGTAAACCTTGGATCACGTGACGATTGCCAACCACAAAGCCAACGCGCCAGCCTGCCATGTTGTAGGTTTTGGAAAGAGTGTGAAATTCTACACCTACATCTTTGCCACCTTCGATTTCCAACAGACTGGTAGGTTGATAGCCATCAAAGGCAAGTTCGGCATAACAAAGATCATGAACTAGTAAAATTTCGTGTTTCTTAGCAAAGGCGACCACTTCTTCAAAAAATTCGCGTGGGGCAACTGCACCAGTCGGGTTAGCAGGATAGTTGAAATACATCACCTTTGCTCTTTGCGCGACTTCTTTAGGAATTGCTGATAAGTCGATTAGCCAATTATTTTCAGCACTAAGGATCATTTCGTAGATTTCCCCACCCGCCAGCAATGGTCCTCGAAAATGAGCAGGATAAGCAGGGCTTGGTACAAGGACGACATCACCTGGGTCGATATAGGCGATCGCTAAATGTCCCAGTCCTTCTTTAGATCCAATTAAAGGTAATGCTTCGCCTTCAGGATCGAGTTGAACGTTATAGCGACGTTTATACCACTCAGTAATTGCTCGTCGAAAACTTGCCGTGCCTTCAAAGGGTGGATAGCCATGATTGAGCGGATTTTGTAAAGCCGCGATCGCCGCTTCGACTACTGGCTCAGGCGTTGGTCCATCGGGATTACCCATACCGAGATCGATCAAATCTAAACCTTGCTCTTTCGCTCGTAGCTTCAACTCATCTAAGCGAGCAAAAACATATGGAGGGAGTTTTTCTAATCGCTGAGCAGGTTTGAGCCAAGTCTTCATTTATGTTGTTAGAGCTGATAAGGTGTATAGAACATTGCGATCATTGGCATGATCTTGGGCATTCCAATGGCATGTAGACTTTCGATCTTAGTAGAAATTGTCATAAAAATTGTTATAGAAATTATCTTGCGATCTTACTTGCCCTATAGAAATATGCCATAAACCGTAATTTGTGACGAAAAAATAATTGTTTATCTCATCATCATCACCACATTCCTTTGGATATCGGTATTTAAATCTTTTAAATCAAAAGTGCGATCGCAATCGTTAATTTCTGCATAGCTTGTATATCCTAATTGTTGTAACAATTGCTTGAGTTCTTCTCCAGTTGCTCCTGCTGCTTTCAAGCTGGTGGGATGAACTTCGATAATTAAAATTGGCTTTAGGGATGTAATCATTTTGCTTGCACCTAAGAGAAATGCACATTCACTTCCTTCCACATCAAGTTTCAGTAAAACTTTCCCCGAAAAGCTTTGCCAATCTACCAAGTCATCAAAACGTCTGAGTGGAACCTTGATTGCCTTATATTTATGGGTTGCGGAATGTTCAGGAAAGACTCCTGCTGCTCCTGATGTGCCAATTGGAACTAATAATTCTATTTCTCCATCCGAATTCCCAATCGCTAAATTATGAATCTGAAATTTACACAATGCATTAGCCGTAAGCGATTTTTCTAAAGCTTTGGCAAGGCGCGGCTGCGGCTCTACAGCGACGACAAAACCGCTAGTGCCAACCAACTTACTTGCCACAATCGCAAAGCTGCCATGATTTGCGCCAACATCAAGAAAAGTGTCTCCTTCAGCAAGTAAGTGAGCCAAAACTTTCGTATCTGTATCTTTGGTCGCGAGTTCATTAACCACCTGAAATAGCCTCATATCGAGTGGATCTAAAAATACTTTATAACCCGATAGTTGTAGCTCTAAATATTGATTGGGTGAAAGCTTAAAAAAAGCTCCTGATAAGAACCTAAATAATTCTCTTCCCCCTTTCAGATAATTTTTGCCAGTGAGATTGAAATATAAATAGCAGTACAGACCGAAGATTTGGTATAAAAATGGTAATTGTTTGCTAAGCGTAGGATTCAGTATCCATCCCAAAACTGAGCGATCATAAAGCCATGCATCGGGTTGATTTAAATGATCTGGTTTGGTAATATGAGAATTTCGATTCATACAAATTAAGATTAATATCACAGATAAACAGCCTTTGAGTTTAACGTGAGTTGGGGCTAAATTGGGGTAGCGATCGCGATCGCTCTTAAAGAATTAACTTAATTTCAGCGCCATTAATCTTAACTATTTGCTTAAATTGAATAGAAACTTAGGAATTATTCTTTTTCTGATTATTTAAGCTTTTGAAAAAAAGCGCGATCGCCTAAAATCAATATTATTTTGACGGGAGCATTTACGCCTACTAGTATTTCTGACTAAGCCGATCAAGTCAGCTATCGCCGCAGTTAAAGTCAACAAGCTCGCTTAGCAAGTTTTTTGAATCAGGAGCCTAACTTGAATGCTTCTAAAAATAGTCCGTAAGTTATGCCTAGCTTAAGTGCGTTTAACATTTCTGTAGTTAATCGCCTCGGGGCAATACTACCATCAGCAAGAATTTGCCTTTTAGGACTATAAACAAAGCGATTGATTATTTCTACAACCATGACAACTACTGCCGCCGCCACAATATCTAATTCAGATTTAGCACCTGTCGAAGTCGAGATTACCGATGCTAAAAAGAATCCCAGCAATAAACTAATAAATATCAAAGACAAACGTCGCCAAGGTTGTTGAGCCCATCGGGATAATTGTCTTGCGCTAACATTTACAATCGAGCTGATACGAGTATTCTGCATAAATAGTTAACAACTAAAACCTAAATGAGTGACAAGTTATACAGGTTGATTTTAGTTGATGACGATCGCATCTTTCGGATGGGGATGCGCGCTTGGCTAGAACAATTCTCGGATTTTGAAGTGGTATCTGAGCCCGATACGGCAGAAGATACTTTGGCAGTTTTAAGAAAAAATGCTGAAGATAAATCTTTAGCGTTGCTAGATGTTGATTTAGTAATTCTCGATCTCAACTTAGGGCGTTTAAATTCTGAATTTAATAAATCTGATCGCTTATCTGGTTTAGGGCTTTGTCAGCAATTGAAGTCCATATATCCAGATTTACCAATCCTGTTATTGAGTTCGTCACAGACTCAAGAATTAGTAGCAGCAGCTTTACGCATTGGCGTTGAGGGATATTGCCTTAAAGGAACCAATTCTGAAGAGTTAATCACCGCAATTCGTCAAGTTGCTGCAGGAAATCCATATCTCGGCGATCGCTTTGTACTTGAAAATAATCAAATGAATCGGCTGATTTCAAATCTGCCTGATCAGCCTGTGAGCGTAGTTGCCATCCTGCGACATAATCTGTATTTGTCGGGATTGCGACGGATTGATTGTGCGTTGGAAGAAGTCAGATCTATTTTAGAGGAAACAAATCAAGATCTTATTACGCAAATTGTTTTAGCAGGTCAGGAGCGAGAACTGCGAATGGCTCGTTGGTTATTGCATCGGCTATGGGGAAAGTCAAAAAAATCGCGCCTTATTTCTCAATCAAATGATCTGAGTAAGGTTGCTAACAACTTAGCAATTAATTCATCTGTGCAATTTACTAAGGTGCAAGTTAATAATGCAAATGTAGAAATCAGCGATCGCTTTACTGACAAACCGAATATTTTGACAATCCAATCTATTTTGTGGGACAAGACCGTAGAAAAACTACAGTCAAATTTATTGAATTTGAGTAAAACTCCTTTAGAAATTGATATTTTAAAAGAAGAAAAAAAACGTGAATTACTTTACATTGCTTTGCGCCAGACAGAACAAAGTTTGACTGAATTACGGTTTTCTGAAATTCAACCATCAGAACTACAGGGGAAATTACCAACAATCTTAAAAAATATTTGGCAGGAAACTGTAATTAATTTCTTTGGTAAATATTACAGTTTGATCTATATTCAAGCTAATAATTGCGAAGTAAATATTGTCGATGTTTTATTAAAAGATGTAGCAATTGTGCAAATGGAATTTCTAGACAAAATCCCTCAAGTTGACAACTTACTATCTCATTTATTATTTGAGACTGAATTAGTGGTTGATAATAACACTCTAGCAATTGGTAATGCTGAAGCAATACAGCGAGCAGAAATAATCTTAGATAATTTGCTGATTCAAATAGCTAATGGCGTAATACAGCCACTTTTAAATCATTTTGCAGATGCTGAAGAAATCAAACAGAAGTTCTATCGCTATAATCTATTGCCAACCCGTGAAATTGAAAAATTTCGTAATGACTTATCCTGGAAATATCGATTAGAGAAGTATGTTACTAATCCGCGATCAATCTTTGAAAGCCGCCATATTTTATTTGCTTTTTCCAAACTTGGTATTAAAAAATTAAGCATTTATGCGCCACGTAGTCAGGAATTACAACAATTAGAAGGAATTCAACTTACAGTAACTTTAGTGTTGGAATTTCAAGATGCGATCGCACCACGTTTAAAATCGGCGATCGCATTTCTTGTGAATGGATTAGTGTATTTACTAACTAATGTACTTGGAAGAGGAATTGGTTTAATTGGGCGAGGTGTTTTGCAGGGAATTGGTAACGCTTGGCAAGAAAATCGCTCCAAAAAATAACCCAAAATCACGAGATCTGCAACACTACCCTACTGGCTCTTCGGTCTTACCAAAGGCTATTCGCAGAAATGGAGGTGCAAGGAATGTGGTCAAAATCACCATAATAATAATCGCTACTTCTAGCGGTTTATTGATCGCCCCACTAGCTGTACCAATGCCAGCAAATACGAGTCCAACTTCACCACGGGGAACCATGCCAATACCGATCGCTAAGCGATTGATATTGGGTATTCCGAAAACCACCCAACCTGTAATTACTTTGCCGATGATCGCTATTATTAGCAAAAATACGGCAATCAATAAACCACTCCGATTTTCGGGAATCATCGGATTGAGGACGCTGAGATCGGCTCTAGCACCAACAGTTACAAAGAATACGGGTACGAGTAAATCCGCAATAGGTTTAATCAGTTCATCTAACTCATCGCGAGCATCGGTTTCATCAAGTACTAAGCCTGCGGCAAAGGCTCCCAAAATTGCTTCCAAATGGATTGCATTGCCAATAAACGCCATCATATAGGCAAAGATAAAAGCAGGGATTACGATATTACCGCGAGTTTTGAGTTTAGAAACCAAAGCCACAAAACTTTTGTTGAAAAAGCCGCCTAAGAGGATTGAACCAAACAGGAAGGCGATCGCACTAATTAGCAAAATGAAAACATTGGTAATATCCACTTCCCCTGTTTTTGCCAAACTGGCTACTACGGCAAGAACGATGATCCCTAATACGTCATCGATGATAGCCGCACCAACGATGATTTGTCCCTCTTTCGATTTTAACTGACCGATTTCAGCTAGCACCTTAGAAGTAATCCCGATACTGGTTGCTGTAAGCGCCGCCCCAGCAAAAATCGCGGGAATCGCCGCCACATGGAAGAAATACATTAGTCCGATTGTCCCTGCGGCAAAGGGTGTAACTACACCAACAAAGGCAACAACAAAAGCTTGGATACCAACTTCCTTAAGTTGGCGAATATCTGACTCTAAACCAATCTCAAATAGAAGGACAATCACACCCAATTCAGCGATCACCGAAATTACTTCACTTTGCTGCGCAAAGATGGTGTTGACCGCTGCGGGTGACAATGGATTCAGCAACTGCAACACCGACATGACTACAGAGTCCGATGCTGTAAACCCACCTTCAGGAAAAATGACTAAGCGCAATGCGGATACACCGATAATTACACCAGCAACTAATTCTCCTAAAACAGGAGGAAGGTCTAGTCGTCTGGCAATTTCACTGCCGATTTTACTAACCAGATAGATGAGGACTAGGGTGAGCAATACCCCTGAAAGAATAATTGGCGCATTTTCTGACTCGACGGTGGCTAGTAGAGGCTGCGGTATCTGCAATCCAGATAGATAATTGGCGATCGCTGCGATCGAGAACATAGGCTATTTTCCTAAATAATTTGGTAGAGAATTTCGTTTTTACAGTTCGTCTATTATGCCGATCTGATGTGCAGGACTCTAGTATTAAGAAGTACAGTTTTAGCAACTTGTATTCAAAGGCTTCGCGATCGCGTGTTTGCATGAGGGCTTCAGCGAGTTGTTTGCGGTGTTTGAGTGGTGGTAGATACTGTATTGAGTGCCCAAAAGTCAAGAGGGAATTTGGACAAAATTAGGATCGAAAGAACGTTGAGACTTGAGAACACCAAAGACCTGTCGTAATAGCTTGTGCATGACCGCGCCAATGACAGACATTTTGGACTTACCTTTAGCAGTAAGGCGATCGCAGAAAGCAGCAATAGGCGAATTATAACGACGAGCAACAATGTCAGGCATAAACAAAGCTTTACGCAAACGAGAATTTCCAATTTTTGATAAACGCGGTTTACCATGAATCGAAGAACCAGAAGAAAACTCACGGGGAGTTAAACCCGCAAAAGCAGCTAATTGGTCAGCAGTATCAAAAGCAGAAATATCACGAATCTCCACCAGTAATACAGTTGCGGTCAGTTCGGCAATACCAGGAATAGAAGTCAATAAGTCTCTCTGAGATTTCAAATGAGGATGTTGATCAAAGTGCTGATGGATCAATTTTTTGGTCATCTCAATTTGCTCTTTGAGAAAATCAATGTGAGCGTTAATTGCCTCAAACAAAATTGGATCAGCCGTAGCAAGACGATTCTGCTCTTGCTGCTGCATTGTGGTTAAGCTGTCTAGGCGATGCACCAATGCTTGGAGTTGCTCAATTTCTAATGCTGGTGGTGTCCATGGAGCAGGTTTTAAAGCTGCACAAAATCTAGCAATTACTTTGGCATCAGCACGGTCTGTTTTAGTACGACTTAACTCACTCTTACCAAAGGCTTTGGGGCGTGATGGATTGACGATAATTACTTTGTACCCGGCTTCCACTAAGAATCGGGCTAAGGCATTGCCATAAGTGCTGGTGGCTTCCATACAGCCATGTAAATTTGTCAGGTTTTGGAGGTTTAGCCATGCTTGTAATTCAGCAAATCCTTCAGGACTGTTGGTAAATACTTTACTCTTGATTTTGGCGTTGCCTTGGATTAGGGCAACATCAAATTAGGCTTTGCTGATATCTATTCCTAAAATATCATATGCTTCATTACTATTGTTCATTGCTGTTTCCAGTCTTTTTGCTAGGTTTGTCGATCAAGCAATCAGTGGTATTGAACTATCCTTGTGAATGCAGGTTTACCCATGGGGCGACCTATGAAACTGTCCAGTCTTTACTGTTTCCACTGTTTGTTTAGGCAGAGACTACTCTACGTTTCGGGCTTGGTGTCCCTATGGGTTTAACGAGTTTATCTCTGCCTTTGCTTTTTTGGATTGTAGTAAAGATTTTATCCTTTACTTTTCTTCCTAGATACAAGGGGTTTAGCATTTGCGCCACCATATCTCAACTCCAGCACCAAAAATCGCGATCGTAAATGCTAAATCCTCTATGCTGTAATCAATAAATTAGGGCTGCGGTTTGGGATTTGTCGGTGAATGTTGGAGGTTTTGGGCAAAGCATTCCCAAATGGAGGATATCTGTAATTTTATAGATTTTGGTGGGAATGCTTTGCCTCTACGAATAAACCGCAGATAATCTCATTCAAAGGCTTCGCGGAGGACGGTTTGCATGAGGTCTTGGGCGAGTTGGTTGCAGTGTTTGATTTGTTTTTCTAGTTGATCGATGATGTTCATTAATTGTAATTGCTCAACTGGGTTAAATTGACAAAAGGCAAAAAAGCAGTAAAGTAATCGTATGAAGGAGTTACCCGACTTAAAACAACTATCAGAGGAGGCGAAAGATGCCTTGATAGTAGAACTATGGGAAAAGCTAGAAAAG
>JBBRMK010000051.1:0-34443 GCA_038230875.1 Pseudanabaenales cyanobacterium
ACGAGAAAACTTGTTTCTGTTCTTGGATGACCCGACTATACCCCCAACCAATAATTCCAGTGAACAAGCTCTGCGTTGGAGTGTCATATTTAGGAAAATCACGAATGGATTTCGCTCTAATTGGGGACGTGATTTATTTGCGATGATTCGTTCTATTGTCAATACTGGAAGCAGTCAAGGTTTATCCACTTTTGAATCCATTCTTACCGCTTTAGACCCTCTTCAATCCTTATTTGCTCTAGGTTGAGCTATTACGAACTATGTATTGTCCCACAACTGCGGTTTAGTTTTTACAACAGCGACATATTACCGCAGATTTTCATACAGAGTCAATGCGATCGCACAAACAATCATCTTCTCAAGTTTGTAAGGGGCGATCGCTATTTCACTCAACAACAAATATTCTCAGATGATTTGATGTGCTTTAGAATGCGATCGCTTATAGTGCGATATCAAAGTGCAGAACATCTTCTCTGATTCCCAGTTTTGTATAAAGCGCGATCGCAGGATTGTCTCCGAGGTCTGCCTGCACAAAAATGACATAGGCTCCACGCGACATCGCAATCTTCTTGAGTTCTTGGATCAACGCCGTCGCAATGCCTTTGCGCCGATAAGCTTCAGCGACAGCCAGATCGTAAATGTAGACTTCACTACGCTCCTGCTCAAACTTCTGAAGTTCGTATGCAGCAATTCCACCCACTACCGAGCCGTCCTTTAATGCAGCAAGAGCGATGAAATAGTCGCTAGCGAGTAAACGCTGAAGATAATCTTTGCTTGGGCGAGAAGATGTATATGTTTCCGTTTCATCGAACGCCTTGCCGAAGGTTGTCATCATAGATTCCATCAGTGCTAAGTCTTCGGGTGCAAGCTGGCGAATACTAAATGGGAATGAAAATGACATGGCTTAGCCTGCAAGTTTAGTAAAAGATTGTGCGATGTACAATCACCAAGATAAACCGTAGCAAATAACTTTTGCAACCTTCCCAATAACGCTTGCAGTGATCAGTCCAAAAACAAATTTTTTGCAAAGCATTGCTTTGCAAAAAATTTGTTTTTGGTTTGATCGGGATTTACTATAACTGTCTGCGCCATCGACTTGTTATGCTGAAGGAACCCATCGCAAAAAACATCGATTCCCATGCTGTCCCGTAATTTCTGCTCCTAAGCGATCGTAAAAGCAAAGCCAACGGGCATTTCGAGAATCAGCATTCCACGCAAGATGGTTGCAGTCATTTTCCTTGGTTAAGTTACCATACCGATATGGGCAGCAATGATATGCCAAGTTCCCCTAGCAGAGACAGCCCAAATGCGGGTGAAACGAAAGTCGCCATTTGCAGGGCTACCATCATAATTCCCTAATATTTGCATTCGGACAGAAACGATCGCAACCTCTCCGTAGATTTGAATGTGCTGCTCGGAAGGTTTTAACCCGTTTATCTTAATCAAGCCAGATTCGTGGGCAGCTAGATCATCTTGTTTTTCTAATACTTGCCCAAGATGATTGGTGATCATAATTTCGGGAGCAAGGAGTTCATTCAAAACGCTGACATCTGAAGTAAGCATCGCCTGTCTGAGACGTTCTTCGATGTTAATAATCTGAGTTTCAACTGTTTCAATCATGGTGTTTCACGAAAGGTACTAAATGCATCATAAAATCATGTTTACCAATTGGTGCTCCTGCCATCCGCATGATGTCGTATGCTGTCGTCAAATGAAAATAAAAATTTGGCATCAGGAAATCATCTACATAAGAGTGTCCAAGTAATTCTAAATACATTCCTTGCCCAAGTTCAATCCGTTTGATATCTGACAACTTAGTATCGGCAGCATCAATACTCGCTAGAAGGTCCTTAGTGGCTGAAATATGACCACGAGCCTCTGCCAAAGATGTTACGTTGGGGTTCAAGTTACTATCTGGCTTTCCTAAGCACCACAAAGCGAAGTTGCGAGGCTGATTGCAAGTGAATGTAATTTGTGTGCCAAAAGGAAGCATATCGGGCGCTATGCGGAGCTGCAATAGTGACTCCACATCGTCTACGAAATGACTTTCTGCTACCGCTAAAAGATGACTTAAGGTATCAAGTCTAGAACTAAAAATATTTTGAAGTGATACGATCTTCTGCTTTTCCATAGGATTTCTAGGGACACAATTTGTAATGCATAACGGTTTTGTTTATAGGATGCAGACTACTTTTAGAGATCGACAAAGAAGGCAGGTAAGCTCCGTTGCAACGAGGTTGTTATTTACCTTCAATATTCTCGCCTGACGCAAATTTGGCGAATACTTCTGCTTCTGTCATATTCAAGGTTTGATTAGCAAATTCATAGTAACTAGGTTTCATATCTATAAAGATTTGCTCCTTAAATTCAAACTCAGTGACATTCTGGAAAAGCCCTGCTGGGACAAAATATTCACTGGTAGGCAACAACCTATAGAAAATATGCGTACCGCACTCACCACAAAAAGCTCTCTCCGCCCATTCTGAAGACTTATAAACTTTAAGTCTGTCAACGCCCTCTATCTGCACATCTATGCCGCAAGCTATGCCTAATGCTGGTCCGCCTCCCCATCGCCGACACATCCCGCAATGGCAGGCATCTATGCTGTTTTTGTCTGGCGTTCGGACGGTTATTGCACCACAAAGACACTTACCCTCCATTTCTCTCTCCTCAATTATTTCTAGTGATTACCATCTGATTTTGACATATAATGGTTGAGCTGATTTGCATAGTTTCTTTACCGCGCTCTTTGCCAAACCCAAACTTCACCATCATCTGGATCGATTTTACTCCCGTCTCTCATAAATTGATTCTTCTCCAAGACCCTCCCAGATGCTGAATTCCTCGGCTCTGTATAAGCCACAATCATTTGAACTTCATTCTTTGAAAATCCCTCTTTAACCAACAAATCTACAGCTTGAGTTGCAAATCCTTGTCCTTGTTGAGAAGCCACTATTCCATATCCAATTTCAACCGATCCATTACCGTCTGGAGGACTTTTAAATCCGATCATCCCAACTATTAACCGATCAACTACTATCGACCGAGGAGACCACCAAAAACTGTTTTTGGAGTCTTGATTCAATCGGTCATTAACAAACTCAAGCCAAAACCTTGGGGCAATCTCTTCACCCTTAGGAAGTTGCAACCCATCTATATCAGAGCGTTCGGGTTGCTCAAGAAGTGCAGATAACTGACTGTTTGAGGCTTGATGAAGGGTCAACATATGTATGGCATTTTGCGATCGCAGGAGCTTCATAAATGCTAACAGATTTCTTCGACATTTCAACTGAATAACTTCCGATTAATCCATAGAAACGAGATTAACTAGCATTGCTTGCCGCTTTATTTGGAAAAGATATTTCGAGAACAATACAACCCTCATCTGTTTTGAATGGACCATGTAACTCTCCTGACGGTCTACTCGCATAATGTCCTGCCTCTAGCCACATATCAAAAGCAGCGTCATACAATCGACCAGAAATTATAAAAATCTCTTCAGGGTATTCATGTGACTTCGCCCCGAACTCTTTGGTGTCGGCTTTAGGAAGAAACCTTGTTAGACGAGTATATTCACCACTTTTTTCATCAATGCTTAATGTCAACTCTTCAGCTATACCTTCCAATCCAGTGATTGGAATCCATTCGCTACTGGTCAAAGGATTCCAATATGTGCGAGTTGATTTAGACATGATGATTTACATATATGAGTGTTGTCATTAGGTTACATACAGTTTGTTCAATGCGTCTGCTTTGGACAGTTGCGCCAAATAGCGGAAGTTTATGTGGTTCTAGCTTCTGAGCCTCAACCTGCCATTAACTTAGCGATCGCAGGACGCTCGTAGCAGCGCTTCAACCATTCTGTGACATTGGGAAAAGGTGTCAGATCGATCTCCATGGAACCGATCCAGCTAACAATGCCTTGCAAATGAGTATCTGCGAGGCTATAGTCACCGATTAAAAACGCTCTTCCTTCCAACCCGCCATTGAGAACTCCGAGACAGTCGGCAATATCCGCTTTTGCCTTCTCCATTGCAATCTCGCTTTTCATTTCAGGGGCTACCTGCTCCTGAGCGTTAGTTTCAACATCACCTTGCATTTCAGGTGGTAAGGATGCGAATAATCGACTAGCCGACTCGGCAAGGCTGACATTGCTCCATGCGATCCATTTCATCGCTTCGCCGCGCTTTGGACCTGGAGCGGGATAAAGCTTTTTGTCCACACCAAAAACTTCACCTAGGTACATCGTGATTGCGGAAGACTCCCAAATTGCTGTTCCTTCATGCACGATCGCAGGAACTCTTCCGTTTGGGTTAATCTTCAGAAATTCTGGTTTTCTAGTGTCTCCAACGCTAATATTGAGTTTTACAAGATCGAAAGGGATAGCGAGTTCCGCAAGAACGGCTTCGGTGATGCTAGCGGTGGACATTGGGGCAAAATAAAATGTAAGGCTCATTGATTGTTTCTCTCAGGATTTGATTTTCAACTGTAAAGCAGACATTAATCTAGCCACCTGCATCGTAATAACGGCTGAATTGAGCGGCAAAAGTCATATTTTGGGTTTTACAGATCACCTTTTAGTAGTCGGCTTCAACACATTGTTAGACATTCGCATTGTTAGACATTTGCTACGGGATGAATAGACGACTCGCGCCTAAATAATTTTCAAGGTAAAGTGCAATCTCAATCAAACGATCTACACATTCTTCTCGGTATTCTCGTTCAACAATCCGATCAACATTTGCAAGCGTAACTACAGGCAATGAAGTTTGTAAACATTCTTCTCGCAGAACTTGTTCTAAAGAATTTTCACCCTTCATACTGCGGTTAGCAGTTAGCAAAATCATTTGATTTTCTTGAGCAAAGCGCCAAACCACTCTGTCACTGCTGGTAATTGGTAGTTCAACTTCATCGAATGAAATAAAACGAATTGGTAATGTTTCAAGCCATCCTTCAGAAGTAATACTTCCAAAAAGCATGAGCGATTGCCCTTCAATATTATGATCGATTAGAAAAATCACTAGCTTATTACTGCTCGTTTAGCTTTACGTGCTTGCAGTTTTTGCCAAGCAGAAGTATATTCAGGTTTTGGCGGTAACTTAGAAATATTAGCAATACGTTCTTTGTTCTGCTCTTTCCAATAAGCTCGAATTTCCTCTGCCTGCTGTAAGACTATTTGATACTCTGATTCTACTTCTCCGTAGTGAGCGTCAATATAAGCGATGGCTGCGTCAAACTGCTCATCAGTTAGATAGAATTGATGACGAATTAAATGACGCGGATAATTTGTGTGAATATAGTCCATTATCTGATAAAGGGTTATCCTTGTACCAGAAATCGTTAGACCGCGCTCTGTTCTGGTAATTGCGGGTTTATTATCATGAGATAACAGCATATTAATGATTACCTCCAATTGGTAGTGGTTATTACTCCTTTCATATCATATCATTCCCAAATCCGTTCGCCTTCACATCAATAAAAATAAGAGTGCGTTATATTTCCGCACCCTAACAAGATTGGCTCTGTACTATCTTCTGACCCTCCCTAAACTATAGTCATTAGAACTAATTGTATAGTCCTCAAATTGACCATTGTCATCTGTGAATCTAAAAACTCCATTGCCTACGTGAATGATCGTTGCCCATGTTCCGCGAACCCTCTCAGCAGGACTATATGTTTTGAGTAAACTTCCAATCATGCCATTAGGAGGATTAACAACGTAAATCTTTATCTGTCTGGCATTGCGATCATAGAACAGGATTCTTCTGCCTGCATAGGCAATTTGCGTCCAACTGTTGCGACAGGACAATTCCTGAGCAACTTCACGGAGACTAGTAACTACCTGACAAGTTCCCTGAGCACGATCATAATTAAGAGTACTATCGTATTCCCGAAATAAAACCTGAAGATTGTTTGGATTCTGGGCTAAGGCAGTTAAATTTTCAAAAGACTGTAAAGTTACGGCATTTAGACTTACAATTGAGGCTGACAGAACTGCTGATGCAACAGTTTTAGAAAACATTTTTTATGCTCCGTTATGATGTCTAACGGTCTAGTTGAGCCGCTATCACTGTCTTTAGCTTTTACAGATTTTCTGATAACAGTCGGCTCCAACGCAGTGTTAGACGGCGGTACTGCTACGAAGCTACCGCAAAGTCTGTATAATGACGCATCTTAGGTTCATGAAACGCTAATACAATATCTTCTTTTGCAACACCTGCACGAACCAATTCCGTTGCGATGCCTTCTTCCGTCCAATCCTCTTCAATCCAGAATTTATTATCTCGAATACGAACGTAAACAGTAATACCAGTAAAACGTTCGCCGTTTTGCCAGCCAAGATTCATCCAAATATAGTGTCCTTTTGTATCATCAACGATCATAAATGTTTCGATGTCTGGATGATTGCGACGATTACACAATTCTATATATTCAGACAAGATACGCTTAATTAATTTGGGATACTCAGTTAATTTATCCATTGTCTGATTTCCTCGATTTCTGTATCTACAACAATGAGTGGAAGTTGATGTTTATTCAGAATAAATTGAATCACATCCTGTTTAAAAAAGCTTTTATAAGCAATTGTACTGACTGCAACATAGAGTTTGCGTTCTGGAGCAATTTCTTCTAAAAGATAGCGGTAGATATCGTATTGACCGAGAGCCTCCTTTAAATCTTGTATTTTGGATGCGCTGATAAAACTCTTCACTTCGACAACGAGCTTTTGCCCATATCGTTCGGCAGCCATGGTCTGTTCAGCACCAAGATCGGCATACAAAGTTATTTTCCGATACTGAATTACATACGGATCATCTGTAATTACCCAGCCATCCTTTATTAGGGCATTTCTTACTGCATTGTGGATTATGTCTAGTTTTGGCATGATCTAAGTGTACATCACAAAAAACAAGGTGCGTTACATTGCATTAACACACCCTACAAGATCGGCGATCGCTCTCTCGTTCTCATCGGCTATTGAAAACCGCCGTTACTGTACAGCAGTTGTCCATTGATCCATCCTCCTTCTTTGGAACACAGAAATTTGACCAGATTTGCACAGTCTTGCGGCATCCCGACACGATTTAATAGAGTTCTAGATTGTATGTCAGCTTTGAGGTCTGCGGACATCCAGCCCGTATCTGTTGCCCCCGGACTAATCACGTTCGCTGTGATGCCCAACGATCTGAATTCCTGAGCTGAAGCAAGCACGATTCTATCCATAGCACCCTTGCTAGAACCATATGGAAGATTACCAGCCGTATGGTCGCTGGTAATCGAAATAATCCGCCCAGTTCCAATTTCTCCTTGGAACTGCTGTCCAAACTCTTTCACCAATAACCAAGTTGCACGGGCATTGATCGCAAAATGTAAGTCAAAACTCTCAACGGAAGTGGAAAGAATATCACTATCTACTGAATAACAGTGAGACAGAATCATTGCTGTAACCGATCCCAAATCACGCTCAATCGTATCGAATATTTTCACAGGAGCATCTATTAAGGATAGATCAGCCTCGATTGCTGTGGAGCGCGCACCGAAGCTCTCAACTTCGTTGCGAAGTAACTCAACCTCTCTTGGATCGCTGCCCCAAGGCATTGACACATCATACGGCTGCCAATAGGTCAAAGCGACATCCCAGCCTGATTGTGCTAATTTCTTGGCTATCGATGAACCAATGCCAATACTTCTACTTGCACCAGTTACGAGAACTATTGGTCGTTTGGACATGGATTTCTTGACGAGTGTAAGAATTGGGGCGCAGTCTAACTATGTATTGTCCCGAAACTGCGGTTTAGTTTTTACAACAGAGACATATTACCGCAGATTTTTATACAGAGTCAATGCGATCGCATCATCAATCATCTTCTCAAGTTTTTAAGGGACGATCGCAATTTCACTCAACAACAAATATTCTCAAATGATTTGATGGTTTAGTGGGCGATCGCCAACAATCTTTCGGAACTGATCAACGAAGTCAACTATTTTTGCTAGCTGAATCACAAATAGAAGAAAATAACCTCAATGGAAGCATCGATTCACCATAACGGTTGAAATGACTTAGAGCAAAACCAGCTGCGCGCAAGCCGAAAGAAACTCCGTAAGTTTTTAAAGAGTAGCTGTTTCGCACTCACATCCATTGATTTGTTATGTTACGCTATTATTTTCAAAAAACAATGTTTGGGAAAACTCGTTTACAGAAGCTGAGAGCCGAAACATCACTGCTGGTTTGAAGCTCTCGTTTTTTGAATCATCTCTTGTATTGTGTCGGTATCGCCAATTTCATAAAGACTAATTAAACCATCCTCAATGGTGAAGATTTGATGAACTGTGGCATCCGCGAGTAAATAGCCTTTCAAATCTCTGATGATTTGATGAACGGTGACAATGTTCCGATTGTTTTCGTCAGTCTCGAATTTCAAGGTCTCAAGCTCTGGTTGAATATCCTTAAATTGATTAGTCCAATACTCGCGCACCGCGTCGCGTCCATAAACAAAACCACCTTCCACTCCGTTCGCCCATTTCACATCTGGGCGCATTAGCGAAATGATTGTTTCAATTTCGCGTTTGTTAAAGGCATCGTATAAATTTTGCAAGAACTGTTGATTTGGAATCATAAATATTCACTAAACAATACGAATGTAGTCAAAATAAGATAGTAGTACAACGCCTTAATTGAGCGGCGAGCGATCACCTAAAATAAAATATCATATTTATCCGCTTTAATGATTTGTTATGCCTTGATCACCTCTCAATTCATGACCTTTACGATCGCTCAACAATCATCTTCTCATGTTTGTAAGTGGCGATCGCGACTTACCTTTTCCAACTCCACAACAAAGTCAACTATTTTTGCTTGCTTAATCTCTTCTTAAAATATATATAACCGTAGACAGTTTGATTAGGATAAAGCTGTTTAGGTTGACTAAGCGAAATCGAAGCCAAATACGTCCTAACTTTGGTGGCGTCAGCTATAGCTGCCCATCTTAGTCGAAAGCAATATGTCCGCATCCTATTTCATCATTTTTTTGACCTCAATCAACAAGCAAGGCATGCTCTATTTGATGTAATTATATGCCTTACAGCAAATTGCGAACAAACGAACCACAATATTTTTGTAAAAGCCCCGCACTTGTCGCTTCTTGGGGAAGGCTTTTACAAAAATTTGGGTTTGGTTTCATCGCAAAGCGCTGTATGATTAGGCTTCATTGCAGTTCTTCTTCAGGCAGCTCTCGATTTATTGATTCGATCAAAGATACCTGTTTCAGCGTTTCTTGCAAGATATCCAGCACGACTTGCGGGTTCGTGGTTTGCTGCATCAATTCGGCTTCAAGATCGATCCGATCTTGCACATCTGGCAAATCAACTCGTAATTCTTCTACCAGTGCAATCAGTTTTGCGATCTTCTGCTCCGTGACCAGATTGAGTTGCAAGATCAAATGAGATCGATTGTTGTTGAACTTTTCTTGACGGGTTTGATGAATCAGCACTCCTGTAGAAATCAGCAACGCGGCAACATCAATCCCTTGGTCGCGCAAACTGAATTTCGGGAAATCTCGATCCAATAGACCAATATTCGATAAATGACTACAAATCCCCCAAGCCGTAAAAAACACTATTTCAGCATAGAGAAATCGCGGCTGCCCGAAAGCCGTCGCAATCATTTCTAAAATCCGCTCGTGTACTGGAACGTTGCGCTCTTGCTGAGCCTGAAGATTGATAATCGCCTCAACGTTCTTTAGCACATGCTCTGGTAATTGATCGATGTCATTATTATCTGTCATTACTTATCTATTACTGCTGCAAAACCCATACAGAGCGATCATTATACCTAAACTCAGCCCAGCCTTTGTCGTTAGTTTTGATCGATTCGCTGATATGTGCGGTGATATCAATATAGGTGTGATTGGGATGTTCAACCTCCATATATTTACTACCATTGTCGCCATTACTCAAAACAACCGCCATTCCACTTCTATGATCTGGAAAGCTGTTTAGGTTTAATAAGCGAAGTCTGGAGCCAAATGCGTCCTATACTTTGATGGCGACAGATATAACTTAAACAGAGATATCAGTTCGGCATAAATATATACTATCCCGTAACTGCAGTTAAATTCTTGTTTTAATGGCATATTACAGCAGATTTTATTACAAGGGCAATGCGATCGCATCAACAATCATCTTCTCAAGTTTGTAAGAGGCGATCGCATTAAGTTTGTTTGATTGTTGATATTTATTGTCGTGAAATGCGATCGCAGAAAATAAGTTCTTATTTCGCCTTTACCTTTAACATTAATCAACCCGCGATCTTCAAAAATATATTTATCCTTGATCCTTAGGTAGGTATCTTCGGAAACTTGAATTTCCCCTGGCATACTATGCGATTCCATTCTACTAGCAAGATTAACCGCATCTCCCCACAGGTCGTAGATAAACTTCCGCAATCCGATTACACCAGCAACTACAACTCCAGTATTAATGCCAATCCGCAGTTGCAATTCCCTATGTCCATTAATTTTAAATTGTTTAATTACCTCATTCATTTCCAAAGCCATATCGGCAACTGCTTCAGCATGATCGGCGCGAGGAGTGGGAAGCCCACCCACTAACATATAGGCATCACCAATAGTTTTAATCTTCTCCAAACCATGCTTTTGGGCGAGAAGATCGAATTTACTAAAAATCTCATTGAGGAAAATTACTAATTCCGTTGGTGAAATCTTTGCTGATAGTTCCGTAAATCCGACTATATCCGCAAACATAATTGTGACTTCATCAAACCGATCGGCGATCGCATCCGAGGATTCTTTTAACTGCGCCACAATTTCTTTAGGTAAAATATTGAGTAGTAACTGTTCAGACTTTTCTTGCTCGACTTTTAAACTAGCCTCAGCAGCTTTGCGATCGCGCATTTCTTGACGAATTTGCTCAAACATCTTATTGAAGCTAACCATCACATCGCCTAGTTCATCTTGACGGCGCTCCGAAAGAGCGTAAAAATCATGGTTAGTCGCATCTTGAGAGACTGCATTGGCGGCGGCATTAAGATCCTCTCGCAATCTTAAAATAGGAATGATCACATTTTTTCCAACAATCAACATGGTCGTGATAGTTAAAAAGGCAGCAATAATCACAACTAAGCCGACAATCCGCAATATATACATTGTGAGGTCTAGATTGAGACCATCAACATTATGCCTAATGACGACTATATAGGTGTTTTGAGTTGTGGGAACAAACCAAACTGTATCGTAGCGATCGTCAATACGGCTATTTAAACTAGCAAATCCATGACTTTTGATATAGGCATAGTTCAGAGTTGGAGATTCCCCAAACTTACCTACTTCTGTGCCATCAACTTCATAAACAACTCCTCCCACAATTTTTTTGAGCATGACATCTTTTTGGAGTCGCTGAACATGAGCCAAAAGCTCTGTTCCAGATGCTTGACTAGAGTGGTTAGCTATCCATTCTATTTTCCCTTGGGTAATCGCTCTCAATTGTTCAAGAATTTCCACTTCTCTTTTTTGGACTGAAGGTATCAAAATTACTGTTTCAATAATAATGAGACTGGTAAACACTCCAAAAGCAATTTTGCGTGACAGCCGAGATTTGAACGCACGAAATATGGGCAGAATTTTAGTATTCATATATACTTCTTAGAGTCATTAGAGAATTTAGTGTGCAAGTCGGCTTATGTCTCGGACAATTCTCTGTAGAGTTGCTCAATCAGAATAATGATTTTATCTATTCTATAGCTATACGTAATTTTCTAACCCAATGAATGAGATACGCCAATCATGAGAGCGATCGCCCCGATGCCTCGTAGATCATCCAAAAAACCACCTTACCCCTGTAACTAAATAGTAAATTCCTGCCAAAATCAGAGCCACACTTCCAAATTTAGTAATTCCTTCGGAGTGATTCAGCAATAGCTTGGCTTGTTTGGCAAATCCTGTTAGTAAACTTGCTAGAAATATAATGATCGTATAGCCCAAGGCATAGCTTGCCATCGTCATCACTGCGAGAGGCTGAGAACCACTTGCGGCGGCGGCGGCAAGAACTGCAAACAATACAGGACTAGAACAAGGAGAACTTACTAATGCAAAGGTTAATCCAACGCCAAAAGGACCAAGGTTTGAACCACCAACATTGATTTGGGGTAGGGGAATTTTAATCCATCCCAATAAGCCGAATCCCATTACGAGAATGATCGCTCCCACCACAACATTGATATGACCGCGATATTCCACCATCACCACACCTGCGAAGGAAGAAGCTAATCCAAATAGACTCAAGACAATTACATTACCCAGTACAAATAACCCTGCTTTGACCAATGCATCGCCGCGTGAGGTAATGTTGCGTGTACCGATGTAGCTGAGATTGATTGGAAGCATTGCTAAAATGCAAGGAGAGACACTAGCAATTAAACCTCCGATAAATGCAAGGGGCATTAGTACCAATGGATTAGCTGTATCTTGTTGCGAGAACCACTCCTGATAGTGATTTTCCACTACTGAAATAAGGTGTTCTATTGCTTTTGATACTGGACTATTAATTAACAGTGCGATCGCTAAACCCAGCAGTGCTAGTCCACCAAACACTAACCATTTTTTGGGGATTTTGGAATTGTTCTTTTTATGCCCAGTGGTTTCAGTAATAGTTTCAGTTTCTTGGTCTGGTTTCTGAAGATGATTCATGGAATTATCCTAAAATGATTAATGCCAAGGTTCCAATTTGTCTAAGACAAATTGGAACCTCTAAGATTATTTGGTTAGAGCAGCATTCAATACTTTGCTGTAAGCGGATTTGTCAGGATTGTTGCGATATTGTGCCAAGATTTTGCCTGTAGCTGGATCGACAATCGTGAGAGAACCAGTTTGAGTTTTGTTTTCCGATAAAAACTTGCTTAGTCCAAGCTCTTTGGCTGTAGCTTCGGCAGCAGATGTGGTGGATTTGTCTGATACATCCAGCACCACAAATTCCACTTTTCCTGCATACTCTTCCTTGAGTTGAGAGATAGTCGGTGCAATATTTTGGCAAGCGGGACACCAACTAGCATAGACATCAACAACGACAGGTTTGCCCTGTAATTTTTGAGCAAGTGGTCCACCAACTGAGGCAGCAGATTTACCAGCACAAGGATTCTTATCTTTCGCAGCACAAGGATTTTTATCTTTAGCGGCACAGGGATTCTTGTCTTTAGCGGCACAAGGATTTTTATCTTTAGCGGCACAAGGATTAGGCTTGACTTCAGCAACTTTGGTTGTGTCAGGAGTGGTTGCAGAAGGACTTGAACAAGCAGTTGCAACGCCAACGGTTAACAACGAAATAGCAGCAAATGTGGCAAGGTATTTGATTTTCATGGAATTTTTTCCTGTTAGGAATATGTTAAGAATTGGGCTAGGCAGTCGTTGGAAAAGTTTAGCTTGGGCAGCTACTTTTTCGCGATCGCAGTGTCAAGCACCTTGGTGTAAGCAGTTTTGCTGGGGGATATAACGATGTTGTGTGAAAATTTTGCCCGTATGGCGATCGCTTCAGATTTAGCTGTAGAAGCTTTTTCAGACACATCTAAAATCAAAAATTGTACCTTGCCTGCATGTTGCTAAGGATTCACTTTAGCGGCACAGGGATTTACTTTGGCAGCACAGGGATTCTCTTTAGCAGCACAGGGATTCTCTTTGGCAGCACAAGGATTCTCTTTCCCAGCACAAGCAGCAACTTTAGTCGTGTTAGGAGTGGTTGCGGAAAGGCTTGGAAAAGCAGTTGTAACACCAATAGTTAACAACGAAATAGCGGCAAATGTAGCAAGGCACTTGATTTTCATAGAATTTTTCCTTTTAAAAATTTATGTTGAAATTTTGGCTGAGCAGTTGCTGGAAATGCTCAGCCTGTGCATCTACTTTTTAGCGAAGCGCAGCGTTAAGCACCTTGGTATAGACAGCCTTGTTCGAGTTATTGCGCTGTTGCGACAAGATTTTTCCTGTAGATGGATCGATGATTGTGAGAGAACCTGTTTGAGTTTTGTTGGCAGCAAAGAACTCACTGAGTCCTAATTCACGGGCGATCGCTTCAGATCTGGCTGTAGAGGCTCGATCCGATACATCTAAAACCACAAAATTCACCTTGCCTGCATACTCTTCCTTCAATTGAGAGACGGTCGGGGCGATATTTTGGCAAGCAGGACACCAACTAGCATAAATATCGACGACGACTGGCTTTCCTTGCAGCTTTTTCGCAAGCTTTCCGACTGATTGGGCATAGGCGGCTTCACCTGCGATCGCATTAGATACTACTTTCTGAAAACCTTGGGGGTTAGCTAGAGCCGTAATTGTACCGACACTTAGTAATGCGATCGCAACAGACGTGGAGATAGATTTGACTTTCATAGAAATTGCTCAACTAAAAATTGGTCATAATTTAAGGCTGAGCTTATTAAAGAGTAGAAAGATGAGTGTCAGATGAATGCAAGATGGAGATTGCATAAAGTTGAGTATAAAACCCAAAAACTTCTGGTAAACACGCAGCGTGAGCTACAGGCTCATGTATTGGGACGAAAGCCAAGCAACCTCTCTGGTTCAGCGTTAGCCCCACTCCTCAACCATTCGATCGGAGTTTCTTCGGACTTATCAGGATTAATCCATGCGATATCTCGTAGTGCTTGGATACTTATGGCAGCTTTTGTGAATGGGATTCTTGCTTTTTCATCTCTAGAAATTACAATTTTGTCAGATGCGATCGCAGCCTCAATTAAAATGGAATCTTTCCACATTGCTTCACGATCTTTATCTGTTGATGCGATCGTATCAAATTCTCCTCTCAATCTCTCATTTGCCTCAACATTCATAACAGTAACTCTCTTTCTAGCAATCATTGCTAATCGCCATTTTCTGCTAAAAGCTGACTGATGCTGATCCCATTCGGCTTTGATGCTTGGAGTCATTACGAAGCGATGATCGCAGGCTAAAACTTCTTTGAGAAAGTCGCAACAATTTTTGGATGTTCGATCAAGTGTAATTCTTTTAGTAGCAGCACTAGCAACAGAAGTATCAATTACAAGGTTTTTGGCTGCCATATTCAATCAGCCATCATTAAAAGTTTACTTTCAGCAGCCTCTATATATCTACTTTCTTCTTCTAAATCTACTTCACTAAAGTCCTCAGGAAAATCACCAAATGCACCCACACTATCCATGTCAGAGCTAGTCACTTTAGTGAAACCATTTTCATCTCGACTAAACCAGTGCAATATTGCCTTGTCAGGTGATATTTTGTCTTCAGCAACTAGAGATTGAATTCTTCTTAAGAGCAGATCGCTATGAGTCTCTAAAACCACTCTCACTCCACGATTAGCTGCATCTACAATTATCGCTCCTAAATTTGCCTGAGCGCGAGGATGTAGATGGATTTCTGGCTCTTCTAGATAGACTAATTGTTCTGGTTCTGCGGCGACTAAAGCCACTAATACTGGCAAAACTTGAGATACTCCTGATCCCACATCAACAATATTTACCATGTCATCACTGTCTAGCGATCGGTTAACTTTTAACTCGATTTGAGTATCATTAATTTCTGTTGCTTCAATCCTTTTTGATAGATTTAATGTTTGGAGACAAGTATTTAAAATTTGAAGCTTATCAGTTTCCGATGTTTGCCATGAGTAAATCAAAGAAGCAACATATTTTTCAAAATTACCGCTAAAATCTTGGGTGATTCCTGTCACTAGTAAAATTCTTTCAAGACTTCTTAATCCTTGAATATGAAGAAGATTTGGTATTTCGGCTAGAAATGCTGAGAATGGTTTATAGGCAAGAAACATAGATGAAGATGATTCATTCTCATTGTATTTATATACATTGAAGCAGGAAAACCTATCAATGTCCCAAGTATATTCTTGAAGTACAGATGAATTGTAAAGTGTCGATAAGTTGTTTACTGTAGACAGATTATCAAACTGATAAAATATTTTTAATTGTGGTGTAAGTGATTCAAGAATCTCTGTACTAGACATACCAATATTAGCTCTAAGCATTTCATCCCCATCATAATAAATTGTCTCAATTAGATCGATCGCTTTCTTGGGAGGCTTCTTAAATGTATTTTTGAATTTGTAAGAATTCGCTAATTCTACTGCTACGGTTAAAGTGTCGGTTTGTTTTCCATCGGAAGAATAGGAAAGTATTTGCTGAGCGGAAGTAAAACTAATATTATCTCCACCTAATCGCAAAGCACCATAATCAGTAGAAGACTCTAGAGTTTGCTTCATGAGTAAAAGTGGTTGCATAATGCTAGATTTTCCTGAACTATTCGCACCAGCGAGAATAGTCAAAGGACGAATCTCAATCGAGCATTCTGTGGCAATTGACTTAAATCCACTTATCGAGATTTTGGTAATTCCCTTTTTGGGTTCAACTTGACTCATGATTTTATATATTTGCTAAGCTATATCCTAACAAGATTGGATCAAACTATAGCAATATCAGGTTTGCGATCGCATTAACAACCTCTCTTCATCAGAAATTCATCTTGCAGTCAGGCGACACTCATCCACAACCGATAAAATATAGCTACTTACCGATATACACATCGCAATTCTGGTGGCATGACAAATCAAGACTTGCTAGTTACTAATGAGAGCAAATGTACGCCCCTTGCAGATTTATCCAATACGCAAGCAGATTCATCAAGGCATCCCTATCGTCTTTATCGATTTCTTACTGATGTTGAAGATATCATCTGGCAAGAAACAGACGATCGCTTACGGTTGGCAAAAATTTGTCCATTAGTGCGCCGTTTGCTAAATAGTTCAGAATGGATTTTAACTAGTTTTGGATTGCCCGATCGCGAAACTGGTTGGTCAGTGCAGATGCTCTATGATGAGCCAGATTTTGCGCTGACGGTACAGACTGTAGCTTGGTCGCCGCAAAGTATTTCGCCAATTCATAATCATGCTACATGGGGTATCGTGGCAATCATTGATGGAGAAGAGAAAAATACCTTTTGGCAGCGATCGCCTAGCCATGAATTTCCCGATCGCATTGAAAAAATAGAAGAACAAATCTTCAGAGCTGGAGATATAATCTGTCTGATGCCTGAGGCGATTCATCAGATTGAAGCGATCGGTGATGAACCAACGATTAGCTTTAATATTTATGGCATAACTGATTATAGTCAAAGGTTTGAGTTTAATTTGGATTTAATGTCGAGGAAAAACTTTTAATCGATCTTGTGTAACCAATGTTTCAAGCGTTTCGGAAAGCAATTAACAATCTATTTGGCAAGCGAATTTCTCCCACTTCGTTACAGTTTCGCTTAACTATAGAACTGATTGCCATTTCGATCATTAGTTTAGGTAGTGTCTCGATTTGGGCTGGCTGGCAAATGGAACGCACATTAATCACCAGTCATAAACAACTACTCGAATATGTTGCCACACGCTTTCCTGAACAAGTCGCTATGTATATGGAAATGGGCGACATTAAAACTGGAATCGAGAAGACAACTAGCAAAGTTTCAACTTCAGGGTTATCGATTTTAGTGCAGAGTCCCGATGGACAGATGCTTGCTAAGTCAGTTCAAAGCAATAGTTCAGAGACAGATCCGAGCAATATTATTGCCACTACAAAAATACCAGACAGTCCACAGGTAATTAAATTTGGCGATCGCTATGTGGTGATGTGCGGAACTCCACTGATGATTAAAGGGAAATCAGTTGCTACAGTCTATCTCTCACAAGATATAACCACTGAGCAAGGTCAGCTCAGTAATGGCATCTATGGCTTAATTATTGTCAGTATTTTGGCGACATTGATCTTGATTGTGGCGATCGCTCATCGCATTCGGAAGGCGCTCTATCCCTTAGCGCGGATTAGTGAAATTGCTAGCATAGTTTCCATTGAAGACTTAAATTCTGCCAAACTAGAACTTGCTCAAGCTCCTGATGAGATTAGAGGGCTTGCTCAAGCTTTTAACGAAATGCTGCTACGGCTATCTAGTTCATGGGAACAGCAACGCGAATTTGTCGGCAATGTTTCCCATGAACTCCGCACCCCACTAACAATTATTGGGGGCTATCTGCAAAGCCTACTGCGGCGAGGTGACAACCTCAGCATTTATCAAAAACAAGCCCTAGAGACCGCAAGTGCCGAGACTGAACGCACAATCCAAATGCTCCAAGATTTACTCGACTTAGCTAGGGCTGACAGTGGAAATTTACACTTTCGCCAAGCTCCAGTCTTCTTAAATACATTGGTTGCGGAAGTAGCTGCCATGAGTGCCAAAGTCAGCGATCGCATTGTGAAATTAACTCCCATTGATGAAGATATTATCGCGATCGCCGATCAAGATCGACTTCAGCAAGTATTGATTAACTTAGTCGATAACGCGATTAAATATTCGTCTGAACCTGTGGAGATTAAACTGGAGCGCAACGAGGCGCAAACGATTATTCATGTTTGCGATCGCGGAATTGGTATTTCTTTGCAGCATCAACAACGGATTTTTGAGCGTTTTTATCGCACCGATGACGCTTCTACTCGCTCTAGAGATGGCACTGGGCTAGGGCTAGCGATTTCCAAAAGTCTAATTGAAGGCATGAATGGTAAAATCACGCTGCGATCGAAACCGAATGAAGGTAGCATTTTTACAATCACCTTACCGATCTGGAAATATCAGCCATGAACGATCGCATTCTATTAGTGGAAGACGATCCTAAATTGTCACAATTTATCGCTTCAGAACTGAGCTTAGAAGGCTATCAGGTGACAGTCGCTACCAATGGGTTAGATGGATTAACCATCGCCCGTGATATCCAGCCCGATCTAGTGATTTTGGATTGGATGTTACCCGAAATATCAGGACTCGATGTTTGTATGCGGCTCCGTAAGACAGGTGTGCAAGTGCCGATCATCATGTTAACGGCTAGAGATGAAATTTGCGATCGGGTGACAGGATTGAATGCGGGAGCTGATGACTATCTGATCAAGCCTTTTAGTATTGAAGAATTACTCGCCAGAATCAAGGCAAGAATGCGACGGATGTATCCTGAAATTACCGATCTCATTCAATTTGAAGATCTTACATTAAGTCATGCATCACGGGAAGTTTACCGCGCAGGTCAAAAGATTGAACTTACTGCCAAAGAGTTTGATTTACTGGAATTCATGATGCGTCATTCTCAGCAAGTATTAACACGCGATCAAATTTTAGAATCTGTATGGGGCTATGATTTTACGGGCGAATCCAATATTATCGAAGTTTACATTCGGGCACTACGCATCAAATTAGAAATCAGTAATTCCAAACGAATATTACATACAGTTAGAGGCGTTGGCTATGTATTGCGCGACAATGCCTAGCCTTTCGCGATCGCCTCAACAACCATCTTCTCAAGTTTGGAGATGGCGATCGCTATTTCACCCACAAGAATTTTCAGATGAGAGGGTATAAGCCCCCTCGCCCGTGAGTTCCCAATCTCAAAATCAAGATAAAGTTTCAATTACTTCAGACATTGGAAAGCGAACTTTTGCCAATTCTGCATACTTATCATCTTTGGCACGATAACCAGCCGCACAGGCGACTACAGTTGCATAACCCATACTAGAAAGCCCCAAAAGGCGATCATAGTTAGCAGGTTCTATCCCTTCCATCGGGCAAGTGTCAACGCCCAGTAGAGCCGCAGATGTCATAAAGTTACCCAAAGCTATATAGACTTGTCGGGTAGCCCACTCATTTACAATCAAACTACGAGAACCATCTATCACATCGCCGACCATTATATTCCGATAAGCGGCAATAGACTCGGCAGTAATTCCACGCACTTCAGCAGTTCTCTCCACAAAGCGATCTACGTCATCGGCGGTTAAGTTTTTCTTAATAGTGAATACCACGAAGTGAGAACAATCAGTTACTTGAGCTTGGTTCCAAGATAACGGCTTTAGCTCTTCTTTAAGTTTTTGGTTAGTTATTACCCAAAACTTCCAAGGCTGTAAACCGTAGGAAGAAGGGGTTAGGACTAGAGCCTCGCATAGAGTCTGCCATGTAACATCAGGAATGATCTGATTTGGGTCAAACTTCTTAGTCGCATATCGCCAGTTCAAACATTCCAGAAGCGTTTCGGTGCTCATAGGTTTCATAGACATATTCTTGTTTTATACATTTTACTTCCTTACCAATCAAAAAAAATAGCCTTATATAGCAATCCTAAATCATTTGTGGACAAACAAGGGGCTTAAGCCCCTTGTTATACGCCTTATATTTCCATGACTCATTTAGGATTGCTATATTACAGCCACTTGTATCAAAACTAATCAAAACCCAGAAAAGAGATCGACAAATGCTTCTAGCTCAATCTCCATTTCATCAAACAATAGATGAAGTTGATCAAAGTTTTTGCTTTTAACATTTCAATGCACCCGCTTTACTTGGGTTTTAAGATCTAAAGTAGTTGCCAAGGTATGGTTAAGCGCGACGATCGCCTCAAAAATTATCTTCTCAAGTTTGTAGGAGGCGATCGCTCTGCTTTGTTGCTATGAGAATTGATCTGGCTGTGGTAATAGGCGATCGGTTCTTGATATTAAGGTTGAAAATAGTATAATGACTGAGAAGCAATATTTGATAAAATGCTATGCTCCAAACCTTAGATGCGTTGTTCGATGGCGAAACCCTTATTCCTGAAACACCTTTAAATATCAAATCAGGCACAAGAGTAAGGATTATTGTTGAAAGTCTATTACCTGAAGCTAAAGCAACTAGAAAATCATTCTTGCAAACTGCCAAATCTTTAAAATTGCAAGGCAATCCAGACTGGTCAGAAAACATAGACCAATATCTGTATGGAGAAAGCAAGTCAGAAAATACATGAAGTTTTTTTAGATACATCTTTTGCGATCGCCTTATCTGCAACCACCGATCAAAACCATGCTAAAGCAGTTAATCTTGCTGAACAGATAGAACTTCAAAATCTCTATCTCGTCACAACTCAAGCAATTTTGCTGGAAATTGGTAATGCACTTTCAAAGCAAAGATATAGGACTGCCGCAATTCAACTTCTTGAATCTCTTGAATCAGACCCAAACGTTGAAATAGTGCTTTTGACAAATGAATTGTATTGCGCTGCCTTTGAATTATTTAGAAATCGCCAAGACAAAGAATGGGGACTGGTTGACTGTGTATCATTTGTTGTGATGCAAAATCGAGGAATTGCCGAAGCCCTCACTGCGGATGAACATTTCAATCAAGCAGGATTTCGGGCATTGTTAAGAAATTAATAAATATGCGATCGCCCCAACAATCATCTTCTCAATTTTGTAAGGAGCGATCGCTATCTCACTCAACCACAAATATTCTCAAATGATTTAATGTGTTTTGAAAAGCGATCGCAAATAATCTCTCCGAACTCAACAACGAAGTCAACTATTTTTGATTGCTTAATCTCTGCTGAAAACAGATAACTTAAACAGAGCGATCGCTTCGGCGTAACGATTAAGTTAGACGGCATTTACTTTATGGATTTCTACGCTGCCTTCTTCAAATACTTGAACTGTGAGTTGATAGCCCTCCATCAATGACATTCCAACTAAAGGTTCTGAATCAGCTTCATCAATTGGGATAGTTAGATAATTTTTATCCCAAACCACAATTGCTTCATAGACATTAAAAACGCATTCACTACCATCACCGAGAATAGCGCGTCCTCGTCTTTTCCATGTCAAATTTAGCTGCTCGATTAGGTCTGGAGGCAATGAAAGCCAACCATTAAAACCTGTATCAACAATCGCATCTTGAGTGTAAATCTTTCCTTCAGAGTCACATATCGAAAGTGAAATAATCGCCTCAAAATCTGCGTTAACGATTCCTGAGATCATAATGCTCTCTTGTTACGTCCACCAAATCGGCGAACGTGGCGAGAACCGACTCGCACAATCCAGATTTGAGCATCTGGATGACGGGATTCGAGTCTATCGCAAGCAGCTATTTCACGGGTATCAATTTCAAAGTCTCCAGTTTCAAGGTCGATCGCCACAATTTTTCCGTGATTACCTGCTTCAACTTGTGGACGTATTTGAGTTTGATAAATGAGATCGCCGCGTTGGGCAAATTCTTCTTTACTATAGCGAGGCTGACGGATTGCCATGATTGTGATTTCTCTTTAAACCGCTACTTCTTTAGACATTGTAATCGACAAATAAGCATGTCCAAGTTCCGAGCAACAATAAAGTGCGTTACATTTCATTAACGCACCCTACAAGATAGGCGATCGCACTGAAAACAGATAACTTAAACAGAGCGATCGCTTTGACATAACGTTGAAGTTGAGCCGTTATAGGCAGCTTCAAACCTTTCAAAATTTAGATCTGCGAGGTTGTCTCCAACGCATTGTTAGGCTTCTGCCTTTGAGCGATTTGTATGAGTAGCCGAAGTGCGTCATTAACAGAGTCACTTGTAGGGAAGGCTTGAGCAACGTCAACATCGAGTAGCACTAGGTTAGTTCCTGCTTGATAACGCTCAACGTATTTTCCTCTAACGCCACCTTTCATCTTGCTAAAGTCGTATTCGGTTCGCAATTCGTCTTCTAGTTCGTGCTCATTCTCCATCTTGATAAAACCTCTGCTCATTTCGGGTTGCCTGTCGTGCGCTGATAATCCGAACGATCTGTGTGAGGGACTACGAGGATACGATCAGCATTGGATAAACCAATGATAACGTAACGCTCCTCACCGTAGGAGTGATCGGGGTCAGGAAATGTCACAGATAAAGGATCGTTGAAAACAGTAGATGCCTCATTAAATGATACTCCATGCTTTTTTAGGTTTGATCTGGCTTTGTCTGGGTTCCACTCAAATTGCATTCAGGCTGTAGTTCATATCTTAATCTTGGGCTAAAGTGTAGCATCAAAATCCATGATGAGAAAAACACTTATAGTGTGTGTTAACGATCGCGCATTGTCAGATAGTTGGTATTCTGTCATATGGCTCTGGCTCAACATCAGGCACTTTTGCCAAAATCGCTTCATATTTTAATCTACTGCCTCTTTTTGCTCTTTCTTTGAGGTAATTTTCTGTCATCAAAGCTGAGAGTTTTTCTGCGATCGCAGTTGATATAAATTGATCGATAGAAATTCCGTCACGAACTGCGAGATCATATAGACTTTTGTGTAATGAGTCAGGAATTTGAACTTGAACTATACTCATGGCAACTTTCCTGTCAAGCGTAAAAACTCTGAAGGCTCAAGCAGATTTAACCCAAACTGCTGAACGCCTGCAAAGTCACGGGTATTATATGTGATTATACTCTGACATCCTGCTTTAACTGCAAGGTCTAATACCATTGACTGCTAAAAATGGACAACTTAAACGGAGCGATCGCCATCTCACCCAACAACAAACACTCTCAAACGATGTGATGTATTTTAGAGAGCGATCGCCCCAACAATCATCTTCTCAAGTTTGTAAGTGGCGATCGCTATTTCACCTAACAACAAATATTCTCAAATAATTTGATGCGTTTTAGAGAGATGATCGCCTCAACAATCATCTTCTCAAGTTTTTAAGTGGCGATCGCTATTCATAAACAGTCTATCCTCAATGGAAATTAACTAGAAGTCTGGACGCAACAAACGAGTAAAACCTTCTTGCTCAAAGTGCCGATCTGTAGTTAACGCATTGACAATCCCTCTTTGACGCATCAAAACGAAGCTGACTGAATCGCACAAAGAGTAGGTTTTGTCGCGTCTAGTTGTCAACAGTTCAACTGCGGCTCGGTGCAATGGCTCATCTATCCAAACTGTCTCTATCTCTGGGTTATCTAGCAAATCAACTATAAAGTTAAGAACAAATTCACGAGGAAAGCGCCGTGCATTTGCTAATGCAACATATTCGGCTATGACATAACTGTGAGTCAGAAGAATTGTAGATTGTCTATATTCAGTTAAAGCTTGAGAGTGAAGGGGTTCAGTTTTGTAATGTAGACAAAGTAATCCAGATGTGTCGAGAAACATCAACTTTCCTCATGGATACTGGCATATTCTTTTGCCAAGTCTGCATCAATACTTTCGTTGTCTAAATCTGTCGCAAAACCAAGATCAATCGCTCCAAAGTGACGCTCAAAATTTGAGCGTTTGATCGCTTTCTCCGAATCAGTCTGCAAGATTCTAAAAATTTGAGAAAACTTTTGTTCTAGAAGTTCTGCGGCTAAACTTTCTGGGGGAACGCCGATATTCGCAGCTTGTAGATTAATAGCTGCAAATGTTTGATCGTTTAACTCAAGAGTCAATATTTGGCTCATAACACAACGCACTATGACTAGACATTGAATCTATTATATTCTCAAAAATCTCAAAATCAGGCGATCTCTATCTCATCCAACAACAAATATTCTTAAATGATTTGATGTGTTTTAGAAGGAGATCGCTTCAACAATCATCTTCAAAAATTTGTCGGAGCGATCGCTGTTTTGTTGATGTGAGATCAATCTGTCGATGTGGGGAAATGCGGTCTCTAGACTACACTTGCCTCAAGCTCAATTTCCGAAAACTTAATCTCAACCTTTTGATTAAGCACACGAGCTATTTTTTGTAACATTGATAGTGAATGTCCATCATAATCAGCATCCTCAAGTCTAGCGATCGCTGATTGCTTAGTACCAATGCGATCGGCAAGTTCTTTTTGAGTCAACCCTCTCGAAGTTCTCGCCTCATAAATAAGTTGTGCCACCTCAGCATTAAGAGAAGCTTCCCTTACTAAATCCTCAAGTTCAGGATCGTTTTCAGTCAAGTTATCAATAATTTTAAGTGCATCACTAGTCTTAACCATTATCTAATCCTCTTGATAAGTATGAACATTTTGATTCTCTTCAAACTGACGCTTACGCCCAATCGCTCGCTCAATATCAACGAAGGGAACTCGATCTGTATCTTTTGTAATGGCATGAGCAAGAATTGCAATATTTTGACCATCAAAAAAGTATAGAATACGGTATTGAATGTGAATGTGCTTAGCCCTAAGTTCGTAGATTCCATCACGCAAATAATCTGCTGCGGGTCTTCGCAATTCATAGCCAGTACTAGCAAGTTGTCGAATTTTAGCCACACAATTTGCGTAACCTTTACGATCTTTCTTGAGCATAACTTTCAACCACTCCAAAACAGGAGTAGTGCCATTTTCATCTTGATAGAAAACAACTTACGTTTTCGGCACACTCGTCACTTAAAATAATTTTAACCTATTAAATCACAATATTGTTATATTTATTAGAGTGAAAGAAAAATAGCGATCGCCTCAAAAATTATCTTCTCAAGTTTGTAAGGGGCGATCGCTATTTCACTCAACAACAAATATTCTCAAATGATTTGAGGTGTTTTAGAATGTGATCGTCAATACTTATTTCTGTGATAAAGGATAATTGCAACCACATCAGCAAGCATTTTTCTGTGGGACTCTTCCATGTCGTCAAAATGTATTTGGTCTTGATCTAGTGCCGCTTTAACTCTCCCGCAAACTGCCAAACAAAGATTCTTTTCACCAATATCCTCGAAACCACCTTGTTCAAGTATTGATAAGTAATCAGAGCCAACCCAACGATTACCAAGCTTGTTAATATTCCAATTCAAACTTTCCTTACAGTATTCAGCTAGCCGATCTTCGTTATCATGATATTTAGCTGGTGGATTAAGCTTGCTCAGTTCAATCACAAGGTCATTGAGCATTTCAGCATAACTATCTTGCTCTGGTTCATATATCTTCTCGGTATGGTTCCATGTGAGTTCCCAATTAGCTCTTATATGAGAGAGTTGCCGAGTTACCATGTAATCAAACAAATCACTCCAACTGAAAAAGATTTTAATTCTTTCATTCATAATCGATTCCATATGTACGTGAATAACGACCAAGCTGTGCGGCGCAAACGAATCTTATCTTAGTTTGCGTCCGAACGAATGGTCTTGTTATGTACATTAGTAAACATTACGCCCTTGACCTATTGTAGGTTCATCAGGATTTTCAGTTGGTGGTTCAATCTCTCTATTGTGCAGCCCTCGCTCCGCTCTCCACTCACAATATTCTTCCAAAGTTTTATTGGTTTTTTCCCTGTTACAATTAAGACAGGCGAGAGTGAGATTTCTTGGATAATTTGTGCCACCCCGAGAGAGTGGGGTTAGATGCTCTATTTCACCACCACCGTTCAGCGACGCGCCACAAAAACGGCATTGCTCTTGTAGCTCTTTACGTATTATTTGGATGTCTGAATCCCAATAATAACCACGTGCGTTTTCTTCTAACTCTTTTCTCCTGTCTCGGCGATTTTGCACCAAGTGTGGATTTTCCTCAGAATGTTTTGCAGTACGCTCAGCCATGCATTTGCGACAAGTATTTCTATACCCAATTTTAGTCACTCCACCACGTATGTTTTTGTATTGACCGAAGTATTCACGTGTTTCTAGATATTCAGTCCCGCAATCTTTGCATTTTTTAGTTTTTTCATCCAACATCATCTTTACCTTAGCGAATAGCTATGTATTGTCCCGCAATTGAGGTTAATCTGTTGTTTTAATGGCATGTTACCGCAAATTTTCGTGCATTGTTAATGCTATCGCCTCAACATTCATCTTCTCAAGTTTGCGATTAGGCGATCGCTATAACCAGAATTTAAAACACTAACCGCGAACCGCCTCGATCGCTTCATGAATTACTTCAGAGCCAGCACCGATAATGCAAGATTTTTCAGTGATAATCCGCTTCCAGATGCGGCTGCCTGCTTGACCGTGAAATAGTTGCAACATATGGCGAGTGATTTTATTTAACTTCACTCCTTTTGATGTCCATTCGTCAATATAATCGATCATTGCTTCAGCAACTTCCACTCGACTAGGGATAGGAGCCTGATCACCAAAAAACTCGCGATCGCTAGTTGCAAATAGATAGGGGTTGTCATAGGCAGCCCGTCCAATCATCACCGCATCGACATACTGTAACTGTTCGTGAACTTGTTCTAAGGTGATAAATCCACCATTGATTTCAATAAATAAATGAGGGAATTCTTTCTTTAAGCGATGCACATCTGGATAACGCAAAGGTGGAACTTCGCGATTGTCTTTAGGACTTAGCCCTTGCAACCATGCTTTGCGAGCATGAACTGAGAATCTTTGACATCCAGCCTCAGCCAAAATCCGCACAAAATTCTGCATATCTTCATAGCGGTCTAAATCATCAACTCCAATACGATGTTTAACTGATACAGGAATATTGCTTGCCGCAATCATTGCCTCAATACATTTAGCAACTCGATCGGGCGTTTTCATTAAACACGCTCCAAAACTTCCACTTTGGACGCGATCGCTTGGACAGCCGACATTCAAATTAATTTCGTCATAACCGATCGCTTCAGCCAGCTTCGCGCATTCAGCTAAATCTTGAGGATTATCGCCACCAACTTGCAAAGCGATCGGATTTTCCTCTGGCGAGAAACCTAATAGATAATCTTTGTCGCCATGCTTAATCGCCCCACTGGTGATCATTTCCGTATACAGCAAAGTTCGCCGTGTGATCTGGCGCATGAAATAACGATAATGGCGATCTGTGCGATCCATCATTGGCGCGATGCTGAGAGGATAGGTTTGCGTCGGGATCTTTAATAGGCGATCGCTAACTTCCTGCATAGGAAGTGACATTTCCGATAAACGATTCATGGCGAACTAGGCTGTAATACTGGCAGTACAATAAGCATAGCAATTTAAAACCCCAACCATAGAGGTCTCGAAGATTCGTGAGTTCGCCAGAGATTTTATCCGAAGCCAAAAATCCATCTAATTCCCATTCTGTTACGATTCTAGGCGTACTGGCTTCGGGAAGTGGTAGCAATCTAGAAGCGATCGCGACAGCAATCGAGAATGGAAAACTGCAAGCCAAAATCGCCGTTGTAATTTACAACGAACCTGAAGCATTTGCTAAGCAACGTGCCGAAAAATTCGAGATTCCTGCCATATATATCAATCATCGCGATTACAAATCTCGTCAAGCTCTTGATCTCGCCATCATTGATGTTCTCAATCAATACCAAGTTGATCTAGTGATTATGGCAGGTTGGATGCGAATCGTCACTCAGGTTTTAATCAATGCTTTTCCAGAGCGGATTCTTAACATTCATCCAAGTTTATTGCCTAGTTTTAAGGGGATTCACGCGATCGACCAAGCTTTTAACTATGGCGTAAAAATTACTGGCTGTACGGTGCATCTTCTGAGCCTCGAAGTCGATAGTGGCAAAATCATTAAGCAAGCGGCTGTGCCAGTTCTAGCTGACGATAGTTTAGATGCTTTGCAAAAACGTATTCAGGTTCAAGAACATCTTATTTATCCACAGGCGATCGCTGAGTATATAGCCAAGCGCAATTCATAAATTACCTCTACTGAATAAATGTATAGCTGTCGTCAGCCATGTTAGGACAAAATCAAAACCCAAAAGAGAGTTGCGGCGCGGAGCGCCGCAACTCTCTTTTGGGTTTTATGTCCTGATACACTTGGCAACAGCTATAAATACAGTTAAATGCAGTCAAATGCAGTTGTCACAAATCAAGATTTCATGTCAAAATTCTGAGATGTTTTTTGCTTATGGAAAAAGATTATGCGTTTAGGACAATTACTATCGTTGGCAGGATACCAAAATTCTCATCCTGAACTAGATGGGTTAGAGGTCAAGCGCGTAATCACCGATTCGCGAGCTTGTAAAGCGGGGGACTTATTTATTGGGATGACGGGCACTCAAGTGGATGGTGGCAAATTTGCACCACAGGCGATCGCACAGGGAGCGATCGCGGCAATTATTTCCCGTGAAGCATTTGCTAATTTATCGGATAAATCCAAAGCGATCGCCGTTGATGATGTCGTCGTGGCTTGTAGCAAATTGGCGATCGCGTTTTATGACTATCCTGCTCAAAAGCTAAAATTGGTAGGCGTAACAGGGACAAATGGTAAAACTACAACCACGCACTTGATCGAGTTTTTATTGCAAACTCAATATGCGGCGGCTTTATTTGGGACGCTTTATACGCGGTGGGCGGGTTATTCGCAGACTGCGACGCATACTACGCCTTTTGCAGTGGACTTACAAGCACAACTAGCGGAGGCGATCGCCGCAGGATGTGATGTCGGATTGATGGAGATTAGCTCCCATGCTCTAGCTCAACAGCGCGTGTTGGGTTGCTCTTTTGATGTAGCCGTATTTACCAACTTGACCCAAGATCATTTGGACTTTCATCACGATCTGGAAAGTTATTTTCAGGCGAAGGCTTTGCTATTTAGCGAGACTTATTTACAGGGAAGGGCAATTATCAATCTTGATGATCCTTTTGGGCAGCGTCTAGTGCAGATGCTTGGAAATAAACCAATCTGGACTTATAGCATTAGCAATTCTGAAGCTGATTTTTATACTGAGAATTTGACCTATTTATCGAATGGTGCGACAGGAATTTTGCATACACCACAAGGTGCGATCACGTTTCAATCGCCACTAGTCGGTCGTTTTAATGTCGAGAATATCTTGGCAGCGATCGCCACAGCTTTGCATATGGGCATGAGCCTTGCTGAAGTGGTGAGTCGATTGCCAGAGTTTAAAAACGTTCCTGGGCGTGTGGAACGAGTACAGATCAATGACGATCAAGATGTGACGGTAGTGGTGGACTATGCCCATACCCCTGATAGCTTAGAAAATTTGCTCAAGGCGATGCGTCCCTTTACTCAGCGCGAATTAATTTGTGTGTTTGGTTGTGGTGGCGATCGCGATCGCACCAAGCGACCATTAATGGGCGGGATCGCAGCACGACTCGCTGATCGCGTTTATGTGACTTCAGATAATCCGCGTACTGAAGATCCGCAAAGTATTTTGGATGATGTTATGGTCGGAGTCAACGTCGTTATTGGTGAAAAGCCGATAATTGTTGAAGCAGATCGCCATAAATGTATTCAAAACGCGATCGCTAACGCCCAGTCAGGTGACACGATTTTAATTGCAGGTAAAGGGCATGAGGACTATCAAATTATCGGTCGCGAGAAAATCCATTTCGATGATCGTGAAGAAGCTCAGGCGGCTCTAAGGCTAAGAACTCTAGGCAAAAATACGTAAAGAGGATCGGTTATGATGCAAAAGGAAGTATATTCAGAATCAAGTTAGGGTTATCTAGGAAGAAGTAGCTACATGGGTTCTAAATCTAGCCCCAAACTAAAGTTGCTGGTTATCGATGATGAACCCGATAACTTAGATTTACTGTATCGGACTTTTTATCGAGATTTTCAGGTGTTACGAGCAAATGGGGGATTGGAAGCATTAGAACTGCTTGATCGCGAAGGAGAAGTCGCCGTGATTATCTCCGATCAAAGAATGCCGATCATGAGTGGAACCGAATTTTTAAGTCAAATGGCGGTTAAATATCCTGACACGATGCGGATCATTTTGACGGGTTATACCGATGTTGAGGATTTAGTCGAAGCGATTAATACTAGTAAAGTCTTCAAATATGTCACTAAACCTTGGGATGAAAAGGAACTAAAAAATGTAGTCCGTCAGGCAATCGATACCTACCATGTATTAAAAAATCGCACCGCCGAACTACGCCGTACTCTGCGCCAACAGTCGCTTCTAAATGCGATCGCCTCGTCAATTGATAACGCAGCTCCCTATCGTGAAAGTATTGCCGCGATCGCCGAGTCGATCGCTCGCAATTTTGAAGTTTCGGGCAGTATTTTACGGCTATATGAAAATTGTGAACTTTCAGAAGATTATTTTGCTTATAGTAATGAATCAATCACTGATTTAGCCACGATAGCTAAAGCCCTCACGTTGAAATCGCAGATTATGGCGATTAGCGATATTGACACCGATGAGCGCGTTTCTGAAGCTGACAAGTCAATTTATATTCAAGCTGATATCAAATCAATCCTATTCGTTCCCCTCGAAGTTCAAAAAGAATGTTTAGCAATGCTAGCATTCTATCACTGTAAAAGCGCTCATGAATGGAGTAATGATGAATTAGATTTGATAGAATTAGCTAGCGACCAAGCAGCAATTGCCAGTTCCCGAGCCAGAGCCTATGATCGTATTCAGGAACTCGCTCAAAGAGAAGCATTATTAAATACGATTACCAGTACAATTCGCTCCAGTCTAGATCCCCAAAAGATTTTCGCATCAATTACCCAGCAATTAGGACAAGCCTTAAATTCTGAAAGTTGTGCATTGTCTCTATGGACAGAGGATGAACATTATTTACACTGCGTCGGATTGCACTTGCTCGATTCTAATGAAGTAACGTTAGATAAGTCAAATGCTAATGAACCAGTATTACCACAATCGATTGTCGATATTTCTGTCAATCCAGTTTTTCAAGCCTTGATTGAATCAAAACAACCTGTAGTGATCGCTGATTTGCATGAAACTCCAGAATGGAATCTTGTTGATCTACCATTACGTTCAACTGCACGATCATTGTTAATTGTGCCACTGCTCTCTGAAGGCAAGATTATTGGCAGTATTTCCATGCGTCAAAACAAGCAGCCCCGCAAATGGAAGCCCGAAGAAATTTCCCTCGTCCAAGCCGTGGCAACTCAAGCGGCGATCGCAGTCCAGCAAGCTAATCTCTTTCAAAAAACTCGCCAACAAGCTCAACAGTTACTAAAACTTGATCGTCAAAAAACCGAATTCTTTCAAAATCTTTCTCACGAATTCCGCACGCCTCTCACGCTCACGATTGGACCATTAGAAGCAGCGATCGAGCAATCTAAAGCATTGCCCTATGAGCAATCAGTGATTGCATTGCGAAACTGTCGGCGGTTGCTGCGGCTTGTTAATCAACTCCTTGATATCCAACGTCTTGATGCTGGCAAAATGCAGTCGTCTTTTCGCCCTTGTAATCTCGTCGAATTCACGCGTCAAACCATTGATTCTTTTCGTCCCTATTGCGATCGCAAAAATATTCATCTCTTTAGCCAGTTTAGCGAATGTTCAGAAATTTATTTAGACTTAGAGAAGTTTGATAAAGTCCTCTATAACTTGCTCTCCAATGCAATGAAATTCACTCCTAGTGATGGCAGTATTACGGTTAGCATCTGTGCCGATCAAAATGGCAGTCATTGTAATCTCAGTGTTCGTGATACAGGCATCGGCATTCGTCAGGATCAGATCCCCTTTCTATTCGAGCGCTTCCGTCAAGCCGAAGGTTCTGTCAATCGCAGCTATGAGGGTAGTGGACTGGGTTTAGCACTAGTGAAAGAATTGGTAAATCTGCATGGCGGCGATATTTCTGTGACTTCAGAATATGGAAAAGGCACAACTTTTACAATCTCTATGCCCACGGGTAAATCACATTTACCTGTCGATCAAATTACAAACTTGCCTGCGGATTTACAAACGTCGAGAGCATCTGTAGAACTTGCAGATATTGAAATTGATTTAAATCCAGATTTAAGTTCAGAAGAAGATACCCTCGCAAATGATCACGAAAACGAAGATGCTACGCATACGGAAACTGGCAAAATCTTAATCGTTGATGACAATCGCGATCTGCGTGGTTATTTAAGGCGAGTTCTCAACCAAGCTGGATATAGTGTGATTTCGGCTCATAACGGCGCACATGGATATACCCAAGCCCAACAACACCGCCCTGATTTAATTGTGACTGATTTGATGATGCCTCAAGTCTCAGGCTTAGATTTGATTGCGCTGATTCGCAAAGATCCCCAATTATCTGGCACTCCGATGATTTTGCTGACCGCCAAAGCCAATGAGGAGACCCGCATCGAAGGTACAGAGATGGGTGCAGATGGCTACTTAGCCAAGCCTTTTAATGATCGAGAACTGTTAGCCGAAGTTCGTAACTTACTAGCCCTCAAAACCAATGAGCGCCGAGTTGCCCAACTCAATCTCTATCTAACTGAATCCGTTCTCAAAAGGTTTCTTCCACCTAGCTTAGTTTCTAAAGCCGCTACAGGTGAACTTAGCCTTGATTTGCGTCCTGAGACAAGAATGATTACAGTTTTGTTTACTGACATAGTCGGCTTTACCTCTTTATCGAATACTTTGCGATCGCTTCGGGTTGCCGAATTGCTAAATCAATATCTGGGGGCTATGACTGAAGCTATCTTTGAAAATGGTGGAACGATCGATAAATTTATGGGCGATGGCATCATGGCTCTATTTGGTGCACCTGAGGATTGTAACCCCAATGAACAAGTACGCCGCGCTATCCAGACTGTCAGACATATGCAGCGATCGCTTGCCACACTCAATGAACAATGGCAAGCTCAAGGTATTGCCAAGGTCAGATTTCGCTGCGGTATCCATCAAGGCACGGCTGTAGTCGGCATGTTTGGCGGTGCTGAAAGATCTGACTATACAGCGATCGGTCCAACTGTAAATATTGCGGCCCGCATTCAAGCTGCCGCAGAACCTGACTGCATTCTTGTATCAGCTGCAGTGGCAGACTATCTAAATGAGGCAGAGATTCGCAAATGTGAACCGCTCAAACTCAAGGGCATTGACGAAACTGTTCTCACCTTTTTAGTTGATAGCTAGCTAATTAACATGAAAATGAGAATATTTGCTTCTGCATCATTAGGACTTACGCAGAGCAAAAATGAGGTAAAAAGGAAGAAGCGTTAGGCAAGAAAAATGGCAAAGAAATTTGGCACAGTAGACTACTGTCAATACCTACTGAGTAGTCAGATCAACTACACGATCACAAAGTTGGCAGAGCACATTGAAGGGTATATAGCAATCCTAAATGAGTCGTGGAAATATAAGGCGTATAACAAGGGGCTTAAGCCCCTTGTTTGTCCACAAATGATTTAGGATTGCTATAGTCATGACCAAATCAACCGATATATGAGGGAAAAGAAATTGACTCCCAGATTATTATGGGAGAACGTGAATCCCAGCATCAATACGGATGAAGCCAAGTACATGTATGTGCTCCATCCGTTGGAACATTGAGGAATTTCACCGCGAACTTAAACAATTGACTGGTATTGAAGCTTGCCAATGTCGCAAATCCAGAATTCAGCGTAATCATATTGCTTGAGCCATGCTTGTTTGGCATCATCTTAAGCGTTTGGCTTTTCAATCTCATACTACTATTTATCAGCTTAAGTCAGGCTTGTTATCTGATTATCTGCGTACTCAACTCAAATCTCCTTCTATTCCTATGCTCCTTGTGTAAGTCCTATTTAGAAAAAAATCCGCAATTTTCAACTACTGCGAACCTTCCTGAAGAAGATTTTGAAGTTCTCAAGCAAATTAATAATATTTTGCAAGGCTCGCATTCTTGTAGAAGCCAAGGATAAAATTTATAGGACTTACGCACTTGCCCTGCAATAAATTGCGGGCTAAAAGCTTAAACCTGTTGAAACAGGTTGATTTGAGGCTTTTTTTAGTCAGTTTTAACTGACTTGAGCTTTGAGCCAAG
>JBBRMK010000052.1:0-34077 GCA_038230875.1 Pseudanabaenales cyanobacterium
TCAATACCACCACCTCTATCGCGAAGCTCGGCAAACATGGCAGGAAATTCCCTACGAAAAAATCGCCGATATTCTCAAAAAATCAACCAACCTCCAGATCGGCGACTTCGGCTGCGGTGAAGCCATTCTTGCCGAACTACTGCCAAATCACACTGTCCATTCCTTCGATCACATCGCCATTAACGAAAGGGCGATCGCCTGTGACATTTCCCATACTCCCCTCGACAACGAAACCCTAGATGTCGCCATCTTTCCCCTATCTCTCATGGGCTTAAACTACGCCGACTATTTCCAAGAAGCCCATCGCACCCTCATTTACCTTTATCCAAAAATGCGATCGCCCATCTTTACGAAACAGCAAATTCTGTGTATTGCCTTACCTCTGGAGCCTTGAACCCTAAAATAATATGCGATTTGGGAATTCCCGCAGCAACTAACTCATTAGCAATTCCATCTTCCGTACCATCATGCTGAATCCAAAGTTTTTCGTTAACTAAATCGATATGTAAGAGTGTGCCATAAATTCGATAGCCATTTTGCCAACCAGTTTCAACTAGCAAATAGCGATCGCGTTTTTCATCTAATATCAGTTCTACTTGAATTTGGCGATCGCTATCCAGAAACTCAGCATATTCTTGAAGAATGTTAATAATAATCTGACGATATTGAAGAGTTAGGGAATCCATCGAACAATTACCTCCTGAATAGGATCGAAACTAAATAAACGAATGATGCCATCTTCAATTAAAGTTTGACCAGCTTCTTCTTCAAAAACAGTTTTGCAAGTGTTTTCATTGACAGCCAGAAACAATGTATATTCAGGATAATAACGCAACATTAAGTGAGCGTAAAGAACAAATTGCCCCACCGCTTCTTCGAGGTCTTTCATATCAGAGGGACGAGTAAAACTTTTTACTTCAATTGCAATTTTTTCTGTCCCACGCTCTGCTGCTAATAATCGTTCTGCTCCTAAATCAACAAATAGGTTTTTACCTCTTGCCAGACGAATCCGCAAAGGATCGTGAGTGATTTCCCATCCATCTTTGATGAGTGCTTTTTTTACTGTGTTGTGGTAGATGTCTTTAGCTGGCATACATCAGGCGATATTAGTTGATCTTTTGTTAGGGAAGTGATCTACATTCACAATAAACTAATGATCGCTAATATTGCCTCTGAGGGCTTTAATTTCGCCGCGCTTAGTTTTATCGTCAATGCGCCTGTTTTGAGCGCCACGTGATGGTTTAGTCGGTTTACGCTTTGTCGGCACGATCGTCACACTTTTGACTAAAAGTTGTAGACGTTTTAAAGCATCTTCTTTATTTTGTTCTTGAGTACGGTGCTGTTGCGCCTTGATGATGATTACCCCCTCTTTGGTGATACGCCGATCGCTTAAATTTAGTAGGCGTTCTTTATAAATTGGCGATAGAGAAGAAGCATTGATGTCAAAGCGCAGATGAATCGCTGTGGAGACTTTGTTGACGTTTTGACCACCTGCACCTTGCGATCGGATGGCGGTAATACTAATCTCGTCGATCGCGATCGCGGAATATTTGGTGATTTGAAGCATTTGATTGTCAGAAAGCGAATCGATCCTATAACTATTTTATAGCGATCGAGCCAAAACAATAATAAGTGCTTCGCATACTCTCCCTTTTGGGTTGAGATATTGCTAGAATGTTTGGCTAGAGTAAGCTTTGTTAGCTTTAAGGTATATATTAATGAGTCTGTTTCTGGAACGTCTTCACAGCAGCGATCGCCCTGTCATTGTTTTTGATGGTGCGATGGGTACAAACTTGCAAGTGCAAAACCTCACCGCCGAGGACTTTGGCGGCGCCGAGTATGAGGGTTGCAATGAGTATCTGGTGATGACTAAACCTGAAGCAGTGGCTAAGGTGCATCGTGACTTCCTTGCCGCAGGGGCGGATGTAATCGAGACGGATACCTTTGGCGGTACATCGATTGTCTTGAATGAGTATGACCTTGGACATCGTGCTTATGAACTCAGCAAAAAAGCAACTGAGTTAGCTAAGTCTGTCGCTGCGGAATTTTCTACCCCTGAAAAGCCACGTTTTGTGGCGGGTTCCATTGGACCTACTACGAAATTGCCAACTTTGCTGCACATCGATTTCGACACGATGAAGCAGTCATTTATCGAGCAGATCGAGGGCTTGTACGACGGCGGCGCAGATTTATTGCTAGTGGAGACTTGTCAGGATGTGCTGCAAATCAAAGTCACATTAAGTGCGATCGAAGAATTTTTTGCTAAGCGCGGGGTACGGTTGCCTGTGATGGTATCCGTAACGATCGAAGCGACTGGGACTATGCTAGTTGGTTCAGATATTTCGGCAGTTGTTACGATTCTGGAACCCTATCAAATCGATATTTTAGGGCTGAACTGTGCGACGGGACCAGATTTGATGAAGGAGCATATGCGCTATTTGAGCGAACATTCTCCATTTGTGGTGTCTTGTGTACCTAATGCTGGCTTGCCTGAAAACGTTGGTGGTCATGCATTTTATCGGCTCACACCTGAAGATCTGCGCGAACATCTTCGGCACTTTGTAGAAGATTTAGGTATTCAGGTGATCGGCGGTTGTTGTGGAACGACTCCTGCCCATATTCAAGCTCTGGCGGATATGGCGAAAACTCTCAAATCCAAACAGCGTCATCCTCTTGTCGTTCCTTCAGCAGCTTCTATTTATAGCTCTCAACCATATATTCAAGATAATTCTTTCCTAATCGTGGGAGAACGTCTCAATGCCAGTGGCTCGAAGAAAACTCGTGATTTATTAAATGCGGAAGATTGGGATGGACTAGTGGCGATCGCGCGATCGCAAGTTAAAGAAGGCGCACATATTCTAGATGTGAACGTTGATTATGTCGGACGTGATGGCGTACGGGATATGCATGAACTTGTATCGCGACTGGTTACAAATGTCACTTTGCCGCTGATGCTCGACTCGACTGAGTGGGAAAAGATGGAAGCAGGATTAAAAGTAGCTGGCGGTAAATGTATCCTTAACTCCACTAATTATGAAGATGGAGAAGAACGTTTCTGTAAAGTTGTTAAACTTGCTAAGCAATATGGAGCTGGTATCGTCATCGGTACAATTGATGAAGATGGCATGGCAAGAACAGCCGATAAGAAGTTTGAAATCGCCTCCCGTGCTTATAAGCAAGCCACTGAAGAACTCGGTATGCCTGCAAGTGAAATCTTTTTCGATACCCTTGCCTTACCAATCTCGACAGGAATTGCCGAAGATCGCCAAAATGCATCGGCAACGATCGCTTCAATTCGTCGCATTAAAGAAGCGATGCCTGAAACGCATATATTGCTAGGTGTTTCTAATGTTTCATTTGGATTAAATCCTGCTTCGCGGGTGGTTCTTAACGCGGTGTTTTTAAATGAAGCAATCAAAGCGGGAATGGATTCATCGATTGTTCATGCTAGCAAGATTGTGCCACTCAATCGCATTCCTGAACAGCAGCTTAAAGTAGCCCATGACTTAATCTATGACGCGCGCCAGTTTGATGGCGATATTTGCACTTACGATCCGCTCGGCGAGTTCACCACGTTATTTGAAGGCATGTCAACTAAGCGCGTTAAGGTCGATAAGGCAAGCGTTCCCATTGAGGAGCAACTTAAAAATCATGTGATTGATGGCGATCGCATTGGTTTAGATGACGCACTTACAGAAGCTCTCAAGCAATATGAACCGCTTGATATTATTAATAAATATCTACTTGATGGGATGAAAGTTGTCGGCGAGTTATTTGGCTCTGGACAGATGCAACTTCCCTTTGTACTGCAATCCGCCGAAACGATGAAGTCAGCAGTTGCCTTCTTAGAGAAATTCATGGAAAAAGCGGAAGGTTCTAATAAAGGTGTGTTCTTGATTGCGACTGTAAAAGGTGATGTTCATGATATTGGTAAAAATCTTGTCGATATCATTCTCTCTAATAATGGTTATAAAGTTGTCAACATCGGCATCAAGCAACCCGTTGAGAACATTATCCAAGCTTACGAAGAACATCAAGCAGATTGCATTGCCATGAGTGGATTATTAGTGAAATCTACCGCTTTCATGAAGGATAATCTGCAAGAATTTAATCGGCGTGGGATTACTGTACCTGTGATTTTGGGCGGTGCAGCGCTGACACCGAAGTTCGTCCATCAGGACTGTCAGAATAGCTATAACGGGCGCGTGATTTATGGAAAAGATGCTTTCTCTGACCTCAACTTTATGGATAAGTATATGCCTGCGAAAGTTGAAGGAAAATGGGAAGATGCGAAAGGCTTTTTGGATGAAAATCTACTAGCCGATTTGCCATTATCTAGCACTGAAAGTATTTCGAGTGAAGATGAAAAAGCTAAGAGCGACGCTCTACTTGCCGAACGCTATCTCGACACCGATCGCTCTGATGCTGTAGATACTAATATTTCTCGTCCGACCCCTCCCTTCTGGGGTACACAGATTCTTCAAGGTGAAGATATTCCTTTTGAAGAACTATTTTGGAATCTAGATTTACAAGCATTAGTTGCAGGACAATGGCAATTCCGCAAACCTCCAGATCAATCCCGTGAGGAATATGAGGCTTTCTTACAAGAGACAGTCTATCCAATTTTAGAAACTTGGAAAGAACGCATTATCAATGAGAAATTGCTAGCACCAACTTCTGTTTATGGCTATTTCCCAGTTTTAGCGGAAGGAAACACCGTTTATTTCTACGATCCTAAAGATATAGCTAGTATCAATGCTGACACTCAGCCAATTAATTCGATTGTATTCCCCCGTCAGCGATCGCTACGTCGTCTTTGCATCGCCGATTTCTTCTCACCCAAAAGCTCAGGAATCATTGATGTATTGCCATTACAAGCAGTGACAGTTGGACATATTGCTACAGAGTTTGCTCAAGAACTCTTCAAATCCAATCAATACACCGATTATCTCTATTTTCACGGTCTCGCCGTGCAGAGTGCCGAAGCGATCGCAGAATGGACACATACCCGTATTCGTCACGAGTTAGGTTTTGCTGCGGAAGATCCTGATAATATCCGCGATATTCTTGCCCAGCGCTATCATGGCTCCCGCTACAGTTTCGGTTATCCCGCTTGTCCAAATATGCAAGATCAATACAAGCTCCTAGATTTGCTAGATGCGAAGCGTGTCGATTTAATCATGGATGAGAGCGAACAACTCTATCCAGAACAATCAACGACTGCTCTAATCGTGCATCATCCTATTGCTAAATACTTCAGCGCTTAAAAAATATTTCTTAAAAGAAAATATTTAGCATAATAGCTAAACTATCACTCGCGCAAATATTGAAAGTATTACAGAGAAATGAAGCAGTTTACCCTAAGTTCAAAACGATCAAAATTATTAGTGCTTGTAATTACTTTACTAACAACGCTAGATACGAACTTACTTTCTTTTAACAATGCGAAGAATTTGTTTGGATTCTCGCTACAGGTAGAGGCACAAACAACGGATAGAAATGTTGATGCTAAATTGTTTATTGAAGGAGCAAGAGAAAAATATCAGCAAGGAAACTATAAAGGAGCATTGTCTGATTGTAACGAAGCTATTCGTCTCAGTCCTAATTATGCTAATGCATACAATTGTCGGGGAAACGCAAGAAGTAAGTTAGGAGATAGTCGAGGATCATTGTCTGATTATAATGAAGCCATTCGTCTTGATCCTAAATATGCTTTTGCTTTTAGAAATCGTGGATTAGCGAAGTTCAATTTAGGAGACTATCAAGGAGCATTGTCTGACTACAATAAAGCTATCTTTCTCAATCCTAAATACACGGAAGCTTATACTGGTCGCGGAAGTAGCAGATCTAATTTTGGAGATAAATATGGAGCGATTTCTGACTATACTGAAGCCATCCGTATCAGTCCTAAAGAAATAGATGCTTATGTTTTGCGCGGGATTGAAAAATCTACTTTGGGAGATAGCTATGGGGCAATTGCTGATTATAGTGCGGTCATTGCACTTAATCCCCAAGATGCAAGTACTTACTCTCTACGAGCAGGTGAAAAGTTTATTATTGGAGATAAACGTGGAGCAATTATAGACTTTACCGAAGCTATTCGCTTCAATCCCAAAAATGAAAATGCTTATGCTACTCGTGGGATTGTAAAGTCTTTACTTGAAGATAATAATGGAGCAATCTCTGATTATACCGAAGCAATTCGTATTAATCCTAATCAAGCTTCTACCTTTTACCAACGTGGAAATGCTAGATATAGTATTGGAGATAAAAATGGAGCAATTTTTGACTTTACAGAAACAATTCGTCTAGATCCCAAAAACACAAAGCCTTATATTTTACGAGGATTAGCAAAGTTCGATATAGGAGATAAATATGGGGCAATTTCTGACTTTACAGAAGTTGTTCGGATTAATCCTAGAGAAAGCGAAGCTTATTTAAATCGTGGTAATGTAAAAGAGCTTTTAGGAGATGTATACGGATCAATTTCTGACTATACGGAAGTTATTCGACTTAACCCTGCATCTGGTACAGCTTACTTTAGTCGTGGAACACAAAAGTTAACCATTGGAGATAGAAAAGGAGCTACCAGAGATATCGCAAAGGCTGCTACTTTATACAAACAGCAGGGGAAGATCGCAGAACTTGAACTTCTTAAGATATGGACTAGTTACAGGAATTTTGTATACTGATAATTTTAGATAGTATTTATCAAAAAAGTATAAATGAGGATAATAAAACGAAAAAAAGAGAAGAAACTAAAAAAAGAGAAGAAACTAAAAAAAGAGAAGAAACTAAGAAAAGATGATGGAAAGGAAATATGCCAAGAAAACCATACCCAACCGACTTAACCAACGAGCAGTTGGAAATCATCCAACCAATGTTACCCGCAGCAAAATTAGACATTGACCTAACGCTTTCTCAGAAGAAAGTGAAATCATTTAAAGTCGAGCCTCGACCTTGGTTTGTTGAGCACACTTTTGGTTGGGAAAACAACTTAGATTAAGTAAGGATTACGAACGTCTTCCTGAAGTCAGTGAGGCTGTTGTCCACTTTGCCATGATTCCTCTTGTGCCCAATTGTCTCTCTTCTTAATCTTTCTTTTACAAATAATCTCTATGCTGAAATCACTAAAAATTGAAAACTTTCGCTGCTTCCCGTTATTCGAGATGCAGCAACTTGGTAGGTTAAATCTTATTGTTGGCACTAACAACAGTGGTAAGACTTCTATTTTAGAGGCAGTTCAATTACTTCTTAATAATCCTTTGATTTTTGATTTTGATATATTAGAAGAAATAATCGCTAGGAGAAGTGAATATGTTCAGGACGATAAATATCAAGATCGAAATCTAATAATTCGCCATCTTTTTCATGATCATCAAATTGGTATTGGTAGTCAACTTTTAATAACTGGTAAAGATATTACTGACAAGCAAACGGAAGTGATTATTTCAATTCAAAAAACACAACATTCAAATACACCTACTCTGCTGTGTATTAAATATACAGACAAGCATCTTGAAAAAGGATTTGAACTTTCTTCAGATGGAACTCTATCCCTCAAGTTATTGCAAGATTCCAGACTAAACTTCACTGATTCATCCTCAAATATCCAATTTGTCAATTCATCATCTCTAAATACTAAAGAAGCGATCAAGTTATTTGATGAATTGGTACTAACACCAGATGAAGATCTCGTAACACAATCGCTGCAAATAATTGAGCCTCGTATCAAACGCATTGCAATAGTTAGTTCTGGAAAGTATCGATATGAAGGTTCTCATAGTGGTTTTATTGTGCAATTTTCTGATGAGAATCAACGGATACCGATTGGCAGTATGGGAGATGGTGTGTGGCGAATATTGGGGCTGGCGTTAGCAATTGTTAACGCAAAAGATGGTGTTTTACTCGTTGATGAGATCGATACAGGGCTTCACTTTACAGTCATGTCTGATATGTGGAAGATGCTCTGGGAAACTGCCAAACGATTGAACGTACAGATTTTTGCGACTACTCATAGCAATGACTGCTGGACAAGTTTAGCGGATATTGCTAATGCTGAACATCCAAGCGAAGATGGAATTACAATTCACAGAATTGAGAAAGGTAAAACTAACAGCATTGTCTTTACTGAGAGACAAATTGCGATCGCAGCCGAACGTCATATTGAGGTGCGTTAGGCGATGAACAGTAAAGTGTTACTTGTTGACAAAAAAGTATTAGTGGTTGAGGGAAGAAGTGAGGTCTTTGTAATTCCATATTTAATGGAAGCAAATGGAGTGCCTTGGGGAAAAGGAAAAAATAATACTGTCGTCCATATCAAGGATTACGATGGCTATCCCAACATAGTACAAACAGATGCAATTGCTACAGAACTACTAGCTTCTGGGCTAACTGCACTTGGAATCATAATTGATGCAGATGAGCAACCTAAAGATCGTTGGCAAAGCATCAGGAATATTTGTCAGAAAAGTGTTCCTGATTTACCAATAGATCTGCCAGAAAACGGTTTGATTTGCAATGCTCCTAATGAAATCAAGTTTGGGATTTGGATGATGCCTGACAATCAAATGCGCGGAATATTGGAAACATTTTTGGCATACATGATTCCCGATGAAACGGAACCACTATGGCAATTTGCTCAAGAATCTGTAAAATCAGCTAGAACAAAGGGGGCTAGTTTTACAGAATTTCAGGTTGACAAAGCTAATATTTACACTTGGCTTGCTTGGCAAGATCCACCAGGGCAGCAGTTACATCAAGCTGTAGAGCAGAAAATTCTCGACCCAGAACATCCACGCGCTCAGAAATTTGTGACTTGGTTTAAGGATTTGTATGACTTGTAGGCGATCGCTTGTAAATTGCGAACACCAGTCATAAACAACAATTTTGGATTAAATTATGCTCACATCACTAAAAATCGAAAACTTTCGTTATTTCCATCCTTCGAGGTACAACAATTTGGCAGGTTAAATCTCATTGTTGGTACTAACAAAAACCGAGAAAATCTCTTGACTATAGCCCTTCTCCTAAAGTATTCTTCGGGGTAGCAGAACCTGTGGCACTTCAGATTTGAATTGGTGAGATATGTTTAATTTATTCAATCTCCTATCAAGTGACAACCCCAAGACAAAAGAACCTTTACCTGACTCGGCAAAGCAACTGCTGAGCCGACAAACCTTTGAGCCGAATAAACCTAGTTCGATTGTGCAAGATTTTGATGCGTTTATTGAGTTCTTGCAGCTTTACAAAGTAGAAGTAAGTGCTAATCAAAACGCGATCGCCCCAAAATATCTTGCCGAACTAAACGATCGCCTCAGTCACCCCATCGAAATTGATTTTCAACGCCCCAGCCAAAAATCCTATCCTTACATTCATGGACTCTACTTACTTTTGCGTAGCTCCGCGATCGGCAAAATTCAACTAGACAAAAAGAAGGCGCTCTTACAAATCGACTTGCAAATTCTCAGTTCATGGCAAGCCCTCAATGACACAGAGAAGTATTTCAATTTGCTGGCTACATGGATATTTTATGCTGATGAAACCATCATGACTAACGAAAGACGCTCTTTTAGTGAATGGTGGTATACCTATAATGGTTGGAAACAGTTGCCGAAAAATGGTCTAGATTTTGGTGATGGTTTTAAAAATGATGACTGGCTGAATCGTTTAAAACTACACAATATTGCCTTGCTAAATTTATTTGGATTTATCACCTTGCAAGATGCTAAACCTCTGACTGGAAAAGGATGGCGAATCATCAAGGTCAAGCCATTACCTTTTGGGAACGCAATGATGGATTTGTTGCATTCAACTAATTGGGAAAGAGGAATGTATACCGAATTGGAAGAAGAGCTAGAAGAAGAGCGATCGCTTAGGTTAGATGTAGTAGTGCAGGAATCGACTCCAACCGAGATATTACAGGAAGAATTTCAAGCACTCGACTTGTTTCCTGCATGGGAGAAAAATTTGCAACTGCCTGAACCTGAAGCTAAAAATGGAATCTTCATTTTTAAAGCATCGATTAAAATTTATATTCAGAAATCCAAAGATAAATTCTCTACGGAAACGGTGTGGCGCAAGATTGCCATCCCTTCTAATCTAACGCTATATGATCTGAGTTCTGCGATTCTCAACGCATTTGATTTTGCTAACGATCATCTACATCAATTCACTTATAAAGATCGTCAAGGAGTCAAAAAGAACATCATTCATCCTTATACTCAACATGAGGATGGGGATGGTTTTACCGATCGCATTCTGTTGAGAGATTGGCAAATTAATATCGGCGATCGCATTATCTATGTGTTTGATTTTGGTGATTGGTGGGAGTTTAATGTGGTGTTAGAAAGTATTGATGAACCTGATCCTAAGATTAAAAAGGCAAAAGTAATCGACAAGAAAGGGAAAGCACCAGAGCAATATTCTGATTACGAAGAAGAAGAGGAATAGAGAGGCGATCGCCTAATCACTCTTCTAAAAGTACAACGCGATCGCCTAACCACTAAAAATGCGATCGCTATAAATCTGAATTTTAGATAGCTGTGATAATAATCTGTAAATTGTTATAGTTATGTCAGTTGTGGCGTTGAGAATGCAAAAAAAGGATAATAACCATGCTACAAACCACTTTTCAAAATATTGAAGAAAGCTTAAAGCAACTTCCCTATTCTTTACAGGTTGAAGTATTTCATTATATTGAATTTCTCAAGAGTAACTATGCAAAGCAAAGTATAGAAGATTCTGAGGTAAAGCAAACTAAAAAGCGTGATGGTTTTGGCGTTTGGCAAGGCAAGATTTCGATATCAGAAGATTTCAATGCGCCAATGGAAGAATTTGAGGAGTATATGTAAATATGAATGTACTGCTAGATACACATACATTCATTTGGTATATTGAAGGAAATATAAGCCTTACTGAGAAAGCTAAAGAAACCATTGAATTTTTTGGAGATAATGTCTATTTAAGCATTATTAGCCTTTGGGAAATTGCAATTAAAGCAGGTAAAAATAAGCTTTCTATGCAAAATGAATATGATGGTTTATTAGATGTTTTAAATTCATTGAATATTGAAATTTTATCAATCACATTTGCAGATACCCAAATATACAAAAATCTTCCTTTACATCATGGAGATCCCTTTAATCGCATGATAATCTCTCAGGCAATCAATAACAATTTAACTATTATCGGTTGCGATCAATCGTTTAACGATTATCCGATCCAAGTATTGTGGAAGTGATAGGTGAATAATGGAATCTATGAGGCTAGATAACAACTTTATAGCGATCGCCCATTCATTCCCCTAACAAAACGCGATCGCCCAATCACTTACTCAAAAACAACGCGATCTCCATAACAGAATTAATATATATTAATATATCAAATATGATATAGAATGGTATGGGAAATCAAAGTAAACCTTTAGTTTGGCTGCACGGTGAGGTTAAAACGCCACCTTTCAGTCAAGAAATACGAGTAGAAACTGGTGTTCTGCTCAGGCAATTGCAGCAAGGTATATCTATTGGGTTACCCCATTCGCGTCCGATGCCAAGTATAGGAGAGCGTTGTCATGAGTTACGGATTCGAGATGTTGATAAAAACTGGAGAATCATTTATCGAATTGATGATGATGCTATTTTGATCGTGGATGTTTTTAATAAATCCACGAGAACGACACCTAAAAATGTGATTGATATTTGCAAGAAGCGACTTACTAAATATGATGCTGATTGAGTAGGAGAATATGATGGATCAAGCTAAAATAGAGCGTTTAGAAGCTAAGGGTTGGAAGGTCGGCTCGGTTTCAGATTTTTTGGATTTAACGGATGAAGAGTCTGTTTTAGTTGAGATTAAACTGGCTCTCAGTCAAAATCTAAAGGAGCGGCGGCAAAAGCTGATGACCCAGTGTGAACTTGCTTCTAAAATGAGTTCTAGTCAGCCTCGGATTGCTAAGGCTGAGAATGGTGATGCTTCTGTTTCTATTGAGTTATTGATTAGGGCTATGTTGGCGACTGGTGCTACGCCTCAAGATATTGGTCAGGTTATTGCTGGGGTAGGGTAGGGCAATCGCCAAATCACTTACTCAAAAACAACGCGATCGCCTAATCAATCACTAACCTGCAACAAACCAATACCAATAAATTTGATAACAGTTATTGTCATTTGCTGTTATTACAGCGAGAATATTGATATCAAGAGATTATTAGAGGACTAAGTTTATGAATGTGTCTCTAACGCCTGAGCTAGAAAGCTTTATACAGGGAAAGGTTAATACTGGCTTGTACTATTCTGCTAGTGAGGTTGTGCGGGAAGGGTTGAGATTGTTGCAAGAACGGGATCAACTTCAGCAATTGCGTTTGCAGGAGTTACGTCAAGATATTCAGGCGGGTTTAGATAGCGGTGATGCTACGCCTCTTGATATACAGGCAGTGAAGATAAAGGCACGGCAGCGTAAGCAACAGAATCTGGTGCGATAATGGCAATCATTCTGAAGCGTCCGCTTGCTGAGTTGGATTTGCTGGATATTTGGGATTATATTGCGGATGATAGTCCAGATAGAGCGGATGATTTTTTAGATCGAATAGAAAGTAAGTTGTTGACTTTGGCTCAAAATTCGGGTTTGGGGCGGAAAAGACCAGAGTTATTGCCAGATTTACGGAGCTTTTCTATTGGTAATTATGTTGTATTTTATTAGCAGATTGAGAGTGGTATTGATGTGATTCGGTTGCTTCATGGTTCAAGAGATACTGAGCAAGTATTTAAACAGAACTAATGTTTGGAGATCGCCCATTCACCCACAAAAAACGAGATCGCCATACTCACAAATCTTTTAAGAAGCAAGAAGCAATTGCCCAACTGAATAAGGTTAAAATGAAATTATGCTATTAATAATTTATGAAAGAAATTCGATTTAGCGAACACTCTCGATTAAAAATAGATGTTTTAGCCAGTCGTGGCGTAATCATCGATTTTGATTTTGTTGTTGAGACAGTGCGATCGCCAGATAAATTAGAAACTGGAGAAGAAGATAAACTGATAGCCCAAAAAGGGTTAGGCGAAAACTTGGTACTTCGAGTTGTTTATCGAGATTTTGGCTCGTTCATTTTAATCATCACCCTTTACCCTGGTAGGAGATCTAGATATGAAAAAGATTAGCTATAGCAAAGACGTTGATGCGCTTTTGATTGAAATGTCTAATGATGCGATCGCCTATGCAGAAGAGGATGGGCAAGTAATTTTGCATTATTCACCAGACGATAAATTGGTTCTAGTCGAGATTCTAGATTTTCGCCGCTTTATGTCTAAGGAGTCGGTTGCGGCTATGTTAGCAGCTTGATGATTGTTTTAGAAATTTATTAAGGCGATCGCCCAATCACTCATCAAAATGCGATCGCCCAATCATCCCCCCACCAAAACGCGATCACGCGATCGCCAAATCACTCACAAAAATGCGATCGCCTATCCATGACCTAAAAATTGCTATAATCACCCGTATATTTCATCGTTGGAAGAAACTATGCAAGTAAAAGACTTGACTGTAGAACAACTACAAACTTTAATCCGTAATACTGTGGATGAACGTTTGGATGAATACTTTGGCGATCCTGATCAGGGAAAAGAAATCAAAGAATTATTCATGCATAGTTTGCTAAACATACGAAAAAAACGGGTGGAGGGAAGAGCTACTATTCCAGCATCAGAAGTATACAAAAGATATGGAATAGATCAATAAATGGTTTATTCAGTAAGTTTTGAACAAGAGTCTATAGATGATTTAGATCAAATTTCTCAGGTTATGCGTGTGCGAATTCTGAAGAAAATCCAATGGTTGAGCGTTAATTTTGAGAAGATTTCTGCGCTGCCATTAACTGGTCAGTGGTCTGGATTTTATAAGTTGAGAGTAGGAGATTATCGAGTCATTTATGAGTTTGATGTAGAAAATCAGTTAATCTTCATCGCTAGGGTTGGGCATCGCAGGGAAATTTATTAGAGTCAGATTTCCTCACAAAAAATCAACCAAACATGCGATCGCCTAACCACTCACAAAAAACACGATCTATCACTCATCTAAAAGTACAACACGATCGCCCAATCAATAACTAAAAATGCGATCAAACATTCTATAAAAACGCGATCACCAAAACCTAGTAATTTGAAAAGAGAAAAGTTTTATGTGTTTTATGGCATCTTGACAAATGAACTTTAACTAGCTGAGTTTAAATTGTTAGTTATATGAGTATTTATATTTAGTAATTTTTACCTCGGAAATCTCTTGATAAATAAATGTCTTAACCTCTTCTTTGTGGATTATCCAACTACTATCACTTAAGAAAATATTTCCAATTCCAAGAATCATTATACATAACATCCCAAGAGAAAAATAACGTAGTGCAGACCGATAGAGATCGAGCAAAAAATTTGTTACACGCTCATTATAATCTTGCACTATTAGTAAATCATTACATAAATCTACTTTAACAGATTCTGAGTTTGAGTCTAAAAAAATAAAACTATAATCAATTGTTTGTCTAGTATCTATACCAAAATATATTGTTAATAGAAAAACAGTAGTAAATAATAAAGTAAGAGGAATAATCGAATAAAGACCTATAGATTTTGCAGACGTAATACTAGTAGCACTAGAAACCAAACCTAATAATAAAGAAGTCAAAGTTAATAAAGTACGTGCCTTTGCATCTACTCTATCACGACGTTCTTTTCCTTCTTTATTTTTATCTTTAAGAAAATCAATCTTTTTATCAGATACTTTTATTTTTTTAGAACCCAGTTCATTTTTAGAGGTAATAATTATCTCATCTTGAGGAATAAGCATTAGTTGATCTTTAGATTGATACTGTCTTTTTTGAATCTCAGAGAAACTACATTCAATGCCTGAGATAAGCATTAGCATCCATGTAAAAATATTAGATATCCATGTAAAACCATTAGATAGATCCATATTTATTCAGATTATAGAGGTTTGACTTGCATAGATTTCAGCAATGAATCTGTTATATTTGTTATTCCTTCTAAATCTAACCAAGCCCACTGACCATTTGGATTAACTTCAAAAAATATCCAATCTAAATTTTTTGTAAATGCCATATCAATACAAGCAAACCTAAGCTCATAAGAATGGCATAAATCCAAAATTTTATTTTCTATAACATGAGGTAGATTAACAACTTGATATCTAACATTTTTCATATTATCTCTTCGTATATCAACAGCTTGCAGCTTATTTTTTTCAGATGAGTAAATTGCAACAGCAATAATTTCTTCATCTATAACATTAATCCTCACATCGTAAACTTTATCTACTTTTTCCTGAAATAAAGTTGGACATAAAGGTAAAAGCTTTTGATTATCACTAAGTTTTTCTAGAGTAACCTCATTAGTAAATATTAACGTATCCTCTTTAGGATTATCTCTTTCTATATATCCGTGAGATATCGGCTTTACAATTAATTTACCGTTACATTCTTCCCAGAACTGTATAGCATCTTCAAATGATTGGGTAACTAAAGTTTTGGGAATCTTAAGACCAAATTTATTTGCACGACTTAACTGTTCTAGCTTAGACATAGCCGAGGCATTGCTGCTTGGATGATTAATCCATAGTTTAATTGGAACATGAGCTAAAAAACTCTCAATAGCAGCAGTCCATTCACTAATAGTATGTGACTGTTCTCCCTTTTCAAAAATTTTGTTGGTCTTTAGATTTAAAGATTGCGGTCTCCTACACCACACAGAAGTAATATCTTCGACTCTTAATATTTGATTATCTATAACGAGTGAAAAATCATTGTGCTTATATAAAAGTTTTGCATTTGCAATTAGATCATCTGTGTTCAATCTTATGTAATTAATTTCTTTCTTTTCTAGTTTGGAACAGACATAATCTACGGTTACATCAAGTGAATTTGAGAAGATCACTATCATAAAATTCAACTATTGTGGAATTATAGAATATTGGTTATAGCAAGAAGCATCAGAATCACGATTCTCACGTGTAGCTGTAGATGTCAGTGTTCCAAAATTTCGTGGATCTTGATCGGACTGCTCTCTTGAATCCGTATTTGTCTGTGTTCCAAGTAATATCTTGTTTGGAAGAGAAGAATTATTTAGTACATTTACTGGCTCTTGATACAAAGATATAAAACTACATTCTTTCATAAAATTTTCAACTCTTTAATTAATGATAGTGACTTACATGACTTTATATTAACAGCACTAAACTAAGCTTGCTGAGTTTTTAATAGGGTACTTAATACAGAATATCAATTTTCTGATAAACATCCTAACTATTGGTTTATAAGAACAAATCAAAGCGCTAACTATTTCAATCACTTAATTAACCGATCGCCTATTTTAAGAGCATTAGCAATAATCGTCAAAGAATGACTCACCGTCGCATTAGATGACAAGAAACTGCCATCGACAACCTAGAGATTATCGAGATCGTAGGCGCGGCAATCGCGATCTAAAATAGAAGTTAGAGGGTCATCTCCAAAAACTTTAACCTGCAAGCTTCTGACTCATATAGCGATTTAAACTAACATTTTCTTCGGCAGCTTCCATCGCTAACCTACGATGAAGAGAGGGAGGAATCCGAATCTGAAGCTTGCCACTGTAAGTTTTCTCTGCTATCGGTTCTGGCACTTTCTCTCCATTCGCTTCCATATCAGCTACTACATCTTTTATCAAGTTTGTAATGCCTTCTAGCGCCACAGAACGATCTTCATGGAGATAGGACAGACTTGGAAACTCTGCACATAATCCTGCAAATTCTTGATCTTCAACTGACCAAGTAAGCTTGTAACTATAGTGTTCGTAGTTAACCATCTTTCATTCCCTCAAATTTTTCAATTGCCGCTAAAACCTGTTTAACTTGATAAACTTTTGCTTTTCCATTTTTCTCTTGAATGTTGACCCGAGGATCACCCTGCCAAGGTGTTTTGTAGACACAATGACTAGTTCCCTGTTGTCGAGGTTCTCCAAAATAGTGATTGCAAACCTTGACTAGATCAGTAAAGTTGACATTTTGAGGATTTCTTTTTAGCTGAGCAACAATTTTTTCTATTTGGGCTATGCATTATATTTTAGGCTAATAGTAGTATCAATATTAATACTATGTCAATCAGAAAAATAATCAAGCGATCGCTATGAAGCAGTGATTTATATTTGCAAATTCCACTCTGTTTAAAGTTCGCTAATTTTTGATCCTAAATGCTTTAGCACCTGCAATACACTGTAAAGTTCATTATTAGGATTCACCAGCGAAAACAGTCGCGAATTTGCATACTTTTGTTCTGAAGACTTCAAAAATAAAAACTCATTCCCATTAGTAATCATCCCAAACGTCGGTTGTACTATTTCCGTGTTACTCAACATATAAGCCAGCGCTTGGGGAATTGCCCTTGTTACTGCAAAATCACTGCGTTTTGATTCAATCACTAATAACCAAAGCCGATTTTTTAACACCAATATATCAATCCGTCCCCGAATTATCGTCCCCTCATCCTCCATTTCTAAAGCGACACTTGTTTCTGTTTCGATCCGAAATGGTTTGTGATAGAAACCCGCAAGATCCAATAATGGTGCAAGTACAACCATCTTCACTGTATTTTCTAACATTGGTGGATCTTCCATCAATTCCAGAAAATTAGACTTCACACGATCCAAAAGATGTCGATCGCTCTCACTCAAGGCAGCAAAATCATCCAACCACTCAGCAAAAAAAGCAGAGTCTTCAGACATTTGCAAGCCAAAACTTTGCTTTAACTGTCTGAGCGTTACATCCTTTGCCGCGATCGCCTGAGCCATAACTAATTCTATGTAGAAGTAACTATCTCTATGTTAATCCAAAAACAAAAAAGCGGCGTATTTGCACCGCTTCCTATTACTTGAGTTCGTTTTGCAGGTACTCGACTACTGACTCAATTTCTACCAATGTTGCAACTTTAGTGGCGCGATTGACGATTTCGACTTTGCCTTCGGCGATCGCTTTACCAGTAACAACACGATAGGGAATCCCGACTAGATCAGCATCTTTAAACTTGACACCAGCCCGTTCATCGCGATCATCGAGTAGAACTTCAACCCCTGCGACGTTGAGTTCTTTGTAAAGCTTTTCACCAACTTCCATTTGTTTAGCATCGCCCACATTCGGGACAGTGACGATCACATGATAAGGAGCGATCGCTTTATTCCAAATGATGCCATCTTTGTCGTGAGATTGCTCAACCGCAGCTTGTGCGAGGCGAGACACGCCTAGACCGTAGCAACCCATCACCAACGGTAGTTCTTCGCCTTGCTCGTTAGTAAATGTCGCCTTCATAGCTTTGGAATATTTAGTTCCCAATTGGAAGATATGACCAACTTCAATTCCTCTTGCAGTTTGTAAGACTTGCGAAGGATCGTGAACAGCGCGATCGCCTGCTTTGGCTTTGCGAATATTCACCACTGTAGGACGGTTAAATTCCTTACCCCAATTTGTACCAGTAACATGGTAATCAATCTCATCTGCACCTGTAACGAAATTCTGTAAATTTTCAACAGTGTGATCTGCGAAACAAAGAAATTTTGGCGATTCTGCATAGAGCTTGTATATAGGGTCTGTTTTCTCTTTCCCCAGATTTCTTCGTTGATCAAGAGATAAATCCTTGACAGCCTTAAGAATGTCTAAAATTTTATAGGTTCCATCTGAAGAGCATTTTATTCTTTCAACAATACCTGTTTCTAATTCAAACTTCTTAGTGAGATCTGTAGAAGAAAAACCATTAGCAGTTTCAAAATAATTTTGGAATTCAAGCGCAGGTGAAATGTATCCATATGGAAGTTTACTAATCAGGTTATTGGGATCAACTGATTGTTTTCGTTTTTGTACTAGATCTCTTACTGCACTATTAATGGTGTCAACTCTTGTTTCATCTAGGAGATTCAACGAAACAACACTGTTAGGTTCATCTAATAAAGAGCCATTTCTGTGCATAGTTCGGAGAAGTGGCAGAATCTCATTTTGAAGTTTGACTTCATTAATTTCTTGATCTCCACGAATGCTAACAAGGATAATAATTCGATTTGTGCCAGAATCATCCCCTTGCCAAGGCGACCAAATTACTTCATACAAGATATTTTTAACAATCTCAGTTGGATGACATTTTAAAAATTTTGCAAGTGATTCGATTGTATTTTTTTTAGGTGTATGTACTTTCTCGAATTTATCGAAATGCGAAGGAACTGCAGCGGGTGGTAGAGATACCGCTTTCTCGACATTAGCTGCGTAGCTGCTATCTTCAGTAAAGAGAATATCATCTTCACCCGCTTCCGCTAACACCATAAACTCCTGCGAACCCGAACCACCGATCGCGCCTGAGTCTGCTTCTACTGCTCTAAATTTGAGACCGCAGCGATCAAACATATTCCGATAAGCACGATCCATCGCATAATATGTCTCTTTCAGACTGTCTTCATTACTATGGAATGAGTATCCATCTTTCATGATAAATTCGCGACCGCGCATCAAACCGAACCGAGGGCGAATCTCATCGCGGAACTTAGTTTGAATCTGATATAAATGCTGAGGAAGTTGACGATAGGAGCGAATTGTATCTCTAGCGATCGCCGTAATAATTTCTTCATGGGTTGGTCCTAAACCAACTTCACGATTTGCGCGATCAGTGAGAGCAAACATGATCCCTTCAGCCTTGGTATAAGTATCCCAACGCCCTGACTCTTGCCACAGTTCCGCAGGTTGCAGTTGTGTCAACAGGCATTCTTGCGCCCCTGTCGCGTTCATCTCTTCGCGCACGATCGCGGAAATCTTTTGTAAAACGCGCCACATCAGCGGCAAGTAAACATACAAGCCTGAACCAACGCGTCGTATATAGCCCGCACGTAATAAAAGCTTGTGGCTTGGTAGTTCTGCTTCTGCGGGATCTTCGCGCAGAGTGACCCAAAGCATTTGAGATAGACGCATATTTCCGAGAAGTTCGCTAAGGATAATCGCTAGAATTTCGTTAATGTGTTAACAATGATTCTACCTGTCGATCATATCAGGATTAGGCGACTTTGGGATTGAGTCCCCAATAACTCAACTCATAGTTCGATATCCTTCGGAAAATTACCCCACATTTCGCGCTTGGCTTCAGCCATATCTTCTTCAGTAATGTCAATATTTGTATCAGCCCAAAGTCCCTTTATGCTTTTGCGAGGCTCCTTGATTAAGGTTTTAGTTTGCAAGAATTCGGCAAAATCTAACAGTTGTTGTTGTCTGTCGGCTAGTAAGGTTCTCAATACTTTAATTACTGCATCGTCAACTTTTAAAAGTGTTTGCATGTTTTTTACCTATAGCAATCCTAAATCATTTGTGGAGAAACAAGGGGCTTAAGCCCCTTGTTATAAGCCTTACACTTCCACAACTCATTTAGGATTGCTATATCACATCTAATTATTTTTAGGTTAACAAAACAGATGTGCATATTCTGCCTCAAATATTTCTTGTCTTGTCTGATGTAGGCGAGAAACGATCTCTTCTTTGGTGTCGCTTAGTTGTAAGCCGCCTTCTGTTTGAATTTGCTGACATAGGTTGGTGAGGTCTTATAACCAACTCTTTTTTTGATTAGTGGTTGCTACGAATTGCGCGATCACACAGACAACATCAGTCAACATCAGTATTTTCGGCGATCGCTATTGTTTGCAATTTTTCGTAAAGGCTGGTAGGTAGCTGAAGGGATACAAGTTCTGTATTCATGACCAGATGCTCAATTTAGGACTAGTTTAATTGTATGGTAGCAAGAAGCTTTGAATTGGTTACAATTCTTGGGTAAGAATTGAGCGAATCTCTTGGATGAACTCGCTGGGAGTTTGGATCTTTAATCCACTTTGTTGAGCTACGCTTGGGGTAAAGTCTCTGGTATTGAGGCTTAAAAGCCGATCGCTTTGAGCTAATAAGGCGGCGGTTAAAATAGGGGCATCTTTAGGCTCGATGAGTGTTTCCCATTTAGCTACATCAGTGATCGAGGGATTAGGCAAAATTTCAGGATTAGTGACATTAAGGATTTGCCTGAAGATCGGTAGGGCTTTGGGTAGTTTTTTGGTGATATTGCGATCGCATTCTTCGATAACTTGCTCGGAAATTAGAACTTTAAATAGCCCAATTTCTGCCATGACAATCACTGCATGACTAGCACCACTTCGCGAACCGCAAGCAGCAATGATAACGCTTGAGTCTAGGAATATTCTACGCACTGATTTTTTGTTGCTCTTGCCAAATTGCTTGACGTTCTTCTTGTAGTCCTTCTAGGAGTTCGTCTACGGTGACATTATTTGCGTTCATTAGGGATACAAAACTTTCTGTAAGTGTTGTGACTTGGGGAATTCTGGGGACAATTATGGCAAATTCTCCGATTTGAAGCAGGGTGAGGGTTTGTCCTTCGTGAGTTTGCAGGGTGTTTAGTACATCTTGAGGGATGCTAATTTGTCCTTCTTTCTGTACTTGTAGAGAGAAGACTTTCATGAAAGTATTTGCTGATTGGGTTAAGGTCATCAGTCCTCCTGTTGTATCTTTACAGTATAGTCTTGGATTTCTCCGCGTATTAGCCTTTCTTCGTAGTTTTCGAGATTTTTGAGATCGTCGCTAAAGTCGGATTCACTGATCGTTAGAGATTCACTAAATTGTGTCCATTGCTGCCAGCGTTGGTTGTCTTGTTTGAGCATGAGAAAATCGATAAAGTCGCTTACTTCTTGGGCAAGGTTGCTGGGAAGTTGTTGGATTTTGGCGATCGCTAGGTCTTGTACTGTCATAAATATTCCTGAAAGTCGGCTAATGTTGCATCAAAGTCATCGGGTAATGGCAAAACGAACATATCTTTTAATATACCTACTCGACGTTTTTTAATGGGAGATGGGGCTTGATCATCTGTGTATAAAGTAGCTCATCAACTCGTTCGGTTGGTCATGCCACTGTCAACCATGCCTATACATTTTGTCCATTGTTTGCTTTTAGTCGGTTGATTATCAATGTGTCTAATTTTTTAGGATTACTGTTGATTAGCAATTCCCTTGAATATCAGTTTCTAAAAGTCTAACAAATTCGTCAGCTTCCATAATCTGAAAAGCTTTTGTTTTCACTTGACGGAGAAAATGTCTGTTCTCGGAAATTAAATAGCTGACATTCATCCACTCTGCAAATGCGCCAATAAAGGCATCGGCTTTAGCAAGTAGACCAAGACTGACATATTTCTCAACTAGAATAGATGGAACAGGTTCATCAATAATTTGAGCAAAGCTATAGTTTTGGAACAGGCGATAAAATTGTCGTACTTGTTATGGAGAAGTTAGATTGCGGGTAACTTCTTGAGCAATCAGGCGTGGAATAATCAATTTCAAATCGCTTCCGATTAATTCCAAAATTTTAGAGGCAGATGGATCTTTGCCCTGCAAGCCTACAACTAGGGCACTACTATCGATACAAATGAGCATATTCTGCCTCGAATATTTCTTGGCGAGTTTGATGTAGTTTAGCGGCGATCGCTTCTTTGGTGTCGCCTAGTTGTAATCCGCCTTCTGCTTGAATTTGCTGACGTAGGTTGGCAAGGTCTTGTAACCAACTCTTTTTTTGATTTGCGATCGCTACGAATTGCGAGATCGCACCGACAACATCAGTATTTTCGGCGATCGCTATTGTTTGCAATTTTTCGTAAAGGCTGGTGGGTAGCTGAAGGGATACAAGTTCTGTATTCATGAACAGATGCTCAATTTAGGACTAGTTTAATTGTATGATATTTCAACTGGAGTAGTAATTTTACTTTTTAGGTTTGGCTTCAAGTCCTGCTTTAAAAGCGGTAAGGAAGACTTCAACAAAGTCATTTTTGGCGATTTTTTTGATAGCTTCAAATGCTCCTGCTTTAAAGGCTGCAACTAAACGATCTTTAAGAGTTGGTTTGTTTTCTATCTCTTTTATTGCGGTGGCGGTGATGATTTCTTTGCCTGCTTCGCTGGTGGGGTCGGAGATTTGAGGGACGATTCCTTGCAGGAGTTCATCGAGTTCGCTGGCTAGTTCTTGGGTGTTAGGGTCATCTATGCCGTAGTAGTTGTTTTGTGTGCCGATGTTGTCGCCTGTGACGGTTTGATCGCCTGCGATGACTTGTCCGACTGGGGCGTTAAAGTTGAAGGTCATATTTTTTTAGGGTGGATAATGTTTGGTGGTTAGTTTAGCAAAAAGAGATGGTCGCCTAAGCTACGCCGTAGCTTGTATAGGGTCTTTTGTAGAGAGGCTGTAAACCCAGCACAATGTCTTCTTTGGGAATACCAAATTCTAGTAATTCTTGTCCTACGTCAATATCGGTTGTATTTTGCTGTAGCCAGATTTTGCCATCTTTGATGTCAAAATGCAGAACAATATGATAGACGCGCTTCAAGCTTTGCCAGCCAATCCGCATCAGTTGATAGCGATCGCGTACGGTGTCAAAAATCAATTCATTCGCTACGTCGTCTTGGGTTTTAAAATGACTATGCTTTTCTAGAAGAGTTTGAATGTATTGACGGTAATTTGCTAATTTATCCATTTGACTATTTCCTCGGTGATGAGTTCATAAACGATCGGCTTTAATTGATAGCGGTCAAATGTAAAGCAATTGATTAGCAATTTCATCGGCTGTCAAGGTATCAAGAAGCATGGCAACTCTTTCGGCAATTTCATAAGGATTTCTCCGTTTTGCGATTATGATTCCTGCGTGTGTCTGGTTGTTCAAGACATAACTCGTATGTAGTTTTTCAAAATCGAGTCGATTGTGGGTCAGCATACAACGCCCCATTGATGCTGCAAAAGCGAGTTGTTGGGGATCGAGTTCTCCTAAAGTTTTCTGCTGTCTTGCTGTGGTTGCGTCTAATCCTCTCGCGATGAGTAAGGTGGCGACTAGAATATCCACATCTTCATCAATGTAAATTTGAGCAAAAATAGTCATCTTTGATTTAGTCTTGCTTTGATGATTGGATGAACAAGCTCATCGGGAACATGGTTGCGTTCGATGTATTCGTTGATTTCTGCTTGGTTATCTAGGTAAAAGCTAAGGGCATCAAAGATTTGGGCGAGGTTAAGATGTGGTAAGTGTAATGGAATCTCTTCTGGTCTAACTCCTAATCGCCAGTTTTCGACAATGGCTCTAACTGGTGTTCTGGTTCCGTCAATGATTGGTTCGCCTGAGAGGATTTCAGGATTACGGGTGACATGACGGGAGATGGTTGCTGTTTTCATGATGATTTACTGTTTGATGTGTATTGTCATGAATATTCTTGGGCGCTACTATCGATATAAGTGATTAAAGATTTAGCAATGTTAGACTGATATACAGGATTATTTAATTAAATTTATGATGGCACAAATTAACGCGGTTTTAGATGATGAACATATTGCTAAGTTGGCTTATATTCAGCAACAAACAAAAGAAAATGAAGTAGAAACTATTAAACACGCGATCGCATTTTATTATCAATATTTGCAACAGCAGAGGCAAGATCCTGCTTTTTTGTTGAAGCAAAGTGGCTTTATTGGTTGTGCAGATGGCGATCCAAATTTGTCTACTAACTATAAGGCAACTTTGAAAACTATTTTAGATAAAAAGTATGATCATCGTTGATACTGGTTTCTGGATCGCTTTGGGGAATCGCAGTGATAAGTATCATAATATTGCGAATGCATATCTTGACAGTCTGAATGAGAGATTGATTACGACGCATCCTGTCATAACGGAAACTTGCTATCTTCTGCTTGATAGGCTGGGAAACGCAGCACAATGTAAGTTTGTGGCGAATGTTGCGGCGGGTGCTTTTGATGTTTTTGATTTGGATCGCTACCACTATCGGCGTATAGAAGAGTTAATGCAGAAGTATCGTGATCTACCAATGGATTTGGCGGATGCTTCGGTTATAGTTTTAGCGGAACATTTGGGACATGGACGAGTTCTCTCAACCGATATGAGAGATTTTCATATTTATCGCTGGAATAATCAAAATCCCTTTAAAAATCTTCTTCTAGATGGTTCTTGATCATTTACAAAAGGTAATTCATTAAATCGGAATGTAGAGATCCCCGACTTTTTTTGAGCCTGATGGAAGTCGTTTTTGACTGCAAAGAAAAATTCGGGGATCTGAACTCTAGTTTGTGCCAATTGGCATCTTTACTTCTTAGGTTTGGCTTCAAGTCCTGCTTTGAAGGCGGTAAGGAAAACTTCAACAAAGTCATTTTTGGCAATTTTTTTGATGGCTTCAAATGCACCTGCTTTAAATGCTGCAACTAGGCGATCTTTGAGGGTTGGTTTCTTTTCTATCTCTTCCATTGCGGCGGCGGTGATGATTTCTTTGCCTGCTTCGCTGGTGGGATCGGAGATTTGAGGGACGATTCCTTGCAGAATTTCAACGAGTTCGCTGGCTAGTTCTTGGGTTTTGGGATCATCTAGACCGTAGTAGTTGTTTTGTGTGCCGATATCATCACCGTGAACATTTTTGTCACCAGTAATAAATTCGCCAATTTGACCGCCAGAAATACTAATTGAGATATTGGGCTTAGATGTGTCTGACATATAGATTTTTTCAGATTGAATATTGACAATTGTATTACCTGATGAGGTGATATCAGAAATGTCTGTTTCCTGTAAAGGTGTGTCGTAGATCTCGTAGTTGTAGTATTTACATCGGGCTTGAATGGCGGTGATGACATCAGAAATCATCGGTTTTTCAGATATCTTAGGAATTAGTTTCTCTAATTGAGATAGTTGCTTAGAGATCGTAGATACATTTTGAGTAGTAGTAGCAATTTTGCATAAAGCTTCTACAGAAACCCAATGAACATAATTAATATCCTCATTTTGAAGCTCTACAACTAAAGGCTCAACAGCCTTATGACTGCCAATATCACCTAATGCCTTTGTTGCTGTTGTACGAATAAAACAACTTTTATCATCAAGGTAGTTTATTAAAAACTCGATATCTTCATCACTGGCTATTTTTCTTAATGATTCTGCTATTTTTTGTCCCAAAATGGAATCATTATAATTAAGAGTTTTAATTTCATTGTCAAGAACTTGAATCAACGGATTGATCGCTTTTTTGTTGCCAATCTTCCCCAAAGCTTCTACGACATTTACGCAGAAAGAAGAATCTTGAAGTTCAAGAGATTCTATAAGAGAATCAACAGCGTCGTCACTACCAATTTCTCCTAACGCCGTAGCCGATTTACAACGAACATTTGAGCTTTCATGTTTGAGAGATTGAATGAGGCATTTGATTGCTTTAACACTACGGATTTTTCCTAATGATTGTGCTGAAATTGAGCATATATAATCATTTTGAGTTTCTATAACCTGAATAAGAGATTCGATAGCTTTATCGCTCCCAATCTCTCCTAATGCCGCCGCCGCTTTACAACGAACATCAGAATATCGGCTGTTTAGAGATTGAATAAGAGGTTCAACAGCTTGGATACTACCAATTTTTCCTAATGATGCTGCGGCTTTTGCTCGCATACGATAGTCTGCATCATTATGGAGTATTTGTAGCAAAACATCGACAACTTCATTGCTACCAAATTGCTGTCCCAAAGCCTCTATCGCTAACTCACGCACATTATTTTGTGGATCTTTTAAAGCTTGGATGAGAGCTTCGACAGTTTTATTACTTCTAAATTGTCCTAATGCTTGTGCTGCTCTTTCACGGACAAAAGCATCTTCATTTTTAAGTGACTTAATTAGAATATCTGTAGCTTTATCACCAGCAAATTTTCCTAGTGCCTCTGCTGCAAGGCAACTTAAATCTTTATTCTCAAATGTTTTAACAAGAAAGTCTATAGCCTTATTACTACCAATCTTTGCTAATGCTTCGATCATACTTTTTTTCTTATTCTTATCTTCAAGAACTTCAATAAGAGCATCAGTAGCCTTGTCACTTCCAATTCTACCTAAAGCTTCTGCGGCTCTTCCTCTTACAAAAGAGTGAGAATCTTTGAGCAATAGTATAAGAGATTCAATAATTTCATTACTACTAAATTTTCCTAACGCATCTATACAAAGCACACGTATAGAGTAGTAGTCATTTTTAAGCGTGTCAAGAAGTATACTTACGGCTCTATTACCCCCGATATTTCCTAATGCTTTAATTATTTCCCTATGTAAAATAGAGTCTTGCCTTTGTAATGTGTTATTTAAAGAGTTAATTGCATAATCAGATCTTGTTTCTCCTAAAAGCTCGATCTCATATAACTTCGGAATTTTCCGTTCTTTTATTTCTTCAATCAACATCTCAATCGTCTTTTTCTGAAATTTATACTCCACCGCCCCAGCCAACTTCGCTCCCAAGCCTAAATCCACATCCAACGCAAGCCGTACCACCCGCACAGCTTGATGCTCCCTATCTTCAAAATCCAACATCAACGCTAGAGAGTCTGTCCAGTCCCAATAGTTAATATAGCTTTTCTGGAGTTTTTCATTAGTTAATTCTTCTAATTGTCTCCATAAATATTCAGCCGCATAGTAGTCCTGAATTGATTGATGGCAAAATTTAATTGTCTGATCTGTGTTGACTTGAATGAGATGGTACTTCAATAAGTTCTCTAAACACTGCTTAGCATAATCGCGGGACTCATCATATAAGAGCTTTACAAGAATTTTTTCGGCTTCAAATTTAGGGATCTCTCGCTGTAATCCATGAGGATCATTTTGGGGCATCATCGCAAATGCTATCTGCTGGAGTAATTCAGACACCCAACGTTTATATTTATCATCAACTGGAATATTCTCTTGGATTTTATGATCGTATATTTCTGCAAATTCTCTAAATGGAGATCCTAAATTTACTGGAAGTCCATCCTCTCTCTGGCGAGAAATATCACATAGCATTGACAACAGCAAAGGCGTTTCACCAAGTCTGCTTAGCCGATCGCCTAATCGATTTAACATTTGCTCACTTTGCTGAGGCAAACACCTTTCGATAAACTGACGCATTTCGCGATCGCTTAATGCCAGCATCTCCATTTGCTTAGCAATCCCCAAATTCCGACTCATCCCTAGCACCCTAGTCGTGAAAATCATCGGTGTTTTTCGATACTTCTTCCGAAAAGCTTCTACATCATTACTGGGATTCCGATCTTGAAAATAGGAAGGCAACTCATTTACGCCATCTATCAAAAGTAGTAAACGACCAGCAAACAAAAGTTCTATTATCGTCTTTTCATCTAGCCTTTTTTGAATACCAGTTTCCAAAACGTCTTGGATTAAAGCAATTACAGATGGGAAACTTTGCCAAGAGCGTAGTTTTACTAGCACAGGAATTAAAGCTTCTGAATTTCTTTGAGCTTCCTTAGCCTTGTTCAATAGCAACTGTTGTAAAGCCGTTGATTTTCCCGAACCTGCTTTCCCCATCAACAACACATGCTCTTGTGCATACTTGCCGATCTCCAGTACAGGCATTGATGGCTCAGGTACAGGCATTGATGGCTCAAGGTTCTGATCTTCTTTGTTTTTTGCTTGTGGCTGCACAACTTGCATTTTCAACTCAAAAAATTGAGATTGAGGCTGTTCACCGTCATCTATCAGCGTATACAAACGCAACGATTCGTGACAGTTTTTTACCACTGACTCTAAATAATCAGAACGAATCTTAGCATCCATGTCCTAGCGAACCACGTAAACGATCGCGGCGAAATATTGACAATATGATAACTCGTTAACCAAAATTAATCTCCAGATTTTTGTCTAGGCTATTGCTAAAATTGAGCCAATTACAAAGTCAATCATGAAAATCAAATACGATCAACAAGTTGATGCCGCTTACTTAACACTTGAAACAGCAAAGTTATCTCTAGATAAATCTTTCGCGAACTTGCGATCGCCTTTTCCTGTAGCGATCGCCCCGTCACATCCGTGAGCGTATACTGCTTTTCCCATTTCTGGTTAGCCTTTACAATCGACCTTAAATAAGCATCAAAACAAATCTCAGCACCCATGCCCTAGCTATCCCCATAGGCGATCGCGGCGAAATATTGACAATATGATAACTGGTTAACCATAATTAATCTCTCAATTTTTGCATTGGCTATTGCTAAAATTGAGAACATCAAAAGTCAAAAGCCACAAATGACAGAGCCACCTGAAAAATTTTCCTAAGAAATTTCAGCCCATGCCCAAGACAATATTCAGAAAAGAAACCTATTGCTAAGATGGATACAGGAGACAGTAGAACATCCTGACAAAACCGAACCAGATGAAACTGATGAGGAATTGCAACTATACCTTAACAGGGAGTAGACTTTATTTTTCAAAGAGGTAAAAATGGAAGAAACGTTAATTTTTCTCCAAGATGATCCAAATAACATTTACCAACGAAGAAATTGATGAACTACATTACGAAAGATTCCATCACCCGCATCCGCGAGTGCAGCGAAAGATGGAAGCACTATACCTAAAAAGTCAGAAATACGCACACAAGGAAATCACGAAACTGCTAAGAATCACCGAACCGACATTGTTGGGTTATTTACGAGATTATAAAGAAGGTGGGATAGCCAAACTCAAAGAACTGACCTTATAATCGCCCCCAGAGTGAACTAAAACAGCAGCAGCAAAATTTAGAGACTTACTTTCGAGAACATCCACCCCAAACTCTGGCTCATGTAGCAGCAACAATTGCCAAATTGACAGGGATTGTCCGTAGTCGGGAACAAGTGCGTCATTTCCTGAAATCGATGGGAATGAGTTGTCGTCGAGTAGGGCTAATACCTGCTAAAGCAGATCCAAACGCACAAGAGGAATTTCTTAAAAAAAACTAGAACCGCGTCTAGAGGAAGCTAAATCTGGACAAAGAGCCGTTTTCTTTGTCGATGCAGAGCATTTTGTCCTCGGTGCTCATTTGGGATTTTTGTGGTGTTTTGAACGCTTGTTTATCAAATCTGGGGCAGGAAGACAACGGTTTAACGTCCTCGGTGCGCTTAATGCTGTCACCCATGAACTAGTTACCGTAACTAATCACACTTATATCAATGCTCAAAGTGTTTGTGACTTACTCCACAAACTCGCGGCTTTGGGTTTGACTATCCCCATTACTCTTGTCTTGGACAATGCTCGTTACCAAAAGTGTGCTTTAGTTTTTGAGTTGGCTCAGTCATTAAACATTGAACTTCTCTATTTAACTACTTACTCTCCAAACTTAAACTTAATTGAACGGTTTTGGAAATTTGTCAAAAAGCAATGTCTCTACTCCGTCTATTATCCTGATTTCTCTTCTTTCAAGTTCGCTATTTCTTCTTGCCTTGCACAGTCTCACTCTACTCATAAAATAGCTTTGGATTCTTTATTGACTTTGCGCTTTCAGTCTTTTAAAAACGTTAAGTCTATTCCCTGTTAAGGTATAGCTCAACCACTCACCCAACCATTTCCTTTTGGTGATCTTTAAAATCAAGTCTCTGGTTTTACTATCAGCTTTTTCCCATTCCTGAGATACCAAATAGCTTTCTAGCTGATTTAAACTTGGAGGGAAGAACTCTTTGAAGACAAGAAATAAGAGAAGTACTAAAATAGCTGCAAAAATTTTTTCATCGATTTTTTTTCATGTATTACTTTTCGAGCCAAGGTGGATATGAAAAAATGCAAAATTATAGCAAGAGGGAAGTAATCCAAATTGGTGCGTTAGCTGATATTGCGATCGCAGTTGGTGATATTTTCTAGACTTAATCAGCGTAAAACTATGGTCATGCTAAATCTTAAAGTAACTTGAACTATTGGCACACTTAGTAATCGTAAGGCGTAAGATCTTAGTATAAAAATCAATACCTAAACTGCTTCTCAGGCATGGAGACAAGATCATGGCGATCGCATCAATAAATCCTGTAACAGGAGAAGTATTAAAGACTTTTGCACCTTTAACTGAGCAGGAACTCGAACATAAATTAGAACTGGCTGACAGTACCTTTGCAACTTACAAACATACTAGTTTTGCTGATCGCACTCGATGGTTAAACAAAGCCGCCGATATACTTGAAGCTCAAAAAGCAGAATTTGGCATTGTGATTACTTTAGAGATGGGAAAGACGCTGAAAAGCGCGATCGCTGAGGTCGAGAAATGTGCCAATCTTTGCCGTTTTTATGCCGAACACGCACCCACTTTTTTAGCCGATACACCAGCAATCACCGATACTAGTCGGACTCTGATTCGCTATCAACCTTTAGGGATTATTTTGGCAGTGATGCCTTGGAACTTTCCATTTTGGCAGGTGTTTCGCTTTGCCGTGCCTTGCTTGATGGCGGGAAATGTGGGATTACTTAAACACGCTTCTAATGTGCCGCAATGCGCTCTCGCGATCGCCGAAATTTTTCGCGCAGCAGGTGTGCCTGAAGGAGCCTTTCAGACTTTGCTGATTGGGTCAGATCGCGTGGCAAATCTAGTTGCCGATGCACGAGTAAAGGCAGCAACCTTGACGGGGAGCGAATCCGCAGGTCAAAGTCTAGCCGCGATCGCAGGGCATCATCTCAAAAAAGTAGTATTGGAACTGGGTGGAAGTGATCCATTTATTGTTCTTAAAAGTGCTGATCTGGAACTAGCAGTAACTACGGCAGTCACGGCACGGGTGATGAATAATGGACAGTCGTGCATTGCTGCTAAACGTTTTATTCTTGAAGAGGCGATCGCCGAGCAATTTATTGAGAAATTTGTTGAGAAATTTAAAGCTCTAAAGGTGGGCGATCCGATGCAAACTGATACAGATGTGGGGCCACTTGCCACACCGCAAATTTTAGAGGATTTAGATTCGCAGGTTAAAGCTAGTGTTATAGCAGGGGCAAAAGTCTTAGTTGGTGGTTACCGTCTCCAAAAAGAGGGAAATTTTTATATGCCAACAATTTTGGCAGATATTCCGTTAGGATCACCGTCCTACCAAGAAGAATTTTTTGGCCCTGTTGCTTCAGTCTTTCGTGTCAAAAATATTGATGAAGCGATCGCTCTTGCTAATAGTACCAACTTTGGCTTGGGGGCAAGCGTCTGGACTAATGATCGTCAAGAACAAGAACAGGCGATCGAACAAATTGAAGCTGGTTCCGTCTTTGTAAATAGCATGGTCAAATCCGATCCGCGTATTCCGTTTGGAGGAATCAAGCGATCGGGCTACGGTCGTGAGTTAGGACTCGAAGGTATTCGCGAATTTGTAAATATTAAAACAATTTGGATTTGTTAGATTTATGCTTGTGTCATCTCCCTAGTGTGCAATATCTCTAAGATGGGCGGTTCTTGTGCCGAACATCTCAAACTTAAAATATTTGTAATTAAAAGCAATGAATAGCGCTGAATTATTAGTCAGATGTTTGGAAAATGAGGGGGTTGAATATATTTTCGGACTCCCAGGCGAAGAGAATATGGCAGTTCTTAATGCCCTTGAAACTTCATCAATTAGATTTATTACGACTCGCCATGAACAAGGCGCTGCGTTTATGGCAGATGTCTATGGAAGGCTTACAGGAAAACCGGGGGTATGTTTATCAACGCTAGGACCAGGAGCGACAAATTTGATGACGGGGGTTGCTGATGCTAATTTAGACTGTGCACCGTTGATTGCGATTACAGGGCAAGTGGGAACTGATCGAATGCATAACGCATCTCATCAATATCTCGATCTGGTGGCAATGTTTGAGCCTGTAACGAAATGGAATGCTCAAATTGTGCGTCCTAGCATCACTCCTGAAATTGTTCGCAAAGCTTTTAAAATCGCTAAATCAGAGAAGCCAGGCGCTGTCCATATCGACCTGCCAGAAAATATTGCTGATATGGAAGTCACAGGTCAACCGCTATTGGTCAAAGGCGATCGTAATCCCATATATGCATCCTATAGCAGCCTGTCGGAAGCAGCGCTTCTGATTTCACAAGCAAAAAATCCTTTAGTTTTAGTAGGGAATGGAGCGATTCGTTCGCGAGCTAGTCAAGCTCTAACTGACTTTGCAACACGCTTGCATATTCCTGTAACAAATACCTTTATGGGTAAAGGCGTAATCCCTTATCGGCATCCTCTTGCACTCTGGTCGTTGGGATTACAGCAAAGAGATACGATTAATTGTGCTTTTGATGAAACAGATTTGGTGATTGCAGTTGGCTATGACTTAATCGAGTATTCACCTAAAAAATGGAATCCTAACGGCACGATTCCAATTATTCACATTGGAGAGTTGACGGCGGAAGTCGATAGCAGCTATATGCCTCAAGTAGAAATTGTGGGGGATATCTCTGACTCACTTATTGAAATTATGCACCGTTGCGATCGCACAGGAAAGCCTAATCCTCATGCGATCGCTTTGCGCTCAGAAATTCTCTCTACCTATGAACAATACGCTCATGATGAAGGGTTTCCAGTCAAACCACAAAAAATTGTCTATGACCTGCGTCAAGTTATGGCAGCCGAGGATGTGGTGATTTCTGATGTGGGAGCGCATAAAATGTGGATGGCTCGTCACTATCATTGCGATCGCCCTAATACTTGCATTATTTCTAATGGTTTTGCAGCCATGGGTATCGCTATCCCTGGAGCGATCGCGGCTAAATTAGTTAATCCCAATCGGAAGATCGTCGCCGTTACAGGCGATGGCGGCTTCATGATGAATATGCAAGAACTGGAAACTGCCATCCGCATTGGCACTCCCTTTGTGACGTTAATCTTCAATGATGGCGGCTATGGACTGATCGAATGGAAGCAACAAATCCATTATGGCAAATCCGCATTTATCAAATTTGGTAATCCCGATTTTGTCAAGCTTGCCGAAAGTATGGGGCTTAAAGGTTATCGAATCACTTCAGCGATCGATCTCATTCCCACACTTAAAGAAGCTCTTGAACAAGATGTTCCTGCTGTGATCGATTGTCCTGTAGATTATCGAGAAAATATGCTTTTCTCTCGCAAAGGTGGGGAATTTTCTTGTCCTCTTTAATTTATAGCTGTCGCCAAGTATATCAGGACATAAAACCCAAAAGAGAGTTGGGGGGGGGGGGCGGCCGCCCCAGGGGGGGGGGTTTGTTTTTTTGTGTAAAGGGGGGGGGGTGACATAA
>JBBRMK010000053.1:0-33435 GCA_038230875.1 Pseudanabaenales cyanobacterium
GACACGATTCCTAGATGGTCTATATTTTCTACTCTCATCTCCGTATTTATAGTATTAATATTTACCTCCTGCTTTTTGCCTTTGCGCTTGCCTTTCACTATTTATTTTACCCTTCCATTACGAGCGGAATGTGGGTTAAAATATTTCACCATCTTGAAGTTGGAGCGATTTTATTCTGACGATGATTTTAGGCATTGGTGACTTTTGTAGGTGATCGCTACTTTGAGATCGTAGAGATTTTTAATCTGAAAATGGGTTTAGATGATCGCCACACATTCACGTATAGAAAAATTATGACTATCAAAGAACAACTGATCTGCGAAATTGAGCAAGCACCTGAATAATGCCTAATCAAGTTTATGCAGATCTGGCAATTTGCTGAACAACCATCCACTTACAAAGCCAACCTCTTAAAAAACAAGGTTAACAATGCCTACCTTGTTTTTAATTGGTTTTAGCAGGAGGTAATGACACCCTAACGTGTAGCTCTTTTAGCTGAACGTCATCCACGCTTGAGGGAGCATCGGTCATGAGATCGCGAGCTTGCTGAGTTTTCGGGAAGGCGATCACATCGCGGATCGAGTCTGCTCCAGAGATAAGCATCACTAAGCGATCAAGACCAAAGGCTAGCCCACCATGAGGCGGCGTACCATATTCAAACGCTTCGAGCAAAAATCCAAACTTCTCTTTTGCTTGTTCAGGAGTTAGCCCGATCGCTGCAAATACTTTCTCTTGAACATCACGCTTGTGAATGCGAATGCTGCCACCGCCGATTTCCGTACCATTTAGCACCATGTCATAGGCAAGAGCGATCGTGTTGAGTCCAATTTCTTGTCCATCTTTGACATCTTCAGGACGTGGTGAGGTAAAGGGATGGTGCAGAGCTTCTAGACGTTTCTGATCAGCATTCCACTCAAACATGGGGAAATCTGTTACCCAGACGAAATTAAGTTTGTTTTCATCGATTAATCCCATTTCGCGACCGAGCGCTAAACGCAACCGATAGAGCGACTCATTCACGATCGCCTTTTCACCCGCTCCAAACAACAAGATCGTGCCTGCGATCGCGCCAGTACGTTCTAGTAATTCTTGCTTGACTTCTTCGGTTAGACTGTCTTTGAGAGCGCCAATCGTGTCGATTACGCCACCTTCACGGACGCGAATGAAAGCTAGTCCTTTTGCGCCATACTGAGCAACGAGATTTGCTAAGTCACCGCCTGGTTTGATGCGCGTATTAGAAATTGCTTCGTCACCACCGATGACAGGCAGAACTTTGATCATGCCGCCATTAGCAATCGTGTTGGCAAAAACTTTGAATCCAGAATTGACGAATAAATCAGAAACATTAACAAGTTCCATTCCAAAGCGCGTATCAGGGCGATCGCAGCCGTAGCGATCCATTGATTCGACGTAGGTGAGGCGAGGAAATTCGCCAAGTTCAACGCCTTTGACAGTTTTAAAAATATAGCGAATCAGTTTCTCATTTAGTTCCAGAATTTCTTCTTGCGACATGAAACTCATTTCCATATCAAGTTGTGTAAATTCTGGTTGACGATCAGCCCGAAGATCTTCATCGCGAAAACATCGCGCAATTTGATAGTAGCGATCGCATCCGCCCACCATCAATAATTGTTTAAATAACTGCGGCGACTGCGGCAATGCATACCACTGTCCTGCATTTACACGACTAGGCACAAGATAGTCCCGCGCACCCTCTGGCGTTGAACGACAAAGAATTGGCGTTTCCACTTCCATAAAACCATATTCATCTTCAAGAAAGCGGCGAATAGATTTGACCACTTCAAATCGTAATCTGAGATTGCTTGATAAGCGATCGCCCCGCATGTCAAGGTAGCGATATTTAAAGCGCAATTCTTCTTTGATTGTGTCTGCTTCTGAAATCAGAAAGGGTAACGTTTTGCTGACCGCGTTTAGTAATTCAATGGATTCGGCATAGATTTCCACTTCCCCTGTCGCAAGTCTAGGATTGAGCGACTCATCGGGACGTTTCGAGACTTTACCAATAATTTTGACTACATACTCATTTCGCATTTCCCCTGCTAATTCATAGGAAACAGGAGTACGTTGGGGATCGCTGACGATTTGCAAGATTCCTGTGCGATCGCGCAAATCTAAAAAGATCACGCCCCCATGATCGCGCCTGCGATCGATCCAACCGCACAAGCTAACTGTTTGTCCGATCTGTTCGGCATTGAGGTGACCGCAATAGTGACTACGCATCATGATGTTATTGGCGAAACTTTAGAGAAAAAAGTAAAAACTGTAATTTTGACCGTTCACAATCATAACTTAATAAAGGAGTAAAAACTAAAGGTATTATTATGAAGGTTACATAGCTATACCTTTTGTGGCAATCTTTATGACAGTAGTACCTACGGTTCGTACCCATCGATTGACCAAGCAATTTGATAATCACGTTGCCGTAAATCATATCGATTTACAAATCGACCGCGGCGAAGTTTATGGACTGATCGGACCTAATGGGGCGGGCAAAACTACATTGATTCGGATGCTAGCTGCTGCCGAAGAGCCAACCGCAGGCGAAATTTATATCAATGGGGCGCGGTTTATGCGCGGACAAAATAATCCCGAATTAAAGCGACAGTTGGGATATTTACCTGATGACTTTCCGCTTTATGACGATCTTACAGTTTGGGATTATCTCGATTATTTTGCGCGTTTGTATTTTTTGCGAGATCCACAGCGATCGCAAAGATTGCATGAAGTAATCCAGTTAGTAGAACTGGAACAAAAAAGAAATGAAGCGATCGCCACTCTTTCGAGAGGGATGAAACAACGTCTCAGTCTTGCGCGGAGTATCATTCATAATCCTACCTTACTATTGCTTGATGAGCCAGTATCGGGGCTTGACCCATTAGCGCGTGTACAAGTTCGCAATATTATTAAATCTCTACAACAGCAAGGGATGACAATTCTGATTTCGTCGCATATCTTGAGCGACCTTGCGGAGATCTGTACCTCGATTGGGATTATGGAATTAGGCAATTTAGTTGAAAGCTCTCGTTTACAAGAACTTTACGATCGCAGTAATCAAGATCAGCAACAATTACTAATCTCAACTTTGGGAAATCTTGAAGATCTAGAGACAACTTTGAGGCGATCAAACTTAGTTCAGGAAGTAGAAGTTCTATCAGATGCTCACAGTGTCCGTGTTCAATTTTCTGGCAGTATTGAAGATTGTGCTGCATTGCTGAGGTCTCTAATTGAAGCAGGTATTCCAATTTCCAATTTTCATCGTTCTCAAGAAACCTTAGAAAACATTTTCTTGAAACTAGGCTATAAACAAACTTCGTAAAGTAGAGGCGATTCATGAATTGCCTCTACTTTACAGCAATTTCCGATCAAACGAACCGCAGTAAATTTTTTTGAAAGGGTTGCGAAGCAACCCTTTCAAAAAAATTTACTGGTTCTAGTTTGAGCGCAAAGCGCTGTATATTGCCGCTACACTATGAGGTTTGTAGAGTATTAATACCATTTAAAATCACCTGTTCTGCAGCAACAGCAGGCAAAGGTCGAGAGAATAAAAAACCTTGCCCAAACTCACAACCTAACTGTTTTAAGATTTCAACCTGTTGGATTGTTTCTACGCCTTCAGCAACTACGCTCATCTTCAAAGTATGCGCCAACATCGTAATCGTACGGACGATTGCTACATTCTCGCCTCCATCACCCATTTGACTAATAAATGCGCGATCAATCTTGAGAATGTTAATCGGAAAGCGATGTAAGTAGCTAAGGGAGGAATATCCTTGCCCAAAATCATCAATACTAAGTTGAATTTTTCTTGCCCTTAGTTGTGCGAGTTTAGTGATTGTCTGCTCACCTTGATCCATTAGTGTAGTTTCAGTTATTTCTAAGCGGATTGAACTACCATTAATACCAGTCTGAGAGAGAATATTGTCTAATTTATCTAACAGATCTGGCTCACGAATTTGTTGACTAGCCAAATTTATACTTATCTTCAAATTAGCGGCTTCAGGAAATCTATGCTGCCAAGTCTGGAGCTGTTGACAAGCTTCTTTTAAGACCCAATCACCGATCGCCACTATCAATCCTGTATCTTCGGCAAGTGGAATAAATTCCACAGGAGAAATGAAGCCTCGTTTGGGATTCTTCCAGCGAATTAGCGCTTCAAATCCAGATAATTTATCAGTTTTTAAACTGACAATTGGCTGATAGTAAAGCTCAAACTCTTTATGTTCTAAAGCATAGTGTAATTCACTCTCTAGCTGAGTCAATCTCAATGTTTGTTCGTACATCTCTTGATCAAAGAGCGTGTAGCGTCCTTTGCCTAAAGATTTTGCGCGATACATAGCAATATCGGCATCTCTAAGCAAATCAACATAACTATTGTAGTCTTGAGTATTAATCACAATGCCAATACTGGCGCTGGGGAAAATAGCTTCATTTTGAATGAAGATTGGTGACAGAAACTTATTGAGAATGCGATCAGCAACCATCAATGCTTCACTAACATCTTGAATATCATCAATGAGGATTGTAAATTCGTCGCCACCAAGACGGGCCACCATATCGATAGAGCGCAAGCAATCCTGTAGAACTTGAGCGATCGCTTGTAAAAACAGGTCGCCTACGCTATGACCAAGACTGTCGTTAATCATTTTAAAACGATCTAAGTCAATAAAAAAGATTGCAAACACATACTCTGGATGACGTTTACTATATTTAATCGCATGTTCTACTCTATCCATAAATAGAATGCGATTGGGTAAACCAGTAAGCGAATCATGGGAAGCATCATGAGCTAAAAGTTCAATAGAGTCTGAAAGTGCAGCATTCAGTTCTCGCAGTCGATATATGTAGGTATAGCTCTGCATCACCAACATAGAGCCGATATAAGCAAATAGACAAGGAGTTAATGGTATCCACCATCCAGCCAGAAATAGCAGATAAGTACCACCAATCAAAAAACCTGACAAGAAAAATACTGAGCCAATTAGAAGCAACAAACGCCTAGTCGAAAAAATCCAAATAATTGTTGCTCCAATAAGTGCCCAACTCATGATCCATAGCTCTTCCCCAACATCTGTCCATACTTTAAATAGAGGGCGATCATCAAGAACTGATCCTAAAAGCATTTTGACAATATTTGCTTGAAATTCCACTCCCGAAATTTGGGTGGGTGAGGTTATAAAGTTGCTGCTATAAGGTGTATAGAAAATATCATTGAGACTCGGAGTTTGAGCGCCTATTAAAACAATGCGATCGCGCATTAATTGAGGATCAATCCGATTTTCTAAAATATCTTCAAGAGAAACTTGGCGAAACTTTAGAGATGAGCCATGATAGTTCATCAGGACTTGATAGCCTCCAGCATCGGTACGAATATAGCCGCCATCTGTATTTTCTAACGGCTTGAAAACAGTTTTACCAAGTTTTAAATATCCTGATTCTGAAGACTGAGGTTCTATACCTATACCTTTTAGGTATACAAGTGACACTGCTAAGCCTAGGCTTGGTAATTCCTTATTACCTTCGGGCATAGGATAAAGGAAAGCGCGTCGCAATCTTCCATCAGGATCAACAATGACATCATTTGCCGAGATTTGTCCCAAAGCTTTTAAAGCAGGCGGCGGCGCAATGATAGTATTAAATCGATCATCAATACTTTTTTCAATGCCAATCAGATTAGGTGTAGTTTTAAATACTTCTTCTAATTCTGGGTAACCATCTCCAACCTGAACATCGCGATATAAATCCAGTCCAATAACTTTTGGCTGCTGAGCGCGAATTTTTCGTAAAATTTGGGCAAGTACGCGGTCTGACGTCGGCCACTTGCCTAGATAACGAATATCTGACTCTTGTACACCGACAATAATGATTCTTTCATCGACTGGCTCACTAGGTCGAAGTTGAATATACAAGTCAAAAGCAGCCCATTCACTAGGCTGTAACCACCCTAACCAACGTAGTCCAAATACTAATAAATAAACACTTCCACTAGACAGGAAAAAACCTCCCCATTGCTGGAATCTTCGCGGCAATTTTTCCCAATTAGACTTTAAAGTTTTGATAGCAAACATCTCAAGAAGTTTAACAGCACTTCTGAAATTGAAACGATTTTTATCATATCAAATTTCCACTTTGATCTATGCAAGCGCTTTGTCGTAACCTTGAGCCTTGATTGACGAAGCTGTTAAAGTATTGAATCCAAACATTACTGGCGGCGTTTCACATCACCTTTTACTATTTGAAAAGAGAAAATTTTCGACTCTTATATTTGAGTAAATTGCAAAGCAATATATTGTGAAGCTAACAAACACTAAGAAAATTAATTAAAAAATGAAAATTTTAGTAATGGGTGGCACAAGATTTATTGGTGTGTCATTGGTTAAGTTACTGGTGTCACAAGGGCATCAAGTAACTTTATTTAATCGTGGCAAAAAGCCCTCGCCTGTTACAGGGTTGCGGACTATTATCGGCGATCGCACCGATTCACAACAATTGCAATCCAAATTAAGTAACGAATCTTTTGATGCAATCTTTGATAATAATGGTCGCGAACTTAGCGATACCCAACCTTTAGTTGAAATCTTTGGCGATCGCCTTCAACATTTTGTCTACATGAGTTCAGCAGGCGTATATCTCGATAGCGATATTTTGCCTTACTGTGAGACCGATGAAACTGATCCTAAAAGTCGGCACAAAGGCAAGCTCGATACCGAAGCCTACTTACAACAAGTCCGTGCTGAAAATGGATTTCCTTATACTTCTATTCGTCCGACCTATATTTATGGTCCTCAAAACTATAACGATGTCGAAGCTTGGTTTTTTGATCGCATCGTACGCGATCGCCCAATTCCGATTCCAGGGAATGGCAAATTTATTACCCAACTTGGTCATGTCGAAGATCTCGCCACGGCTATGGCAGCAGTCTTAGTTAATCAAACGGCGATCGGCGAAATTTATAATATTTCTGATACCCGCTATGTCACTTTTATCGGGCTTGCCAAACAATGCGCGATCGCAGCGGGCAAAGATCCTAGCCAACTAAACTTTGTATATTACAACCCCAAAGATTTTGACTTTGGCAAAAAGAAAGCATTTCCTTTCCGATTGCAGCATTTCTTTGCCTCAGTTACAAAGGCTACCCAAGATTTAAACTGGCAACCCAAATATGATTTATTGTCTGGTTTAAAAACTTCTTTTGATCAAGACTATATTTCTTCCAATCGTGGTCAGGCAGATATTGATTTTTCAACAGACGATCAAATTTTAAAGTAGAGATGCCGATCTCAAAGTGCATTAGTACAAAGCAAGATCCAAAAAGCATAGGTAGTATAAAGCGCCACCTATGTACGAAAGTAGAGCGACACGTCAAGCGATTTACTCTACTTTTTGCTATACAATTGCCATAGCAATAACACATGGATTAAGTATGGATACAGCAAGTCTCAATGCTCTACTCAATAGTGGCGCAATTTTGCCAGAACTAATTGTTATTGGGACATTGGTACTCGTGCTGATCGTCGATCTGATTGCATCGGGACGTAAGTCTGCCAATGTTTTACCATATATTGCGATCGCGGGTTTAGTCGCTGCCATAGCTGCGCTGGTCTGGCAGTGGACAGGTTTAGAAAATCCGATCGCCTTTCTGGGCAGTTTTAATAGCGACAAACTCAGCATTATTTTTCGGGGCATTATCGCCATATCGACGCTCCTAACGATTCTTGTATCAATTCGTTATTTAGAGCAGTCAGGCGTAGTCGTTGGTGAATATTTAGTAATTTTGCTCAGTGCTACTTTAGGGGCGATGTTCCTAACTGGTGCTGACGATATGGTGATGGTATTTGTCTCACTAGAAACTCTCAGCATCTCGTCATACTTGCTATCTGGCTATACTAAACGCGATCCGCGTTCTAACGAAGCCGCCCTCAAATATTTATTAGTCGGTGCAGCAAGTTCAGCAATTTTCCTTTATGGAATGTCCCTACTGTACGGGCTTTCAGGTGGTGAGACCTCACTATCAGCGATCGCTTCCAAAATCACGGTTAGCAATACTGCTCTAATTGTGTCGATGGTATTTGTAATTGCTGGTGTTTCCTTCAAGATTTCAGCTGTACCGTTTCACCAATGGACTCCTGACGTGTACGAAGGTTCGCCCACACCTGTAGTTGCTTTTCTGTCAATTGGCTCAAAAGTGGCAGGTTTTGGACTTGCTTTAAGATTTTTGATTACCGCTTTCCCGCTTGCTTCTCATCAATGGCATGATGTATTTGTTGTCCTGACAGTTTTAAGTATGGTCTTGGGGAACGTAGTAGCGATCGCCCAAACCAGTATTAAGCGGATGCTTGCCTACTCATCCATCGGTCAAGCAGGATTTGTAATGCTCGGTATGGTGCTCGACTCGGAAGCGGGTTATGCAAGCATGATTTTTTACTTGATCCTCTATCTATTCATGAACATGGGCGCATTTGCCTGTGTGATCCTATTTGCTTCCCGTACAGGTACAGATCAAATCAGCGAATATAGTGGTCTATACCAAAAAGATCCTTTGCTAACTTTGGCGATGAGTGTCTGTCTACTCTCTTTGGGTGGTATCCCTCCCCTCGCAGGTTTCTTTGGTAAGCTATACATTTTTTGGGCTGGTTGGCAAGCTCATGCTTATGGCTTAGTATTGCTAGCTCTAGTCATGAGTGTAATTTCTCTTTATTACTACATCCGTGTTGTCAAGATGATGGTAGTCAAAGAACCTCAAGAAATGTCTGCTTCTGTGCAGAACTATCCAGAGATCGCATGGACTCAGGTTGGTATGAAGCCTCTACAAGCAGCGATCGTATTTACACTTATATTTACAGTGATTGCAGGTATTGCTTCTAATCCTCTCTTTTCCATATCCAATCAAGCAGTAAAAGAAACCCAATTTCTTCAAGCTAAAGTTCCGATATCAAAACCAGTTGCAGTATTACCAAATACTTGATCATAAAAAAGGGGCGCGACGCGCCCCTTTTTTATGGACTATTTGTTGATCAAACCACTACGACAAGGGTCGCAGGGCAAAGCCCCGCAAAGGGTCTTATATTATTGTTTGTGGTAGGAATTGTTGATCAAACCACTACGACAAGGGTCGCAGGGCGAAGCCCCGCAAAGGGTTTTATATTATTGTTTGTGGTAGGAATTGTTTGAAAATTAACTTAACTAAACTTAGTTAACAACTTTAAGAGAGACTGTGTGCGCCGCGTAAGTAAGGTTTTTCGATAAGCATCAGCTGCTTTTTTAATCGCATCTGCTTGAGTAGGATAGGAATGGATCACCGTAGAGAGCATATTCAATCCTTGCTTCGATGCGATCGCTAAAGTGATTTCGCCAATCATTTCTCCCGCATGACGCGCGACAATTGTTGCACCTAAAATGCGATCCTTGCCTCGCTGATGCAGGATTTTAACAAAACCATTCGTTTCTCCATCATAAATAGCGCGATCGACTGAAGAGAAGGGAATCTTAATCTCATCAGTTTCCCAACCTTCGGCATGAGATTCATCGGCATATAAACCAACATGGGCTATTTCGGGATCAGTATAAGTCACCCAAGGCATCACCAAATCGCTTAACTTGCTTTTTCCTAATCCAAAGGGCGAAAAGAGCGAATTTTTAATCACGATTCGCGCTGCTGCATCAGCGGCATGGGTAAACTTCCAACTCATACAGATATCACCTGCTGCATAAATACGTGGATTTGTGGTCTGGAGATAATCATTTACTACTACACCATGCTCTTTGTCATAGCCTACACCCACAGCTTCGAGATTCAGTCCTTCAATATTTGGCGATCGCCCTGACCCCACCAAGATTTCATCGACTTCAATTTGGTTAGCAGCTCCATTTTGCTGATAATGAATTAATTTACCAGTATCAGTTTTTTCTACTTTGCTGATCTCACAACCAAGTATTAAATTAAGTCCCTCATCAATAAATTTCTGTTGCACAATTTCCGCAGCATCGCTATCTTCACGATCAAGTAAATGCGTGTTTTTATGCAGTAATGTCACTTCACAGCCCAAGCGATGAAAAGCCTGAGCCAATTCGCAACCAATTGGGCCACCGCCGATTACTACTAATCTTTTTGGGCGATCAACTAGAGAAAACACTGTTTCATTAGTCAAATATCCTATTTCAGCAAGTCCTATAATTTGCGGCTCTGCGGCTCTTGCACCTGTGGTAATTACTGCTTTTTTAAAGTGTAATTTAGTATCATTAACCGCGATCGCATTTTCGCCGACAAATTGTGCTGAACCTAGAAATACATCCACACCAAGATTACGAAATCTCTCTGCGGAGTCATGGTGACTAATCTCAGAACGGATTTTTCGCATTCGTTCCATTACTGCCCCAAAGTCAACATCAATATCATTTGATAGATTAATGCCAAAAATAGATGCATCACGAATATCCGCTACAACTCGCGCTGAACGAATCACACATTTAGAAGGAACACAACCGACATTAAGGCAGTCACCTCCCATCAAGTTCTTCTCAATTAACGCTACTTTTAATCCTAGTCCCAAACCCGCCGCCCCTGCTGCAACAACTAACCCTGCCGTTCCCGCACCAATTACCACCAAATCATAGACAGGTGCAGGTTTAGGATTGACCCAATCAAGTGGATGTACATTAGTAATCAAAGCACGATTATATTCATCCACTGGCTGAATGAATGCTGCATAGCGATCAGAGGAATCTGTTGAGGATTGAGTCATGGTTGAGTAAATTGTTGTTAATACTTAAATATGCTTAATAAAGGATGACATGTCTGGGAAATAGTTAACGAGCTAGCAGTCAGAGGAATTCTGAAGCAATCTTCAGTTTACTTCCTGTGGCTAAAACGAATCGACCCTAACCATACATCCTGAATGAGTTTAGATTGTTTGGCTATTTCCTTAATCTGTCTATGCCAATGTTCATATTCTTTATCAACTTCTTCTTGACTCCATTGATAAATCTCTCCATTTCTATAACATTTTAAAAAATTACTAAAATCGTCATCAACTCTTTGATAGCTTGGAACAAGCACTTGCAACTGGTAGAAACTAATGAATTCATCTAGAGATTGTATCTCAAGTAGGTCTAGTAGCCTCTCTTCTTTTAGCTCCTCAAAGTATTCTTGAAGAAGATGAACACTTCTTTCTAGTTTTGATAAGACATCTAAAAGATCGAGTTTACGTTCTGTTAAAGTTTCTTTCAAGATAACGTTACGTCGTTGGAGTTCTACTGCCTCTTGATTACTCCTTTCTTGAGGACTTTGAGGAATATTTTGCATATAGGTTATGAATGCTCCTCTGGTTCTCCAAACATCAAATTCTGTTTGACTAAATCCTAGATTTCCGCCGATTACAGCCCCTACTAAATTAGCATTATCATCTTTTATGCTAGTTAGATCCGCAGAACGTAAATCAGCATTAGTCAAAATGGCTGAAGAAAGGTTGCCATAGGCTAGATGGGTACGACTTAAATTTGCCCCAGACAAATTAGCTTGGTATAAGTTAACTTTCAATAAATTGGCGGCAGGAATTTCTGCTTCGAGAAGTTTTGCCCCAGTTAAATCACTATGACAAAGATAAGAACGACTGAGATCACTTCTAGATAAGTCGCAGAATCGTAGGTTTGCGTCACTAATCTGAGTCCGAATCATTTTGGAATCAGTGAGATTGGCATAGGAGAGATCAGTGAATTGCAGTCTTGCTCCATTTAATATTGCCTTTGATAAATTAGCTTGTCGCAGACAAGATCCACTAAGATCTGCTCCTAGTAAACGTGCATCAATTAGGCTTGCTTTAATAAAGGAAGTTCCTTCTAAATTGGAACGGCTTAAAATAGCTCCATCAAGTTGTGCACCATCTAAATTAGAACCACGTAAATCAACACTATCAAGCCTAGCATTAGTCAAAATTGCTCCCTCTAGACGAGCACGACTAATGTCGGAAGCGGATAAATTTATTCCTTCTAAAATTGATTCTCTTAAATCAGTTCCACGTAACTGAGATCGACGCATTTCAGCATAAGAAAGATTAGCTTGATAAAGATTGGCAAAGCTAAAGTTAGAGCCATATAGTTCTGCATTGCTGAGATCTGCTCTTTTTAGTTGAGCACCGACAAGTTTTGCTCCGTTTAAAGAAGCATTGTTTAATACAGCGTTATCTAAATTTGCGTAACTTAAGTTTGCCCCATTGAGATTAGCCTGACTAAGATTGGCTTCAGAGAGATTAGCACTTTCTAGGAGAGATAACTTTAGAATTGTATTTTGTAAATTTGCACCAACGAAATTAGCTCCCTCTAGATTTGTTCTCTCTAAATTAGCATCCTGTAGATTTGCTCCCGCTAAATTAGCTTCACCGAGGTTTGTACTTTTTAGCCAAGCATTGACTAAGTTAGTTTCCTCTAAATTTGCTTGATAAAAACGTGCTGCGCCAAGACGCGCATGCTGCAAATTGGCATGAGTAAGAATAGCGTCTGTAAGGTCGGCGCGTCTTAAGTTTATATTAGTTAGATCTGCATTTGTGAAATCCGCTCCAACCAGAGTTGCTCTCTCTAAGTTTGCTCCGCTAAGATTCGCTCCCGTAAATTTCGCACCTTTAAGATTTACTCCACTTAAATCTTGCCCAGAAAAGTCGTGTCCGCTATAGTTGCCACCAGCCTTAAGATTGTTTGGAGTAATTAAAGACATTTTTGATTTTGATCAGATATTAATAAATGAGTATGGGAATAGTCAAAGAAGAAATCTAATCTAAGAAGCTTGCAATTATTCTAGATCTACTTATAATTATTATTTATTTTTTACACAAAATTGTAATTACTTTTGCAATTATTAAGATTGTTTATAAGTTATTATAGTTGAAATTATAGAGATCCTAAATCATTTTTAGATTTTTGGGTTTTTTAGAATCACAAACCCAAAATGGATCGTGCTTCCATAAACTATTTAGGATTACTATATACAATAATTGTGACGGGTAATATGATGCTCCAAGAAGACGTATTAAACTTAATTACTTGTGCAAAGAATGAAGACTGGCTGGATTTAGATCTATCAGCCATGGGATTGACTGAGATTCCAGAAGCACTAACAAATTTAACTAAGTTAAGAAATCTTCAACTTTGCAACAATCAAATTAAGAGAGTTCCAGAATCAATCTCAAATTTAGAAAGCCTAGAAAGGCTTGATTTAGGTAACAATCAAATTGAGGAAATCCCAAACTCGCTTTTCAAACTAAGAACACTTAAAGAAATTCACCTCCATAATAACCGAATCCAAAATATACCAGAAGGAATAAATAGGCTAACTAATCTATTGGTTTTGAATCTTTCTGAAAATCAAATTGCAACTAGTCCTGAACCTATCGAATACTTACTGAAGTTAGAAGAATTAGATCTGCGTGAGAATTTATTACCCATCCCTCATAGAATTCTAGAAAATTCAATTGGTTCAGTAAAGAACTTGTTAAACTACTTTCGCGCATTGAGATTAATTGATAGGGCAAGAGATGAAGGTTGGAAAGCATTAAATCTGTCAAAGATGGGATTAACTGAGATTCCCGAATCAATCGCTAATCTGGCTGAGCTAAAAAATCTTAGCCTTTATAACAATCAAATACAGGAAATCCCAGAAATAATTACGAATTTAAGAACTCTAGAAACACTTGATCTACGTAATAATAAGATTCGAGAGATTCCTGATTCACTTTCTAATTTAACTAATCTCACTCTACTTAATCTTTCTAATAATCAGATATCAAAGATACCAGATTCATTTGGGAAACTTACTAATTTAATTGAATTTTACCTCTTTGAAAATAGAATACAGAGGATTCCAGAAATTGTTTCTAATTTAAGTAACTTAGAAGTACTTGCGTTGCAGAGTAATCAAATTCGCAAAATTCCGAAGCAATTATTTAAGTTAGTAAATTTAACTTCATTATCGCTTGCTGATAATAAAATCGAAAAAATCCCTACAGAAATTATCAGTTTGACAAAACTTAAAAACCTAGTGTTATACGGTAATAAAATAACTGATATACCAAAAGAGATTGGCAATTTAATTGGTTTGGAAAAACTTTACTTAAATAAAAATTCAATCACAGTTATACCAGAAGAGATTGGCAATTTGAGTAATCTAGTTGAGCTTTATCTAAATAGTAATTGCATTCAAATTTTACCAGACAAGATCAACAATTTATCTGTATTACTAAAGAAACTAGATTTACGTGAAAATCCATTACCTATTTCTTCGGATATCCTTAATTCTCAAGATGCTCAACGGATATTCTCATATTTAGACCAACTTCGCAGTGGGTATCGTCCACTCCATGAAGCAAAATTATTAATTGTGGGAGAAGGGGGTGTAGGTAAAACATCACTGATTCAACGACTATTATATAATCGCTATAGATATTATGAACGAATAACTGAAGGGCTTAACGTAGAACTATGGAAAGTTCGAGTAGATAATAGAGAGATAAACCTCAATGTATGGGACTTTGGTGGACAAGAAATTTATCACGCAACTCATCAGTTTTTTCTCACAAAACGGAGTCTTTATCTTCTTGTCTACAATTGTCGTACCAGTGAAGAAGATAATCGTATCGAATATTGGTTGAAGTTGATTGAGAGCTTTGGTGGTAATTCCCCAGTGATTATTGTTGGTAATAAAAAAGATGAAAGCCCCCTCGACATAAATCGGAGATCTCTACGGGAGAAATATCCCAACATTAAAGCCATCCTCCAAACATCTTGCCTACAAAATGAAGGTATTGATGAGCTTCGTGATGTTATTCTCGAACAACTTATTGATCTAAAGGAGATCTATGACCTTCTGCCAATCTCATGGTTTGAAGTCAAGCGTCAACTTGAATCTATGTCCGATGATTTCATTACCTATAATCGTTATATGGGCATCTGTTACGAACACAAGATTTCTGAAGAACAAAATCAAGAGCAACTTATCGATCTTCTTCATCGCCTCGGTGTAGTTCTCAACTTTCGTGAACATCCTATGCTCCAACATGCTAATATTCTTAATCCCAAATGGGTGACAACGGGTATCTATGCCATACTCAGTGATGAAATTATTAAAACTATAAACAAAGGAATCTTTAGTCTAACTGATGATCTTACTAAACGCATCCTCCTTTTTGATCCACTGCGTTACCCTGAAAGTCGTCATAAATACCTTGTAGAAATGATGCAACAATTTAATCTTTGCTTTACCTTAGGTGATAAGTCAAATAAGTTTCTTATCCCAGCACTTTTACCTAAAGATGAGCCAGAGCATACTAAACTCGAAGGTACAACCCTTGAATTTCAATACCACTATCCTATTCTTCCTGAAGTTATAATTTCCCGATTTATTGTCCTTACCCATAACAAAATCCACAACCAAATGTATTGGCGTAGTGGAGTTATGCTCGAATATACAGAAAACAAAAAAATTTATAACAAAGCTCGTATCAAAGCTGAGACCAATGACAAAAAAATCATCATTAGCATTGATGGTCAAAAACGATCAAGACGAATATTTTTAGGTATAATCCGCTCTACCTTCCAGAAAATCCACGACTCGTTCGCTAATCTTGAAATCACTGAATGCGTTCCAGTTCCCGGTTATCCTAAGTATCCGCCACTTGACTATCAAGAACTCCTTGCACACGAGTCAAAGGGGAAAGCAATCTATATAGTTGGCAAACTAGATCTAGACATAGATTTACACGAACTTTTAGATGGTTATGAAGATATTAAATCACGTCAGAAAAAACAAGGAAAAGATCTTGAGCAAGGAATAATAGAAGGATCGAACCTTTCTATTCATATTCACAATAGTAATATTCAAGAGTCTAAATCTATGTCAGAAATTACAAATAATCTTCAAGGTACAAACATCGCAAATTTTGCAAACGAAGTAAATGACAATGCCCGTCAGCAAGCTAATCAGCATATTCATCAAGGCTCTAATCAAAATCTAACTCAAGCAGCTAAAGACATCAAAGATCTACTCGACCAACTCGACAAAGAATACGATCGCAATACCCTGACTGGTCAAACCATGATCAACGCCAAAGCGATCGAATCGATAGAGAACAATCCTAGCCTCAAAGATCGCCTTTTCAAAGCCCTTGAAGAGGGTGGCAGCACCGCTCTAGAACAATTGGTTGATCACCCAGCAATCAAAATTTTGGTAGCAACATACAAAGGATTTGCAAACCCAAAATAAAAAATCAAAATAAACATGAAATATAGAGGTAGTGCAATGCGCTAGCTCTATATTTTTTTTGAGCGAATTCCTGACTCAGAGCTACTTTGCAAACAAATACATAAAATAAATAATATATACATATTTTAGGGGGTTGACACACATAAAAAATATGTATATATTGTCCTTATTCAATAAGTCAGACGGAGGAACGCTATGTATACCACTATTCCTCAAGTATCAGAACTTCCTTTACCTTCTTGCCCAAGATGTGGGAAGCAGACACTAGTGAAATGCACCAATGAAGATGTTTACTGCTGCCTAAACTGCTCATTTCGCAGGGATTTAAGTAGATACGATTGGAATAGCTCAGGATTATTTGGTGCGATCGCTCTCATATCAGTAGGAGTCATTTTCTTTGCAGTAACAACCGCTGGTGAGTCAGTTAAGCAACTCCGAAACACCCAACCACTCGAAATCAAACCACAGAAAAACATACAGATTGAAAACAGTCGTCCTGTCCCACTACGAACTGTCAAACCTACTTCTTAGGAGAACAAGATGCCCTTTATATTAAGAAGATTAGCTTGTCAAAGCCCCAAAATCGCAAAAAAAAGACGTTCTCAATTTTGCTATTGCCGACATGAATGTCAAGTTACTAGACTCAAGCCCCCGAAACGTCAAGTCTTAAAGAAGAGAACTTTACGCTCCCGTTTAGTACTCCCACCAGCTCTACAAGGAGTCAATTTTGAGCTTTTACAGAACTTGGGAATCATAATAACTCCGCCCGTTGACAGTGAAGAACCTCCAGACCTAATTTTTGTTTAAAAGTTAGGTGTTCTACTTCCCTAAGTGAACACCTAATTACCTATCCAAACAACTTTTCTACTTGAATCAATAATCTATCTTTTAACAGAGATTTAAAAAAAAATTGTTCAATTTGTCGTCAATTCACAGCAAATTGAGTGCAAGAATACATATATAATATGTATTTTTTGTCCAAAAATAGGGTATGATAACGAAGTTCAACCAAATTTTGTTTTTTTCATATAAATTACATATAAGTTATGAGTAGAAAACGTTTGAATTTAGACCTCACTCCTGATGCCTATGAACTTCTACAAAAGATTGCGGATGAATCAGGAAAAACAATGTCAGAAGTTTTACGGACAGGGCTGGCATTGTATGGGATAGCCCGTGAGGAACAAGAAAATGGTAGAGAGTTAGGAGTTGTTGATGGAGACAAAGTGATTAAAGAGATACTTATACCTAAATAAGTACCTTGTATAGAAAATGCTAGTCAATCACAATATTATTTAGTCAATTCTTTAAGCGTTGAATCCTATTAACTGCCATGTTGATATTGGCAGTTAACATCACTATCAATCTCCATATGGCACATTGACTCACAAATGGAGAGAGTGAACTAATGTGTCAAGATATAGTGATTTTTACTTGCGGGTATACCACCAAGCCCATGCGATTAGTACTGCTTGAAAAGGTAAACGTCCCCATCGCAATAAATCTGAATCAGGAATTCCATCCATTTGAATTTGATTAACTGCCATATTAATATTGGCAGGAAATACAGCTATAAACAGCGCAATCAATCCCCACGCTGCGGCTATACTCACAGGTGGAACTAGTAAACCAATCCCTCCTAAGATTTCAAATACGCCACTAATGTAGACCAATGCTAAAGGATAGGGCAAAAAAGAAGGAACGATCTTTACAAATGGATCAGGCGTTACCCAATGCAGAGTGCCTGCAATAATCATAAATATGGCAAGTAAAACCCGAAGAATCAATTTGATTGTGATCATTAGTATTTTCTCTGAGATTCAATTCTAGGATTGCATTCGAAAATTTTACTCTAAGATTTTATTCTAGGATTACGCTTAATAAGTATTTCGGGAAACTGAAATCAAAAATTACGTAAAGCCTTGGCGATTAGAGGATTTTTAGTTTTGCAGTATAAGGTCAACTTAAATATATATTCTCTAAGCCTTACAGGCTATTTACTTGAGTTCTCTTTCCAAAATACCGCTTGAGCCAATCCCTTACTTGCGACGCAGTAAATTTAATGGGCTTTTGTGTCTATAGCAGGATAGATATACCTAAATATTTCGTTAATATTAATCGTAATAACCTAAAAAATCATATATGTAAATGTTTACGACTAATACAAGTAATTTAGAGGTTGACCGAGAGAGCAAAAGATTCTCACGACCTATAGCGATGTTATTAACTACAGTTCTTGCAATGCCGTTATTTGTTAGCTGTGGGAGTCAAAATGGTAATGCTTCTCTTCCACCTCTTGATGATTCACGTAATTCTTCTTACAATCCTAATCAGCAGCAGCAAGCTCGTCCAGGTTTATCTGGCGGGCAGAAAATCGGCATAACTTTAGCTGGAGCTGCGGCTCTGTACTATCTATATAACAAAAACAAAAATTCAAAAGGACAGGGAGCAGAAGGACAATATTACCTTTCTAAAAACGGTAGAGTTTACTATAGAGATTCTCAAAATCGTGCTCATTGGGTAACTCCTCCTGCTGAAGGTATTCGCGTTCCAGAAGAGCAAGCTCGACAGTATCAAGACTACCAAGGCTACAACAATAGAAGTACAGGGCGAGATTTAAGCGGACTCGCATCTGAAGATCCTGAATCTCAATTCAGATAGTCGTGTAGATAGGCTTTAAAAGACTATCTACACATATTTTTAGCAATTCAATTCCGAACTTATTATTTTAGAGAGTAACACCATGAGTATATTTGACGGATTATTAAATCAAGTAAAGAATGCGGTTATGGATCACACTTCTGATGACAGGCAATCTAACGTGGATCGCGATTCCCTATTAAGTAAAATAACAGATTTATTTGGACAACACTCTGATAACCATGAGAGAAACGTGCGTCCTGCTAGCGAAGATCCATATGGCGATCCTGCGGCTCAAAATCAATCCTATCAAAACCAATCTGGCAACATTCGTCCTGCCAGAGAAGATCGATATGGAGATCCAGCAGACAGCGGACGTGGAAACTCTCGCCGAAATGTTCGTCCTGCCAGTGAAGATCCCTATGGCGATCCAGCTGATCAATAGCGCGAAATCCAAAGAGAAAGGCGGCGCGGCGCGCTGTCTTTCTCTTTGTTGGTTTGAATGGCGACAGCTATATTATTTTAATTTAGGAACTTGGCAATATAAATTATCAAAATAGTTTTAATTGTTGGGGCGCGATCGCTACACTATCCCAAAGTAAGGCGGGTACAGAAACATTGGCTTTTTCTAACATTTCTTGAAAATATCGCACATTATGTGGCGATCGCTCTTCGATTGGACAGTGCATAAAAAAATAAATTTGGGTTCCCTGAGCTAACCATTCTTGCAAATAAGTTACCCATTCTTGCCAAAAGGGGATATTTAAATCAAGCTCAGGATGACTAATAAAGCGGACAATACTGAATTTAGAAGTAATCAGCGGTTGTAAAGGTAAATTAGGTTTGTGGCGATCTTGCTGCACTGGTTTAGATAATTTCCGAGCATTTTCGAGATCGTAAATGGGTCGAGAATCTAGCAAGACTCGACCGATGCCCAAATTTTTTAATAGTTTATTTAGGCGATCGCGATGTGGTGTTTTAAACCAATCGACGTGGCGTACTTCTAAGGCAATTTGATAATCCTGAGTTGGTAAAGCTTTAAGAAAATTTTCTAAATCAGCAAAGTTAGCTGGGCTATAGCTAGGTGGTAGTTGCACAAATGTTACACCTAAGCGATCGCCAAAACTGGACATTAAATCTAAAAACTGTAAAGCCTGAGCTACATATGGGCTTAGTAAACCATTGTGGGTAAAATGTTTCGGGAATTTAGGGCAAAATCGAAATCCTATAGGTGTTTCTTTTGCCCAGCGTTCGATAGTTTGGCGATCAGGGATCACATAAAAAGTTGAATTTACTTCTACAGTCGCTAAGCGATCGCTGTAGAGCTGCAAAAATTCATTTGAGCGACTTCCTTTTGGATAAAAATCGCCAACCCAGCCCTTATAAGCCCAAACTGCACAACCCAAATAAAATTTAGAATCCATATTTTTAAACCGAGAGAAGGGAAAACCTGCGTTGAGACACTTCAGCTCTCTGACTAGAACATTAAGACAATTGCTATAGCTTACATATGAATATCGGATAGAAATATAGTTGTTGCATAAGTATAAACTATGCTAATTTGTGTCAAAGTTTCTTAGTAAATGAAATCAAATATGCAGAATTTAGTTGACTTAGATAAAGAGCAGCCAATCACGCCATGGTATGGCAAAGCTTTGCGTAGTCGAATTGTTCAAACTTTAGAATTGGTGCAGGATGCAATTGCTATTTCTCTGTGTATTGGGCTATTTTGCGTCATGGTGTTGCAACTTAAAGAAATTTTCCTATCTTTAGTAACGACCTTACACTTTCATGACATAACAGCAGACATTCTATTCATCCTCATTTTAGTGGAATTATTTCGGCTATTAATAATTTACCTCCAAGAACAGCGAGTTTCGATTGGGGTTTCTGTGGAAGTTACCATCGTGTCTGTATTGCGAGAAGTAATTGTTAAAGGCTTGCTAGAAGTCGAATGGAAGCAAGTCATGGCTACCTGCGCATTTTTAATTGCGCTGGCTCTACTATTAGTAGTTCGGGTTTGGCTACCACCCACCTTTGAAGGCGTTGATCCTCAACAAAAAGCTTCTACACGACACAAGGACAAAAAAATTACCGAATAATCATTACAGAAAAATACAGAGGGGTACAATGCGCCCCTCTGTATTTTTACTTAATTTGGCTAAGTAACTGTTTAATTGTCTTAATTAATTCAGGTGGGTGATATGGCTTGGTCAGATATGCATCTGCCCCCTGTTTCATGCCCCAGTATTTATCAAATTCCTCACTTTTGGTTGTACACATAATTACGGGTACATCCTTCGTAGAGGCATTATTTTTGATCCAACGGCATAACTCATATCCATTCATCCGAGGCATAACGACATCGGTAACAACAAGATCGGGAGTGAAAGCTTTAAGCTTTTCTACCGCATCAGCACCATCATGGGCTTCTGCAACTTCCATACCATGCTGTTTTAAATGCGCCGAGACCATCTCTAACACCATTGCACTATCGTCCACTACGAGGACTCTTACCATAACTGCCTTCCTGATTTTCCAGTTGTGCATTAGAATAAATCGTCTTGAGCATTCAATTCGGTTAAGAATTGCGCTAATTTAGAGCGATCACTTAACTAATGCAATCATAAAATTTTCGAAACCTTAAGAATTAGCTAAGGTTAAGATTATTGCCTAATCAACATTAACTGTTTTTGGATTGTGTCTTTACAGAATTATTGATTAAATTTTAACTAAATCAATGACAATCATAAATGAAGAGCATAAATGAAGAGCATTAATATTGTTGACAGTATATCAGAATGCATCTGGGTTAGAGTGCGATGTCAATGTTTACGGTTAAAGGTTTAGGCGAAATTAGGGAAATGTTGAAGATTAGCAGCTATTTAATAAGCTATATGATTAATTAACTTTGTCAATATCGGGTGATCGCTATTGTAAAAACGATCAAAAAATGATCAAAATTGGTGATGTAATCAGGTATAGCTGTCGTCAGCCCTGTTAGTACAAAATCAAAACCCAAACGAGAGTTGCGGCGCACCGCGCCGCAACTCTCTTTTGGGTTTTATGTCCTGATACACTTGGCGACAGATGTACAACCCCTTGCGCTGCCATAAAAACCAGATAATTTTTTGAAAGTGCCGCGAAGCGGCACTTTCAAAAAATTATCTGGATCACTCAAACTCTCAACAGAATGTAAGTTGAAATCTTAATTTAGGTAGTTAGCAATTTCTGTAACGGTGAAAGGTTGATTGGATGGACTAGGGACATCAACAACTATTAGAAATCCTTCGATTTTTCCTTTGCCAACAATATTTAAAGCATTAAGAATCTTTGGCATATCAGCTTTGATCAAACTGCCTCTGTTATCATAAATCTCGATCGCCGAGAGACAACCCAACGTGGCATTCCACTCAAAATTTTTGGCATTAACAACCGCAAATTTATTACTAAAGAAGTTGATCGCGGCTCCACTACCATGAATCCGAAACAGCGATCGCCCAACATTACCTGCCCAATAACTCTGCTGGATTGGAGCATAGGCGCGCCATGTTGGTGGTAAAAGCGCCTGATAGGCTTTTAGATTGCCAGTAAATTTACCTTTTTGATTTGGTAAGAAAGCCTTAACTCCATCTTCAAAAGGTACAAATAGATTCACTAACGAAAATTGTCCATAGGCATGAAATTCGTCATCATCAGGTTGCAGCGAAACTCCTTCCATTCGATAAATACCTTGGGGAGTGCGCCCATTGGTAAAATACCAATCTAGATTTCGTAATGACTGAAGCAGTAAAGGCGCTGACCAAAGCTGCTTGCCCTGTGTCAGAAATTTACCATTGCCATCTTTTAGTACAGCCAAACACAAAACTTCGCGATTGGGACGACATAGAACATACATATGCGCTTGTTGGGGCGCAATTTGCCATTTCAATAAATCGACAAGGTTGGGGATTGATGTTGATTTCTCAGCACCTTGAAGATTTTGAATAGCAGTTTGCAGATGTAAATCTTGTGTCCACTTAGGAAAGCGTTGCTGAACTTTTAGGCTTAGTTGGTCGATTTGCGCGCGAGCAGTGCTTTGAGAGAGAGCGGTTGATTTTGCCAAGGTTGAAAGGGCGATCGCGACCCATTGCGAGTCACTGCTGTAGTCAATTGTTCGTAAAAATTGCTGTTTGAGCTTTCCATAAATCGCAGGCTTGAGCGTATATAACTCTGTGCCCACTTGCATCGCTGTATCAATAATTCCTTTTTGCGGATCGGTTAGGTTGTCAGCCGTTGTCATCTGCAAAATATTTTCTAAAGCTTGCACGGCATAGTCTTTTTCGGGAGCCAAAACGCCGATCGCCCATAGTGAGTCTTGCCAATGCGCGGCATTAAGATCATTTACAGGATAGGTTTTGAGATCAAATCTGCTAGGATTCGCCTTTTTTATTTGATCTTGTATTTGAGTATTTCTGGCTGTCTCAGTGGCTTTGGGCTGATAAGCTCGGATCGGCTGAGTCTGAGCCTTAGCTGGTGGTGATGAAGTAGAGGCAAGGAAAAAGGTAATCCCCGCTAAAGCGCTAGACATCAATTGATACATCGTTTCTTTCCACGAAAAGCAAGAAAAGCGCAAAGCTATTTTTCTATTTTAGTATGGAGCTAAGCGGATTCGAACCGCTGACCCCCTCAATGCCATTGAGGTGCGCTACCAACTGCGCTATAGCCCCTAGTAAATAACACTTTAAGTGCTAGCTAATTTATTAGCTTGACTATAGTCGCTCAAATTAGGTTTAATGTCAAACGCGATCGCAAAAAAACAAAAAATAAAGTCGGCGCGAAACAGTCGGCGAGAAGTAGAGCCTGTACTTTTTGGCTCTTTGGGAAGTTTTCTGGAAGGTTAACAGTATTATAAGTTTATGAATCAATATTTTGCAACTGTGGCAAGAGGCTTAGAAGCCCTCGCAGCAAAGGAATTAGAACAATTAGGCGCGCATTCCGTTGAAGCGGGATTTTGTGGTGTCAGCTTTGAAGGCGATCGCACTCTTTTATATCGAGTTAACTTGTGGGCGCGGCTACCATTTCGGATCTTAATGCACCTCGATCAGTTTGATTGTCTGGATGCTGACGATCTTTATAAGGGGATTAAGGCGATTGACTGGTCAGAATATTTGACTCCTGAAATGACTTTGGCAGTAAACGCTACAGGCAAAAGCGATCAGCTTAACCATACGCACTTCACCGCACTGCAAGTCAAAAATGCGATCGTCGATCAGCAGAAAGATAAATTTGGTGAGCGCTCAGATGTGGACGTTCAGGAAGCAGATTTGCGGATCGGCGTACATATCGATGACAATGGCTGTACAGTAAGCCTCGATAGTTCTGGCAATAGCTTGCACCGTCGTGGTTATCGACCTGCTGTAGGAGCCGCACCCCTTAAAGAATCTCTAGCTGCCGCCTTAATTCAAATATCAGGTTGGCAGCCAGATCAGATGTTTTATGATCCCCTCTGTGGTTCAGGAACTTTACCATTAGAAGCAAGTTTAAAAGCTCTAAACATTGCTCCTGGCATGTTCCGAGATAGCTTTGGTTTTGAGACTTGGCTAGATTTTGACCAAGATCTCTTAGCTCGATTAATCCAAGAAGCAGATGATAACCGCTTAGATACATTACCTGCACCAATCTGGGGTAGCGATCGCAATCCTGAAGTGGTCGATCAAGCGATCATTAATGCCAAAAACTGCGGGTTGTCAAATCATGTTTATTTCTCAGCTTTAGACCTTGCAGAAGTAGTTGCGCCTGCTGATAGTGGAGTTCTGTTCTGTAATCCTCCCTATGGTGAGAGATTAGGAAGAGATAGTGATTTAGGCGCCTTTTATAAAGAATTAGGGAATGTCCTGAAACAACGTTTTAAAGGATGGACAGCTTTTGTGCTGAGCGGCAATAAGCAACTATCGCAAACAATCGGACTGAAGTGTGCCGAACGAACTGCTGTATTAAATGGAACGTTACCATGTCAGTTAATGAAATACGAGCTATATTAGGATTGAGAACCAAATCTCCAAATCATTTTGCTTAGCCTTTGAAGATTTAGAAACAGCATTGATTATGTTACGAATCACTGAAATTAAACTTCCCCTCGATCATCCTGAAGATGCTCTCAAATCTGCTATTCTCAAAAAGCTCCAAATTACTCCCGAAGAATTGATTAGTTATGCGATTTTTAAGCGGAGTTATGATGCTCGTAAAAAGACAGATATCTATTTGGTTTATATTGTCGATGTCGAAATAATAGAGGAGCAGAAACTATGCGATCGCTTCAAAAAAGATCCCCATGTCATGCTTACACCAGACATGAGCTATCACTATGTAGCAAAGGCTCCTAGCCATCTGGCAACTCGTCCTATTGTAATCGGTATGGGACCATCAGGTATATTTGCGGGACTTATCTTAGCGCAAATGGGCTTCCATCCGATCATTTTAGAACGCGGGAAAGCAGTACGCGATCGCACTACTGACACTTTTAACTTCTGGAAAAAGAAAGCAGCATTTAATCCTGAATCCAACGCTCAATTTGGCGAAGGCGGCGCAGGTACTTTCTCGGATGGTAAGCTCTATAGCCAAGTCAAAGACCCACAACACTATGGGCGCAAAGTTATCACCGAATTTGTGAATGCTGGCGCATCTCCTGAAATTCTCTACATCAATAAACCCCACATCGGCACATTCAAACTTGTCGGCATTGTTCAAAATATCCGCGCCAAAATCGAATCTCTAGGTGGTGAAATTCGATTTCAAAGTCGAGTAGAAGACATTGATATTCAAAATGGCAAAGCCCAAGGGCTTACACTCTCTAATGGCGAATATATCGCTAGTAATCACATCGTTCTGGCTGTTGGTCATAGCGCCCGTGACACCTTCCAAATGCTCTATGATCGAGGCGTGTATATCGAAGCCAAACCCTTCTCCATCGGCTTTCGGATTGAACATCCTCAAGATCTAATTGATCACGCAAGATTTGGCGATCGCGCAGGACACAAGCTTTTAGGTGCTGCGGATTACAAATTAGTTCATCATTGCCAAAATGGACGCTCTGTCTATAGCTTCTGTATGTGTCCAGGAGGGTTAGTAGTAGCCGCAACTTCTGAAATAGGTCGAGTAGTCACTAATGGTATGAGCCAATATTCACGCAATGAACGAAATGCCAATAGCGGTATTGTGGTCGGCATTAGTCCCGATGACTATCCAGGGCATCCACTTGCTGGTATCGAGTTTCAACGTCAATTAGAATCATGCGCCTTTGAACTTGGCGGCGGAAACTATGCTGCCCCCGCACAACTTGTAGGCGATTTTCTCGCTAATCGTCCCTCTGGTATTCTAGGCACGGTAAATCCATCTTATACTCCAGATGTGCATTTATGCGATCTCAGTCCGAGTCTACCTGACTATGCGATCGCGGCTATTCGCGAAGCAATTCCTGAATTTAACAAAAAAATCAAAGGCTTTGCAATGGAAGATGCGATGTTAACTGGTGTAGAAACGCGAACGTCTTCGCCAATCAGAATTAAACGCAATGAAAACTATGAAAGCTTAAATACAGAAGGGCTTTTCCCGACTGGCGAAGGTGCAGGCTATGCGGGCGGAATTCTCTCGGCAGGGATTGATGGTATTAAAGTGGCAGAGGCTGTGGCTTTAAGCATTTTGAAGGAGTAGCGATGTCAATTAATTTCGGAAATATAAGTTATTCGGCTCAGCAATTCCTTATCTCGTCCAATTTTCACTATTGCAAATCAGATCGGTAAGTCACGCGAAAAATAAAAGCGATCGCATTTCTTCCACCTTTTTGAACCTGCAACCGAATGCGACCCTTGTATATAGCAATCCTAAATGAGTTGTGGAAGTGTAAGGCTTATAACAAGGGGCTTAAGCCCCTTGTTTCTCCACAAATGATTTAGGATTGCTATAGTACAAAGACAAGAGATAATAAGATACAAGTTACGGCAAAAGTATGTCAGCAAAGTTGATAAGCGTTGAAAGGACAAAAGTAAAAATAGAAATAACAATAGAACTGAGTGATTCTATGTTAGATATCGAGAAAAAGATCCAAGAGGGACTAAACGAAGTAGGGTGTATTGCCACGAAAGAAGCATTGAAACAGCTAGATACAGATGGGATACCAATAGAAATTGGAGACAAGGTTTAGCGAACGAAAGGAGAACAAGCAAAAACCTATCAAACAGCTTATGGAGAAGTGGTAGTAGAGCGTCATGTATACCAGAAGGCAGGAGGAGGAAAGACCTATTGTCCGCTAGAAAGAAATGCGCGAATAGTGGTGACATCAACGCCATTATTCGCCAAACAGATATCATCAAAAATAGCCTACGGGTCAGCAAGAGAAGTAGAAAAAGATTTATTAGAAATCATGGACGAGGGGTAGCATTGTCGTATATACAGAGACTGAGTGAAGCAGTTGGAAGTATAGTACAGGCAAAAGAAGAGAGTGAGACATACAAAGTGCCAGAAATGGATTGTCAAATCACAACAGTAGCCGTAGGGTTAGATGGAACATGTATGCTGATGTGTGAAGCAGGATAGCGAGAAGCGATGGTAGGAACAGTATCGCTATATGATCGTGAAGGAGAACGACAACATACAATATATCTAGGAGCAACACCAGAATATGGAAAGTAGAAATTTCTAAAGAGATTGGAACGAGAGATCCATAAAACAAAGGCCTGTTATCCTGATGCAACCTATGTGTGAATTGCTGATTACAAAAATCATCGTCCTCAAATGCACTATGCTTAATACAGACAGCAACATTATCCCATTGGCTCAGGTGTAACTGAAGCGGCTTGTAAAACCTTGATTAGGCAAAGATTATGTTGTTCTGATATGCGGTGGAAGGAAAAAGGCACGACTGTGATTTTGAGCCTGTGAGCTTTAGCTCTAACAGCTACTCGTTGGGATCAATCCTGGAACAATCTCAATCAGTATGGCTTTCCTGTTGCCGTTTACCTCTATCATCTAAAGGTCGCACCCATATCAGCTAACTTACAATTTTGTGTGCCAGCTTCCTTTAATAGAACCTCAACTGTTTCTTTCGTTGATGTAGGAAGAGATTTTTTTTGTAGACACCATTGTTCAAAGCTCTGATTGTTGTTCAGAAATGCTTCTGCTTGTAGGAAAGGAAAAGATAGAACAAATGTAGCGGTTGAGGGAATACTAAAGACTAAAAAATTGTTCATACTACTTTCCCACTATAGAAATAGACATACAAAACCAAGGATTAGCGTTGCGGCGCTTTGCGCCGCAACGTCTAATCTTTCACTGGGAAGGGAGTATATATTCTGCTTTTTAGAATTTTATGGATTTGTTTGAAAGTATCTATGCGATCGCAATTCAGATGTAATTAGGGCTTGCTGAAAAAGCAATTAAGCGGCAAGTATAAGATAAGGAGAAAAAGAAGACTTCTTGGTCGTCAAGACAGGAAATTGCGAAGAGATAGCAGAAAAGGTAAAGAACACCTCTCCACATGGAAGAAAAAGGCGTTGTCTGCAAAAGATAATCCCAGAAAAAACAAAAAAGCAAGCTGCTTGAGCAGCGCTTCCAAATTCATCACCAAGAAAGTGATAGCGATCGCCGTTTCCAAAGTATTTGCCAACTTGGTCATGACGCGGTCTAAACTAAACCGTCGCTTCGCCTGCCCAAACTTACCTTCAATTTGATTGCGAACCTTGGCATCTGCAAGAGTTTGTTTGCGAATAGCCGCTAAATCCTCAAGTACAGGTCTACCCAAAGGCGGAGCCGTGATGCGAATACCCAGATTACGGCAATAAGCACGATTGCGACGCGTGCGATAAATCTGGTCAACATAGACGGCTTCAGGATAATGTCCAAAACGAGATTTAAACAATTCTACTTGATTCTGTAAATCGCCCGATTCATTAAAGTTATCCCAACTGAGATGGTCGAGAAACGCCATGCCATCCACACAACTGACCGAGAGCTTAGCACCAAACTCCACAGGTGTGCCTGACTTGCCTCTGACAATTGGACGTACGTGGGGTTGAGTAATACTGACGATGCGGTCGTCTATGCGATTACAACCTTCCTCATACATCGATTTACGAATGGGTTTGCGTTGTTTGGCGATTTGCAAATATGCTGTCCTCGCTTCACGGCGATAAGTGCGCGGTTTCTTCGGCAATTGTGCTTTTACTTGTTTGTAGAGAGCATCAATCGCAATTTCCGTTTGTTGTCTTGCTTCATTCAACAGTTTGATGTCGGTGGGATAACGGATGTCGGCTGGCGCGACGGTTGCATCTAGCAGCAATTTTCCTTGGTTTGTTGGTTCTGCTTCATTCTCTTCCTTTTGTTCTTTCTGTTCTTCTTCTAACTTCTCTTCCTTCTAACTTCTCTTCCTTCTTGACCTGTTTTTCTTTTATCTCTTTTTGTTCCAATTTTTTTGGAGACTTCACAATCCGTTCGTTGATTCTCCCGACTATCTCTAGGTTTAAGCGTTTGCGGAAGTGTACCATCATACTTGCTTCAAATGGGGCTTTGTTGCTGTACTCTGATAACCCTAGAAAGTATTGTAAATATGGATTCTCGCGGATCTGTTCGACTGTCTCTTCGTCGCTTGTTCCTAACTTTTCTTTGATGATCAACGCTCCTAAAGCCATACATAATGTCTTTGCTGGTGCTCCTTGTCCTTGACTAAATTGTTCTGCATATTCACTCTCAAATGTTTCTCACGGCACTAGTTTCGCTAATCTTACCCATCGATTCTCTCCTGACAGTTTGCCGCCAAATGGCAAATAAAAATTCTCGAATGATAGTTGTCCTGTGGGCGATTGTCGGTACATGAAATTTTATTGGTGCAAGGTTTTTGCTTGTTTTTGCTACTTTTCCTTGCATGTTTAGGACTTATGCAAAAACATCTTGGAACCCGTATTTTACGGTAGGGGCAATTCATGAATTGCCCCTACATTTCGTCATTTTGCGTAAGTCCTAATGTTATTAGTTTTTGATCTCCTTAAAACCATTGCTTGTATGCTTTTCTTTCTTTTTCAGCAAATCCTATTTAGGCGATCGCTTATAAAAAGTAAGCTCAATAGACTTACACAGAAAAAATCTAAAAATTGCAAATAGATTCTGGTTGAATTGGACAGACCTTTTTACTAATACGATTGTGTCCAAGTTCAACGCGAGTCAACTTAGTCAAAGCCTCTAGAGATCTAATATTACTGATTTGATTGGTATCAAGATTGAGTGCAGTCAAGTTCGTCAAATTTGTTAGAGGCTGCACATCAATAATTTTATTTTCGCCAAGACCGAGATCAATCAATTGCGTCAAACTTGTTAGAGGCTGCACATCAATGATTTGATTGCGATCGAGCCAAAGTGTTTTCAACATCTTCAAACTCGACAGTGACTTTATATCACTAATTTGATTATCAATGAGTACAAGGACATTCAGATTCGATAAGTCCTCTAGAGGCTTAATATCGCTGATTTGATTGCCTGACATAAAGAGTGCTTTTAGCTTGGGCAAACTCCCTAGAGGCTTAATATCGCTGATTTGATTGCCATCAATGCTGAGAAAGGACAAGTTAGTCAAGCTTTCTAAGGGATTTAGATCGCTAATTTGATTGTCTTTAAGATCAAGGTAAGTCAAGTTTGTTAAACTTGCTATGGGTGTAATGTCAATGATTTGATTGTCTGTCAAGAAAAGTTCGGACAGTTGGTTCAGCCTCAAACCAGCTAACTTACATCGCTGCGTACTAGCTTTATCTAGGAGTAACTCTACTGTTTTTTTAGTTTCTGCGGGAAGAGAGTCTTTTTGCAGACACCATTGTTCAAAGCTTTTTTTACTTGTCGGAACTGCTTCTGCTTGTGTGGGCTGGAGAGATATTAGGATTAGGGCAGAGAGAAATTTAAAAGCCAGAAACGATTTCATGTTGACTCCATTTTATCAAGATTTTAATGCCTTTCCAAAAGAGAAGATGTGATAGTGAACTGAGCTAGATGCGATCTCGATCGCATCTAACAGCAATTTCCAAAATGGCAAAGTCATTTTGGAAATCTAAAAATCTTACTAGAATTTATTTTTAATTATCTAAAGTGTAGTTAGACTTCAGATAATTGATCTACTCATCAAGTAAAGCGATCGCTATACATCTTAAGGAAGTAGGCATGAATCAAATTAAAATCCTAAATCTGCTTTAGCAGCTTCCGCGACCCGCAAAACTTCTGGGGTAGAGATTTCTTCCCAAGGAACCTCGCCGATCTCACGATAAAAAGTCTCATCATAAGGGCGAGTTTGTACCACCACAGGCATCGGTACGGCATGACCTAAAACGAGAGCTTGTTGCTTAGAATCTAGTTTTGACAAAATTGTTCGTAAGTTGCCACTACCAGCTACTCCTGTAAAAATTGCGTCAATATCTTTCTCATCATTTAGTAAAGCAGTAATTCTTGTACCAATCTGTGACATTACTTCGTTATCAATTCCCGATGGACGTTGATCGACAATTAACAAGGTCACAAAATATTTCCGCATTTCACGGGCGATTGTCCCGAAGATAGTCTGTCTAGCCGTATTAGGAGCCAAAAATCGATGTGCTTCCTCAATCGTGATTGTCAATTGCTGCGGGCGATCGCTAATATCTTTTGTCTGCAAGAAGCGCTCCGCTTTCTGCACATAAGCATGGTGAATCCGCCGCGTAATGATATTTGTTGCCAACATATAAGAGAGCAGATTCGACTGCGAACCGAACTCAATCACGATATGTTTACCTGCCGCGATCGCATCAAGAATCCGCTTTATGTAATTTTCAGGACAAGTTGGACGCAAATATTTGAGATCGTCAAGGCGCGTGAGTTTACGTTGGAGCGCCATGATCGAGGACTTACTGCCCATCTTCTGTTCACAAAATTCTTGAATCTCTGAGTTAGTCATGGCGAGCAGCCGTGAAATCCAACTTTTCCCAAATTCATTGCGCAAGATAATTGCGTTTTCTAGGCTTGCCTCTGAGAGATTTAACTCTTCACGAATCAGCATCAAATCTTCCACATCGATTTGGTCATAGCTGATGTAGAGTTCTTGTGCATCGCGTACACCTCGCCGCTTCGTCGAGTCAGGATCAAGCGTATATATCTGCACTTGCGCTGGAAACAACTGACGTAAGCCTTTAACCGTGCTAAATCTTTTACCTTCGGTGGCTGCTTCCCATCCATATTCAGAATGCATATCAAAAATCAGATTTACTGCCGCCTGTTTGCGAATAATCCCCGATAACAATAAGCGCGTTAAAAAAGATTTTCCTGTACCAGACTTCCCGAATACGCCGTTACTGCGTTCAACAAAACGATCAAGATCAAGACAAATTGGCACTGGCATATCAATCGGCTGCCCGATCGCAAAGTTGCGTTTATGTGGGTCATCTTCCCAACCAAACACAATCCTGAAATCACGCTCAGTTGCATCAAATACTTGCGAAAAATGGCTGGGGATTGTCTTTACAGGCAAGAGTTGAAAATCGCTGATTTCTTCTGTAAATTCATGAACGGTCGATTTTTTGCGCTTGTTTTTTTTTATGCGATCGCTATTTGGACTAGTAGCTCTTTGAGTTAAAAGATCAAAAGGATTGGCAGGAACAAACATCAACATTGGCGTTAAATTGATAGTACCAAATGTTCCAGTGCCAGCAAGAATTTCAGTTAAAAAAGTGTTTTCAGGATCGGGTGGATTGATAAGAATACGCGGACTAGAGGTGCCGAGAGTAACATTGGTGAGGATACAAAAAAAGCGCGTATGCCGACCATGTACTACCAAAAACTTACCGACACGCATATCTTCGACTGAGATATCGCCATTTAGTCGAACTTCCAAACCGTCGCTTAGAGAACCTTGAACAACAAGCCCCAATGGTTGAAACAAATCCATGCAAAATCCTAAGCAAAATCTAAGTTAAGCGTGCATATTCTTGCTTAGCGTATCAGAAAAAACAAAAAAAATAGAGAGTGACGCAAAGCATCACTCTCTATTTTTAATATATTTAGCGTTTAACGCTGAATGTGTTCGGCAATTACTAATTTAGTAACGACCGCCACCACCACCGCCACCGCCAGATTTGAAGCCGCCACGACCGCCGCCGCCGCCACGGTTACCACCGCCGCCGCCGCCAAACGAGTCATTGCTTTCGCGAGGCTTAGCCTTGTTAACCTTGAGAACGCGACCCATCCATTCAGCACCGTCCAATGCTGTGATGGCTGCATCTTCTTCTTCATCTTTGCTCATTTCGACAAAAGCAAAGCCGCGAGCGCGACCTGTTTCACGATCTGTAGGAAAATGAACACGAGTGACCTTGCCGTAGTCTTCAAAAACTGGCTTTAAATGGTCTTGGGTAACTTCATAGGACAAGTTACCAACGTAAATAGACATTATGCTTTCTCCAAGAATTCAATGAGTATGTAGAGATAGAGATGTCGGAGAGAAGCTTGTCACGATGAAACAGAAAAAAACTGTCAGTACAGAAAACAATTAC
>JBBRMK010000054.1:0-33285 GCA_038230875.1 Pseudanabaenales cyanobacterium
ATCTTGGCAATCTCTGCCGTGTATTCTTCAATTCTTTTCTTGTCTTCTGGTGTCATTTTCTTGTCCCAGTTACGTTTTTTCTATTATCTCATACTTATATCCTAAGCATTTATACTTAGTGCGTAACTGAGATGCTCCCCTTTACTTTTTTGAAATCTATCGGATGACGTTTTGCAACCATCACTGCTTGATCAAGACTTTGGCGATCATTCCAGTGATAGAATCCCGCAAGGCGATCCATTACGCATAAAGTCGGGGTTAGGATGTGTAATTCTAATTCACCAATTTTCTGCACGGTGCATTCTTTGTAATCAATGTACTGCTCACCAATCATGAGGGGTGATGGAGGGAACTCAACATAATAATTTGTGTTCGGATGGATGAAGTATCTACCTTCTTTGCTAAATTCTATCTGAGACATTGCTTCTTCTAGACTTCGAGAACTAGCGGGAGAAATAAAATCAAGATCGTCAGATTGATATTCATTTTCTGAGTACACCGTAACGACTCCGCCACCTGTTAGCACGGCAATAATATTTGCTCTGGTAAGCGTATCTGAGACGATCGCAGCAATCTCAGCTAAGGATGAGGTTGGGTGTATTTCCAAGAGGTTTATCGGCTTTGCGAGGGCGACGGCGTTGGCGGTAGTAAGCTTTGATTTCTTCAGTGGGGGTTACTTTGAGGCGTTGGGCTAATAGGTTTCTAACTGAGATTACAAAAGGCGATCGCGGGTTCCATGTATAGAGGCGAGTTTTGCCAACTAAGCGACTAACTAATAAGCCTGAGTCTTCAAATTTTTGCAGTTGTTTCTGCACTGAACTTAAGGATATCTCAAAGGTATCAGCGATCGCTTTGCCGTAGCCTTCTTCATAATTTTCTAAATATAGTAAAACCTGTTCTGATGTTTTACCGCCAAAAAGTTCTTTTAGCATAGGTTTTAAGTCTGAGACTTTCTACCTATTATAGAGGTTATATAAACTTTATTATAAGCAGATTTATTTGGCGTTGAAGTGATGCGATTGCTATTCGTTTGAAGTGAAATTGCGATCGCTTTAAGTGATGTTAAGCAAATGCTTGGTTTATGAGATTTTAGTTAAATTTCTATTTGAATCAGCGCAGTAAAGGCGATCGTTAAGAATCAGACTCTACTTCAATAATAGTTTTTTGGCGGCTTTTAGTTAGTCTCTGCAAAGAATGTTCAAGAGCTAACTCGATAAAAGCATTTAGAGAATGAGAACGAGCAGGAAAACTCATTAGATCAAGATAGATATCTGTGGGCATTGCTAAACCTTTCCAGTAAGCACTCCGACCTTTTCTCTGTAATTTCACAGGCTTTGTGAATTTGCCCATTTGAATTTCTTCATCTGTAACAACTAACCAACTTTTTCTCTGATTTTCTATGTAAGCAACATATCGAACAATACCATCAGCTATCCAGATTCGCATCATAGCAGTTCTTTTATAACTATCTCTTTCTACTGCTTTCATATTAGATTGCCCATTAATAGTCACAAATGGCAGCCATAGATAAACAGCAAGACTTTCTCTCTTGTTTTCCCAGCCTATTTCAGCGATAGGGTTTTGTTTGTTTCTTTCAAAACGAACCCACTTACCATCTGGCTTCTCATAAATTTTATAGTTTAAAGATTGAGCAAATTGATAAATCTGATCACGAATTTCAATAGCCCATATTTTTTCATTCTCTGAACAATTCCCTAGAAGGTCAACAAAAGCTTTTGGAGGGTCAGGCAAATTGAGTGTGGGTAAACTTTCAGGAGCTATTGGTAAATCTATTTTGGCTATTTCTGTCTTTGTGAGCCAATCATACAATATAAATACAAAGCCTTGACCGATGCTTTTGACTGCATAGGAGAAGAGAGTAAATTTAAGTTTGTGATGTTTTATTGTTGTTACAGTACGGTTTCTATAGGTTGGGCAAACAGTATATAGCTCAATGGGTTTAGTGTAATCAATTTGTTCATCAAAGGGCTTCTCTTCGATAAGCGCGTCGAAATATGCGGTAATTTGTTCAATAACATGGGAATCTTCGACATTTTTCAACTCTATGATGACGAGCTGATTCTCATGTCCTTTCGCTAATATGTCACAAACTCCCTCTCTGCACGTGTACTGACTTTTAAGGGGCTTCAGCCCGATTTTAGGCAAAACTGTATACCAAAAGAACCATTCTAGGTGTCGTTCAGTCTCAAACTCTGCTCGTTCCCCATAAACGCGAAATCTAGGTACTATTGGGCTACTCTGATTTGTCATTTCATAGTTACAAAGTATAATGCTAAGAATTTTATCAGTTTGATTGAGTTACATATTGAGACCGCCCTTTACTTTTACTACTCCCTTCCCAGTGAAAGATTAGACGTTGCGGCGCTTTGCGCCGCAACGCTAATCCTTGGTTTTGTATGTCTATTTCTATAGTGGGAAAGGAGTAAGATTAAAGAGGCGATCAAAAATTTGATATTTGACTTTTTAATTCTCGCAACATCGACACCGAAACCGTAAGCCCTTGCTTTAGCAGAATTTCCAAATACTCATCAAACGACTTTGGCGGATATTGAAGGCGACTTCTCACAGTTTCTACATCATTGAAAACATTAAATGGATAGAGATCAATAATATTTGCAATGAAATCATCAGGATGCAACGCCTCAATCTCATAGATATCAAGAACGGATTGAGGAAAATCTTTGAGATTAAAAGTGATGATTTGATTAGCGCCACTTGCGATCGCTGCTGCTAAAACATGACGATCATTAGGATCTGGCAGATTAAGGGAAGTAATTAACCATTCAAAATCAGTAACCAAACAATCCCTAACATGCATATCCATCAGATTTCTGGTTTTCGTAAGCTGCTCAATCGTTAGGTCTGGACGATTTTTAAGGACATTGCGTATCCATTCATCATGAATTAAATCTGTCCATTTTGCTCTAAAAAGATCAGAAATCGCTAACTGAACCAACAAATCCCTCAAGGGCGCAGGATACAGAACACAAGCATCATACAAAACCGTAAAGTTGCTAGACATCAATCATACAAACCTAGTCTTTGAGACTCCTCTACCAGTTCAGTCAAAACTTTACTTCTAGAAGCATCAATATTTTTCTTATATTCCATCAAATCCTTAAAATGCACCCTTCTATGCGTGCCAACTTTATGATGAGGAATTACACCAGCCTCCATTTGCTTGATTAAAAATGGACGCGAAACATTAATTAAATCAGCCGCCTCTTGAGTCGTTAGTTCCGCATGAATCGTAATAATTGTCACCGCATTACCCTGTGACATCTGCGTAAGAATATCTATCAATAAGCGGTAAGCCACCGCAGGAATTGTCGCAATCTCTTCGCTGCCATCCGCTTCGACAATTTTGAGTCGATGCGTATCACAGCTAATATGCGCCGCTAAAATACGACTACTTTCCTTAGAAATTTGCGTTTCTTCAGTGGTAGGAATATATAGAGATTGGTTAAGAGATACCATAAGGAAACATTAAATAAGCTTGCTTCGTTTATTGCGTTTGTTGCAGTACAAAGATTAGCATAATAAACGCAATAAACGAAGCACTGATTTTGGGATCAGGTGATCGCCCTTTATTTTTTACTGAGATTAAAGAGGCGATCGCATTATGTAACAATTTAAAAATTGGCTTATAAAATTAAAAAAGTATGAAAGTCAGCGCTAAGCATCAACTTTCATACTTTTTTAGTTTTATGTTCTAATCGGCAAAGACTCTAAGGGCATGAATTTTATGCAAATTTGCTTAGCATCATTTGCATAAAATTCACTTAGATAAATTAACCCATTTGGCGACGAAGTGCTTCTAGCTCAGCATCGATCGCTGCACCGACTGTGGGCTTAGCTGCATCAGATGGAGGCAAAGCACCTTGAGGTGCAGGGCTACCAGTCATCATTTTTGCTTTGAGTGCGGCTAGTTCATCGTCAACACCACTACCAGATTCTAGTTGAGCAAACTGAGACTCAAGGTTGTCCATGCCTAGTTCCGAGCTAGCGCTAGCTTTAGCTTCTGCCATGAGAACACGTTCTTCCATGCGCTCGAAAGTTGCGGCGGCAGAGTTAGTATTGACCTTACCCAACATATTGTTGAGATTCTCTTGAGCCTTAGCCGATTGCATCCGCGCCTTGAGCATCTCTTTCTTGGTTTTTGCCTCAGAAATCTTGCCTTCGATCGCAATTAAATTTTTCTTGAGCGTGTCTACTTGACCTGTTTGCTGATCTAAGCCAGCTTTCAAGGTTGCAGCAGAATCTGCATGGGTTTTCTTGCGGCTGAGCGCTTCCCTTGCCAGATTTTCATCTCCCTTTTGAAGCGCTAACATCGCCCGTTTTTCCCACTCTTGTGATTGAGAGGAACTTTGGCTATATTGCTGTTCTTGACGTTTGAGGGCTGCCATGGATTGGGCGACAGCTTGGCGCAATTGCACCAAATCTTCTTGCATATCAATGATCGATTGCTCCAGAATTTTTTCTGGATCTTCCGCAGCCGAAACCATTGCATTTACATTGGACTTGACCACCATACCAATGCGATCGAGTAATCCCATAATTCTGTCCTTTGCCTTAGGGAGTAAATTGTTTACATACTATCATGAACAAATTTGAGTAATAGTTCATTATTCAAATAAATAATCATAAAGTTATAAATTGTCAGTAAAAAATCAAAAATAAAGGTATGCAGCAAGTACATACCTTTATTCTATAAAATTTATTCTATAGATTTAAGTTTTATAGCAGCTCCGGGATTTGAACCCGGGACCTACGGATTATGAGACCGTCGCTCTAACCGACTGAGCCAAGCTGCCGCGCTGCTTATCATAACATAGGCGATGTAAATATTTTGCAATACTAACTCATGTTCTTTGGCAAAATATTTTAGTCAAAATATTCTGGTCAAAATATTCTGGTCAAAATATTCTGCCATAACCGATTGTTCCTTCGTGGTAGAACTCGACGCACCAACCAGAGGCTGGATCAAAGATCCATGTATCCCAATCTTCTGCCAAAAGAGCCGCCAGCGAAATTTGTACTAAATCTAACTGCATTTCAATAATTGGGCGATATGTTGAAAACCACATAACATTGACGATAGGATTACCAAATTGCTGAGTTTTGCAAAGGCAATTGAAGGCAGAAGCAGCTTCATCATAATTATTCCAACTTAAACAAATACTTCCTGATACTTTTCGCCAATCAATCTGTCCAAATTGCCAAGGAAAAGCTTGACTTAGCCATTGCTCAAGGCGCTCGGATGCAAAAGTATTAGGTAAGAAGATTAAGCATCGATCTAATGGAATACCAAAATCGCTCAGTAATTGCTGAGCTTCTTTTAATTGCGATCGCTGTCTAATCTCAGCTAGTTTTTGCGCTAATTTTGTTTGCGGTTCGGATGCTTTCATTCTTTGATATATTTTTTGATATTTAAGGCAACAAGCGATCGCATTTTTTCTCTGTAACCAGTACATACTAAGATGACTCTTAACAAACTAAAGGTCACAAAAATTATGGTCGCAACCCCTGAAACTACAAACGCAGCCACTCCTGCCTTCAAAAATGACTTTCGCGAAGGCATTCAGTACTTTGGCGAACCGTTGGAGGGGTTCGATGATTTAGGACGTATACCAGTTTTAAGCCCTGAAAAATCTGGCGTTACCGATCCAAGTGATCGCGCGGCGGTATTTCAAACTTTACTCGCTGCTGACGCTTTGCGCTATCTCACCTTACAAGTCACGGCTAGCAAAGCATCGGGGCATCCAGGCGGATTTGCTAGTAGCGCTGAAGCGGTTGCGGCCTTCTATATGCTAGGTCATAAGAATATGCCCACCGAGGTTGGACATCATGCGCCTGGTTATTACAGCGCCATGTTTCTTGATCGCTCTCTTGAAGACATGGGCATTAGCACTGTGACTCAAATGCGCGAACGATATCGCGAAAAGCATGGCTTACTCGGTCATTTGTCAGGATCTATTCCTGGGATTCTCTCGCCTGCGGGACCTCTAGGACAAGGACAACATTTTGCGATCGCAGCAGCACTTTTACATCGCGACAAGCTTTTCCCTGTAACAATGGGTGATGGCGGCATGGGTGAACCATATCCGATTAGTGCGATCGCTCACTTTCATACTGCTTATCCAGAAGTAACAAATTTTATTCCGATTCTGGTTTGGAATGGATTTAGTCAAGAGCATCACAGCATGGTTTCTACTAAAACTAATGCGGAAATGATTGCTTTCTGGAAAGGGAATGGCTTTGATGAAGTAATTCTTATCGATGCGAAAGATTTTGATGATCAGCATCAAACAGGAGCTTATGTTGATAGTACAGCTTTTTCTTTCAAACAGCGTCTTGCTTTCACTGAATCTGTTTTAGTTGGTGCAGATAAAGCAGCGAAACTTGCATTTGGCGGTAAGCTCACTGTATTTATCATTAAGCAGCTGAAGGGCGCAGGAGTTCATGCACTTGGCGCAAAATCCCATAATTTATATGCCCATCATACAATTGACAATGCTGATGTAATCGCAGGATTAAAATCACGTGCTCTCAATCCTGAAGCATGGCAGACTGTTCGCACCAATTTAGAATGGGCAGGTGGCGGTTCTTCTTCTAAAACCGCAGTTACAGAGTCTGTACTTCCATTAACTGATTTGGGAACTTTGCCTTTAGAAGAATATGCGATCGCTGAAGCAAAAGTTTCCACAACAGCGATGGGGCGTTTAGTTGGCTATGTCGGACAAACTGATAAGCGCTATATCGTCACTAATGCTGATGGTAATGAAGCTTCGGGAATTGCCAATATCAACCAAGCCTTAAAAATCAATCATCCTACTGAGGACGCTCTCTACAATCAAGCACCTGGGGGACAAGTTTATGAACCTCTGAGCGAAGATGCTTGTGCAGGGCTAGCAGTAGGTCTAGCGCTAATGGGCAGTCGGACTCTTTGGTGTTCTTATGAATCCTTCGCGATTAATGGACTTCCAATTTGGCAGACTGTAACTCAAGCAATGGCAGAACTGCGCCGTCCAACGCCAGCAACTGTTTGTCTATTCACTGCAGGAGCCTTGGAGCAAGGTCGCAACGGCTGGACACACCAACGTCCTGAAATCGAAGCTTACTTCGCCGCGATGATGCGAAATGGGAATGTGTTCCCACTCTTTCCGCTTGATGCTAACAGCATTCAAGTTTGTTATGATTGGGCACTTAAGGCTGTGAATAAGGGCGTGGTAATTACCGCAAGTAAATCACCGCTGGCAATTCGGACTACCTTCGAGCAAACTAGACAAGCTTTAGAAGATGGCGCGATCGCTCTTCAAGAAATTGCTGGTAGTAAGAAAGTTGTTTTTGCTGTGATCGGCGACTTAATGCTAGTTCCTGTTTATGAAGCTGCTCAAAAGCTAGCCGAACAAGGCATTGGTTCTAAAATTGTCTCAATCATTAGCCCTCGTCGTCTCTATCGTGCGTCTGACGTAGCTTGGGATACTTGCTCTGAGCCAGATGGCAAGTTCCTTAGTGATGCTGATTTTGAAGCGCTATTTGGTGGTGATGCTTTGATCGGTGTTGTCGGTGGAGCTTCAGCAATGCTCGAACCTGTTATGCTCCGAAGCTCTTGTAAACGCGATGTATTTGCATGGAAGCGTGGCGAAACTACAGCTTCAGTAGGTCAACTGTTTGATTTTAATGGCATGAATGCTGAGGCGATCGCTAATCGGGCCAAACAGCTAATTGGTTAGGCGATTTATTAGAAAGATTTTACCGTGGTTGTGCCGTGCGAAGCGCGGCACAACCACATCTTGGTTTTAATAAATCGGGTACTTTTATTGTTAGAGATCACCTTAGTTCTATTGGTTAGTTTTAGGTGAGAGAAGTTTTGCTATATGAAACTTCTCCTGCATTTGTAAATAGTAAAAGGGGCGCGAAGCGCCCCTTTTTGTTTCTGCCATATAATCTTAAGAGATTTGTAAATAGATAGTCCCAATAATTTATGCCAGTTGCTCCTTACGGTTCTTGGAAATCTCCAATTAGTTCTGATTTAATAGTGTCTAGCAGCATTCGCCTCGGCGCGATCGCTATTGATGCGGGGAATGTCTATTGGAATGAAGGCAGACCGACGGAAGGGGGACGCAATGTGATCATGCGGTATAACGCTGATGGCAACTATAGCGAGATGACACCTGCCTCACTAAACGTGCGATCGCAAGTGCATGAATATGGCGGCGGCGAGTATATGGTGCAAGATGGGCGGATTTATTTTTCTAATTTTAGCGATCGCTGCATTTATCGAAAGGTTGGGGGTGGTTGGCCGAAGCCTTTAACTTCTGAGAGTGCCTATCGCTATGCTGACTTTATTTGGCATCAGATGTATGGCAAGCTGATTTGCGTGCGTGAAGACCATACGGGGGAAGGCGAACCGATTAATACATTAGTGGCTGTGAATACAAGCAATGGCGAAGATATTCAAGTACTGGTAACAGGTGCAGATTTTTATGCTTCGCCTCGACTTAATGCTACTGGTGATAAACTCGCTTGGATCAGTTGGCAGCATCCCAATATGCCTTGGGATGGAACAGAGTTATGGGTCGCTGATATCGTGGAATCAGAAGTAGGAGTTCTGATAATCCAAAATCCACAACTAATTGCAGGTGGGGAAAATGAGTCAATCTTCCAGCCTGAATGGTCGCCTGATGGCAAACTCTACTTTGTTAGCGATCGCACAGGTTGGTGGAACTTGTATAGCGATTCATTAGAAGGAACTATTCAGCCACTATGTCCAATGGAAGCTGAGTTTGGCTTGCCCCAGTGGGTATTTGGGATGTCTACCTATGACTTTACTGGTGACGGCAAAATTTTCTGTAGTTATACACAGCATGGAAAATCTCATTTAGCAATTCTTGATCCTGCCAATCTGGATTTAGGCTTGCAAGAAATTACTACACCATTTACTTCAGTTTCGGGCTTACGTTGTGAAGGCGATCGCGCAGTTTTTCATGGCAGTTCTGCAACTGAGTCAACCGCGATCGTGTTACTAGATCTACAAACTGGAACTTGGCAAAAAATACGAATTGCTTCTGATTTACAACTCGATCCAGACTATATTTCTGCCGCCCAACCCATAGAATTTCCTACAGAAAATGGTAAGACCGCTCATGGTTTTTTCTATCCACCTAAGAATAGAGACTTTCAAGGAGAAGTGAATGAAAAACCACCTTTGCTCGTCAAAAGCCACGGTGGTCCCACCGCCTCGACTTCAGGAAGTTTAAGTCTCGGTGTGCAATATTGGACAAGTCGTGGTTTTGCGGTGCTAGATGTTAATTATGGCGGCAGCACAGGCTATGGACGAGAATATCGCGATCGCCTCAAAGGTAATTGGGGTATTGTCGATGTTGACGATTGCGCTAATGGTGCGAAGTTTCTTGCCGAAAAAGGTTTGGTTGATGGCGATCGCCTCGCAATTTCTGGGGGCAGTGCGGGCGGTTACACTACCCTTTGCGCGCTGACCTTTCGTGATGATTTTAAAGCGGGTGCTAGTCATTATGGAATTTGCGATCTAGAAGCTCTTGCCACCGATACTCATAAATTTGAGTCGCGCTATCTCGATAGTCTGATCGGCAAATATCCTGAACAAAAAGAACTCTATATTCAGCGATCGCCTATTCACTTTACGGAAAAGCTTTCCTGCGCGATCGCCTTTTTTCAAGGTTTAGAGGATAAAGTCGTACTACCAAATCAAGCAGAAATGATGGTCACTGCTTTGCGTGAAAAAGGCTTGCCTGTTGCCTATGTGCCCTTTGAAGGTGAGCAACATGGTTTCCGTAAAGCGGAAAATATTAAACGCGCCCTTGATGGTGAATTCTATTTCTATTCCCAAATTTTTGGGTTTAAACCTGCTGACGAGATTGAGGCAATCTTGATCGACAACAAATAGTTGGAAAGTCCTTGCAAGCAGAGCTTTCTAAGCTATTTGAGTTTATGCCTTGAGGGTATCTGCTTGGCTTGAGAATAAAAAAGACAAGGGATAACTTGGATTAGCTGCGAATCCTAAAATCCCGCGATCGCGGTGTTCGTAAATCAATTTGTCTTGAGCATCAAACAAAAAAGTCCCACCTCGCTGAGTCATGTACGATGCATCAGGGACATAGGCTTGCCAATTGCCCAGCACCTCTGCCATATTACGTAATCGCAAAGTTGCAAGTTCAAATGGTCGCTGAAATCCACTGCCACCAGCCCATTTAAAGAAAGAACCTTTTAACGGAGGCAATGGGGCAGCTTTAATAATTTCCTGATCACCGATTAGTTGCGGAGCTTGGCGATCGCCTCGGTAGCCACGAAACACTTCTTTTAAAGTGCCTTGACTACCAATTCCTGCACACATCAGCATGAGGTTGACCCAAGCACTTTGACCTGATGACATCAGAGGAAACTTAGTTTTCAGTCCTGAATAGAGATTTAATTGGCGATGTAGTTCTCCCGTAGTATCCACAAACATCCAACTTTCATCGAAGCCAGTAAACTTGCAGAAATATTGTCCCGATTGGCGATCGCCGATGCCAATTGCCCTAACTGCAATTCCTTCTGATTTAATCCGTTCAATTTCTCTCTGTATCCACCAAATATATTCGAGGCTATCAAAATCTCCTAACTGGGGCAATACTAAGATTAATTTTCGATACGCTGATGGGCATCCATCATAAATTGAGGCGATCGCGCCATCGCTTACCCGCTGCCTTTGAGTTTGACTAAGGATTTCGTAGATATTTTGCTGCATAAGGTTAAATTAAAATTGCGATCGCTGTTTAGAAATCTCACAAACTCTTTGAAGTCTGATGCTATTTGAATTATAGCTAGGCTTTTTTTAAGAGCAAGTAAGTTTTATATTCTGTATCTTCACTATAGCGGTTTTCAAATGAGCATAAGCAAGGTAAAAAAGAGAGAAATACAAACGGGGAAAAGCGTATTTGCTGAATTTGAGAGAACGAGTAATCGCAGTGTATCAAGAAGGAAAAAGCACGATAAAATGCACTAAGATATCCCTTTCATTTTAATAGGAAATAACTGGCGATCAGACAGGCGATCGGCATCCAAAGCCTAAATCAAATATCTTCCTGCCACTAGATTTTTTGTAAAAGCCACGCGAAGCGTGGCTTTTACAAAAAATCTGGGTTTAGTTTGTTCTCAATCTGCTGTATATTCTTGACTATCCTCCAACATGGAAAGATGTTCCCGAAGGATTTCAAACCGATCTTGCTAGTTCAGATCGACTTGATGACAACTCACTTTGGTAAATTGCTAAAAGCAAAAAAGTCCCCTAGAAATGGAACATCATGATTTTCTATTGTCCAAACAAGAGAAGATAGAACTTACTGATTTTGAAAGACTAGAGTTAGAGCAACTCCGTAAGAAGAAAGAGAAGGATTTTACCATTTGCTAATTGCATCTGTTAAATGCAGAGCCGCCGCCTGTACTGAAGCGATCGCCCTTGTATAACCCAATCTTGTTGGGCCTAAAACACCTACTGTTCCCACAGGTTTATTGTCACAAAGATAAGTACTAGAGATAAATGTGCAGTTTTGAATTTGCTCAATGGTGATTTCTGAACCAATTCTGATACTGACGGAATTTGCAGAAGGAATCGGCTGATTGATGATCAGCGCCATTAACGAAGCGCGATCGGCTTCGAGTAACTGCACAATATTTTGTACTTGTTGCAGATTAGAAAATTCGGGCTGACGTAATAACTCAGTCAAACCGCTAATAAACATTTGCCCCAAAGCTGTGCGATCGCATAATTTCATTAGTTGCTGCAAAGACTGCTGCAATAAAACTGCATAGTGCTGAAACTGACGATCTAGATCGTCCCATTGCAAAGCGCTACTCAATTCAGTCCAGTTTTTATCGCGCAAATGTTCATTTAAAAAGTTATTAAGAATATTTAATTCACCTTCTAAGACTTCTGACTTAGTTTCGCTAGGTAAATCCATCGTCACCGAAGCAGTATGGTAAGTGTCACTTACCGCGATCGCCATCACTTTGCGCTCACCGACAATTACTAATTGCAAATGCCTAATTCGCATCGTTTGCATATTTGGCGCGGTAATTACGGCAATACAGCCGCTTAGGGTCGCTAAAATCTGGGCTACATCACGCATCACTCCATCAAGACTTGACTTACCAAGGCGATCGCTTTTACTAGCCATAAAGCGATCGGTGCTGTAGGTTAGCTCGCTAGCAGGATCGATTAATTCATCAACATAGCGACGATAGCCAGAGTCAGACGGAACTCGCCCCGCCGAGGTATGAGGCTGGTATAACAAACCACTGTGATCAAGCATACTCATCACGCTACGGATCGTGGCAGGGCTAATGTCAAAGTCATATTCTGACACCAAAGCCTTAGAGCCAACTGGTTCCGCCGTGTGAATATAGTGATCGATAGTTGCCCAAAGGACTTTTTGTTCGCGATGGGTAAGGTGAGGCTTCATAGGACGTGGTGACAGAATAATGTTAAAAAAAATTGGTTTTAAAAAATTGGTTTTGAAAAATAATTAAAAAATAATTAAAATAAAAAATAAATATTAAAGTTTTATTGATAAATTTAGCTTTTATGAATTTAACTTTTACAAATTAAAAATATGATTACTAGAATACTTAAATTCTAAAGAAATCTAGTAGCAAGTCTTACATATGTTTGAGTCAAGACATAATTCCTATCTGTCTGATGTAATGTAATATTTCAAAGATACTTAATATAAAAGTTAATATCAATAAATTCTCAAAAATATTTAGGCTTTTTCAATATATTCACCATTGAGTTGGGCAAGCAGTTAAGACCTTCATGGAAAATCAAGAGCAAACTACAGCAGTTGAGCAGCAATACCTTTGGGCGGTCGGACTAGATACCGAAGCATTTCCGCCTGAATCTCGGGTTGGCGATCGCTATCGTGTCATTTCTTCTCAAATTGTCGTTGATACTGATGCTTTCACCTTACCTGAGTTACCTCTTGAATTTCAGACCTATGTGGTTTCTTATCTGAAGCTGTCACGATTAAGTTTACATCTGCCACGTCCCTATGGGTTGCTGCTATTGGGTGAAGAACTAAATCTGTCTGAAGTATTTTTGTTAGAGAATGTACCAATCGATCAACAAGGTCATCTTTGTCCAACTTTGGCGGACGCATGGGCTAAGGCCTCGGCTTTGCGCCAAATTAGTTTACTATGGCAAGTTCTTAATCTCTGGCAACCCCTAGCCGAGCAGAACATGACCCGCACTTTGATCGATCCGAGATTGGTGCGAGTCGATGGTATGTGGGTGAGATTGTTAGAGCTACAAGCTGATGTGGCCGCTGTGCAGTTAGCTCAATTAGGTGATATCTGGGTGCAGTGGCTTGATCTGGCTAAGCCTGAAATTGCTGAACCGATCGCGGAGTTTTTCTATAGTCTAGGACGAGGCGAATATGACGTAAATAGCGCGATCGCTTATCTTGATCAAATGATGCTAAAGGTGATGCACGATCAGCCACTCACCGTGCGGATTGCTAGTGCTACTGATGTAGGAAAGCAACGCGAACATAATGAGGATGCTTGCTATCCTGACGTCAAGCGTCAAAAACGTGCCGAACAAGCCGATGGTCTGCGCGATCGCTTAGCGATCGTCTGTGATGGACTAGGTGGACATGAGGGCGGTGAAGTAGCTAGCTCTCTTGCCATCAAAACTCTTGAACAACAAATCAAAACTCTATTACATCAAGCCGAAAACGATCCCGATTTTTCTGCTCAAGGGTTTATCGCCCAACTAGAAATGGTGGTTCGTGTTGTTAATAATCAAATTGTCGCGATTAATGACCAACAGCAACGCCAAGCCCAACAACGCATGGGAACAACTCTAGTGATAGCAGTAATGCCACGTCCGCATGGACAGCCAAGTAACGAGGTATATGTTGTGCATGTGGGAGATAGCCGACTCTACTGCATTAGTAGCAATAATTTGCGTCAAGTTACCCTTGATGATGATGTGGCAACTCGCGAAACCACGCTTGGTTATAATTTTTATGCCTATTCATCACAACGTATTGATGGGGGAGCTTTAATTCAGGCTCTGGGAACGCGCGGTTCCGATATGCTCGTACCGCGCGTACAAAGATTTTTTATCGATGAAGATTGCGTTTTGCTCCTATGTTCGGATGGACTGAGTGATTTTGATCGGGTTGAGCAAATCTATAATGATTATCTGCTTCCAGTTTTAAAAAAAGATAAACCACTTGATCGAAGTTGCCAAGATTTGATCGACAAAGCAAATGAACTTAATGGACATGACAACATCACAGTTGCCTTGATGCGATGTCGATTTGCACCACCCGATCCGAATGAAGATAAAGTAAGTGGAAATGAGCTGCCAACCTCTGTCGATATTCTAGAAGATGCTATTACGGAAGATATTCAGCCCGATCAAGATAATGCGGGTGCTTTGGCGACGATATCACCATTTGAGTCTAAAGCATCACAAGATTTAGAACCTGATATTGACGATTTGGACTCAGCCAAAACAGAGTTTGCGGTTCCTAAACAGACCAATAAAGCTTTCATTATCATTTTGGTTTTAGTTGCCCTGATCTTAGGTAGCGGATTGGCTGCCATGCAGTTTCCTCAAGCGAGAACATGGGTACGTGACCATTTACCGCCACCTCTCAAAGAATTTGTTCCCAAAAATCCTTAAACCAACAGAATAAGCGGTGCAATGCACCGCCTATCTTAATTCCCAATGATTTACTCCATTTGCTCACAAGCGATCGCTACTGCCGCGCAGATGAAAGAGATCGAAGGTCTGATGTTCGCAGCAGGAATGCCTATTGCAGCTTTGATGGAAAAAGTTGCTCTTCGCATTACTCAAAGATTAACTGAACTTTATCCTATTCAATTCTATCCCAATGTTGGAGTATTAGTTGGTGCTGGACATAATGGCGGTGATGCCTTAGTAGTTGCGAGAGAATTACATCATCAAGGACGACAAGTTAAAGTTCATACCATTTTAGAAAAGTCTAAGCCATTAACGCGAGTGCATGGATGTTATGCCAAAAGTTTAGGGATCGCTTCTATACCTTTAGCAGCCTTACAAGACTGCGATTTAATTGTGGATGGAATATTTGGGTTTGGACTAGAACGCAATATTGTCGGGGATGTAGCGATCGCGATTAATACCATTAATGATTGGCAAATCCCTATCCTTAGCATTGATTTACCATCAGGGTTACATAGCGATCATGGTGGAGTGATGGGAACAGCGATTCGCGCCACACATACTTTCTGTTTAGGTTTATGGAAGCGCGGATTACTGGCCGAAGCAGCAACGCCCTATGTGGGTAAACTTGAAAGAATATCTTTTGATATCCCCGAAAAATTTGTGCTTCAGGTACTTGGGAACGATCATCAGTTATGGCGAATTGAGCCGCAAAAAGTCCTACGCGATCACCTGCCGATTACTCGAAATGCGATCGCTCACAAGTATGAAATCGGACATTTACTATTGGTGGTTGGCTCTCAAAAATATGGCGGCGCAGCCCTTTTAGCAGCCATGGGGGCGAAGGCAACAGGTGTCGGCATGTTAACGATCGCGGTTCCTAGTTCGCTTAGAGATATTATCCTCGCTCAAGTTCCTGATGCCTTAGTAATTGGTTGCCCTGAAACTGAATCAGGCGCGATCGCTGAATTGCCCAATCTCGATTTGCAGAAGTATCAAGCGATCGCCTGTGGCTGTGGACTTTCGCTGGATGCGCGTCAAGTTGTAGAACAGATCATTAATAGCGATCGCCCTCTCGTTCTTGATGCCGATGGCTTGAATGTTCTAGCTTCTATAGGAAAATCACAGATTATTGAAAAGCTAAGAAAAAGAACTAACCCTATCGTCCTCACCCCACATTGGGGAGAGTTCTGTCGCCTTTTTCCAGATTTGAGAGAAGTCGAGAGATTAGAAGCTCTCCAAACTGCGGTAAATCTGACTAACTCCATAATTTTACTTAAAGGTGCAAGAACGGCGATCGCCTTCCCTCAAGAGTCAGAATCACAAGTATGGATTAATCCTGAAAGTACACCTGCACTTGCCAGAGGTGGCAGTGGCGATGTTTTAGCAGGGATGATCGGTGGTCTATTAGCGCAAAAACTCGGCGCAAGTGATGTAGCGATTGTCGCAACAGTTTGGCATTCTCAAACCGCAATATGGTTAGCTAGTCAGCGGACAGAGATGGGTGTAGATCCTGTTACTCTCGCTCAACATCTATTACCATTTTTAAAACTTACTTAAATTGAGCTTGTAATAATAACGTTGCTTCATGATCAGGAACGGGACGACTGAAAAGATAACCCTGTACTGCATCACAGTTATGTGATCGCAAAAACTCTAACTGCTCTTTTCGCTCCACACCTTCAGCGATCGCTTTGAGATTGAGACTATGTGCCATCGTAATAATTGCGGATGTAATTGCGGAATCATCATTATTTTGAGGGGTTTCACGAATAAAGCTAGCATCAATTTTCAACTTGCTTACAGGTAACAATCGCAAATAACTCAGCGAAGAATAACCAGTTCCAAAATCATCAATTGATATTCGCATTCCTAGTGATTGCAATTCACGCAACATTTTGATCGTTGTGTTTTGATCCTGCATTACTAAGCTTTCAGTGATTTCTATTTCTAAATATTGAGGATCTAAATCTGTTTCGAATAGAACCTGCATAATGCGATCGCACAGATCAACAACTTGAAATTGTTTTGCCGAAAAATTGACTGCCATTCTGATTGGTGGCAAACCCTGCTTTTGCCAAGCCCGATTTTGTGTGCAAGCAGTTCGCAAAACCCATTCACCCAATCGCACAATCAAGCCATGCTCTTCGGCAGCAGGAATAAACTGATTTGGAGGAACCCATCCCAATTCAGGGTGCAGCCAACGCGCTAATGCTTCCATGCAATCAATTTCGCCTGTGAGGAGATTAATCTGCGGCTGATAAAATACCTGAAATTCTGAGCGCTCAAGGGCTTGACGAATCCCATTCTCAATCGCCACATATTCCATTACTTTAGCGCCGATCGCATGGTTATATAGCTGATAGTGATTTCTGCCTCGCTCTTTAGCACGAAACATTGCGGTGTCAGCATTTTTCATTAAAGTCTGTTCATCAGTGCCGTCACCAGGATACAAACTGATCCCAATACTTGTACCGATATAAAGCGCCAATTCTTGGACAAAAAAGGGATTTTCAAAAGATTGTAAAATCAACTGTGCAAATTGCTGAATTGATTCTACACTTTGCACGTCAGAAACAAAAATCATAAACTCATCGCCCCCCATCCGCGCTAAGAAAGTACTTTCAAACATACAGTCACTTAATCTTTTAGCAACCTCGATCAGCAGAAAATCGCCTGCTGCATGTCCCATCGTGTCGTTGACTAATTTAAACCGATCTAAATCCAGAAACATCACTGCTAACAGCGGCAGCGTCTTAATTTCGACTTGACTATCTTTTTCAAGAAAAATTTGTAATTGTTCAGATGCATTTGCCAAAGCTGTAGAAAGGCGATCGCGAAATAGAACTCGATTTGGTAAATCAGTTAAAGAATCATGAAAAGCAAGATGTTCAATTTCCGCTTTTGCTTGTTTACTTGCCGTAATATCCTCAACGGTTCCCTCAAAATACAAAATATTCCCCGCAATATCGTAAACTGCATGGGCATTTTCTGAAGTCCAAATGATTGAACCATCTTTGCGATAGACCTCTGCCTCAAATTGTTTAACGTCTTCTCGTTGGATAAATCTTTCGATCAATTCTAAACGGCATTGAGGATTGACATAAAGCTGATGTGTAATATCGGTAAGATTAGCGATCAAATCTTCAGGAGAGTCATAGCCATAGATTTTTGCTAGCATCGGATTGGCAATCAAAAACTTCCCCTCAACTGAAGTCTGAGAAATTCCTTCTAAAGCATTCTCAAAAATACTGCGATATTTAGCTTCCGCTAGTTTGAGCGATTCCTCAGCTTGAATCTTTTGGGTAACGTCATTTACTAAAATCAGTTCGCATCTACGGTTGTTATAACTAAGTGTGTGTGCCGAAACATCGACGAAAATCTGGCTGCCATCCTTTTTGCAATGCCTCCATACTTCAGGCCCATTAAATCCCTGCGATACTTTAGCGATCGCTTCCAAAAGCTTTGGTATATCTTCAGCAAGACGAATATCTGGCAATGTCATTGATAAAAATTCGTTTTCAGTATAGCCATAGTGAATAATTGCTGCTTGATTGACTGCCAAAAACTGTAGTGTTTCCATATCGTAAATCCACATAGGATTAGGATTGTTCTCAAATAAATATTGAGTCCGATTTTCCAAATTCTGTTTATTTTTAGCAGTCTGTTCCCAATCTGTAATATCTTCAAATTTATTTATAAAGTGAGGTTCTTGAGAACCTTCAATGTCAAGATCAGAGTTTTGCAAAACTTGCACGACTTGACCATCTTCACGAATATAACGAACGTTTAAATAACAATGATCGATTTCGCCTGATAGCAATCTCTCTTTAAGAAAGTAGTAAGCTGATAAGTCGTCAGGATGACAGATTTGATCATATTTGAGTTGGTATATTTGCGAAGCGCTGTATCCTAGCAAATCACAAAAAGATACGCTGACTCTAGACATACGATCATCTAAAGTTGTCTCAAAAACACCAACTGTACTGTTTTCAATACATTTAGCAATCCGCATTAAATTTTTGAGACGCTCTTGTTTGAGGATCTCTTGATATATCGGATTAAGATGTCTATATCTTTCAGTCAAATCAGTCAAGTTTTTTCCTTACAGACATCTAGCGGTTTGAGAACAAGTTAAAAGTCAGCTAACTGATCTTACTCAGAAAATTTTAAGACCCTCACCCCTAGCCCCTCTCCCGCAGGAGAGGGGAACAAGAAAATAATTGGGTTTTACTCCCCTTCTCCTGCGGGAGAAGGGGTTGGGGGATGAGGGCAGATCTTCGCTCTGCGTAACATCAGTCAGCTAAATAAATCTCACTAATAAACTAACAATCTGCTCACTCGATAATGGTACAGGTAACTGCTTAATCTGAACCAGATCGTTATAGGGTTTGAGTTTATTGGCGATCGCTTCAGTAATACTGCCCTCAGTTAAAAAATATGGCAATACAATTATTTTGTCGATACCTTGAGCCAATAAACTCTCAATTTGGGTTTCTATCTTTGGCTCAACTCCCCAATAAGCGGCGATCGCATGGCTCTGTCTAGCTAAATCCTCAATCACTTGATTTGCACCCACTCGACGACTACCATGCGAAACTAAAATTCGACCTGACTTCTGTGGATTGTCATGGTCTGTATATTTTTCAAATTGTTGCCGCAACAAACTCGGAATCTGAGCATCTGTACCTAAGTGAGCAGTTGTCCGAAATGTGAGCTTACCAGCAAACTTATCTTGTAACTTGCTTTGGGCGATCGCTACTTCTGCGGGAATATCTTCACTAACATGCACCCCTGCCAACAAAAACAAAGGCAAGATCACGATTTCAGAACCACCGCCTTTGATTACCTCAGTCGCAAATTGCACCAATTGCTCAGCAAGGCTAAGTATCTGACCTTCTAGACATCCGCCGCTAATCTGGCGATCGCTGAGATTACTAGATGAGCGGGCCACGGTAACCAAATTTTGTAATGCTAACCACGAACGCGGATCGCTACTGCCATGTGTGACCAAAAAAAGTGCTGCGGCGTTCATAGTTTTAGAGTTTGGATAAGTTTGTATAATTAGTGCAGATACCAATTATACCGAGTAACCCATATCGAAACTATTTACGGCAAAACTCAAGGACTGAAGGCAAATCAACTAAAGCAATTAGAGCGGCTCTATCGATCGCGGTTGCCTCAAGATAGCCTTACTACTCCTGAACTAGCTCAACGCCTTGCAGGAATCAGTGCTGAGCTGAAGGAATCTATCTGTATTTATATTAATCGTCGTGGTCAGGTGATCAGAGTTGCGATTGGCACACCCAATCAAACTAAAATTCCACCATTAGAGTTGCCGCGCTATGGTAGCGATCGCCTAAGTGGATTGCGCTGTATCTGTGCGAGTCCAGATGCGGAGCCACCAAGTGACACTGACTTAACAGCGATGTTGATGCAGCGGCTTGATGCACTAGTGATTTTACCCGTAAACCTGAAAGGATATGCAGAGCGCGGATATTTGGCGCATCTATTACCAGCTACAGATACGGAACTGCCAGAAAAGCAAAATGTTTGGCGAGTAACAAATCCAATGACTTTGGAGGCGATCGCTAAGCAAGATTTCTTAGAATTTGTTGAAGGTTTAGAAGAAGAATTTGGCCGCAACTTTGCAGGACGCGCCACTGACGATAACAGCGATCGCGTGGTATTGGTAGGGTTGATGGCGCAAAAAGAGAAGTCAGACTCCATGCCATTTGCGATGATCGAACTTGGTCAATTGGTAGAAAGCGCAGGCGGTAAAGTGCTAGACGCGCTATGGCAAAAACGCGAACGTCCCCATCCCCAAACTGTTCTCGGTGAAGGTAAGGTGCTAGAACTAGCGATCGCTGCCCAAACTAAAGGTGCAAATCTGGTTGTATTTGATCGCGAACTTACAGCCTCTCAAACGCGCAATATTGAAAGAATGATCGGCTTGCGAGTTAGCGATCGCACTGAAGTAATTCTTGATATTTTTGCTCAACGCGCTCAGTCATCGGAAGGGAAGTTGCAAGTCGAGCTAGCCCAACTCGAATATCGCTTACCTCGCTTAGCAGGACATGGACAAGCGCTCTCAAGGCTTGGTGGTGGTATCGGTACTCGTGGTCCTGGTGAAACTAAACTGGAAACTGATCGCCGTGTTATCCAAAAGCGAATTACTTTCCTTCAACAACAAGTAAATCATTTGCAAGCACAGCGATCGCGCATTCGTCAAAAACGAGTTGATCAAGAGGTTCCCACGGTCGCGATCGTCGGTTATACCAATGCAGGTAAATCGACATTGCTCAATGCGATGACCAAAGCTGATGTTTATGCTGCCGACAAGTTATTTGCTACCCTCGATCCGACTACGCGCCGCCTTAGTCTCACGGGTGAAGATGACAAAATTCATACGGTTCTACTCACCGATACAGTGGGATTCATTCATGAACTTCCCAAATCCCTAGTCGATGCTTTTCGCGCCACTCTCGAAGAAGTATCGGAAGCCGATGTACTAGTCCATCTCGTTGATGCTTCTCATTCCGCATGGGAAGATCAGTTAAAAGCTGTAAATAAGATCCTCAAAGATATGCCGATCGCGGTAGGCCCAATTTTATTAGTCTTCAATAAGATTGATGCTGTTGCGGAACCAAATCTGATCTTGGAGCAGTATCCCGATGCGATCGCTATCTCTGCGCTCAAACGTCAGGGCTTTCAAGAAATGAGCAAATCATTGCTAAAGCTAATTGAATACGCGATCGGTGAACTGGATTAAACGTAGAGAGGCAACATTAAATTGCTGCCTCTACATTTTTGAAACGTAGTATTATATCGATAGCGTTTCTCTGCACAAAAGTTAGGATCTGGCTATGCATAAACAAACATCGAAAAAGGCTTCTCAAGATAGTTCTAATGCTCCAGTTCAAAGCCAGTTTCAATCTCGTCCATTTGCAGTGCAAGCTCAAATTGAAGCGCCTACTTTAGAGAGCGCAAAGCCAGAATTAGAGTCAAAAGAAAAAAACATTCAAAAATATAGCTACAACCTCGCTAATATTTTGCTATCTAATAGCCCCACAGAACCACCAAAAATTCAGCCAAAGTTAACTATTGGTCAAGTAGGAGATAAATACGAAAAAGAAGCCGATCTCGTAGCATCACAAGTTGTTAGTCAAATTAATACACCTATTCAAAAAACTTTACAAAGGCGATCGCAAGCCGAAAAAGATGCATTAGTTCAACCAAAATCATTAACACCAACGCACAAACCTTTGCAAAGGCGATCGCAAGCAGAACAAGCGGTGACACTTGCATCACATTCACAAGCAGCAAAGCCATTTATCAAACCCCTCCAAAGCCGATCCCTTAATAAAAATATCCAACGTCAGGAATCAGTAGAACAAGAAGATGAAGAGTTAATGATGAAACCGATGGATGGATTCATTCAACGTCGGGAAGCTATCGCTGGTGGTACAGCTACATCTGATCTCGAATCTGGGATTCAAAGTGCAAGAGGTGGCGGACAGTCCCTAGATGTAGATTTGCAACAGTCAATGGGTCAAGCGATGGGGGCAGATTTTAGTGGAGTGAAAGTACATACAGATTCTCAATCTGACCAATTAAATAAATCGATTCAAGCGAAAGCATTTACGACAGGACAAGATGTTTTCTTTAGGCAAGGCGCTTATGAGCCTGCAAGTCGTGGTGGTCAGGAGTTGATTGCTCATGAGCTTACTCATGTAGTACAGCAAAACGGTGGCGCGGTACAGCGATCGGCTATAGTCCAAAGAGTATTCAATCCGACTGCAATTTCTGCTAATGCCCATCTACGCAACGATGGTGTATGGGGTACCCACATTGGGCCTAAGATTCCTGCTGGAGCAGAGATTTTAGTTGATGATGATGCGACTAAAGATAAAGCCCATAAGCATTGGGTAGGAAGTGACACAATATGGAAACCTGCTATAAATATTCCGCCTAATTCTACTCAAACTAATATACCTGCCAGCCAAAAAGGATATATCCGAAATGTGAGGGTTGGTGCTAAAAATGGTTCTCTTGAAGCAATTCTAAAAGCACGAATCCAAACTGTTTTAATGACTGCAGAAGGAAAATATCCTAGTTTAGCCACTCACCTTAATAAAGCTGAGAACATTGATTTTCTACTTACCAAAGCAATTAGACATAATGTTTGGAATGCTAGTGCAAGCTTAGACACCTTTGTGGCAGGATTTTCAACAAAAGAAGATAAAATTGCACGGATTCAGGCGGGAGCAGATTATGTTGCCGAATCATTAGAACATTGGAGAAAATGGCTGAATGATGACCCGACAAAGGTAGTCATTGAGGAAGTGAAATTCCTTCAAAGTGATTTGCACGAACAAGGGCTGGGGGTAATGAAGGTGAAATTCCGTAAACCTTTAGGACCTCATGGGCATAAATTTGCTGACCAAACGAACGTTGAAGCAATCATTAAACCTGAAGATAAGAGCTTAGAAGAAAATTTACTTGGTGATAGTCCTGATAGTGCAGCTAATAAAATTAATACAATTGTGGGATTAACGGATCCCGACGAAATGTTGACAACCATCAAAATGTCTTCTGATGCGCAGTATGGCTCTTTAGTTGAAAAAGTAAAGGGCTCAAGTGCCGAAGACCTTACAAAGGCGGCTGGACTGAAACCAATGAGACCAGCTTTTCATGAAACCTTAGTTTTTGCATTCCTGGCAGGAATTGATGATTTACACAAAGAGAATGTTTATTGGGATGATGGCAAACCATACTTGATTGATGCTGATAATGTTTTGAGCTATAACCAAATGATTAATAAGGATAATGGTGGTTATACACAATCAGGCTTTGGCGGTAACTACAATGTAGATGAGGCTAAAGAAAATAAGAAGGCTGTAAAAACGGCTGATAACTCTGTCGTTAACAGCAAGATATTGAAAGCAATGATCGAAGACAAAGGAAAAGCATTAAAGATTATTGACGCCATAAAAGATGCGATAACTGGGCAAGAAGGGCGGGTTGTGCCGATCAGTACAAGACAATGGGGGCAAAGGCTTACGGGCTACACCACAAGCAGCGTTAAAGACGACATATTAAATCAAATTTCAAGTAAAGATAGTCTCGTTCGTGAAGGTAAAGCTTTTGATACAGGAATTGGACCAGGATTAATAGGGACATCATTTAAGAATATTAATGACGATTTTTATGATTCTGGTGCAGAAAAGAAGGAACTTAAAAAAGATTTTGACGCAGGAGTAATTCCTTTTTATGTATATGAATTTGATACAGGACACGTCTTCCATAATGGGACAAAGATCTATCATGGTCAAACATTAGAACAAGCTATGCAAGTTATGCTAGATAAGTTTGGACATGGTTGATCATTGTCAAACTTAGGTGATATCTAACAATAAAAGTACCCGATTTATTAAAACCAAAATGTTGGTGTGCCGCGCAAAGCGCGGCACACCAACGGTAAAATCTTTTCAAGAAATCGCCTTATCCTAAAAATAACTTATAAACAGGATTTTGGCTCTCATCCCAGTAGCGATAGCCAAGAGTATTGAGAAATGCTTGCCAATCCTCCATTTCCAATGGAGGTACTTGTACGCCGACGACAATCCTTCCGTAGTCAGCGCCATTATTGCGATAATGGAACAGACTGATGTTCCAATTGGGACTCATGGAGCCGACAAATCTCATTAATGCACCTGGGCGTTCTGGGAACTCAAAGCGATACAGAAGCTCATTGTTAGCAAGTGACGATCGCCCACCGACCATATGTCGCAAATGTAGTTTAGTTAGTTCATCATCAGTAATATTGATCGCTGTAAAGCCCTTCTCTGCAAAAACTTTTGCTAAGTCTGCTGCATCAGCACGATTGACAATCTGCACACCAATAAAAATATGCGCGATCGCCTGATCGGCAATCCGATAACTAAATTCGGTGAGGTTGCGATCGCTCATTAACTCACAGAACTTTCGCAAGCTGCCAGCCACTTCAGGAATTGTCACTGCAAAAATAGCTTCGCGATTTTCGCCTAATTCAGCACGTTCCGCCACAAATCGTAAGCGATCAAAGTTCATATTTGCACCGCAGGCGATCGCGATTAGAGTTTGACCCTCCAGCCCCTCCCTCTCGACATAGGCTTTTGCACCAGCGATCGCCAAAGCCCCAGCAGGTTCTAAAATCGAGCGCGTATCTTCAAATACATCTTTGATTGCCGCACAAGTATTATCGGTATCGACTAATAAAATTTCATCAACATATTGCTGACAAAGGCGAAATGTCTCTTCACCAACTTCGCGCACGGCCACACCATCGGCAAATAGCCCAACTTGATCGAGGCGCACCCGATGTCCTGCTTTTAGCGATCGAGACATTGCATCAGAATCGATTGGTTCTACACCAATAATCTTAATTTCAGGGCGCAATCGCTTTATATAAGCTGATATACCAGAAATCAGACCACCACCACCGATCGCTACAAAAATCGCGTGAATTGGTTTCTGATATTGACGCAAAATTTCCATACCGATCGTGCCTTGTCCTGCAATTACATCAGGATCATCAAAGGGATGGATAAAAGTTAAATTTTTCTCTACCTCAAGTTCACGAGCATAGGCACAGGCATCATCGTATGTGTCACCATGCAAAATCACTTCACCACCCCGCATTTTGACAGCATTCACTTTTACAAGTGGAGTCGTCACGGGCATGACAATAATTGCTTTTGTGCCTAACTCACGAGCGCTGAGAGCAACTCCCTGAGCATGATTTCCAGCCGATGCTGCAATTACGCCTTTAGCAAGCAGATCAGGCGGTAATTGGGCCATTTTGTTATAAGCACCCCGCAGTTTAAAAGAGAAGACTGATTGCATATCTTCTCTTTTTAGCAAAATGCGATTGTTCAATCTTTTCGATAGGTTGGGAGCCAATTCTAATGGTGTTTCTTGCGCGACATCATATACGCGAGCTTTGAGGATTCGTTCTAAATAGTCAGATTGCACAGCGACATCAACTTAGTCATCAATTTAGCAAGTTACAATTTTACTCGCTTTTTAGCGAAAAACTAAAAACTATTATTGTGAAGACAAACAAAGTGCTTAAGCTCCTTATTCTCGTCGTATCAAATCAGCGATTGGCTGCTTTACTTTACATGCAGAGAATTCACGATAAACTTTATTTAGAAGAAATTTTTTAAGGCTTATGTACGGCAAATTCCCATTGCATCCCCCCATACACTTTGGCACTGACGGTTGGAGAGGTATCATTGCTGATGACTTTACCTTTGATCGCCTAGCCGCCGTTGCGCCGATCGCTGCCCATATTTTGCGTCAAACCTTTGGCGACTCAGGTAGTAACACAATAAGTAACACGATTATTGTCGGGTACGATCGCCGCTTTATGTCTGCTGATTTTGCGAAACGTACGGCTGAAGTGGTTGCGGCAATTGGATTTGACGTGCTGTTAGCTGATGACTTTGCACCTACACCAGCTTTTAGTTGGGCAGCTTATGAGCGCAAGGCTTTAGGAGCGTTAGTAATTACCGCTAGTCACAATCCTGCCAATTATTCTGGTTTAAAGATTAAAGGCGCATTTGGTGGCTCAGTATCGCCAGATGTGACGGCTCAAGTTGAGACCATTTTAGCAAGAGGCGATTTTGCTTATGAAAGTCCTCAAAAAGGCAAAATCGAAACCTTTGATGCATGGGCAAGTTATTGTGAAGCTTTGCGTGGCAAGATAAATATTCAGGCAATTAAAGAAGCGATCGCATTGGGAAAGTTGTCGGTATTCGCGGACGTGATGCATGGAGCCGCCGCAAGTGGTTTAGCAAAAATTTTAGAATTGCCACCCGAGTCTCAAGCTAATTTGATCGAAATAAATAGTGACACTGATCCCCTTTTTGGTGGGAACCCGCCTGAGCCGCTTCCTCGCTATATTGCTGACCTATTTCGTCAAGTCAAAACTTATCATCGCGACTATCCTGAAAAAACTTTGGTGGGATTTGTGTTTGATGGTGATGCCGATCGCATTGCCGCAGTTGATAGCGAAGGCAATTTCTTAAGTTCTCAAATCCTGATTCCGATTTTATTAGAACATCTTGCCAAGCATCGTGGATTTACAGGCGAACTAATTAAAACGATTAGTGGTTCTGATTTAATGCCCAAAGTCGCGGCTCTCTTTGATCTTCCAGTTTATGAAACGCCTGTCGGATACAAGTATATTGCTGAGAGGATGCTTTCGGGAATTCCTTGCCTATTAGGTGGCGAAGAGTCAGGCGGTATCGGTTATGGAAATCACATTCCCGAGCGTGATGCCTTGCTTTCAGCTTTATATGTGCTAGAGGCGATCGCATTATCAGGTAAAGATTTAAGCGTTCTATATAGCGATCTCCAAAAGCAAACCAACTTTGTCTCTCATTATGATCGCATTGACAAAAAGCTTTCAGGCATGGCAGCGCGTGAGAAGCTAGTATCCACCCTTCAGCAATTCTCATTAACCGAAATTGCAGGACGGAAAGTGATTGATGCTAAATCTCCCGATGGATTTAAGTTCCGTTTAGCGGATGGAAGTTGGTTGCTAATTCGCTTTAGTGGTACTGAGCCTCTGCTGCGTCTCTACTGCGAAGCCGCAACACCTGAACTTGTGAATAAAACCCTTAATTGGATTTCCAATTGGGCTGAACAATTCAACTAAAAGGGAGATAAAAGCAAATGACATCACAAGCGATCGCACCCAAAAAAACTCTATATGACCGTGACTATTTGCTATGGACTGAAGAGACCGCAGCTAAGTTACGGGCTAAAGATTTTGACCAAATGGATATTGAAAATTTAATAGAGGAGATTGAGAGCTTGGGCAAGTCTGAGAAAAAGGAAATTAAAAGCCGTCTGATAGTCTTGCTAGAGCATCTAATGAAGAGAATTTATATTGATAGGCCTGAATGCTTTAGTGGTTGGGAAAATACAATTTATACTCAGCGCAACGATATTGAGTTAACCCTTATGGATTCTCCTAGCCTAAAATCTTTATGGGATGAGTCTTTTGAGGTTGCGTTTAAATTAGCGCTGCGAACCGTTCGCAAACAATACAAGTCCGTCAAGTTTCCTGATACATGGCAGTTTAGCTGCGACATTGATGCAATGTTGAATATTGATTTTTGGTCGGAGAATTAGGGATGGTTAGCACATTGACTAATGGCGATCGCTTATCTATTTTACTGAATGAGTTAAAAGCTAGTTTGGTGGAACTATACGGACAGCGCTTATTTACTCTAATTCTATTTGGTTCTCAAGCTAGAGGAGAGGCAACACCTGACTCTGATATTGATGTGATGGCTGTCCTCAATGATCCAGTTAAGCCTGTAGAAGAGATTAAGAGAACATCGGATCTTCGTTGGGATCTTATGAATCGCTATGGAGAATTAGTTTCGATTATTCCTACTGCGAAGTCAGAATTTTTAGCTTCAGAGATTTCTTTTCTCAGAGTCGTTAAGCGAGAGGGTATTGAACTATGAGTGAAATCAAAAAGTTCTTGAGTTTGTCATCTGAAGATTTAGAAACGGCACAGTTTTTATACGAGAGTCAGCGCTTCCGACCTTGCATATCTCGGGCTTATTATGCGATGTATTATGTAGCCCAGGCTTTACTGTTATCTGAAAATCTCGATACCTCCACCCACAAGGGCATGATTAAGATGATAAATCGCCACTTTGCTCAAACAGGGAAAATATCTGCGAATGCGTCCAAATTATTGAACGATGCTTACGAACTCAGACAATTAGGCGACTATAGTACTAAATTTGTCTCTGATGAAGTAATTGCTAGTGAAATGATCGTAAATGCCAAAGTTTTTATTACTGAGGTTGAAATGATTCTGGGTAAAAACTCTGTTGAAGAATAACAATGGTTGAATATTCATTCTCCATACATTTCTGTAATTAATCTTCTCAATTGCGCGCTTTTTCTTCAGTTAAAACGTCAATTTTGTTTTTAATTGAACTTTACCGAATCTAGTCCATCTAGAAGTGTATTGTCAAAGTCCTGCCAGTCTTCATGTTCTTGAGCCATTTCCCTATAAGTTTCTTCCCAAGAGAGCTTGACATCATCGATTTGACGTAACAGAAGCCCTTGTGCTGTTTCTTCTAAAAGCAATCGGTCGGAAAATCCATACTTTTGTAATATACCTTGGGGTAATCTTACGCCTTTAGAATTGCCAATCGACACTAGTTTAAGGTTGTGCGTGCGCGAGTGATTTTTCATGGCTTAGAAAAATTGATAGGAGCGAGAATGTAATTACTGTACTTACTTTTATATTGAATGTCAATTGCATAGATGTGTTACTACCTAAGCAGTTTAAACTGGTAAAGTATGCTAAGAACATGAGATCGAGCAAATAAATTAGCGGCAATTAATAACATTCAAAATCTATGACTCAAGATGCTAGCAACGAGATGATTACGATCGCAGTTGAACCCTATGGAGATGAGCCTCAGTCGGTTGATTATTCTGACTCTAATACAAGAGGTATTTTCAGTAGAGACGAGCCAAACAAAAATGTGGTGAAACGCGACACAATTCAATTAAGTTCGCAGGATCTTGAAAATAAGATGTCGAGTTTTTTAGAGATGGTAGGGCGGGTTTTTAGTGCTGCTGAAAAGGATGCGAAAAAGACGGTAGGAATGCGTCTTGATGAAATCGAGCTGTCGGCTGAGATTGGTGTTGAGGGAGAAATTCGCTTCATCGGTAGCGGAGCTAAGGCTAACGGCAAAAGTGCTATTAAGCTCAAGTTTAAGCGAGTTATAGAATCTAAGTAGGCATGAAAAATATAGCGATCGCCATCGGTATCAATGAGTATAGATATATACCACCTTTAAAATACGCAAAAAATGACGCGCAATTTTTTAGTGATTTTTTGCGTAAGGATGCTGGTTTTGAGCGAGTTTGGTATTCTTCTGACGATTCCCCAAAATTTGATGGAGATTCAACTGAGCCAATTTGTAGCAATCTAATAACTGTCTTAAATCGTCTGTCAAATTATCGCTTAGCAGGAATAGATAACCTATGGTTCTTTTTTGCAGGGCATGGTATGCATCACGATGGCAAAGACTATTTACTAATGGCGGATAGTAATACCGATTACCCTGAAGAGACGGCTATTCCCACAGATCGCATTTTGCAAAAGCTTAAATCGAGTGGAGCGACCAATGTTATTTTATTTTTGGATGCTTGTCGTAATGTTGGGAAGCGTGGTAGTAGAGGAATTGGAGATAGTACGACAGAAGTTGTCAAGAAGATTTCTGATACAGTTTGTTTCTTTTCTTGCAGTCCTAATCAGTTTTCTCACGAACATTCTGAATACGAACAGGGTATATTTACTTATGCCTTATTAGAGGGCTTGAGCGATCGCCATAAATTAGCAACTGTTGATAAGTTAGAGAGTTTTCTAAAAGAGCGCGTGCCAAAGTTGGCAGAAGGGATAAATGCTAAGCAAGATCCTCGCGTAGTAAATGACTCAAGAGAGAAGAATCTGATCTTGATGCCTAAGTATGCTGATAAGAGAGATCTAGCACAAATTAGAGCAGATGCTTTTGAAGCTTTTAGTTATAGCAAATGGGATGTTGCTAGAAGTTTGTGGTTGCAATATTTAGAGGCAGATGGTGCGGACAAACATCTAGCGATCACGCAAATTGAAAGGATAGCTCAAGAGCGCATTTCTGGTAATCAGTCCGCAATTGATAATCGCGCTTCTGGGGCAGTGAATAATCCAGAGTTATTGACGAGACAAGCAAACTCGAATACTGTCAGACAGAGATTAGAAATTGCCGAGAAGCAACTACTAATTATTGACTGTGGTAGTGGGGTGACGCTGGAGCTAGTGCGCGTTCCCGCAGGTAAGTTTATGATGGGTAGCGATGAAAGTGATCGCGAGAAGCCAATCCATGAAGTGCAGTTAAAGGAATTTCTGATTGGGAAATATGCGATGACTAATGCTCAATGGCAAACGGTGATGAAGGCTAAAGGCTCCGCAAATAAGGATAAAAAGTTTCAAGGTGATTTGCAGCCTGTTGTGGGTGTGTCTTGGCATGAGTCGAGAGAGTTTTGCAAGAAGCTAGCCCAACATTCAGGACGTGAGGTTAGGTTGCCCACTGAAGCCGAATGGGAATATGCTTGTCGTGCAGGAACGACTACGCCCTTTGCTTTTGGTAAGACCGTTACACCAGACCAAGTTAATTATGATGGTAACCATCCCTACGGTAATGCGCCTAAAGGTAAGTACCGTGAAGTCACAGTCAATGTAGACAGCTTTAAACCCAACGCATGGGGAATTTATCAAATGCATGGCAATGTCTGGGAATGGTGCTTAGACGAATGGCATGATAGTTATCAAGACAAACCAGAACAACTGAAAAAACAAGGCAATCAAACTTGGGGCGATCTGACTATGGATGATAATGATAATCGTTATCGCCTGCTGCGCGGCGGTTCGTGGCTCGACTTTGCCTTCGTCTGTCGCTCGTCTTATCGCGGCAGGGGCAACGCGCGTAGTCAGGACGGCAGCTTTGGTTTTCGGGTTATCTTCGTTTCTTCTTCGTGAGGACTTCATTTATCCTTTGTCCTCTTTCCCTCTTGCCCTTTGTATTCCGTTGTTTCGCCTATGGCGATCAAATTTTTTTTGAAAATCCGTAATATCATCCCATAACCATCTATAGTGACATCAGCTACCCTTGTTAGCAAATCCTAGTATTTGTGGCACGTAGTTTGGGATTGAGTTACAAGCTGCTGCGCGGCGGTTCGTGGAACAACAATGCCATCAACTGTCGCTCGTCTAATCGCAACAGGAACAACGCGCGTAATCAGAACAACAACATTGGTTTTCGGGTTATCTTCGTTTCTTCTTCGTGAGTACTCTCTACCATCAGAATTAATGCAAGTGATTGCATCAAGCGTATACAGAGAGTCCAGACTCAGTTCCAGTGATGCAGGCAACTGTTTCCAAACATAAAACCGAGTCAGTTATTTTAGTAGGTGCGCCGAAAGGTTGGCTGACTCACCCACAAACTACCAAGAACTAAAGTTCTTGGCTCAAAGCTCAAGTCAGTTGAAACTGACTACAAAATTTCTCAAAACTGCTCTTAACCCGTTTCAATGAGTTTTAGCTTTCAGCCCGCAATTTATTGCAGGGATTCTTAATGTCTGAACTATCCATCATCCAAAAAACCTACGACCTAATCAAATGGTACGTTCCCATTCTTAGCAGTCTTCCAAACAAGCATAAATTTCAACTCGGAAGCCGCACCACTGACACCCTTTACAACCTCCTAGAAGGCTTGATTGCCGCCAAATATTCCAGACAGAAACAAACCCAACTCGAAACCCTCAACATCTCCCTAGACATTCTCCGTTACCAAACCCGTCTCCTATTCGATTTTGACCTGCTGTCATCTCAACGCTACGAATACGTTAGCAAACTTATCACCGAAATCGGCTGCGAACTCGGCGGCTGGATCAAACAATTAAAAGCCAACTATTTGAAACTATTAAGGGCTGTAACTTTCTCGGATTCCGCATCTTCTCGACCCACATCCGCCTTCGCAGCAAAAATCTCCGCCTTGGTAGAAAAAGAATTAAATTACTCAATCAATCTGTTTCTCAAGGTAAAATCTCTCTACTACAATCTAATCTATCACTACAAAGCTGGTTTGCTCATCTCGCACATGGTGACACATGGCAATTAAGAAAAAAAATTCTAAACACGGATTAAGCAGATTAATGGATTTCGCGGAAATAGGATTTTGGAACTTGGAGAAAAGATAGACAAAGAGAAAAAATCTGCGTAATCCCATAATCCATCTAATCCGCGATTCAGCCCCCTTTATGAGAATAGAATTACGATGATTCTGTCTTGATGTTTTGTAAGCTACAATTGTTAATAATTCAAAAATTGATTGACAAGTTATGAAAATAAAAGCATTTATTTGGCAAGAAGAAGATGTTTGGTGTGGCTCGGTTCCTGCGTTAAAAGGATGTCATACTTGGGGGACTAGCTATGAGCATTTACTGGAAATGTTGCAAGAAGCGATTCAAGCATGGCTAGAAGTTGCGGGAGAAAATGAAGATTTAGAACCTGAAAAGCAATTGGTTGAACTATCTTTATGAAATCTGTTTCAGGTAAGGCTATTTGCAAAATTGTTGAGCGCAAAGGCTGGGAGTTGAAAAGAGTTACAGGTAGTCATTACATATACATCAAAAAAGGTGTTGATGCAATTTTATCCATTCCAGTTCATGGAAACTGAGATCTACCAACAGGAACCTTGAAAAGTATTATGAAAGACGCAGGACTAAACGAAAATGATTTATAAAAATTTTCTCTTCAGATCAATGTTTATATCCTTAACAAGCTTCAGCTTCTAATACACCACGCAAAGTTAATAAACCTTTTTTAATTTGGCGCGAAATTGTAACTGCACTCACCCCAAGCATTTTGGCAACTTCTCTTTGAGGAAGATCCTCAATAAACA
>JBBRMK010000055.1:0-32837 GCA_038230875.1 Pseudanabaenales cyanobacterium
AAATCGCAAGGGAGAGATGCAGAAGCGGAACCACTCTACCAACAAGCGCTCTTATTGAGGCAAGAACTGTTAGGCGATCGCCATCCCGATGTCGCATCCAGTATCAACAACCTCGCATTGCTATACAAATCGCAAGGGAGAGATGCAGAAGCGGAACCACTCTACCAACAAGCGCTCTTATTGAGGCAAGAACTGTTAGGCGATCGCCATCCCGATGTCGCCACCAGTATCAACAACCTCGCATTGCTGTACTATTCGCAAGGGAGATATGCAGAAGCGGAACCACTCTTGAAACAATCGCTCTTATTGAGGCAAGAACTGTTAGGCGATCGCCATCCTGATGTCGCAGATAGTATATTTTGTTTAGCAGTTCTTTATCACAATATGAACAGCCCTTCGGAAGGACTAAACTTAATCCAGAGGGCGATCCAAATTTACGAGGAAACTCTAGGAGTCGATCATCCCAATACCAAAGCCGCCCAGAGTTGGCTAGCACCAATTCGTGCAGCACTTGAAATAGATTTATGAAACTTCCCAATCCTGAACAAGCGGTTATTAATTCACAAAAGCTATCAGGATACTGTCTCAATCCTCAACATCACGATGGACAACACAAAGCGCGGGTTTTTCAATCAGTGTTAGGATTAAAGCAAGAGAATGAGGAGGAATTATACAACGCGCTACAAGAAGCCTTAAAAAATTACACAGCAACTTTCGATGGACAAAACAATTATGGCAACAAATATACGATCGACTTTCCGATGACTAGAAATAACCAGCAAGCCACAATCCATAGCGTTTGGATCGTCCGATTTGACGAAAACTTTCCTCGCTTAGTCACCTGCTATATCCCCTAATACATCCATTAAAAGGAGCTTGTCATGAAATTATTAGATGTTGTCGCCCTCTTAGAAGATGTTCCCAATTGTCACCTATATCGCGGACAAGTTGGAACCATTGTAGAAGTCTATGAACCTGAAGTTTTTGAAGTAGAGTTTAGCAACTTAAATGGACAAGCCTATGCCATAGAAACCTTATCGGCAGAACAACTCATGGTTTTATATCATCACCCCATTAAAGAAAGACAGTTAGCTTCTGCCGTGATTTAGGATGATATTTGTTTGAGAATGCTTAGCCCAAACCTCACAACGCAGGGACAATTTACCATTGAAAGCGAAGAGGGTTTAGCATTTGCGTAGTGAGATTTTGGTGATGAATTGAGATATGGTGGCGCAAATGCTAAACCCCTACAAAATGAACACCCCATAACCCAAGCTGTCCTCAGTTGGTTACAACCGATCCAAAATGCGCTGTAAAATTAATTCAGTCCCCAATTCATCAAATAACTCGACTATGACCATCAAAGAACAACTCATTCAAGAAGTAGAAACATTCCCTGACACACTTCTAGCCGAAGCCCTTGACTTTGTGCTATTTCTCAAAACCCGTTACATCGATTCAGAAATCACCATCGAAGAACAAAACACGATCCTTTCTGCCCAAACTGCCTATGAGCAAGGAGACTATCTCACCCTCGAACAATACGAAGCAAATCAGGTATGAGCTATCAAATTATTATCCCCAAACCAGTCCAAAAACAACTAGATAGCTTACCAAAAACTCAACGAGATCGGGCAATTATAGCAGTGCGATCGCTTACCAATGAGCCACGAGCAACTGGAGTCAAAAAACTGAAGGGCTATGATGAAACTTATCGCATCAGATTTGGTGATTATCGCGTCATTTACAAAGTTCAAGACAAAGAGCTAATCATTCTGTTATTGAGTGTTAGCCATCGCAAAGATGCTTACTAAGCGGATTAAGGAAGATGAAATTATTAGATGTTGTCGCCCTCTTAGAAGATATTCCCAATTGTCATCTATATCGCGGACAAGTTGGAACCATTGTAGAAGTTTATGAACCTGAAGTTTTTGAAGTAGAATTTAGTAACTTGAATGGACAAGCCTACGCTATAAAAACCTTAGCAGCAAAGCAACTCATGGTTTTATATCATCATCCCATTCAAGAAAGACAATTAATTGCTACCGCTATTTAGATTAACATTATATAAATATCAGTTCAAAAAAACTATGACCCAACTTCAAAAAAAACTATGACCCAACCTCAAAATCCTTGTCCAGATCCTCCGTCCTATCAAGTACATTTTGCGGTAATTACCGTCAGCGATACGCGATCGCCAGAAACTGACAAAAGCGGCAACTTTATCAAACAGTCGATGACTAATGCAGGACATCAGCTTGACTACTACACTCTAGTCAAAGATGAACCTGACGAGATTCGGGTGCAGATGCAAAAATTAGTAGCGATCACTGATCTTGATGCAGTTATTCTCAATGGTGGAACGGGAATTGCGCCACGAGATACGACTTACGATGCGATCGCTGCTTTACTTGAAAAAACGCTGCCTGGGTTTGGCGAAATGTTTCGTTATCTAAGTTGGCAAGAAGTTGGCTCAAGGGCGATCGCTTCACGGGCTGTCGCAGGAATTTATGAAGGCAAGTTGATATTTTCACTACCTGGCTCAAGTAATGCGGTGAAGTTAGCGATCGAGCAGCTAATTTTGCCCGAAATTATTCATCTTGTTCGCCAGTTAAAAGGCTTACATTAGTTGAGCGCTTCGCGCTCTATTTAAAGTCAAATTAAAGCTAAAGATTAGTAACGTCGGGACTAATCTTTGGCTTTACTGTAGACATTACCTAATTTTAGAACTTTGCCTGATTCTGTTAAAGGAATGCAAGTATTTAAAGCAAGACGATAGAAATGATTGAAACGCGATCGCTCTACGTTGGTAGGTAAAGTAGCTTCCCGTTGTTGAGAAAAAATCTTTTGGAAGTCTGGATAGATTTCACCTGTGAATGGATCGCGAGTAGGGACAGGACAGCGCTGACAGGGATTAGTCCCTAGAAACTGGATATCGCCAATTTTAAAAGTCACTGTTTCGCCTGACTTGGCAAATAAATTGTCTTCCCAAAATGCTTCTGTATCCGCGATTTCTAAGTTAGTGCGGAAGCGGCGGCGAATTTGCTCTAGGGTGAGTTTCTCTAGATTGGGCTTTTCTAGATTGGGTTGTGAGTTTTTATACCAACTCTGGACAGTTGTAAGAGTTGATTCGGAGATGATGGTTGCGCCCCACGCTTCAGGATCATCAGGAAATCCATTGTCAATATTTTGACGCAGTTCTACAAGTTGACCAAAAAATTTGCTTAGCCAATTAATTAACGATTTTCTGTCTTGATCTAAATGAAAAGTAAATATTTCATTATGATCTTGGATTTGCAGATTAATTAGGCGCTCAGGTAAATCGTAACTTGCTCGAATCAAGTGGATCTTGGGGCTGCGCTTGGCATTAATGTACTTTCCATTTTTATCAAATATCGCAAATTCGCGATCGCCTTTTAATGCTCCGCCCGAAGTAATTTTTACTTCGCTTAACGCGATCGGATCTAGAGATTTGATTGGAAAAATTAGGATTTTACTGAGCTTTGCCATAGTACCGACAATTTTACTTTAAACAATTTTTTTAAATTATCTGGTTTTAATAAATATTTTTAACCAAACCTTAACTATTTTAAGGCGACCAAATATAATGTGACATATTTAACAAATTTTTTTACTCTGGTAGTCCAAATGATCAAACATACTTTTAAGGATACGTTAGCGCAAAATTTTGATAGTGTTATCAGTCCTTCAGTGCCGACCCTAGCAAACATTTGGGCAAAAAAATATATTCAAAATCTGCATGCAGATCCTGCTAAACAGGATGTCAAATCCAATAATTTGACAGAAATTTTATCTCCAGAAAGACGTGCTGCTACGGCTGCAAGTTTATTGCAAGCTCTACGGTTTTCTAGCGCTCAAGCATGGGCTAAGACTGAAAATCTACTAATGGGGCAGTTGCAAGCGCATGGCATCTCTGCAGATTTAATCGATCCTTGGCAAATCGCTACAGACTCTCGTTTTTTATTAGAGCAAGCTCTAAAAGTTTATATAGAAAATGCAGAGACTCGGCTTTTGGAGATAGATTTGTCTACTGATGGGCAACATCTCAAGCTTGCTAGCTACACGCAATTACCGACGATTGGACAGCTATCAGTGGCGATCGCCCAAAGTGTGGGCAATATTCGCAAAAAATATACATCTATCGATCCACGTGTGATCGGATTTGTGAGTATGCAATTTCATTACAGTGGGCAAATACTTCTGGATTCACTGCCCCCCTTGGAGCAATTGGTAGTGAATTCTTACTTTAAGGTTATAGACGATCATCTTTACATGCCATTGCAGCGCTCCTATGAGGCGGCGGCAAATTTAGACTATGACGATTTGGAATTGGAGTCTGTGCGTCAACTACTAGCGTTAATAAGTGAAATTGCTAAAAAGGTTGCTCAAAAGACTTTGATCATGCATTCTGATTATCAATGCTATAACGGGGTATTAAGTTCGCCTCAAATTCGGATTTCTAGCTTGCGTGATATCGAAATGTTTCAGGTTTATCTGTGCCTATGCGTACTTGAAAAGAGTGTTGCTTCGATTCAGGAAGAGCTTTTCCCGCTTTGTATCATGCTCTACCCACCTTTAAAAGTTAGTTGGGAACTAGTACGTACTTTGTTGAGATTGCTTTCTCAGGAAATACATAGTCATCTTGATGAGCAACATGTCGTTGTATTTGAACCCTATCTCTTAGCTTTGAATGAAATGTTTGCGGCGGATGTGCTGCCCGAAGCCTGATAATGATAAAGCTTAGGATATTAAGCCCATAGCCTTTGTTGGCAAGCTCCCCTTTTCAGGATTTTCCAACAGAGTCTAGGTTTATAATCAGCATAAAGGGCTATATCTTAAGTTAAAGAAAAGCTAAGAACAAAAAAAATCAAGCATGACCTGTATTTGTACGATTAGCCAAGCGATCGCCATTACGTCGGCAACAGTTGCCAATATTGACGAGACCGCGCAGAAAAATATTGAGATAAGGGGCGTTGTTTCCGATAGTCGCAAACTCAAAGCTGGTCAGTTGTTTGTAGCTCTAACAGGCGAAAATTTTGATGGGCATGGGTTTGTGGCAAACGCGATCGCGCACGGTGCAGTAGCGGCGATCGTAGCTCACGAGTGGGCAAGCTCAGAATCTCTCAAAGGGCTACCGATACTGGCGGTCGATGATACGCTTGTGGCTTATCAAGATTTAGCACGATGGTGGCGATCTCAATTTCAACGCCCTGTGGTATCGGTAACAGGCTCAGTGGGAAAAACTACCACTAAAGAGATCATTGCGAGTATGTTGGCTTGCTATGTTGCACCTGATAAGCAAGTCCACAAAAGCCAAGCTAATCATAATAACGATATTGGAGTTGCCCAAACTTTGTTAGCGATCGCCCCAGAACAGCATGATTTTGTCGTGGTAGAAATGGGAATGCGCGGTTTAGGTGAAATCGAGCGACTTGCCAAAATTGCTCTGCCGACTGTGAGCGTAATTACCAATGTTGGTACGGCGCATATTGGCAGATTAGGTTCACGAGAAGCGATCGTTCAAGCGAAATGCGAACTGCTGGCGGAAACCTCTCTCACTGGCACAGCGATTCTCAATGCTGATAACCCACTCTTACTCGAAACGGCTAGCAAGGTCTGGCAAGGCAAAACCATCACTTATGGATTGGGTATTGGTGATGTGAATGGGGAATTGATTGATGACAAGCTTCATGTAGACAATTTGACATGGGATTTGCCTTTACCAGGTCGTCATAACGCTTTAAATTTTTTAGCAGGGCTAGCTGTCCTCAAAGCTCTAAACCTTGATTGGCAGCGAACAATTCAAGGGATTGGCAAACTTGATCTTCCATTTGGTAGAGCGCAGTTATATGAGTTGCCACAAGATGTGATTATTCTTGATGAAACTTATAACGCTTCACCTGAAGGAATGCTAGCCGCGTTACGACAATTGGCAGATATGCCTGCCAAACGCCATTGGGCCGTGCTAGGCACGATGAAGGAATTGGGGGAAATGTCTACGCAGTTACACAATCAAGTTGGTGAAGCAATCAGTAAATTGGGAATAGAAGGCGCGATCATCTTGGCTGATGGGGAAGCTGATGCAATTCTAGCGGGTGCAAATGGATCTTTGAAATATGCGATCGCTTGTCAGTCTTATGAGGAAGTCACTCAAGCTCTGTTACAAAAAGTGAAAAGTGGCGATCGGATTCTCTTTAAAGCTTCGCGATCGGTCGGTATGGATCAAGTAGTAGAAGCATTTCGCAAAACTTGGCGATAATTACATTCAAATAAACAGTTTCACCCCAAAAAAAGTTATGCCTGTACCAGTCGAACAGTTACTCACTCCCGAAATCCTGAAACCTGCCCGTTATTTAGGCAATGAGTTTGGGGCAGTCCGCAAACCTTGGTCACAAGCGATCGTGCGTTGGTCGCTTACCTATCCTGAAATTTATGAAGTGGGTGCGTCAAACTTAGGGCATATCATCCTTTACAGCATTATTAATTCTAAAGAAGGACAACTTTGCGATCGCGCTTATCTTCCTGCGCCTGATCTTTCGGCAAAGTTACGCGAGACTCAAACTGATTTGTTTGCGGTTGAATCTAAGCGATCGCTACGAGAATTTGACATTTTAGGCTTTAGCCTTAGCTATGAGCTAGGTGCAACCAATGTCTTAGAAATGCTTGACTTAGCGAATATCCCGATCACGTGGCAAGAGCGTAGTCAATTAGCGATCGCTGAATGTCCCCTAATCTTCGCAGGCGGACAAACTGCTACTTCCAATCCAGAGCCATATGCAGATTTCTTTGATTTCTTTGCCCTCGGTGATGGCGAAGAATTATTACCTGAAATTGGCGAAGTTCTCAAAGTCGCTAAACTTGCAGGTAAAAACCGCCGCGAAACCTTGCTAGCGCTTGCCAATGAGGTCGATGGCGTATATGTCCCTGAATTTTATGACATGGATCTAAAAACAGGCGCAGTTAAGCCCAATCGTAGCGATGTCTCCCCTCGCGCCCTCCGCCGTGTCGCTACGCCAATGCCCGAATATAGCATCGGCTTAGTTCCCTTAGTCGAAACAGTTCATGATCGGCTCACGATTGAAATTCGTCGAGGATGTACGCGCGGCTGTCGCTTCTGTCAACCAGGGATGCTTACCCGTCCTGCTCGTGACGTTGATCCTGAGAAGGTTGTCGATACGATTGAGAAAGCGCTTCGTGAAACAGGTTATAACGAGTTCTCTCTGCTTTCTCTCTCTTGTTCTGACTATCTAGCGTTGCCATCAGTTGGGGTCCAGATTAAAAACCGCTTCAAAGATGAACATATAACTCTTTCATTACCAAGTCAGCGGGTCGATCGCTTTGATGAGAATATTGCTCACATGTTACGCAGCGGCGATGGTCGTCAACAACAGAGCCTCACATTTGCTCCTGAAGCTGGTACACAGCGCTTGCGCGATGTGATTAATAAAGGCTTAACTAACGAAGAACTGCTACAAGGTATCAAAACCGCCTATACCGAAGGTTGGGATAAGGTGAAGCTATACTTCATGATTGGTTTACCGACCGAAACCGATGAAGATGTGATTGGTATCGTTGATACAGTGGCATGGCTCCAAAATGAATGTTCGCAAAAGGGAAGAAAAAAACTCGCGGTTAATTTGACCATTTCAAATTTCACACCTAAGCCTCATACTCCGTTTCAGTGGCACACTGTTTCTACAGGCGATTTTCTGCACAAACAGAAATTATTACGCAAAGAATTTCGCCGCTTAGCGAACATTAAGGTCAATTACACGGATATTCGGATCAGTGCGATGGAAGATTTTGTCGGGCGAGGCGATCGCCGTTTGGGTAAAGTTCTCTATCGTGCTTGGAAACTTGGTGCTGGCTTAGAAGCGTGGTTTGAGAATACTGAGAAAGCTTTTGGGGCTTGGACACAAGCGATCGCGGAAGCTGACCTGATTTGGGAAACTCCATCGCTGAAGATAGAGAATGATTTACCTTGGGACCATATTAATACTGGTATCGATAAACAATGGTTGATCGAAGATTGGGAAAGGGCGATCGCAGCCAAGGTAATTCCCGATTGCTCCTTTGGTGGTTGCTCTGCGTGTGGAGTTTGTGGGCCTGAATTTGGACATAATATCGTCATTCCACCACCAGAGATCCCTGCGATTTCTCTAGACAAGCCGATTGTCCCTCCTAGAGTGCAGCGTATTCGTCTGAAGTTTGGCAAGCTGGGCGATATGAGTCTGATTTCGCATCTTGATTTACATCGGTTCTTCCAACGTGCTGCTCGCCGCGCTGCTCTGCCAATTGCCTATACCGAAGGATTTAATCCTTTACCGCGCATTTCCATTGCTAAAGCGCTGCCACTCGGTCAAACTAGTAATGCTGAATTTGTTGATTTTGAACTCACCGCAACTATTCCCATTGAAGAGTTTGAGCAACGCTTTAGTGCCGAACTTGATGCGGATTTACCAATTTATGGAATCAATGAAATTGAAGTGCATTCGCCATCTCTAGATTCAGTTTTAGAAGTTGCCGAATATACACTCACACTTGCCTTTATCACCGCAAGCGATCGCCATGCTGCCGACATCATGGATCTCCTTGAAGGCGCAAGTTACTGTGTCCTTGCCGCAACTTCTATCCAAATGCCTAAAGTCTCTAAATCAGGACGCAATCAAATGTTGGAATTGCGCGATCGCATATTCACAATCGACGTAATTAATCCCGATCCTGAGTTCCCCAAAGTGCATTTCATGGGTAGCTGTAAATCAGACAGCAATCTCAAACCCGAATATGTGGTGTACATGCTAAATAAGTATTTAGCCGAAGAGGATGAAGTAAAACTAGTTAAAGTACATCGCGAAGCCATGCGCTAATTTACGATCATGCGTTAATCTTGTAGCGATCGTAGATCTTCTAGGGTTAGCCCTGTCATTTCTGCGATCGTCTCATCATCAAAAATGCCTAGCATCTTCCTTGCAATCTCATAGGCTTTTTGTTGAGAGCCTTCCATTAAGCCCTCTTGCTTGCCCTGCTCACGTCCCTCATCAAGTCCTTGTCGTAAAGCCTTGGTGATCGCTCCACGCTGATCTTGAATAAAAATCTCACTTTTCTCTTGATCTTCCAATTCATCGAGAGTGAGATTTGCTTGATTAGCAATATAAAAAGCCTTTTTAATTTCAGCAATATCATCCATATTAGGGGGTATCTCTTGTAGCTTTCGAGCATTGTTAAGAAAATATAGCCACTTATCGATAACAGTTTCCAGATCTGATTCATTCTTCTTAAATTTTGGCAACTCCACAAAAATCAATTCGATATCATAAATAGGATAATCAATTAAGAAGTCTTTCTCTTTTAAAATAAACTTAGATGTAACGTTACTCAATTCACTAAACATCACAAAATCAGTAATCGTCAGCGCAATAACTGGATTGAGAAGATGATAACCTTCGCCAGAAGCAAGTTGTGTAGAGTAGGACTTTGCGGCATTATATAAAATTCTTTTCTCAAAGCCTTCCACATTCAAGACCTGCATCTCAATAATCACGGTGCGCTCTTCACCTGATTCTACCTCTCGGATTTTTGCTTTGATATCTAGGTATGTCTCCTTAACTCCGCGAATTTTGGGTGCGAGATAAGGATTGATAATTTCTAAGTCTTGAATGACAGGATTAGCTTCGTAAATCAAGGCATTTAGGAAGCTAATTAAGATGTCTTTGCTATCTTCAGAACCAAAGATTTTTTTGAAGGCAAAGTCGATTTTGGGGTTGATAAAGATCATAAAGATAATTCCACTCGTAGGGTCACATGAGATATCAATAACTATCGACTTAAAGATTAAATGAGATTAAATAACGTAAGTTCAGGTTAAGCCTTCTTCTAAAAGCGCAACCATCCAAGAACTCAAGTTCTTGGCTCAAAGCTAAAACCCGTTGAAACGGGTTAAAGACGATTTCAGGAATTTGTCAGTCGGTTTTAACCGACTTAAGCTTTGAGCCAAGAACTTGAGTTCTTGGTTAGACAAGCTTTTAGGGCAAAACCTTATCCCGAACTCACGTTAAATACTTGCTTGGCGATCGCATCGGCTAATCTCTCTGAGCCACCTTTTGCACCAACCCTTTCTAAACCATTTTGTTTGCAAAGTTCTAGATATTGATGATCGCCTAAAGTGCGTTTAATACATTGAGCCGCTTCTTGCAAAATTTCAGGCGTAGCAGGTTCCTTGCCAATTGTTTGGATTGATAAGCCAAGTAACCGTTCTTGGGCTTCAGCGAAGCGATAGGAAAATTGTGGCCCATTCCCCATAATTTGGATAACAGGTTTTCCCAGTCCGACGGCTTGCTCAACCGCTGTTCCTGCCATGCCGATCGCTAGATTGCATTGTTGTAAAATATCAGGAAAAGCATCACTGAAGCAAAAAACGCTGATGTTTAAATCTTTTTGATAAAGTTTACCATCCGCATATTGCCAACCTGCTTGATCAGCAAGTTCCGCTAATTTGGGAACAAGACTAGGTACGATCGCCGCACGGAATTGAACGGGACTAGGTGCAAATACTTGGACAATCGCCATGCACAAACGCAATTGCAGCACTAAGTTCTCGGCTGCTTCTGGTAAACGGCTACCTGTAAGCAAGGAGATCATAGGTACATCAGGAATCAAGCATAAATCTTTGCCAGTTGGCTCCAGTACATCCATGATCGGATAGCCCACAAAGCTAGTATTTTGATAGCCTCTCTTTTTAATTAGTTCTGCACTATAGGCATCACGAGTCAAAATCTGCCGACAACGGGGCGATCGCATCATCAGTGTTTGTTCCCAACGTGGAACATAGCGATTTTCATAAAATGCTGATGAAGACACTAAAAACATCGCATAAGGCAATCCTGTTAAATAAGCAAAAATTGCAGGCAGTACATCACCTGTAGCAAACACAAAATCACAAGTTTTGCCGCATTCTCGCGCTGCTTTAATTTGTTTCCAAGTTAAACTAATTAAGCCTGATTGGAAATCTTCAATTTGCTTCCATAGGCTCATATAGGCAAATCCACCTGATGGCAAAGATTTTGTAGGGGTGACAATTTCTACATTTGCGCGTCGATACGCATTACCATCACCGACAAGCGGTAAAGCGATCGCATCCAAATCAGGATATTTGCGCCGTAAAGCTTTCAGAGCTTCGCAAGCATTTAGGTCTTCGCCGTGACCGTTGCTAATAAATAAAACCCGTTTTTGCTTTACCCGTTTTTGCTTTTTGACAAGATCACTCATATCGTTAAATCATATAGCTCTGCGGTTTTTTTGAGCATGATTTCACTAGAGAAAAGTTGCCGATAGCGCGCATAACCATTTTTAGCAAAGCGATCGCGTAAGTTTTTATCTTTAATTAGTTCAGCCAGCTTCGTTGCTAAACCATCAGGATCGCGAGGATTAACGATAAAACCTGTTTCGCGATCGCTTACTTGTTCAACAATACCACCGACACAAGTACCGACCACAGGCTTGGCTTGAGACATCGCTTCGGCGCAAGCAAGGCTACAAGCTTCTTGAAGAGAAGGCAGTACAAAAATATCTAATAACTGGATTAAATTGGGTAAGTCCTCAAGATAGCCTGTAAAAATCACGCGATCGCTTATGCCTAGATCTTGAGCTTCTTGTTTGAGTGATACTTCTAGTTCTCCATTACCAGCAATCACTAAACGAAGATCTTTCTCACCTCTCCCAATGGGAGGGGTGAGCGCGGCAAAGGCTTGGAGTAAATATGTTAAACCTTTCGCTTCATCAAGGCGGGCAGCTGTACCAAGAATAATTTGATTAGTGGGATCGAGATGGAATCTTTGAGCTAGTTCTGATAATTTGACAGAATCGAGAATTGGCTCTTTAACACCGTTATAGATTAAATGGAGTTTTTTCTTATTTAGTCCTAATCCATCCAAAATTTTATATTCTGCTTCACAAACAGTGATGACGCGATCAGCGAACCAGTTACTAAACCAACTGGACATTTGATAACTAAATTTTGCACTTTTACCATGATATCCGTGCACCGTAAAGATTATGGGAACTTTGCCTAATACCCAACGCACAGCCAACATCAATTCATGGGCGCCATGAATATGCACAAGATTAATTGCTTGTTCTTTTTGAATTTCTTTAATTCCTGTGATCAGTTCTGGTAACCCTTTAAAAAAGTCAAAATCCAATCTTGCAAATTTGCGCTGCGAAATAGGGAGCGCGCGAAATTGGGGTGCACCTTTGCCATCGGGTGCTAATAGCGAAATTTTATAGCGATCGCGTAATCCTTCAATCAGGCTGAGGGCTTGTTTCTCAGTCCCTCCTTGATTAAGGTAAGGCAAAATAAATAGGATATGTGGTTTCACTTTTAATTACGGCTTAAATTAATGACATTACTGAACTAAAGTATTTTCTAGATTAACGATAGAATCGACGGGTAAACTCAATCTGAGGGAAGAAACAATGTTCAATAAACTTACTCGACGCTCTTTACTATCTATTTGTTCTTTTATATTGGCTATTTTGCCAGCGGCGATCGCTCAAGCTCATGTCGGACATGGAGAAACTGTTGGTTTTTTGCATGGACTAGAACATCCTATTGGCGGTTTAGATCATATTTTGGCAATGTTGGCAGTTGGACTTTGGGCAGCTCAATTAGGTGGTCATGCTATTTGGTCAGTACCGCTTACTTTTGTGAGCATTATGGCTTTGGGCGGAGCTTTAGGTGTCTCAGGCGTGTCAGTTCCTTTTGTAGAGCAGGGAATTATTGCATCAGATTTAATACTGGGTGCGTTAGTGCTGATGGCAGCTCGTTTACCTTTAGCCGCAAGTATTAGCATTGTCGGACTATTGGCAGTTTTTCATGGTTATGCTCATGGTGCAGAAATGCCAAAAGAAGCCGCCGCTTTGGAATATGCTGCAGGATTTATGGTGTCAACTGCTGCATTACATCTATCAGGTGTAGGTGTGGCAATGTTGCTCAAGAAGTTCTTTAAAGATCAACTAGTGCGTATTGCTGGTGGTGGCATCATTCTCGGTGGTATTTATGTGTTGATTAGTTCCCTCGTTGGTGGTTAAACTGCACATCAAAGAAAAAGTCAAAATCAAGGATTAATATAGATTATTTGATTGCAGAGATTTTAGTCTAGCCGATCTATTGCTTTGGATTTTAGGAATCTAACGTAATCTATCTATACCGTATCTAGGATGAAACCCGAAGTTTTTATGAAGGGTTACAGGGCGAAGCCCTGTTTTGTTTTTTCTTTTTGTCCATGTCGAAAACTTCGGTTTTCAACATGGACGAGGTATAAATCTGCAATTCTGACTTTTAATTTTATAATCAATATCCCTGCTCTATTTAACCTCGCACTAACTACCCTCAAACATACATTAATCAAATTTACAGGAAAAAACATTTAAAAGTTATGGAGCTATCTGATATTTCTGAAATTATTGAAGACAAGGACGATGACCAAAACCAAGACCAAGACGAGCATAAAGAATCAGGCGATCGCGACAAGCCCTTAAGCTCAGACGATTCTCGTAAAGTGCAAAAAACGAAAAAAAAGAATCAGCTCAATAATTATGTAGCGATCACTGTAGTTTTGTTTGTCACCTTTATGGGAGTATGCAAAGTCAAAAGCGATAACGTAGTCCAAGCTATGCAAAAATCACAAGCTGATCGCATTGATACGTGGAGTTTTTATCAAGCTCGAAATGTGCGTGCTGAAATTGCCAAATCAACGATCGCCCAATTAAAGTTACAGTCTCTGGCAATACCTCAGGCTATACCTCAAGCCCAACAGTCCAAACTTCGCGCTGACTATAACAAAGAAATTGCTGTATATACAGCGATCGCTTCTAAGCAAGATCAAGACAAGGAAAAATTGCAGCAACAAGCACAGGGATCTGAAAAGCTATACGAGCAATTGAATGTCCACGACGATCAGTTTGACCTATCAGAAGCAGCATTTGCCCTAGCAATCGCTTTACTAGCGATGACATCTCTCACTCAAAAAGGTTGGCTCTATGGCGCTGCAATGGTTCCAGCCGCTTTTGGATTGTTTATGGGATTAGCAGGTTTACTAAACTGGGATTATCATCCAGATTCTGTGACCAAACTTTTGTCAGATAGTGCAATTCACAATATTTATCAACCAAATATTTATCAACCAAAATCCGCAATTTCGCCTCAGTCTGAGCAAAAGAGCTAAAAAATATAAAAATATATAGTAATAAACTAGTAAGAAACGCTCTTTGCGTCGTTCTTAATAAAGTATTAGACTAATTAGACTATGAAAAACTTTATCCAAAATCTGCTCCGCTATCCGACATTTTTAGCTTTAATTACTGGTGGTGTTCTGTCTGTCGTAATTGCGCCGATTGTTCCATTACTAAAAAAACCTGTAACCGCGATCGCGATGATCACTGCCGTAGTTAGTGGATTTATTGGTGTATCCCTTGTATTAAGAGCTATGCTAGGACTAGACATTGCTTAATTTTAGCTTTAGATTTTGACTCAAGCATAAATCTAGACAGCAAGATCAAAGCGCAAATTCCCTAAAAATCAATCCACAAATTAATCTACAAATTAATATTTACGCAGTAAATGTAAACCTATGGCTACTACAAGACGAGTTGCTCGTGTCGCCGAATTGATCAAGCGAGAAGTCAGCAATATGTTACTTAAAGACATTAAAGACGATCGCGTCGGTATGGGCATGGTCAGCGTCACTGATGCTGAATTATCAGGCGACCTTCAGCATGTAAAAATCTTTGTCAGTATCTACGGCACTGAAGAAGCAAGACAACAAACTATGGAAGCCCTAGCCTCGGCAACAGGCTTTATTAAGCGTGAAGTTGGGCAGAGATTAGCTTTACGCCGCGTTCCCGAAGTCATATTTCATGAAGATCGTTCTTTTGAGCGTGGTGTGAAAGTTTTGTCACTAATCAATCAGCTTAGTCGAGAACGAGAAGAAAAAGAGTCAAGCCCAGAATTAAGCTCAGAATCAAGTCCAGAATTAAGCCCAGAAGATAAGGAGTCGAATCCAAGTGATTGAGTTGTTTAAGGCAGGTGGGTGGGTCATGTATCCACTCGCTCTTATGTCAGTTTTAGCACTAGCAGGAATCATGGATCGGCTAATCTTCTGGTTTGGCATTTTTAGGCTAGAACAAAAAACCGCAGAAAATATTTTGGCGATCGCTCGTCAAGATCTAAATCTTGCCGCTCAAGTAGCAGAGCAGTCTTTGAAAGTTCCGATTGGGCGCTTTTTATATGCCCCACTAGCTCTAGAAACTCCTGACCCTGATCTGTTTCGTTTAGCGCTTGAAAGCTCAGCCGATGAAGAGCTAACAGAGATGCTCAAGGGCGAAAAGTTGCTTGAATCAACAATTACGATCGCGCCCATGTTTGGTCTATTGGGAACTATAACTGGACTTCTAATTTCATTTAGTACGCTTAAAATTGGGGATGTTGCGTCAAATGCCAAATCGGGTTCGCTTACGCAAGGTATTGGTGAAGCGCTAATTACTACGGCTGTGGGTTTAATTATTGCGGTTTTTACATCTATATTTCACCGTCTCTTTTTAGCATTTCAAGATCAGCAAGCTAAACTATTTACAAAGTTTGGCAATCAGTTAGAGCTAATCTATCGCCAGCATTGGAAAAGTATACAATCTCGTGTATAAAAAACTAAAATCAAAAAAAGGGGGCGCTTAGCGCCCCCTTTTTTTGTTAGGACTAATGAGACTTTTTTTGGGAGCCGTGATCAGCGGATGGAGATGATCGGATCACTGGTTTTTCCTAAATCAAATCGCCTAACAAACTCGATACTTCTCCTTGCATATTTGTGCGATTGTCGTCGTAGAGCATGAGGGTGTCTAGTTTCTTATGCCGCGAGAGTTTTTGAACTTTGCGAACGTTTCCATTAGTGGCATCGAGGGCGGCGGTGATGGCGGAATGTCGAATACGGTGAGGGGACATTTGCTTGGAAATTTCTGAGGCTCGTGCGGTTTGATTAACAATTTGGTAAATAGCCGTACCAGTCAGTCTGTGTCCGCGATTTGCCCGATCAAGCGCAGTAAATAATGGTTGATTTGGATCTTTAATCTCAATTTGCGACAACCAGTCTTGAATTGCTTCTGCTGTTCCTATATTAAGACTAATAAGACTCTTTTGAGAGCCGCGTCCTTTGCCTAAAATTTGGAGCGATCGCCCTTCATAATCAAAATCACTTATATTCGCGCTGACTACTTCATTACGACGCAGGGCATTGTCCCAAAGCAGTCGCAAAATCGCAAAGTTACGTTTTCCATTGATCGTAGTGCGATCAATGCTCAGCAACATCTTGCGGATACCATCAGGCTTAATTCCAGTCGTATCACGATAAGACTGAACTACTTCCGTTTGCACATCATCTAGGTTCCAATTGCATTTTCCTAATTTAGCGGCAAAGTTCACTAGAGACTTGAGTGCAGATAAACGACGATTAATAGTTGCTTCTTTTAAACTTCTGGCAATCAGATCTGATTTATATCTCAAGGCGATCGCGATCGCCTCAAATCTAGTAAGTTGTAAAAATTGCGCAATCACTAACTCTGTTGGCTTTTGACCATAAGCAGCAAGGAAAAAATAATGCAAGTCCTTTTCATAGGCGCGGCGTGTGTTAAGACTACGCTTGTCTGTGAGCAGTGCAGTTAATATATCTGGACTAAATTCGGTAAGAGCATAAGGAACATCTCTCATTTGAGTCTCTCTAATCTCTATTTGAGTCTCATCTTGATTCTCACCCTCTAATTTAGATACATAAATCGTTCTCGACTGAGTCTCAGAAGTCTTAATTAGAGTCCTATCTAGTGTCTTAGTATCTCGTTTTAAGGCAACTTTTTCTTGGCTAAATCGTAACTGTTCAGGAGCGATCGCTTCAGTAATGTCTGCATTAACCGCTGCTCGTTTGACAATGCTATATATGGCAGTCCCTGTAAGCCGATGCCCATAACTAGCACGATCTAAAGATATAAATAATGGTATTTGTGAATTTGTTTGAATATCATCAGATTCACTAGGAATATGGATTAGACTAAGCCAGTCTTGTAATGCGGTGGCTGTGTCCAAACTGAGACTAATAATTTCTTTGTGATTTTGTTGATCTTGACGCTTGTAGGGTCTGTAGATATGAAGCGATCGCAGTTCACAATCAAAATCGCCAATACTAATTGCTGCTACCTGTTGCCGCTTGAGCGAATTCTCTATTAATAATCGTAAAATTGCGTAATCGCGCTGACCTGATAATGTGTTGCGATCGCAAGCTATGAGAATCCGCTCTACGTTAACTATCATGTTGGATCATGATTTACTGCTAAAGACTTTATATGCGAGCGCACCTATAAAAACTAATCCCAAAAATGGTAGCCAATTGTATCTGATCCAATAGAGCAAATTACTAAAAAAGTAGTTTGCTTCACGAGATACCCATGAGGCAATTACGATTGCTCCAATAAACATCGCAAAATACATGGCAAACTTAAGCATTTTTTACCCCTAAAGCAATTTTAAATCTATATTAGCTTTAGATTGACAAGTGTGGAAAACAATGAAAGCTCCAATTGCACCCTACCAACCTGTTCTTTTGCGGTTATTGCATCTTGCGATCGCCTTACTTGCTTTCGCTTCCCTGATTACAGGATTTATTATTTATGACCGATACGACAAAAGATTTGGCACATTAAACCTATCCATAATTCGCCATCCTCTAGACATTCATAGCAATATCGCCTCAATATTCGTATTAGCATTATCAATCTTCGTTTTATATTGCTTCCATATAGGCTATCGTCGTTTGGTGCAAGGGCAATCTCTAAGGCATCTTCAAGAGATTGGCAAACCAATTTGGTGGATATCATTGCAACATATCACTAACACCATAATTCTTCTATCCGCATCTTTTGCAGTGGCTACAGGAAGGATGATGCAATCCGATTGGTTACCTAACAACCAATTAGATAATAAATGGTACATCGGTCACCTTCTCTCATGGCTACTCATGATTATTGGTATCGCTATGCATCTACTAATGAGTGCAAAAGTTGGTGGATTACCACTATTGTTATCCATTTATAACTGGAAAGTCCATGCTAATGATATGCCAAATTCTTGGTTTAAAGGGTTCAAGATAATTCCTTCTAATAAGCTTCTATTAGCTTTTGAAGTTCTAGTCATTGGTTGCCTTGCATTCGCTTTGGTTATTCGAAAATTTGTCCATCACCACTGAAGGTAGTCTAAGCCTTTCACAACTCATTTAGAATTGCTATAGATAAAAAGAAAATAAAGTAAACTAGGGTGCAACGCTCTACACTAATTAATTTAGTAAATTTAATTGAGTAAATATGAGAAAAAAAGACTTAACTTTACGCAGTGATCACAGTTGGGAGTCAGAAGAAGGATATAAAATTTTTGTTGCCGATCGCGGTGCAGTGAGGTTTGATTTTCCAAAAGATTGGATCGTCAAATTTAAAGAAAAGTCAGTCAGCTTTCACGATTTTGAGCCAACAGACGATACAGGCGCATTAGAAATGTCTTTTAATCGCCTACCTCCAAACGATTGGAGTACATTCCCACTTAAAAAAGCACTTCAACAGATTCTCGATGATGATAAGCGCGAAATTACCCATAAAAGCAAAGTTACCAGCGCTAATCGTGACGGCATGAGATTAGTATGGTCAGACATTCAATATATCGATGCTACAGAGAAAAGACCTGCTACATCTCGAATCTTGGTTGGTATTGGTGGCAACGTCCAAGTCCTATTTACCTTTGACTATTGGACAGAGGGCGAAGAACAGATGCGTGAGGTTTGGGAAGCAATGTTGCGATCGCTTCGCCTCGGTTTATTTATTCCCGACCCAACTAGAGGACATATTGTCAATCCAAATCTCAACTAAAAAAGGCGATTTAAAGTATTTCACTTATTTTTAATGATTCTTTTAAGGATTAAAGATGACTTATTAGTTCCATAGTGTATTGTTAATGGGCAAAAAATGATTTAGGATGAACGCCTTAAAGAGCTTCACCTTAAAATTTTATTTTGTTGATATTTAACTGGGTATTGAAACAATGGGCAAAGTGATTGCAACAGTCAATATGAAAGGTGGAGTTGGTAAAACCACTTTAACTGTAAATATTGCCACCTGTTTGGCTAAAATCCATCGTAAAAAGGTCTTAGTCGTAGACTTAGATACTCAAATCAGCGCTACTCTGAGCATGATCTCGCCAGCTGATTTTGCTAAGTGCCGTAAAGAAAATCGCACTCTTCGACATCTGGTTAGTCAAGCGATCGAGCACTATGGCGTACAAGTCAATGATCCACAAGAAAAGGTATACCAAGTCAAAGATCTTGTACTTCCGCATGTTTGCAAGGTGCAAGGATTAGATCTATTGGTCGGAGATATTGATTTATACGACGAATTTCTAGTGTCAGAAATGTTGTATAACCGATCGCTACTGTATGAGGAAAAACAAAGCTTTCAAAAAACTTGGAGCAGATTTGAGCAAACCCTAATCAAAAACATTCTCGCTCCTGCCATAAAAAACTACGATTACATTATTCTCGACTGTGCGCCAGGGTATAACTTAATTACGCGCAGTAGTATCATTGCTAGCGATTTTTACCTGATGCCAGCAAGACCTGAACCTTTATCTGTAGTTGGTATTCAGCTATTAGAAAGACGCATTGAGAAGCTACGCGAAGTCTACCGAGATGACAATTTGATTAATATTCAACTTTTAGGTATCGTATTCAGTATGTCAGCAGGTTTCACATTAAGCAGATATTATCAAAAAGTGATGGATCGGGTAACTACTGATTTTAGCAGTGCCAAGATTTTTAAAACCAAGATTCCCAATGACGTGAATATTGCTAAAGCTGTAGATAACTTTATCCCTGCTTCATTAGCTAATCCCAATTCAGGCGGCGCTAAAGCTTTTGCTGAAGTGACTGTAGAACTTTTGAGAAAGATAGAAATTTCTCTAGGCAAGAAAGAACAAACCTCAAGATTGAGTCTAGTTGACTTGGAATAGGTTTCTGCTGATGAACTATTATCTCTAAATATATCGAACTTGATCTTGCATCTCATCTGAAGTAACTTGATTTAGAATTACCATTAGTCGTTGTGCGATTTCTTGTGGTGAACGACGTACAGCAAGAACCACACCATAATGCTTCTTTCCTGAATCAAAGTAACTTTGGACAAGTTCTTCAAAGTCAATTCTATTATGTGTAATAAGTGTTCTTTCTTGGCTTACTGCATAAGCAAGTTGTTCTGCATCTGATGCTCGGAGTTGTCCTTCATCTCTTGTAGTAGTTACATCAAAGCCTTTTACGCGCAATAACTCTGCTACCAAGACATTGACATCCTCATCAAAATACAAACAGATTAATAAGTTGCTCACAGATCTCTAACCAATGGGTCAATTAATTCGTTAGGGATAAGGTTTTGATCAATATATCGATTAATTTCATCTCTATTGTCGCTATAGTAAGTCAAAGCTCCAAATACTTGTCCAAGAGTAAGATGAGGCATTCCCTTAGGGATTTCTTCGGGTGCAATTCCTAAACGCCAAGTCTCGACAATTGCTCTAACAGGTGTACGAGTACCTCGAATAATCGGTTCCCCATGAAGAATCTCGTCATCTCGGACAACATAAAGATATTCTGTTGCTTGAACCATGACTATCTCCATTTACAGACATTTTTCATTGTATCATCCATATTAATTAGTCTTAGCTTGCAATAAAATGATCCTTGAAAACCAGTCAAAACATATCATTGAGCTTTGTAAGGAACTGCTTGATGATATTGAGTTAAGCAGAATTAGTTCTGAAGCTATTTTATTAAAAGCTACTCGTCTTGCACGACTTTCAGGCTCAGATGAAATAAGACAGTGGCTCAAATATGAAATGTCTGGATACAGTTCTACAGAAGCATTGTTGCTCAAATATATGAATCAGACTGGGCGTTGGACAGATAGAAATCTGAATAAAGGTTTTTTGGTTCGCTTGCATGGCAAGAATCTGAAATCGAAGCAATGAAATTGCAACTTACAACTATCAAGGTAGATAGCGTAAGTGGAGAAATGGCTCATATTGTGACACATAGAATTGTAAATGAAACTACAATGATAACCACAAAAATTTCACGGCTTAGTGCTATTTGCAGTCGTGTAAAGGGATTAATTTATGAATTTGTATTTAGTATTTATTACGAAAAAATTTTTAGTGAACTTTCTGAAAGCATATTTGAAGTCTATAAATTATCAATTGATTCACTCCTAGCGGGTAAATGCAATGATGTTCTTGAGAAAATACCTTCAATTTTTGAGCGGCTTTCCAATGGCGAAAGTGAAGCAGTTAGTCATGCTTTAACAACTTGTAGACGAATAATTGACTCATTTGCTGATGCAATTAGTCCACCTAGCGAAGAAGGTATTGAGATTGATGGTAATACTCTTAAATTAGACAAAGGAAAACATCAAAACAGAATAAATGCTTATATTCATTTAAAGACAGATAGTAAATCTCGCAAGCATAAGCTGCGACAAACCCTCAGTAATTTATATGAAAGGGTATGCAGTGGCGTACATTCTGACGTTTCCGTTAATGAAGCTAAAGCTCTTTTTCTTGAAGTGTATCTTTTTCTCGGAGAGGTTTTGTCTCTTGAAAATAAAAGCGATTAAAACAAAATTAGGAGTTTGACTTATGCTGATTCAGAAGATTGTCCAAGAACTGCAAGATATACCAGAAGATAAACTTGCTGAAATTTATGACCTAATTCATTACTTTCGACTAGGTTTAGGAAAAGAGCCTTTACAGCCTCGTATTCCTGGATTACTAACAGGAAAACTTGGTGACGCTTTTTTTGAGCCATTGCCAGAAGAGGAACTTCAAAAATGGGAATGAGTTATTTGATTGACACCCATATTTTACTGTGGTGGATCTTTAATGACCCAAAACTAAATAGTGACTGTAGAGACATCATTCGCAATCCAGACAATATGATTATCGTTAGCAGTGTATCTGCTTGGGAAATTGCTACCAAATACCGTATTGGCAAACTACCTGAAGCAAAACAAATTGTTGAGCAATATTCACAGATATTACATCAAGCAAAATTTAGCGAAATGGCGATCGCCACAGATCATGCGCTTAGAGCAGGAAGTCTACCGATAGTCCATCGAGATCCATTTGATCGGATGATTATGGCTCAAGCTGAAATTGAAAACTTACCTCTGATCACTTACGATACAGCTTTCCAAACTGGACTAATTCGGGTAATTCCTAAATAGTCCTCCTATACTTTTAGTTATGGTTACTTTTTATCAAATATGTCAGAAAAGTTAGAAAGCGATCGCCTTTCATCTGACTTAAAACCAAAAGAACTTTGTCATCACTGCGAGGGCAAAGGCTATATCGAACTGCGAGACTGTTCGGGAGAGATTCAGCGAGAAGAAAATTGCTTATTTTGCAATGGGACAGGAAAAATTCAATCCGATAATTTTGTGGAGTAGTTAGAAACAGGCGATCGCTGTTTTATATAGCTTAAAAATATTTAGCCCACAGGATTGAATCTAGATTCAATCCTGTGGGCTAAATATTTTTAAGCTTACTAATTTGATTATATTATTAAGCTTGCGTAAATATCCATTATCGTAAACATAGTGATTTTATATAAATTCGTAAGCATCAAAATGGCAATATATATCGATTACTCACTTACGTCTAACTAGACCTTCTAACTAGACCATATTTTAAAATTGCAAATCTTGTGAGATTGGTTAAGATAAATAGGAAGTATTTGCAAGTAGCTATAGTTAATGGATCGGCAGCGCAGAAAAATATTAGAGTTGGGACTTGGTGGAATGGGGATAATTGGGGGCGCGATCGCTTGTGGTCCTATCAGATTCTCTGAATCTCAAGATAAGCCAGATAAAAAGCTTGTTATTCCGCCGATGAAACCTAGTAACGCATCGCTGGAGAGAATTAAGACTAGTGGACTGAATCCGATCGCTGCTTTACGAGAATTTGATTATGGCAAAGTGTCACAAGAAAATGGACGCACGGTGCGTGAGTTTGAACTTACCGCAAAAACGAAGACAGTGAAGTTAGATGCGGCAACTGATTTTATTACTTGGAATGTTAACGATCGCGTACCAGGACCAACGCTGAGAGCTACCGAAGGCGATCGCGTGCGGATTGCTTTTTCTAATCAAGCAGGACATTCCCACTCATTGCATTTTCATGGTGAACATCCCTCAGAAATGGATGGAATCAAACCAATTCGCAATGGGGCGGCGACTATTTATGAATTTGATGCAAAGCCTTATGGAGTACATCTATATCATTGCCATATTGAACCAGTGACCCGTCATATTGGTAAAGGTTTGTATGGAATGTTTATTGTCGATCCACCAACACCGCGATCGCCTGCTGATGAGATTGTTTTAATCATGGCGGGCTATGACACCAATGGGGACGGACGCAATGAAATGTACGCCTTTAATGGACTACCTCACTTTTATATGCAACAACCGATCGCAGTGCAACAAAATCAGCTATTGCGTTTATATGTCCTTAATATGATTGAGTTTGACCCTGTAGCCACATTTCATGTGCATGCCAATATGTTTCAGGTTTACCGCACAGGGCGCAGCATGACTCCTAGTGAAGAAACTGATGTGATCACGATGGGGACGGCAGAGCGACATATTCTGGAGTTGAAGTATCGGTTCACTGGCAAATATATGTTTCATCCGCACCAAGATGCGATCGCGGAAGCAGGTTGTATGGGTTTATTTGATGTAGTTGCCTAGTTAAATATTTTATTGATAATTATTTGCAAGTTTATGTTCTAATAAACTTAAGTAACTTATTGCATATTAGTTGCATTAAGCAGTCATTTTTTAGTTATTTTCAAGTTGTTTTTAGTCACGCTTATGTTTTCCATCATATCCTTCACAAAAAAATCATTTAAAGCATTAATTAAGACCAAAGCATTTATAACGCTATTTGCACTTTCTTTGGTTGGAGCGATCGCCCTTTCAGCTTGTAATAACACACCTCCCACTACAAGCCCAAATCAATCTGTCAGTAATGCGACAAGTGAGTCTAAACTTGAGTCTAAAAACGGGTCTCAGAAAGACGTAATGGGAAGTCATAGTAAAGTAAAAATCAATATTAACGAAGCAATTTTGTCAGACCTAGATAAGGTCGAAGCAAAATTAGGAATTGCAGGTTTGTCTAATAAAATTCAGGCTGCTCGTCCATATACAAAACCTGAAGACTTAGTATCTAAGAAAGTTGTCACTGCACCCCAATTTGAACAAATCAAAGACATGGTTGGGATAGAAACAGTGGTACTCACAGGGGAAGCAAAGGATGTTGATTATTTGACTAAGTTGGGCTTGATGAAAGGTCATATGATTGTCGCAAAAGAATTACTTGACCTTCAAAAACCAGAACAAGCTCTTCCTCACATTCAACATCCAGTAGAAGAAATTTATGCTCTGGTGGAAGATCAACTTAAAGAGCGTAATGTCAAAGAATTTAAGCAGTCGTTAATAGATTTACAACAATTGGTCAAATCCAAGCCCAGCGATCCAAGTCTAGCCACTAAGTATCAAGAAGCCATAACTAATATCGATACTGCGATCGCGGCAATTCCAGAAACTCAACGTCAATCACCAAAGTTTGCGCTGCAAGTTATTAATACGATTCTTGATAACGCAGGTACTGAATATATGGCAGCGATTTCTGATAACAAGATTAAAGAAATCATTGAATATCAGGACTCACGTGGGTTTACTCTCTATGTTGAGCAATTGTACAAAGGCATTTCGGCGATGATGCAAAAAGATCATCCTGATGCTCACAAACAATTTACAGCCAGTTTAGACAAACTTAAATCTGCTTATCCTAGTGCGATCGCCCCTGAAAAACCTGTTCTTTCTGTTGCTGATATGTCGGCTTTAATTAAAGGAAATGAACAAGCAGCCGCCAAAGTTTATACAAAATCGTAAAAATTTAAAGCGGTGTGTAAAGTACTGTACATCTCACCTCGCTTCTTTGTCCTGTTAAATACAATCTAAAATTCTATTAAAATCCTATGGACTTCAGTTTAACTTTTCCAACTTTTGTAATTACTTTGCGTGAAGGTGTTGAAGCCGCCTTAGTAGTCGGTATTGTCATGGCATATCTCAAACGAGCCAAGCGATCGCATCTTAATCGATGGGTATTTGCGGGAATTGGAGCGGGGATTTTGATTAGTGCCCTAGTCGGCATCATATTTAATTGGTTTATGCAGAGCGTTGGTACTAGCAACCCTTCGCTATCACCAATTTTTGAGCCATTGCTAGAAGGTGTTTTTAGTATTGCCGCGATCGTCATGTTGACATGGATGTTGATCTGGATGACGAAACAAAGTCGTGCTATGAAAGGGGAAATCGAAGGCTCTTTAGCAAATGTATTAGACAAAGGCAAAAAAGCGGGTATAGGAATCTTCGGACTAATTTTATTTGCAATTTTACGTGAAGGCTTTGAGATCGTTTTATTTATTTCCGCAAAATTTCAAGAAGGATTTATGCCAGCGATCGGGGCTATAAGTGGAATTGCTGCGGCGACATTAATCGCGATCGCATTATTCAAATTTGGGCTTCAGATTAATATTCGCGCCTTCTTCAAAATTATGGGCTTTATGCTGCTATCAATTGTTTCGGGGTTAATAATTTCAGCTCTAGGACATTTTGATACCGCCTTACAGATTCTCTCTCAGAGCGATCGCAAGTCTGAATCAATTTGTTTTTATTACGAGCATTTTGCCCGCGAACATTCCTGTATTCTTGGCAATATGGTATGGAATACTAGCAAAGTTTTACCTGCCGAAAAATTTCCAGGGGTGATTCTAAGTTCTTTATTTGGCTATACCGACAAACTTTATTTAGTTCAGGCGATCGCCTATGTGCTATTTTTTGCGATCGTTGGTACAATTTATTACCGAAGTCTAGGCAATAGGCTTACCTCCAAATAAATCGGCATTTCTTATAAAAAATAGAAGGCGCGAGAAATGTTTAGTTAGGTATGGTACAAATTTTTTTTTGAAAGGTTAAGTTTTAGCTGTTGCTTATGGAACCTAGCAAAACTTATGATGAAATTTAAAGAAATCTAACTTATAAAAGGTTTTCTATGACTACTATTCGTGAAGTAACTGGCGATCCTAATGAATTTTGGAGCGAACTGGATTGGTCAGATTTGACCAGTGCTGAGCAAGCTCTGTGGACTCAATTAGGCTGGAATGAAGAAAATTGGGCTGATGAATTAGATTTTCCTGAATGGGATGATCTATCTAGTGAAGATCAAAAACTCTGGGGTATTTTAGGCTGGACTCAATCTAGTTGGGAAGGAGAAGACGATCTTCCAGAATCGGCTGAAAAACTTTGGGAAGACCTCACCAGTGAAGAAAAAGCCGCCGCAACTGAACTTGGTTATACCCAAGACAAGTGGGACGACGAAGAAATCTAAGAATTTAACAACGAAGAGTTAGGACTTACGCATCAGCTACGAAATATAGGGACCATTCATAAATTGCCTCTAAGAATAATTAAGGCTTTGAGGCGTTTTTGCGTAATTCCTAAGTTTTTGAACTAAATATCAAATTTTGATCTTAAATTTACACATTTCGCGTTAGAATAGCAAAGCCTTTTGGGAGTGTGGCGGAATGGTAGACGCTACGGACTTAAAATCCGTTGACCGTAAGGTCGTATGGGTTCAAGTCCCTTCACTCCCACTTTCAAATTAGTTAGGGAAGAGCACAAAATGCCCTTCCCTAATTTTTGTATAGGTATATAAAATCTACTTACTCCCTTCCCAGTAAAAGATTAGATATTAAAACCAAATAATTAGGGTTGCGGCGCGAAGCGCCGCAACCCTAATTATTTGGTAGGAAGGGAGTATGCAAATTTAGGTTTTACTTTGATGTGTCGCTACAATAACGATATATAGCGCTACATCAAAAAGCAACAAGTCATCATCCGAGTAATTTTATGTCTATTCAAGTCTATGGAATCCCAAATTGTGGTACTTGCAAAAAAGCGATCGCTTGGTTAGAAAGACAAGAAATACCCTATGAATTTATTAACACTAAAGACTATCCACCGACTAGAACTGCGATCGCTGAGTGGGTAAATGTATTGGGGGAAAGAGCAATGCGAAATACATCGGGACAGTCATATCGATCGCTTGGCACCGAAAAAGATACATGGTCGCATATTCAATGGATTGAAGCTTATGCAAAAGATACGATGCTGCTAAAGCGTCCTTTATTTGTGAAAGATGGGAAAGCGATCGCGATCGGCTTTAGAGATCCTGAAGATATAAAACAAAAATTAGGATAAGAAATAATGCTCGTGGCTACGATTCTAAAAATCTATTAATCTATAGCAATTTGCTTTCAAACTTACCACAAACAATAATATAAAACCCTTTGCGGGGCTTCGCCCTGCGACCCTTGTCGTGCAGGTTTTGCGGGGCTTCGCCCTGCGACACTTGTCGTGCTGGTTTGATCAACAATAATATAAAACCCTTTGCGGGGCTTCGCCCTGCGACACTTGTCGTGCTGGTTTTGCAGGGCTTCGTCCTGCGACACTTGTCGTGCTGGTTTGATCAACAATAATATAAAACCCTTTGCGGGGCTTCGCCCTGCGACCCTTGTTGTGTTGGTTTTGCGGGGCTTTGCCCTGCGACCCTTGTTGTGCTGGTTTTGCGGGGCTTTGCCCTGCGACCCTTGTCGTGCTGGTTTTGATCAACAATAATATAAAAAATTACCAACCTAAAAGCTGGGCAATTTGATCGGCAATTTTAAGCGGTTCAAATGGCTTGACGATGAAGCCTGCTATACCTAGTTGAGCAAATTGTTCGCGATCGCTTGCCTGTACTTTAGCAGTTAAAAAAATCACAGGAATATTTTGAGTGCTGGGATTCTTTTGGAGGTTTTGATTGACTGTAATACCATCCATATCAGGCATCATTACATCCAGAAGAATCGCATCAGGATTAAGAGTTTCGACAATGCTAAGTGCTTCTTTACCAGAATTAGCCACTTGGACTTTCCATCCTTTAAAACTTTCTAAACAAACGGCAACCACTTGAGCAAGGTTTGGCTCATCATCAATAAGTAAAATCAATTTATTGGACATGCTATACCGCGTCTAGGATGAAACCCATAGTTATTTTAGAGGGTCGCAGGGCGAAGCCCCGCTTCGGGTTTCTTCTGCGTCCATATTGAAAACTTCGGTTTTCAATATGGACGGGGTATAAAGGGGAATGGTAAATAAAAATGTACTGCCTTCAGACAATACACTTTCAGCCCAAATTTTGCCGCCATGTTGTTCGACAATGCTGCGACAGATCGCTAAACCTAAACCTGTACCTTTCATTTGCTGAGAGTCGGAAGCATCTACTTGATTAAATCGTTCAAAAATACTCTCTAACTGATTTTCAGGAATGCCGCGACCGCGATCGCTAACTTTAAACAAAATCTCATCGCCGATCGCTTCGCCTTGTAGTTGGACTTGACTCTGAGGTGGTGAGAATTTAATTGCATTACTAAGCAAATTAACTAAGGTTTGGACAATGCGATCGCTATTCACAAAAATTTGCTGAGACTGCACATTGCCTAATATTTTGATCTGGCTTTTATGGGCGATCACTTGCATCGTTTCTACTGCTTGTTGACATACTTCAGCCGCATCGTACCACTGGCGCTCAAGCGTGACTTTGCTAGACTCTAAACGCTCTAAGTCCAAAATGTCATTAACTAGCCGTCCTAACCTTTCGGTTTGTGATATGGCTATATCGAACATATATTTAGCATTTTCAGGTTTTTTGTCTAGTACCCCTGAGCTAAGCAATCCTAGCGAGCCATGAATCGCAGCCAAAGGAGTCCTAAGTTCATGGCTGACCACGGAAATGAATTCACTTTTGATCAGTTCAGCTTTTAACTTATCGGTAATATCTTCACCAATACTCAATGTTCCAATAATCGCATCATCATCATGAATTAACTTATTGCTCCAAGCGATCATTCTTTCTTCACCAGTCTTTGTCAAAATATGATTTTGATAGTATTGCTGAAATTTATCGGTTAAGAAGTCTAAAAAAACATCTCTAACTTTTTTCTCTTGTGTTTGGGGGAGAAAATGAGCGAACCAGTCTTTGTCTATCACCTCATCTAATTCATAACCTGTAGCATCGAGAAAAAATCGATTGACATATTCCACTTTTCCATCACAATCCAAACGGACAACGATTAGACGGAGATTATCTAGTAAGAATTGCCAACGATGATTTGCTTGTTGGAGGGCTATCTCGTTGCGCTTGTTAGTAGCTATCTGCTCAGTCAGATCAATTTCGATTTGATGTCGTTGCAGAGCAGTTTGAATAGTGCAGTGTAGCTCTTTAGGCTCAAAGGGTTTGAGCAAGTAACCAAAAGGACGTGTTTGAAAAGCTTTTGTGAAAGTACTTTGCTCACTTAACGCAGTCAAATAAATAATCGGAATACCAAAATTTTTATATAAAAAATCAGCAGCCTCGATCCCCTCTATTTCACCATTGAGGCGAATATCCATTAAAGCTAAATCAGGTTTAACAAGGGTAGCTGCTCCAATTGCTTCTTCGCCCGAAGATGCTACTGCGGATACTTGATAACCTTGAGATTCTAAAACTTCCCGAAGATGCCATGAAATAATTTTTTCATCTTCAACAATTAAGACCTTTACTACTGGAATTACTGACTCTAACTTGTTCATAGATGTCTACTCAATAGCTACGTCTTAATTTCAGGATAATTCATTTCTTAATATTATTTTAATCTTTAATATTACAAAATATTTATGAATATTTGTTAAAAAGGAAAGATTACAGAAATTATAGTTTTATTTTCCTGATAAAAATGTAAATTTCCATGAAGTTGTTCTACTAATTGTCTAACCAGATTTAAGCCCACAGATGCGATCGCGTCTAAATCAAAATCTACAGGCAGACTATTACTCGAATTACCAACTGCCAAGGTAAAAGTGCGATCGCTATTAATGCTAATTTCTACGCTAATTTCGCCAGTATTATTTGCTAAAAATCCATCTGAAAATCCATATTTCAAAGCATTAGTAACTAGTTCATTAATGATCAAACCAATCAGCAAGGCTCGATCTGGATCAATCTCAGTTTCAGGTGGTACAGACACCCTTGAACTAATCTGAGGATTTAGATTACAGCTTCTAAATAAATAATCTACTAAGGTTCGTACATATTCTACAAAGTTAATATGGTCGAGATGAGGAGATTGATGTAAAGTTTCATACATTAGGGCAATGGTTTGGATACGGTTTTTTGTGTCTTGAAGGATTTGCGAAGCTTCAGGATTATTAACTCGACTACTTTGCAAACTCACTAGGCTAGAAATGACTTGTAAATTGTTTTTCACCCGATGACGGATTTCGTTTAGTAAAACTTCTTTCTCTTTCAGGGTGTTTCTGATTTGGATTTCATTATTTTTGCGGGTCGTAATATCTTCGATCGCTAATAAAATCATTTGCGCTGATGTCTCACCCCTGACTTGCAAAATTTGGGTGGCGCTAAGTAACATCGTCCGACTTCCCAAACCCGTAAAGTCTTGAGCGATTTCAAAATCTTCGATCCAACTTTGGTTAGTTAGCATATCTACCAATAGCGATCGCAGTAAAGGAACATTCCATTCCCCTTGTCCTAGAGTAAAGAAATCATGATGTTCGGTTTGGATCGGTGATAGTTGAAAGGTTTGATAAAATAAGCGGTTGGCTATAATTACTTTGAAATTGGCATCAAGAACCACCAAAGGCGATCGCACTGTCTCCACAATGGCAGATTCTAATAACAGCGCACTTCGCTTGAGCGCATTAATATCAATTAAGCTTATTACGGCTCCATCGATTTGATTTTCTAAAGTTTTATAAGGACGAATCCGCAAACTATACCAGCGATCGTTTTGGTCTTGAACCTCCTGTTCATAGATATGCAACGTATCAATAGTTTCGGCGGCTAGGGCTACGAGATTTGGGACATTAATATTCGGATGGATGTTACTAAATGGTCGCCCGACATCAGTAGAAATCAAGTTAAACAACTTTTCTGCCATCGGTGTAAACCGTCGAATCCGCAAATCTCTCGACAGCATCAGAATTGGGATATTTACACTACTTAGAAAATTTTGGAGATCGTTGTTAGCCTGATTTAATAGCAAGTTGCGACTATGAAGCTCATCATTAATTGTGCTTAATTCTTCATTAGTAGCTTGGATTTCTTCCTTGGCAGTCTCCAACTCTTCATTAGTACTTTGCAATTCCTCATTGCTAGACAAAATCTCTTCGTGGGCGATTTTGAAATCTTCGTTAATAAATTCTTGGGCAACAATAATCGATTGCAAATATTCTTTGCCGACTGCTAATTCTAATTTTAAACCCGTAACTTCGCGATCGCTTTCAGTTTGTCGAGCTTTCTTAGATTTGGCTGGGGATTGGTTTTCTAGAGATAACTTAGCTGTGGAGTTAATTGTAAATAAGATCAGGAAAAAATGATCGCCTTCAGGAACAAGTTTAAAAGGAATTACTACTAAATCTACTCTTTGCTGTTCCATCAGCAGCCCTTCGCGGCGAATAGTTTCATTTTCTTTTTTAGCCATTTGGATCGCAGTCCGTAACTCTACAGTTAGTGACAAATTCACCATTTTCAAGAGATTTAGCGTGGCTTTACCGGGAATGAGGTTTAGATAGGGGCTGGTATTTCCTCGAAACTGCAATATTTCTAGATCGGAGTCGATAACTACGCCAGCAGGAGCATATTCAAGTAAAACCAAGCGATCAGCAGCTTCCTCTAAACTAGAGTCATTCCAAGGGTTTTGTGGGTTCATTAGGTCGGCGGGAGAGGTTTTGCTATGGAGAAGTTACTGGTAATATAGCTAAAGTTTTAGCAGTTTTATAAGGGATTACTGATTTTTAGGGACTACCAGCCTAATATATTGGCAATTTGCGGAATCAGCGCGATCGGTTCAAATGGCTTGATAATCACACCTTTAAAACCAAGTTCGGCAAAATTTTGACATTGGGTCATATTAGTGCAAGCCGTTAGCAATACAACAGGAATCTGAGCGAGTTCGACATCTGCTTGCAATTGCTTAAAAAAGGTAAATCCATCTATATGCGGCATCATCAAATCAAGCAAAATTGCATCAGGCTTGCTTGTCAAAATTGAGTTTAATCCTTCTTCACCTGAAGTCGCGAACTTTATTTTCCATTCACTAAAATCTTCTATGCAAATTTGCACAATTTGACGAATTATATATTCATCATCAATACACAAAAGAGTCTTGTTTGTGCTGATTTCAGGGCTTATCTCAGGGCTTATCTCAGGGCTTATCTCAGGGCTAGTTTTAGGGCTAGTTTTAGGGCTTATCTCAGGGCTAGTTTTAGTCACAATCCACCTACTTTGCTGTCACAATTTGATTTCGACCCGTCACTTTAGCTTGATGTAGAGCCGTTTCCATATTGCGAAACAACATTTCTAAGTTCGTTCCATTTTGAGGATACTCAACCACACCCGCACTAAAAGTGATTGAAACAGCTTCTTTTTCAACCGTTAAGATTTTTTGTTCTCGCCACGTTTCTAACACCGTATTCAGGCGTTGGATACTTTGCTGGAGATTGGCTCCATACAAACCAACCACAAACTCATC